>NZ_CP047883.1:1446305-2086958 GCF_013305725.1 Streptococcus mitis
AAGCTAGTAAGGCGCATAGGGTGACCGCCTTATAGCGGCAACCGTAAAATGACGAGCGACTACTTTAGAGCCGTCATTCTTTGCGAGTTACGACTCGAAACAAAAAAATAGAAATTTCTACCATCTTATCGGGACTATATAACTTTATCATTATACCATTTTTTAACGCAATTTACAGTCTTTAATGTAGTGTTTCTGTTTAGATAGTTCGTTCTCATAAATAAAAAAAGTTGGAGCTCAGTACTCCAACAATTACTATTAAAATGTTTGGCGTTTTGCTTTACGCGCTGCACGACCGCGAGCACGATTTTCAGCGCGCTTGGTTTTGCGGCGCTTTTCATCAACCGCCCATTGAATTTTCTTCTTATAACCTGGTTTGACTTTTTTCTTTTTCTTTTTAACCAAACCGATCATTTCGATATCAAGTTTATCTTGTTTTTTCTCACGGTTGGCACGACGATCACGGTCATAAGTATCTTGAAATTCCCCGTCTTTGACCATCTTAGGAGTAAACTTGATTCCCAACTTCTCCAACTCACGGATATCCGAGTCATCACTTGGCTGATAAAGGGTAATAGCTGTACCTGGTAGGCCATTTCTTCCAGTACGACCAACACGGTGCACAAAGAAAGATAAATCTTGCGGAATGGCATCATTGATGACATGACTAACACCTTCAATGTCAATTCCACGCGCTGCCAAATCTGTTGCGACAATATACTCAAAATCTAGATTTTTTACCTGATTCATGATTCTCTTGCGTTCACGAGGGGCAATATCCCCATGGATTTTTGCCACCTTCAAGCCTTGAGCAGTCAGATATGAATGCAATTCATCAGCACGCGTTTTAGTGTTAACAAAAATCATTGCCAAATACGGTTGCATCAACTGAGTCAACTGGTAAATTTGAGCATTCTTATCTCGGCCCTTGGTCGAAATCAACCAATTATCAATAGTATCAGAAATAACCGTTTTGGTCCTGATTTTCTCCATAACAGGATTTGATAAGTATTTTTTCAAGAATGGTTGCAGTTTTTGTGGAATAGTAGCTGAGAAGACCATGAACTGTAGGTCTTTTGGAAGGCTACCAGCAATCTTATCAACAGTTTCCAAGAATCCCATATCCAAGGTCATATCAGCCTCATCGACCACAAAGGTCTTAGCCTTATGAATAACTAAACCACCAGATTTAACCAAGTCATAGATACGGCCTGGCGTACCGATAACAATATGAGGTTGGTTGCTTGCCAATTTGTCAATCTGGCGAGCCTTATCTGTACCACCCACGTAATTAACCACACGAACTTCCACCTCTGAGTGGGCTGCAATCTGACGAGCTGCTTGGTAAATCTGAGTAGCCAACTCACGGCTCGGTGCCGTAATCACTGCCTGTACACTATCACCAGCTTCATCTAGTTGCTGGAAAATCGGTAACAAGAATGTATGAGTCTTACCTGAACCTGTTTTTGATTCACCGACTAGGTCACGACCGGCCAAAACAATAGGAATCAACTTATCTTGCACCTCTGTTGGAGTTGTAAATTTCAACTCCTCCAAGGCTTCTCTAATATAGTTTTTAAATTGAAATTTCGTAAATGACATAATATCCTCGATTCTATCTATCTTATCAATTATACCATATTTTATTCCATTACAGTAGTCTCACTTATTTAGGCTATTTCCAGTAGCTTTTCTAGTCAGAAAAAGGCTGGAATGTTATAATTCCAACCTCTTTTCAGTCCTTATTTCCAGTTTAAAATAGCATTCAAGCCATAGTGATCACTAACTTGTGGACTCTTGTTACCATCAAATACGACATGTAAATTTCCCACCGCTAACTCTTTGGTAGTAAAAACATAGTCGATTCGAAGGGGTTCTGTGTTCCCCTTCCAGCCATCAATTTCTGGTGGAACAGTATAGCTACCACTTTTCTCTTGAGCAACTTCAAATGCGTCTTGTAAGCCTAATGGACTAGCTAAAATAGCTTGGTAACCTTCCTGACCAGCTGGGTTGTTGAAATCTCCAGCAAGCAAAAGTGGCCTGTTCAATTCTTTCAAGGCAGTTTCAAATCGTGCCCATTCTTCTTGGAACCCTTTATCCCACCAAGAAAGGTGGACACTTGCAACTGCAAGCTCGTTACCATCAACTACAGTTTCAGCCAAGGCAACACGACGAGTATGATAATCTGTTGGATCATCCACATCTGAAACCAAAATTTCTCTTGCTTCAATAGGTGTTTTAGACAAGATAGCCACACCTTCATGGTAGCGGTCATAACCGATATGGTTATAGGCCCAAGTCCAGTAGTAATCTTTTCCTTGCTCTGATAACTTTTCAACCAAAAGTCTAACATAATGGTCTTGGTGAATAGGCTCAGCTGCTGGCAAAGCTTGATAAAGGTCATTAACCTCGACCTCTGGTGAAGTGATCTCCTGATTGATTTCTTGGAAACAAATCAAATCATAATCTTTATCAAGAATATCTTCAAGCAAGAGCTGGAATTTTTCCTCAGCTTCTTTTTCCATCCAGCTATGAGTATTGAGTGTTAAAAATTTCATGCTTTTCTCCTAAAACAAGAGGTTGGAAAACAGCTTCCAACCTCAAGTGTATTACAATTCTACTTTAGCAACTGCTGTTTTAGCTGCAAGAGAACCTGTTTTTTCTAATTTAACTGATTTAATAGCTTCAGCATTTGTGAAGACAACCACTGTTGAAGTTTCACGATCTGCTGCACGGATAGCATCCAAGTCAGCTGTGACAAGAAGATCACCTGCTACAACTTTTTGTCCTTCAGCTACATGAACAGTAAATGGTTTTCCTTCAAGACTTACTGTGTCCAAACCAATGTGAACCAATACTTCAAGACCTGATTCAGTCACAAGACCAAGAGCATGTTTTGTAGGGAAGATGCTTGATACAGTACCTGAAACTGGAGATACAATGTTTCCATTTGCAGGTTCTACAGCAAATCCGTCACCCATCATTTTTTGAGCAAATACTGGATCTTTCACTTGTTCCAAGGCAACAACTTGACCGTCTGCTACTGAGTAAACTTCCTCAGTAAGACCTTTGAAGTGAACAGTGTTTTGTTGCGCTTCTGTCATTTGACTTGGAAGAGTTTCAGGAATAATTTCACCTGAATCAAGGATATCTTGGATATCAGATTTCAATACGTCTGCTTTTGGACCGTAGATAGCTTGAACCCCTTGTCCTTTCATGACAAGACCCATAGCTCCTTCTGCTTTCCATTGCTCTGCATTTCCTACTTTATCAGCATCTTTAACAGTTACACGAAGACGAGTCATACATGCGTCAACATCAACGATGTTTGCACGTCCACCAAGAAGGTTAATAATGTTTACAGCTTGAGAACCTGCTGCAACTTTCACTTCGCTGCTAGCTTCTTCTGAACCTTCAGCAGTTTCGTAGTTTCCGTTACGCCCTGGAGTTGCGTAGTTGAATTTTTGAATCATGAAGTTTGCGATAAAGTACATGATTACGGCAAAGAGAACAGTTACCCAGATAAAGTTAACAATATCCATACCGATACCAGCGCTAATCGCAATAGGTGTACGAGTCAAGAACTCGATTGAACCGAATGAGTGCATACGTAGGTTCACGACGTCAGCCATAGCGAAGGCCGCACCTTGAACAAGTGAGTAAACAAGATACATAGGTGTTGCGACGAACATAAACATGTATTCGATTGGTTCAGTAACCCCTGTCAAGAATGTTGCAAGAGCAGTTGCAATCATCATACCTTTGTATTTGTGTTTCTTATCAGCATCAACATTACGGTAGATAGCCACAATCACACCCATCAAGATACCGAATGAACCGATCATTTGTCCAACTTTGAAACGAGCTGGGTGAACAGTATCTAACAATTGTTGGTAGTGACTTGCATCTGTACCTTTAAGGTTAACAAGGTCTGTTACCCATGCAAGCCATAGTGGGTCTTGACCAAATACTTGAGTACCTTTAGCTGCACCCGTCAAAATCTCATAAGTACCACCAAGAGCTGTGTAGTTCATTGGGATTGTCAACATGTGGTGGAGACCAAATGGCAAGAGCAAACGTTCCAAAGTACCATACAAGAATGGTGCAAGGATTGGAGCAGTTTCTTGTGAGTTGGCAATCCAGATACCAAAGCTATTGATACCTGTTTGAACTACTGGCCAAAAGGCAGCAAGTAGAATTGCAGCGATTGCTGAACGAAGAATAACTACAAATGGTACGAAACGTTTCCCGTTGAAGAATGAAAGTGCATCAGGAAGTTTACGGAAGTTGTAGTATTTGTTGTAAGCAGTTGCCCCTACAAAACCTGAGATGATCCCTACGAACACACCCATGTTCAAGGCAGGTGCTTCCATAACGCTAATGAAGTAATCAGCAACTTTGATTGATCCACCAAAGAGAGTTGTTACCATAGCTTCTGGATTTTTCAACATATCTCCTGATACGCCAAAGATTGTACCAGTGATACGGTTAATCAAGATGAAGGCAAGACCAGCGGCGAAAGCACCACCAGCACGTTCTTTAGCCCAGCTTCCTCCAATTGCTAGGGCAAACAAAATGTGAAGGTTACCGATAACCCCCCAACCAATTTGCTCAAGAATCCCACCTGTGATGACAAGTGGTGCAAAAGTTGGGTTAATCATCACAAGTGACTTACCGATTGAAATCATCAAACCAGCAGCCGGCATAACCGCGATAACCACCATCAAAGCCTTACCGAATTTTTGCCAAAACTCGAAAGACAAGACATTTTTGAATGTATCTTTCATCATTCAAATCTCCTTTATTTTTATTTAGGCAAACGTTTTACGAAAACGTTTGCACTTAGCTATGTATTAATTATACCACTTTATTTTTTTTTGTAAAGGCTTTTATAAAAAAAAGAAAGAAAAAAGAGAAAGTTTTTACACTTCCTCTTTTATATTTACATTATTATTCTGGCATTTCAAGAAATATAGTATTAAATCTTTAGGAAACGTCTCATTGATATACCAGATCCAATTGAACCAATAAAGATACCGATAACAAAAAGAAGTGCAATCATGAGAGGTATAAATATATCTGGTGTAATCATTGACAAGTTTTGCCCAATCAATGATTTATTTACAGATTGATAAACCATATTGTAAACAAAGAAAACTAAAACTGATGGGATTGCAGCACCAAACAAACCGATAAAGGCACCTTCTAATAAGAATGGACCTCTGATATAACCATTTTTAGCCCCCACCAAACGCATGATTTGAATTTCACGACTACGTGAAATGATTGTAATACGAATAGTGTTGGAAATTAAGAACACTGCTATAAAGATCAACAGACCAGCTATAACTAATCCCCAAACACGAATGAAGGAAGCAAGTTGGAAAAGACGCTGGGTATTTGCACCGCCATCTTGAACTTCTGACACACCTTCAATTTTTTTAGCCTCTTCAGCTACTTTTTGGACATCACTTGGGGTATTTGTATCTACTACGTAAGCATCGTAGAGTGGATTGGCATCCCCTTCAAAAACTTTCCAATCATCGCCCATCGTTTCAGTTAATTTCTGGTACTGCTCTTCTTTACTTGAGAAGGTAACACTTTTAACAGTGGGCATAGCTTTCAAAGCATCATATACCTTATGGTAATCATTATTGGTTACTGTTTGACCTTCTTTTACAATAGTCTCACTATTGTCGGCTACATCCTTACGAATGTAAACCATCACTCGGACATTGTTTTCAATATCGGTAGCCAATTTTGCCGTGTTAAAAATAACAGATGCAAACAAGGCAACAAGTGTCAAAGTAATCATAACCGAACTAACAGCAGCAACTGTCATCCAGCCATTTCGTTTCAAACTTTTTAATGATTCAAATAAATGACGAAAAAATCTACTAATCATCGTATCCATATTCTCCTTTAGCTTCGTCACGAACGACACGGCCATTTTCAATGGCAATGACACGGTGGCGCAAGGTATTTACAATCTGACTGTTGTGGGTAGCCATCAAGACAGTTGTACCTTGGAGATTGATGCGTTCCAACAAATTCATGATCTCCCATGAATTATCCGGGTCCAAGTTTCCTGTTGGTTCGTCCGCAATCAATACTTTGGGATTGTTTACAATAGCACGTGCAATCGCAATCCGTTGTTGTTCTCCCCCCGAAAGTTCATTTGGAAAAGAACGAACCTTATGCTTCAATCCAACCAAGTCTAAAACTTCCATAACACGTTTTTTGATATTACGGCGACTCTCACCAATAACTTCCATTGCATAGGCAATATTTTCATAGACGGTTTTCTTTGGCAAGAGTTTATAGTCTTGGAAGACCACCCCAACACTACGACGTAGAAGCGGAATATCTTTCTTCTTGATTTTAACTAGATTAAAATCTGCTACTGTTAAGCTTCCTTTTTCGATTTTGACTTCTCGGTACAAAGCTCTAATAAATGTTGACTTTCCTGCTCCTGAAGGTCCTACGATGTAAACAAATTCCCCTGGTTGAACGCTTACCGAAACACCACGTAGGGCAGTCGTTCCGTTGTCGTATTTTTTGACGACATCTCTCATTTCAATAATTGACATGTGAGTTCCTTTCTATCTTAGCTAATTCGCCACTTGAGATAGGCATCAATAAAACCATCTAGGTCTCCATCCATAACCTTATCTACTTGTGCAACTTCAAAGCTAGTTCGGTGATCTTTTACCATAGTATATGGCGTGAAAACATATGAACGGATTTGGCTTCCCCATGTGATTTCCTTTTTCTCACCCTTGAGGGAATCAACTTCCGCAGCTTTCTTTTCTTGCTCCATTTGATAGAGCTTAGCCTGCAACATCTTCATGGCACGATCTCTATTTCCATATTGGGTACGATCCACTGTTGATTGGACCACAGTTCCCGTAGGAATGTGTGTCAAACGCACACCTGTTGAAACCTTATTGACGTTTTGTCCACCAGCACCACCTGAACGGAAAGTATCCATCTTGATATCATCTTCACGGATTTCCACTTCAATGGTATCATCCAATTCTGGCATTACTTCCACCGATGTGAAAGAGGTATGGCGACGTTTAGCAGAGTCAAATGGTGAAATTCGCACCAAACGGTGAACACCCATTTCTGACTTGAGAAGGCCATAGGCATTAGGCCCTTCAAATGATAGGGTTACTGACTTAATACCAGCTTCATCTCCTGCTTGGTAATCCAAAACTTCTACTTTAAATCCTTTGGCATTTCCATAGCGAGTGTACATACGAAGTAACATATCACCCCAGTCCTGAGCTTCAGTACCACCTGATCCTGGATGGATTTCCAAAATCGCATTATTATGGTCATAAGGTTCTGACAAGAGAAGGGTCATCTCATAGCTAGTCATCATTTTATCGAGTTCTGATAACTGTGCAACCAATTCTTCATGCACTGACTCATCTTCAGCTAAAAAGTCTAATAAAATTTCAACTTCATCCTGCAACTCTTCCATTTTGTGGAATGTGTTGTAGGTGTTTTTTAATTCATTTAATTCTTGCGACGTTTTTTGGGCCGCGATATTATCGTTCCAAAAATCAGGTTCTGTCATCTTGTTTTCCAAGATGGCAATCTCTTCCTCTAGACCCTCGAGGTCAAAGAGACCCCCTGAAAGAAGCTAATTTTTCACGATTTGCGTCAATTTTCTGACGAATTTCTGAAATGTCCATAAATACTCCTTTTTTATATCGTTTTATTATACCATAATCTATCATTTCTTTCCATTTTTTGCTCTAATCCCTTATTGCACGCAAAAAGAAGCCTTTCGGCTTCCCTTCTTACAAGACTTTTGCTGAAGTTCGAGTAATTTCTTCTACTTGAATATTCTCTGATTCAAATTTTTCTTTCAAGGCTGGTAAATCAATTGAGCCATCGATTTGTACTTCGATAATCACCTTGCCATCTTTTCGTGGAATATTGACTGTATGGGAGATATTCAAATTTTCTTCTACAATCAAAGAAACAATCTTTCCGAGAACACCGACTTCATCTTCAGTAACAAAGCGCACACGAATTCCTTCTTCACCATAGCCAGCAATTTCAAGAAAGGCTTGGAAAACGTCACGGTCAGTAATAACACCATAGACTTGATGGTTATCAACAACAGGAAGAATACCAATCTTGTTTTTCAGCATCAGATAAGTTGCATCTTCTAGACTAGCATAACCTGAAACAGTAACAACATCTCGAATCATGACATCTTTTACTTTGGTCTTATTTAGAAGATAATTCATCTCATAGATAGAAAGACTGGTTGCTTTTGATGGACTAGCTTGCGCAATGGTTCCTTCAGTTACCAAACCAACCAATTGATCATTTTCGATAACAGGCAAGCGATGCAATCCTTGCTCTCTCATTAAATCTGCTGCATGAGATACAGTTGTATCTGGACTAATATAAACTACCTTACGGGTCATAAAATCTTTAACTGCCATGAGACTTCTCCTTTTCTATTCTTATCCCTATTATACAATCTTTTTGTAAATCTATCAAACGCTTACATTTCTTTTTCAAAATTTTGAATAATCAGAGAAGTTTTCATAAAATGCCAGTATAAATTAAGAGGGAACCTTAGTCCCCTCTCTTCTTAAATCGTAACAGTGTCTCGATCTTTTATCATATAACGTCTCAATGGGGTAAGACTAGCTAGCCAGTATAATAGGCCTCCGAATATCGCCGTAAAACCACTACCCGTTGTGACTAAGAAAATTGGACTTTGAATTTGTGCTGTTACAGGGTTGTAAACAAATAGTACTGCTACCAATAAAGAGATAAATACACAAGACAAGCCAACCAAGTTAAATCCCTTAGTAAACTCGTAAGCGTCATGACCTTCAAGGAAATAGGCTGAACGCAAGTCGAGTTTTCGTTTTCTTAAGATAAAGTAATCGACAACAATCATACCAATAATTGGCCCCTGAATATAAGCAGCTAGGGAGATGAAGGATCCGAAATACTCTTCCACTCCTCCCCAGATGGTGAGTAGACTCACGTAAATCATGGCAATCCAAACCATTAGCTTATAACTTACTTTAGGCATCCCACTTTTTACAATCATACAGTTCACGTATGATCCTGTCCCTTGGGTTCCAATATTGGCAAAGGCTACTAGTAGTAGACTTAGGAGTGCAAAGGCTGGAGTGCTTAGAGTTGATAGCATTGTTGTTGGATCACTTTCATAAACACCTGTTTTGACAAACATGGCTAGAGCCATAACTCCACCAGTCGCAACGAAGAATGGAGCCACAACTCCGTATGATAAGGCTGTAGCCCAATAACCACTGCGTTCTGATTTTGCTAAACGTGGTAAAACCAATGCCTGTGTAGACCAAGAGAAAGCAAAGGCAACATTTCCTTCCCCGGAGAGCATGAAGCGTTCTAATGGTGTCAAATCTCCTTGGGTGGCTGGTTGAATATTCATAATATCAGTTATGGGAACGGCGACAAAGCAGATTCCAACGATAATCAGACCGACAATCAACAAGGCGATAACCAAGAAACGATTGGTCCATTTAATCACTTCTGGACCTCCAAGAGCTATGAGAGTACCGAGAAGAACACAGAGGGTACCGAGAATAGGCGCCCATACTCCCTTTTCTAAACCAAGACCAAAATTGTTTGCCAAATGGATCATAGAACTGGCAAAAAGATTGGCCGCAACAGCATACCAGCCAAAGTTAGCCAAGCTAATAATGGTTGATAACAGGGCTACACCTCTTTTTCCTAGAACAGCTCTCAACCAAATCCATAAATCAATTCCATATTTAACGGCAAACAAAATAGGAAGACATTCAATAAAGACCCAGATAATGTTAAAGCTGAAAATATTAATCAACATTTGATTAAAGGTCAAATATTGAGCTACATAAGCCCCTTGGGTATAACACCAAGTTGCGATGGCAAAACCACTTGTCGATAGAAAGAGATCCCAAAAAGAATACTGACGATCCTTATTGGTCATGGGGACAATTCCTGTTATGGTTTCTTGTTGGATATAGTCATTCATTTGAGACATGTTATTGAATTCCTCCCGTCATTGCTAAGATAATCAAAACAAGGTTGATTAGGACAAAGAAGATGATTAAAATGAAATCACTTTTTAGAAATGGTTGAACAAACTCGTAGTTTGGTGACTCCATTTCTTCCAATCTTCTCTTTGTTTCAGTTGCTACTAATTCTTCAATTTCGGATGTAGTTTTCATCTTAGTTTTCCTCCCTATACAAATCAAGGGCCAGTTGTCCATATTGTTTAGTATAACGATACCAGATGTAGAGAAACTCACCAACTGGTTTTCCGACACTCTCCTGGAACAAAGCCCATAAGAACCAATAATATGAGGTCACTGCTACATAAGCTAAGTAGTGACGTTTGGTTTTCTTATCTGGTACTTCTTGTAGATAAATTTCAAGTACTTTTTCTGCGTCCTCTACAGTGTAGTTGGAACAAGCGATAAAAGTTCCCAAATCTCCTGCCGGCTCTCCCATTCCAGAATATTCCCAATCAATCAAGCTCATTTCACCTGCTTCATTCAACAAAAAATTGGGACTATAGGAATCACCATGACAAAGAACAACCTGTTTCGGATCATTCTGTAAATAGTTTTTGAGAATTGAAACAGTTTCATCCAATTCCTCGAGACCATCAAACTCAAATCGATTTCTAGCTTTCAATTTTTCTCTAAAATCATTAATTCCCTCAAATTGATCAAAGGAATGTCCCGTTTTTTCTCCAGATTGGTGCAAGCATCTCAAGAGGTCCATTGCTTTTGTCACATCATCCCAATTTTCATAATCAAGTTGCTTAGCATTGGGAATAAATTCTGAAATTTTCCAGCCCTCATACTTGTTCATAGCTACAAAGGTACGGTCAATCTCTAATTTTGCGGCAATTTCCATAGAAACTGCTTCACTAGCTCGATCAATATAATTTTCAGTTCCCCTGCCCGGATGACGGTAAACATATTTTTTCCCTATACAGTCAAATGAAAATGAAGTGTTGGTTAACCCATCTTTTAAAGGCTTGATATTGACAATATCTGATGCCACACACTTTAGTGTCTTACAGATATTATCAATAATAGCTGAGTCTGCATTTATCAAATAACGTTCATCAAATTGACGTAGTTCATCTAGTGAATCAAACTCTTTAACAATATCCGATGAATAGTGACGAGCTTCTAAAAGGAGTTCCTTGACATGGCGACTATAGTAATCCTCCCAAAGCTGTTCCCGATAAGGTTCGTGCTGAAACTCGGTTTCTAATATTTCTTTGAATTTCTCGCTAAATGCACGGTCAAAATACACGTGCCCCACCATGGCCCAAGAATTTTCCCCACCAATCTTGATATCAGTGATTGTGTGATTAGAGTCCTCTATAGCACAATATTCGTCCGTTTGACCTTCTGCAAATATAGTCGAGTAGTAACCTCTATAAATATATTGCTCAAAGGGATTTTCCACAAAATAATTATCCGATGAACAAATATAAGTGTTGGAAAGTTGATCTTTAACCAACATAAGAGACGAACAGTTATTATATTTGTAGTAATCATTGTTCACTACAATTTTTACACCAAATTTCTCAGCAAGATAGAACATTTTTTCTTGTAGATAGCCTACAATAACGGTGATATCCTCTATTCCTGCTTCTTGCAGTTGTCTAATTTCCCTCTCAATCAAGCGTTCACCCTTAACTTGAAGCAATCCTTTTGGAATTTCATAAGATAAGGGAGCAAAACGACTACTCATGCCAGCAGCCATTATAATAGCATTTTCTACTCGATAGGGGTCTAAAACTTTCTGGCCTAGTTCAGTTAAGTGATGCTCCTCATCAATCCACTTCTCTTCTTTCAATTTTTTCACCAATGCATTAACTGTACCTAAAGATAGATCTAGCTTTTCAGCTAACTGCCTCTGAGTGAAGGTCTTTTCTTTATGTATCAACATAAAACGCAAAAGTTTAAATTGTTTTTCTGTTACCATTTCTTAGTCCTCCTGTTCAATTTTTAATTATCCATATTATAATATGAACAAAAACAAATGTCAATTCAAACACGAAATCATCTAAGTAAAATTGAGACACCATTTCATTTATTTCCAAAATTCAAATATAAACGAAAAAGCTCCTAAGTTGGAGCTCCAGAACATTTTATCATCTGATGATTAGAAAAGTAATTCCTTGTTATATGATGATTGTTTGACCATCTTCATATAACGATTGAAACGTCCCCTGGATTTGATGACTGCTTCGCAATCTTTATTTGCAACCTAAACTAGTCTCCCAGACTATGCAAAGATTGCTTACGCAATCTCCATCTGCCGACTAAAAAGGTCCCCCGGACCTTTTTAACCACCCAGATATGCTTTTCTGACTTCTTCTGATGAAGCGAGTTCTTTTCCTGTTCCTGATAGAACGATTTTCCCTGTTTCCAATACATAGCCTCGGTCAGAGATTGCGAGTGCTTTATTGGCATTTTGTTCAATCAAGAGGACGGTTGTTCCTTGTTTCTGGATGTCTTGAATGATATCAAAAATCTCTTGGATAAAGATTGGGGCAAGTCCCATTGATGGTTCATCTAAAAGAAGAAGTTTTGGTGTTGACATGAGGGCGCGTCCCATGGCAAGCATTTGCTGTTCTCCCCCTGAAAGAGTAGCTGCATCTTGGTTCTTCCGTTCTTCAAGACGTGGGAAGCGTGAGAAAACTTTCTTCAAATTAGCTTGATTTTCTTCACGATTTTTCTTTAAGAAAGCTCCCATTTCTAGATTTTCCATAACAGTCAAGCCAGGAAAGACGTGGCGTCCTTCTGGTACTTGTGAAAGACCACCTGCTACGATTTTCTGAGCTGGCATTTTTTGGATTTCTTGACCTAAAAATTCAATCTTTCCTGAACTCGGTCTAACCAAACCAGACAAGGTACGGAGAATGGTTGTTTTACCAGCACCATTGGCACCGATAAGGGAAACAACTTCTCCTTCATTCACTTCAAAGCTTACATCACGGACTGCTTGGATCATGCCGTAATGCACAGAAAGATTATCAACTTTTAACATAGACATTAGGCTTCACCTCCTAGATAAGCTTCGATAACGCGTTTATTGGTCTTAATTTCGTCAGGAGTTCCTTGTGCAATCAAACGGCCATACTCAAGTACGTAGATACGTTCTGTTACTTCCATGACCAGATTCATATCGTGTTCAATCAGCATGATTGTAATCTTAAATTCATCTTTGATGCGACGAATTAACTCAGTCAATTCGGCTGTTTCCTGCGGGTTCATACCTGCGGCTGGTTCATCCAAAAAGAGAATTTTAGGTTCCGTAGCGAGAGCACGAACAATTTCCAAACGACGTTGTTGGCCGTAGGCAAGATTTTTAGCAAGAGTCTCTGCATCACCATCTAAATCAAAAATTTTCAGCAATTCCAAGGCTTTAGCCTTTAATTCTTTTTCACTCTTGTAAAAAGCTGGTAGGCGTAAGAAACTAGCAAAAACATGTTGTTTGTGATGGTTGCCAAAGGCAATCAAAACATTATCCAAAACCGTTAAATCTTTAAAGAGACGGATATTTTGGAATGTACGTCCAAGTCCCAAAGAAGCAATCTTATAAGGTGACTTTCCATTCAAAAGGTGACCATCTAGGGTTACTGTTCCCTCACTTGGTTCATAAACACCCGTCAAGAGGTTGAAAAGGGTGGTTTTCCCAGCTCCGTTTGGACCGATTAGTCCAACCAATTCCCCTTCGTTCAATTCAAGAGTCACATCTCCAACAGCTGTTAGACCGCCAAAATGTTTGGTTAACTGTTTTACTTCAAGTAATGCCATTAGTTTTGTTCCTCCTTCTTAGATTTTTTAAAGAAACGTGATAGGCTCAATTCCCATGTTCCAAGAAGTCCGCCTGGTCTGAAAATCATTACCAATACCAAAGCCAAAGCGTAGATAATCATACGCACGCTAGCAACATCTTGGAGAAGCATATTCAAAATTCCCAGAACAATAGCTGAAACGATTGCACCTGTAATGGAACCAAGTCCACCAAATACAACAATAATCAAAACATTGATTGAGTTGATGAAAGTGTAATCTTTCGGTACAACTGAACCGATAAATCCTGCCTGAAGTGACCCTGCAATACTTGCAGTAATGGCACCAAAGACAAAGGCGATGATTTTAATTTTAGTCGTATTAACCCCAACTGACTCAGCAGCGATTTCATCCTCACGAACAGAAAGGGTTGAACGACCAATTGGACTACGCAAGAAGTTCAAGGTTGCAATAGTTGTAATCACGACAAAGAAGTAAACCATTTGCCAAGTTGTAAAGTTAGGAATTCCCAAGATACCTGCCGCACCATTTGTAAGGCTTCCGCCATTGATGATAAAGATACGGATAATTTCAGAAACACCTAGAGTCGCCACCGCAAGGTAATCCCCCTTCAAGCGCAAGGTTGGAATTCCGACAAGCAAGGCAACTGCTCCTGAAAGCAAAGCCCCTATCAGCATAGCTCCAAAGAAGGCACCGTAGGTTGGTGATTTAGATCCAATAATAGCAGCGGCATAGGCACCAATCGCCATGAAACCAGCATGCCCAAGTGAAAATTGTCCTGAAAAACCAACGATTAAGTTGAGACCAACAGCCAAAATAATATTAATTCCAATTTGTTGTAAAATCTGTACATAGAATAGGTTGAGTACTCCGACTGAAACCAGTACACTAATCAAGCCATAGCCAGCTAATAAAAGGAGTAACCATAGAATATTAACTTTTAAATTTTCCTTCATCGTTTACACCTTCTCTTTCACATTTTTACCAAGAATACCTGCTGGGCGGACAATCAAGATCAACAACAGGATTCCATAAACAATGGCATCACGGAAGTCTGACATTCCAAAGGCTGTCGCAAAAGTTTCCAATAAACCAATCACAAAACCACCAAGAGCCGCACCAGGAATAATCCCGATACCACCAAGTACTGCGGCAACGAAAGACTTAAGACCTGGAGTAACCCCCATCAAAGGCTCAAGAGAGTTATAATAGAGGGCAATCAGAACACCAGCTGCACCAGCAAGAGCTGAACCCAAAGCAAAGGTAAAGCTGATAGTACGGTTTACATTGATCCCCATCAATTGTGCCGCATCGCTATCTACAGATACAGCACGCATGGCTTTCCCCATCTTTGTTTTTTGGACAATGACTTGTAACAAAATCATCAAAATCAAGGAAATGGCCAAGATCATTAACTGCACATTTGTTAAGCTGATTGGTCCCAAATCATAGCGAACTGTTTGAATCGCTTGAGGGAAGGCACGGGTATTGGCACCAACCAGATAGACCATCCCATACTCCAATAGGAAAGAAACCCCAATAGCCGTAATCAAAACAGCAATACGAGTAGAGTGACGCAAAGGTCGGTAAGCAAGGAACTCAATCACGACACCAAGAATGGCTGTCGCTAACATAGCTACAATAAGAGCTACAAAGAAATTCATTTGGAAAGAATTAATCAAGAAATAACCGATAAAGGCTCCCATCATATAAATATCACCGTGGGCGAAGTTGATGAGCTTGATAATTCCGTAAACCATGGTATATCCTAGGGCTAACAGCGCATAAACACTACCTAGAATCAAACCATTTACTAGTTGTTGGAGCATAAGATTCACTCTTTCTATTTATAATTTCGAGGGTTTTCCCTCACTTTTTATAAGTTCTTATACTCAATAAAAATCAAAGAGCAAACTAGGAAACTAGCCACAGGCTGTACTTGAGTACGGCAAGGCGACGTTGACGCAGTTTGAATTTGATTTTTGAAGAGTATTAAACATCGAAACAGGGAGTGAGTCAGAGGCTCATTCCCTATTTCAACATTTTTCTATTATGGTTTTACAACTTCTGCTGCTTCAACCTTACCATTGTTCATGGTCATCATGTAAGCAGTTTTGACTGTGTTGTGGTCTGCATCAAAGCTTGTTTGACCAGTTACACCTTCAAAATCTTTTGTTTTAGCAAGGTTATCCTTGATTTCACCAGAGTTTTTAGCACCTTTTGCTGCGTTTGCTACAAGGTGAACTGAATCATAAGCCAAGGCTGCAAATGTTGAAGGCTCTTCGTTGTACTTAGCACGATAAGCATCAAGGAAGGCTTTTGCTTTAGCTGAAACTTCTACAGTAGTTGAGAAACCTGAGATAAAGTAGATGTTTGATGCTTTTTCAGCAGTTGCTTGTTGTACAAACTCTTCACCGTTAAATCCATCACCACCAACGATTGGTTTGTCAATTCCCATACCACGCGCTTGGTTTACAATTTTACCAGCTTCAGTGTAGTAACCAGGAACGATGATAGCATCAAAGTCTTTCCCTTTCATTTTTGTAAGGGCTGCTTGGAAGTCTGTGTCACCTGCTACGAAAGTTTCATCTGCAACGATTTCACCTTTGTAAGCTTCACGGAAGGCTTTGGCAATATCTTTAGCATAGTCGCTGGCATTGTCAGTGTAAAGAACAACTTTCTTAGCTTGCAATTTTTCAGAAACATAGTTTGAGATAATTTTTCCTTGGAAGCTATCTTGGAAAGTTCCGATAAAGAGGTAATCTTGACCTTTAGTCAATCCATCTTGAGTCGCACTTGGCGAAATCAATGGAACACCTGCTTTTGTAGCGTTCGCTACCGCAGCTGCAGTCGCACCAGATGTCGCAGGTCCTACGATTGCTGATACTTTAGATTGAGTTACAAGGTTAGTTGTTACTGAAGCCGCCTCAGCTGTTTCAGACTTATTATCTTTATCGACTACTTCGATTTGTTTTCCGTCGATACCACCTGCTGCATTGATTTCATCAACGGCCAATTGGGCACCTTTTTGTTCAGATGTACCGTAAGCTGCTACGGCACCAGTTTCCTCGAAGTTAAATCCGATTTTGATTGTCTTTTCATCTACTGAGTTACCAGCAGCGTTTGACGCTCCAGACTTCACTTCTCCACAGGCTGCAAGAAGTGCTACACTTGCAAGCGCCACAAACGATAGGGCAAATTTTTTCTTCATCTTTTTTGTCTCCTTATTCTTAAATAGCATGTTAAGAATATACCGAATTATCAGAAAATTGTCAACACTTTTCTTGAACTTTTTCGATGATAACGTTTTCCCTTCGATAAAGATTGCCCACAAAGGGTGTTTCCAACTCTTGGATATGACAAACTCTGACTTTTTTTATAAACTTTTCCTTGCCCAAGCGCCCGACCAATTGCTCCATTTCTTGAGTTGGAACATAGAGTTGTAAGTAACGATGTTTCTTGGAATGATAGGTAATATCTCCATAATCCTGCAGTTTTTTTGCATCACGATTATAGTAAAGATAGATAATCAAGCCAGATCGATTGACTTTTTCAAACATGATAAATCCTCTTTCTAAGAAATCTCCCCCTATTATACCAAAAAAAGCAAACTCAGTCGAGTTTGCCTTCTTTAATCATTAGTTCAATGAATTGTTGGCCATGATTTCATCAATAAAGCCATATTCAAGTGTTTCTTGGGCGCTCATCCAATTATCGCGTTCTGCATCTGCATGGACTTTTTCGATTGACTGACCTGAATTTTCAGCCAAGATTTTTTCCAAGATGTTACGAGTTTTGAGCAAGTGTTCTGCAGCAATCGCCATATCGGTTTGTTGAGTACCACCACCTGTACCACCCATTGGTTGGTGGATCATATACTCTGCATTTGGAAGCATGAAACGTTTGCCTTTTGCTCCACTTGATGCAATGACCGTCCCCATAGATGCAGCCATCCCCATAACGATAGTTTGGACATCTGCCTTGATAAAGTTCATGGTATCAACGATTGCCAAACCAGCTGAAACTGAACCACCAGGTGTATTGACATAAAGGTAAATATCTTTTGTACTGTCTTGGGCATCCAAGAAAAGCAATTGGGCAATAACAGAGTTAGCCATATTGTCTTCAACTGGACCTGTCAGCATGATGATGCGGTCTTTGAGAAGACGTGAGTAAATATCGTAGGAACGTTCTCCACGACTTGTTTGTTCAATAACTACAGGAATCATTCATTTCTCCTTTTGAGTTTTAATTTTGTTGGTCAAATGACTGAAGATAAGACTATTATAATATCTTGGTCAAAAAAGGTCAAATTTTTGCTCTGTTTTCATCAGACAGAAACAAAAATTCAACCTCCTTTCACGACTGGAAATTCTTTTCCAATTCATTCTTCTTTTCGATTTTATTTCGTACCGAACAAGCGGTCCCCAGCATCCCCAAGACCTGGAACGATATAACCGTGTTCGTTCAAGCGTTCATCCAAGGCTGCTGTAAAGATTTCTACATCTGGATGAGCTTCTTGAAGGGCTTTTACACCTTCTGGAGCAGATACAAGGCAGACAAATTTGATATTTGACGCGCCACGTTTTTTAAGAGAATCAACAGCTAAGATTGCTGAGCCACCTGTTGCCAACATTGGGTCTACGACAAAAATTTGACGTTGGTCAATATCTTCAGGCAATTTCACCAAGTACTCAACTGGTTGAAGCGTTTCTTCATCACGGTACATACCGATGTGGCCAACTTTAGCAGCTGGAACCAAGCTCAAAAGTCCATCCACCATCCCGATACCTGCACGCAAGATTGGAACGATAGCCAATTTCTTACCTGCCAATTGTTTTTGAACTGTTTTTGTGATTGGTGTTTCGATTTCTACATCTTCTAGTGGAAGATCACGAAGTACTTCATACCCCATCAACATTGCAATCTCATCTACTAGCTCACGAAAAGCTTTTGTAGAAGTATCTGTACGACGCAAGATTGACAATTTGTGTTGAATCAGTGGATGATTAATAACTTCAATTTTTCCCATTTTTGGAATTCCTTCTTTCAATTTATTCTTCTTATTATACCAAAAAACGGTTTAAAAATCTTTCTAAACCATTTATTTTTGATAATTTTTCACATTAAATCAGCCTCTTTAAGAGCTGTCTGTACTGTCTCAAGTGGTAAATGGGTCAATTCTGTTCCTTTTTCTTGATAGAGGTATTGGGCGTAGTCGTCCATTCGGTACTGGTTGATATAAACCACGCGCTTGCAGCCGACCTGCAGCAATTGTTTTGTACAGTTGAGACAAGGAAAATGGGTCACATAGGCTGTAAAGCCTTTAGGAACACCACGTTCTGCACCTTGAAGGATAGCATTAACCTCAGCGTGAAGGGTGCGAACACAGTGGCCTTCGATGACCAGACATTCGTGATCAATACAATGCTCGGTTCCTGACACCGAACCATTGTAACCAGTGGAAATAACCTTATTATCTTTTACCAGAATCGCGCCCACTTTGGCACGTTTACAAGTGGAACGATTGGCAATTAGTAGAGCTTGGGCTGCAAAATACTCATCCCATGCTAGTCTTTCTTCAGTCATATCTCTTCTCCTTTTTCTCTATTTTTTAAAAAATGGTAACCGTAAATCTGCAATCTTTTCAGCAGGTACCTTCATGCCATCCTTGATCCATTTTAAAAGGACTGAGACGATGGCTGAACTCCA
Organism: Streptococcus mitis; assembly: GCF_013305725.1. Lineage (NCBI taxonomy): Bacteria > Bacillati > Bacillota > Bacilli > Lactobacillales > Streptococcaceae > Streptococcus > Streptococcus mitis. Next base: position 1,465,871 of record NZ_CP047883.1, read on the forward strand.
GAAGGAATGAAGATAAGAGCTGACACCTTTTGATTTTCCATGGTATTTTTCCAGAAACTCCTGCATGGCTTGGACAAAGATTTTTTCCAGATGGTAATCCAAGGCCAGTTGAATCACTCTGGCTTCCTTTCTTGCTTCTCGAAAAAGGTGAACCCAGACCAGATAAAGGTCTGTCTTTAAATCATAATGATGCAACTGTTCCATAATATTGTGGACAGTTCGTTTAAAGACGCTTTCTAAAATCTCCTCTTTAGAATCATAATTGCGATAAAAAGCCGCACGCGAAACGCCTGCACGTTTGACCAATTCAGAAATACTAATCTTGGTCAAGTCCTTTTTTTCCAAGAGCTGCAAGAGGGCTGTTTCGATGGCTTCTCTAGTTAATAAATTGGATTCTTGGTTTGATTTTCTGAGATTTTCAAGAGATTTTTCAGAGATTCTACGTTCAGACATAACATTTTCTTTCTACTTGTCACAACAGACAGATGAGGCTTTTGTTTCAAGGGTTTTCATGATATAATTGTAAAAAAAGACAGAACCTTTGTCAATGTATAACTGACAAAGATGGAGAATTTCTATGACTTGGAAGATTATTGCTGACTCTGGTTGTGATTATCGTCAACTGGCAAAACCAGCTATTGACACGACCTTTGTAAGTGTCCCCTTAACCATTCAAGTAGCTGATCAGATTTTTGTTGATGATGCCAGTCTTGATATTGACCAAATGATGGAAACCATGTATGCAACTGCAGAAGCTTCAAAATCAGCTTGTCCAAGCCCAGATGATTATTTGCGAGCATTTGAAGGTGCCAAAAACATTTTCCTAGTAACCATCACCGGTACTCTTTCTGGCAGTCACAATAGTGCTCAACTGGCCAAGAATATTTATCTGGAAGACCATCCTGACACTAAGATTCATGTAATTGATAGTTTGTCTGCTGGTGGGGAAGTTGACTTGCTCGTAGAAAAATTGAATGACTTGATTGACCAGGGCTTATCTTTTGAAGAAGTGGTTGAAGCTATCAATGCCTATCAAGAAAAAACCAAGTTGCTCTTTGTTCTAGCAAAGGTCGATAACTTGGTGAAGAACGGCCGTTTGAGCAAGCTTATCGGTACGGTCGTTGGCCTTCTAAATATCCGTATGGTCGGAGAAGCTAATGAAACTGGAACCCTTGAATTGCTACAAAAAGCAAGAGGAGCAAAGAAATCGATTCAGGCAGCCTATGAAGAGTTAGTGAAAGCAGGATATGCTGGTGGTCGTATTGTCATGGCTCAACGCAATAACGAGAAATGTTGCCAACAGCTCTCAGACCGAATCCGTGAAAATTTCCCACAGGCGGATATTAAAATTCTCCCAACATCTGGTCTCTGCAGTTTTTATGCAGAAGATGGTGGTTTGCTGATGGGGTATGAAATTGATTAATTGCATTCTTGACAAGAGGTGGCCGTCATCTCTTGTTTTTTTGTGGTACAATAGAGCTATGAAACATTTTGATACTATTGTCATCGGTGGAGGTCCTGCTGGCATGATGGCTACGATTTCCAGTAGCTTTTACGGGCAGAAAACACTTCTCATCGAAAAAAATCGGAAACTTGGAAAAAAATTAGCTGGAACTGGCGGTGGTCGTTGCAATGTCACCAATAACGGAACTCTAGACGATCTACTCGCTGGCATCCCTAGAAATGGGCGCTTTCTCTACAGTGTCTTCTCCCAGTTTGATAACCATGATATCATTAACTTTTTTACAGAAAATGGTGTTAAACTTAAGGTCGAAGACCACGGCCGCGTCTTTCCTGCTAGTGACAAATCGCGAACCATAATCGAGGCTTTGGAAAAGAAAATCACTGAGCTAGGTGGTCAAGTTGCTACTCAAACAGAAATTGTTTCGGTTAAAAAAATCGGTGAACAGTTTGTCCTTAAGTCCGCAGACCAAAGCTTCACTTGTGAGAAACTCATTGTCACAACTGGTGGTAAATCTTATCCTTCTACTGGTTCGACTGGTTTTGGTCATGAGATTGCCCGTCATTTTAAACACACCATTACTGAGCTTGAGGCAGCTGAAAGTCCTTTGTTGACAGATTTTCCACACAAGGCCTTGCAGGGGATTTCGCTGGACGATGTGACCCTAAGCTATGGTAAGCATGTCATCACTCACGATTTGCTCTTTACCCACTTTGGTTTGTCAGGCCCTGCTGCCCTACGTATGTCTAGCTTTGTCAAAGGTGGTGAGCTTCTCTCTCTCGATGTCTTACCTCATCTTTCTGAGGAGGACTTGGTTGTATTTTTAGAAGAAAATCGGGGAAAATCCTTGAAAAACGCTTTAAAATCTTTATTACCTGAGCGTTTGGCAGAATTTTTTGTGCAAGGCTATCCTGACAAAGTCAAACAACTGACTGAAAAGGAACGAGAACAACTTCTCCAGTCCATCAAGGGACTAAAAATCCCTGTGACTGGTAAAATGTCCTTAGCTAAATCCTTTGTTACCAAGGGTGGTGTCAGTCTTAAGGAAATCAATCCTAAAACTCTAGAAAGTAAGCTGGTCCCTGGCCTCCACTTTGCTGGTGAGGTACTGGATATCAACGCCCACACAGGTGGCTTTAACATCACTTCTGCCCTCTGTACTGGCTGGGTGGCGGGATCAAACCCAATCTAAATCTAAATTATTCAATGGCTAAATCAGCCCCAAAAGAAAGGAACTACTTTGGAACATATTATCTTGTTAAGGGGAGTTACTCCTAATGGAAAAAATGCTATCCCTAAAATGTCTTATCTAGTAGATATCTTGACAGAAGCTGGTTTTCAACAAGTTCGAACCTATATTCAAAGTGGGAATATCATTCTTGAAAGTGACTTAGATTTAGAAAAAATACGAGAACGTGTCCATACTCTAATAAATGAAAATATTGGTGCTGACTTAAAAATGGTAATCAAGAACAAAAGTGATTTTAAAAAAATTGTCCAAGAAAACCCGTTTGAAGAACACTATCTTTATGACCGTATACACGTGATTTTTTATCAAGAATCTATTCAAAGTCTCCCTTTAGAAAAATTGAAAATTGATTATGGTGAAGAAGAAATTTGTATCGGTAACCATTGTCTTTACCTCTATCTCCCTAGAACTGCAAAACAAAAGAAACTCCATACCAACTATCTTGAAAAGCTTTTTAATGTAGATTTGACAATGCGAAAACTAAATGTAGTAGAAAAATTATTAAGCAAGTAGTGCTTGAATTTAGTAAAAATCGGAAGAATACTCCTCCGATTTTATTTTGTCTGAGTTTGGACATAGTGGGCAATCACATCTGATGTGTACTGGGCTGTTCCAATTCCAAATTTGTCAATGTTTTCCTTAAACTCTGGGTTATAGACGTAGCCTTTACCGATATGACCGAATACTTCAATAGAGCAGTCGAATCCATAAGTACGGATGGCTTGCAAGAGTTTAGTGGCTTCTTCTTGATTTTCGGTTGCTGTTACAGGCAGTCCAGCTTGAAGATTTTGTGACAAGGATCGAAATACTTGATTGAAGGCAGCCGTAGCTTCGTCTTCGTGACCTTTTTGGCGCTCGAGCGCTTGGTCCATCACTTCTTGTCCATATTTCTCTACCGCCTCTTGGTGGTATTTTTGATGGTCTTGGTAGTTAAATCCAGCAAATTTCTCTTGAATGCTCATTTCTCTTTCTCCTTTTTGTTCTTGAATGGTTTTTTGCAAGGTTGAAATCAAGGTATCCAGATGTTCCCTTTCTCGAGTCAAATAGTCCAACTGCCTGGTCAAATGAGGCAATAAATCTTCCCTTTCTTCCTTTAATAGCTCTGCTATTTTTTCTAAAGAAAAACCTAGATATTTGTAATAAAGAATAACCTGAAGGCGTTCCAAATCCTCCTGACTGTAGGTTCGATAGCCGTTTTCCGACTTTAAAGGAACCAAAAGTCCTATCTTATCGTAGTGGTGTAGGGTCTTGACAGAGACGCCCGAAAGCTGCGCAGCTTCTTTTATATGGTACATTATTTCCTCCTTATACTCAATGAAAATCAAAGAGAAAACTAGGAAGCTAGCCGCAGGCTGTACTTGAGTACGGTAAGGCGACGCTGACGTGGTTTGAATTTGATTTTCGAAGAGTATTACATTGATAGTATAACCCCTCCCCTCAGGTCAGAGTCAAGCGTTTTTGCGAAATTTTTTACTTTATCATAACATGAAAATGGTTTTCTTGACAGACCTTAGAAAACATGATAGGATAGTCAAGTCTATCAATCAAAAGAAACGCTCATTTTGAGTACTTATGAGGCTATTTGCCAAGGGCAGTAGCTTTTTCTTTTGTAATACTAATTTTAGGAGTTTAACTATGTCTGAAAAATCTCAATGGGGTTCTAAACTGGGCTTTATCCTAGCATCTGCTGGTTCAGCCATCGGACTTGGTGCCGTTTGGAAATTCCCCTACATGACTGCTGCTAACGGTGGAGGAGGCTTTTTACTGGTCTTTCTCGTTTCCACTATTTTAATCGGTTTCCCTCTCTTGCTTGCTGAATTCGCCCTCGGCCGAAGTGCTGGTGTCTCAGCAATCAAAACCTTTGGAAAACTAGGCAAGAATAGTAAGTACAACTTTATCGGTTGGATTGGTGCCTTTGCCCTTTTTATCCTTTTATCGTTTTACAGTGTTATTGGCGGCTGGATTTTAGTCTATCTAGGCATTGAGTTTGGAAAATTGTTCCAAATTGGTGGAACGGGGGATTATGCTCAGTTATTTACTTCAATCATTTCAAATCCAGCCATTGCCCTAGGAGCTCAAGCAGCCTTTATCCTATTGAATATCTTCATTGTATCACGTGGGGTTCAAAAAGGGATTGAAAGAGCTTCGAAAGTCATGATGCCCCTGCTCTTTATCATCTTTGTCGTCATCATCGGTCGTTCTCTCAGTTTGCCAAATGCCATGGAAGGGGTTCTTTACTTCCTAAAACCAGACTTCTCTAAGCTGACAAGTGCTGGTCTCCTCTATGCTCTGGGACAATCTTTCTTTGCCCTCTCACTAGGGGTTACAGCCATGCTGACCTATGCTTCTTACTTGGATAAGAAAACCAATCTGGTCCAGTCAGGAATTTCTATTGTAGCCATGAACATCTCGGTATCCATCATGGCGGGTCTAGCCATTTTCCCAGCCATGTCAGCCTTCAATATCCAATCTGAAGGAGGACCGAGCCTGCTCTTTATCGTCTTGCCTCAACTCTTTGACAAGATGCCTTTTGGAACCATTTTCTACATCCTCTTCCTCTTGCTCTTCCTCTTTGCGACAGTCACTTCTTCCGTCGTTATGCTGGAAATCAATGTAGGCAATATCACCAATCAGGACAACAGCAAGCGTGCCATGTGGAGTGCCATTTTAGGAATTTTGACCTTTGTCTTTGGAATTCCTTCAGCCCTATCTTACGGTGTCATGGCGGATGTTCACATCTTTGGGAAGACCTTCTTTGACGCTATGGACTTCTTGGTTTCCAATCTCCTCATGCCATTTGGAGCTCTCTGCCTTTCACTTTTTACAGGCTATATCTTTAAAAAAGCTCTTGCCATGGAGGAACTCCATCTCGATGAAAGAGCATGGAAACAGGGACTGTTCCAAGTCTGGCTCTTCCTTCTTCGTTTCATCATTCCAATCATCATCATCGTGGTCTTCATCGCCCAATTTATGTAATCAAAAAGGACTTGAGTAGTAAACTCAGGCCCTTTCTTTTTTATGGATGGCTAACAATCAATTCCAGACCTTGCCCTTCCAATGTCCAAGCTTCAACATCACTTGGTAGGATAAAGTGGCTACCTTTTTGGATTGGATAATTTTTCCCGTCAACAGTTAGTTGACCTTGACCAGCCAAGACACTGAATAAGCTGTAGTCAGCTGTCTTTTCGAAGTCAACTTTTCCAGTAATTTCCCACTTGTAAACTGCAAAGAAATCATTGGATACAAGGAGAGTGGAACGTAAATCATCTGCTTTGATAGTTACAGGACGGCTATTGGCAGGCTCGCCAATATTCAAGACATCGATAGATTTTTCAAGGTGAAGTTCACGCAAGTTGCCATTATCATCCTTACGGTCAAAGTCATAGACACGGTAAGTGGTATCGCTAGATTGCTGAGTTTCAAGAATCAAAATTCCTGCTCCGATAGCGTGCATGGTGCCACTTGGTACATAGAAGAAATCTCCAGCCTTTACAGGAACTTTTGTCAACAAGGCATCCCAGTTCTTGTCCTCGATTTGCTGGCGGAGTTCTTCTTTTGACTTGGCATTGTGACCATAGATAATTTCTGAACCTTCATCCGCTGCGATAATGTACCAGCATTCTGTTTTTCCAAGTTCACCTTCATGCTCTAGTCCATAGGCATCGTCTGGGTGAACTTGGACACTGAGCCAGTCGTTGGCATCCAGAATCTTAGTCAAAAGTGGAAATACAGGCTCAGGACGATTGCCAAACAATTCACGATGTTCCGCATACAAAGTAGCGAGGTCTGTTCCCTGGTAGCGTCCATTGGCAACTTTAGAGACTCCATTTGGATGGGCTGAGATGGCCCAATATTCTCCGATTTTTTCACTTGGGATGTCGTAACCAAACTCATCACGTAGCTTGGTTCCACCCCAGATTTTTTCTTGCATAACTGATTGTAAAAATAATGGTTCTGACATGTCGATCTCCTGTCTGATTTTTCTCCCCTCATTATAGCAAAAAGCTCCATCTAATTGAACTCTTTTTCACATATTATAAAGTAGGGAGAAGATTTTATAAAAATAGTGAACAAATGTGCTCTACTCAATGCTTGCACCATTGCTGGCAATGACATCCTTGTACCAGTAGAAGGATTTCTTCTTGCTACGTTTGAGGCTTCCATGACCAGCATTATCTCGATCTACATAGATAAAGCCATAGCGCTTGTTCATTTCGCCTGTTCCAGCTGAAACCAGATCGATACAGCCCCAAGTCGTATAACCAAGCAAGTCAACGCCATCTTGGTAAATGGCATCTCGCATGGCCTTGATATGAGCCTCTAAGTAAGCAATCCGATAGTCATCTGCTACATGACCATTCTCATCCGGTGTATCCATAGCACCTAGACCGTTTTCCACGATGAACATTGGCTTTTGGTAACGATCCCAGATAGCATTGAGGGTGATACGAAGACCAAGTGGGTCAATCTGCCATCCCCATTCTGAGGATTCAAGATAAGGATTTTTGAGAGAGGCAAAGATATTTCCAGCAGTTAATTCTTTAACTTCTGGATCACCTGAGGCTACTAGACTTGCATAGTAAGAGAAGGAAACAAAGTCAACAGTATTGTCCTTCAACAACTCTAAATCTTCTGCAGTCATTTGAATCTCGATTCGCTCACGCTCCCACTGCTTCTTGGCGTAGTTTGGGTATTCCCCACGCGCTTGAACATCAATGAAGAAGTAACTCTTGCGGTCTTCCTCCATGGCTGCCCAGTAGTCTCTTGGATGGGCTGTGTTAGGATAGTATTGCCCTGCAGCCAACATACATCCCACCTTATTTTCTGGGTCAATTTCGTGGGCAATCTTTGTCGCAAGAGCTGAAGCTACCAACTCATAGTGTGCAGCCTGATATTTAACCTGTTCTTGATTTTCACCTTCTTCAAAACAGAGCCCAGCTCCCATAAAAGGGGCATGGAGAATCATGTTGATTTCGTTAAAGGTAAGCCAATATTTGACCAAACCCTTATAGCGGGTAAAGAGTGTGCGACAAAGTTTTTCATAGAAGTCTAACATCCGACGATTACGCCATCCACCGTACTCTGTAATCAAGTGCATAGGACAGTCGAAATGAGTGATAGTCACCAGAGGTTGGATACCATACTTGTGGCACTCCTTAAATAAATCCTCATAAAAGGCTAGACCAGCTTCATTTGGCACTGTTTCGTCGCCCTTAGGAAAAATCCGAGTCCAAGCAATGGATAGACGATAAGTCTTAAAGCCCATTTCCGCAAAAAGGGCAATATCTTCCTTGTAATGATGGTACATATCAATAGCTTGCTTGGCTGGGTAAAAATAGCCCTCCTCAAACGAAAACATCTTTTTCTGACCTGTGATAATGGCTTCACGATCTGGACCGATGGGGACGACATCCACATTCGCCAATCCACGACCTTCTAAATTATAAGCACCCTCACACTGGTTGGCAGCTGTCGCTCCGCCCCACAAGAAACCATCCGGAAAAGTCAGTTTTTCGGTCATAACTCTACTCACTTTCTTATTTGCTTGTTCATTTACTTATATTATAACTTATTCTGTAAACCTTTTCTTATAAAATACTGTGACATACTGATACTATTCTACTATTTAAGTTTATCAGATTGTTTTTTAAAAAATTATCCTCTAGAAAAAGTAAATAGCCTCCCCTGAAACAAAAAAGAAGACTGAAAACTAGTCTCCTCTGTTCCTTTTAAATCAAAGCTGTAATAACCGTCACTAGGCCAAAAATAATACCTGGTGCATTAGCTGCTGCAAGGGGGATATCTCTTTCTTTTTTGAAAAGACCGTAGTAAACCCAGAGACTACAGTTGATGGCAGCAACCAAGGGCTGGATGAAATTTCCTTTTTGACCAGCCAGATTGTTCATGATTTGTGGGAAGTAAGACACATACATCATAACAGACATAAAGGTCGCTACCCAACCTAAAATTTTCATTTGTTTTTCAGACATTTTCAAAACCTCTTTCATTTTTACTGAATCTTATTTTAAAATATTCTTTCAAAACAATCAAGTCTTTAAAACTTTTGTTATAAAGATATAAACTATCACAATCTTGTTATAAGAAAGAGGGAACAGAAAAAAGACCGAATTGCTCCGTTCTGTTTACTCAATCAAATATTAGAAAATGAATACTCCTTTTCAATGAATCGATTGATTGATGGTAAATAAGCCGTTAGAAATTATTGACAGTATCGAAATTTTCTAGTAAAATGAATTTTGTTAATACCTAAATGGTGTGTAGTTTTCTATCAACATAGTCAGGAGAAAAGGAACTTATGCTAAAAAAATTTAATGAATTGTCACTGAAAGATAAGGCTTATCTAATTGGCGGTTTGAGCTTATTAGTCATTGTGATCTCATTTGGTCTACTCAATCGTCAAACAGTAACTGTCAGTCTTGTCTTTACACAACTATCTGCTCCCTTGATTTTGGTGATTTTTACTTGTCTAGTAATCGGGATCATTGCTGGTAGTGCTATTGGTATTAGCTATCACCATAACAAGACTCAAGATCTGAGAAGCCGCATTGCTGAAGCAGAAGCGACTATCAATATAAAAGACAGGGAGCTTGTCCAGTACGAGGAACAGGTGCAACAATTAAAACAGGAAGCCAAACAATAAGTGTAGAAATCATAACCACCCGTGAAAACGGGTGGTTTTTTGTCTCGCACCTAACGGAGCGAGACGGACTGAAAGTCGCATAAATACAAAAAAGATCGAATTGCTCCGATCTTTTTAAGTTTCACTCCAAGAATGTTTAGATAAAAAATTTGATAATAGAATTACCTACTTCATACGATAAAAATCAATCACTAGACCAGCAGGCCCTTTAACTAATAAGGACTCTGTTCCCCAATCGGTTACAGTTGGTCCGTTTAAAACCTGGATACCAAGTTCTTTCAACCGTTGGTAATTCTGGTCTACATCCTCAACCTCGATATGAAGAATGATTCCTGACTGAAAATCTTCCAAAGGAATCAAATGATTTTGGGACAACATCAGACAGTGACTGCCAATCGTAAACTGAGCAAAACTGTCATCAACATAATCGGGCTTTTTATCCAAAATACGCTCCAAGTCAGCACAGACTTGGGGAACATCTGAAACGATAATATCTAATTGATTTAAATTCATTTACTATCCTCCATAAAAAGACCGGATTGCTCCGATCTTTTTAAGTTCCACGAAGGAATTATTTAATTGCGCGTGATTGCAATCCTTCTTCTTCCAAGAAGAGGCGGAATGGTACGAGTTCTTCTGCTTCGTATTTTTCCTTGAAGTCTTTGATTGCTTCTTCTGAGTGAAGTTTTGGATCCAATTCAAGTACTTCTACTGGAAGTGGACGGTGTGGAGTGATGCGAGCATCGATCACAACAGTTTTACCTTCTTTGTTGAGTTTAACAGCTTCTGCAACAACTGCATCGATGTCTTCGATACGGTCAACTGTAAATCCTACAGCACCTTGAGCTTCAGCGATTTTCGCATAGTCAGCATTAGGGAAGTCACAACCAAACAAGTGTTTGTTTGTGTCTTCGTATTTGTCCTTGATGAAGGCATATTTACCATTTGAGAAGACAACGTTGATAACTGGAAGGTCGTATTGAACGTTTGTGATAACGTCTGGGTAGCACATGTTGAATGCACCGTCACCCATGATGTTCCATACTTGGCGATCTGGATTGTCTTTCTTAGCAGCGATACCACCAGGAAGGGCAATACCCATTGTCGCAAAGAGTGGAGATGTACGCCACATGTTCTTAGGTGTCATGTGAAGGTGACGAGTAGATGTTTGAGTAGTGTCACCTACGTCGATTGAGTAGATAGCGTCTTGATCAGCATGTTTGTTGATTGCATTGTAAACTTGATACAATTGCAATTCACCCTCAGTTTTACCTTCGATTTTGTTCATGTAATCACGCCAGTTTTGGTTGTTCTTAACGTTTGCACGCCACCATGGAGTAGATTCAACTGGGTTCACTTTGTCAAGGATAGCTTTAGCTGCTTGACCTGCATCACCAAGGATTGAAGCGTCTAGGGCATGACGTTTACCAAGTTTGTAAGGGTCGATATCCACTTGGATGAATTTTTCAGTATTCTTGAATGCTTGGTAAACTTCAGCAAATGGGAAGTTTGAACCAAGGAAAAGAACTGTGTCTGCTTCAAAGACCACTTCGTTGGCTGGCTTCCAACCAACACGGTAAGCAGAACCTGTCAAACCTTCATAGTTCCATTCAAAGGCTTCAAAGTTTTTACCAGTTGTGATGATTGGTGCTTTGATTTTACGTGACAATTCAGTAATCACTTCACCAGCTTTAACACCACCGTAACCAGCATAGATAACTGGACGTTCAGCATTGTTCAAGATTTCAACAGCTTTGTCGATTTCAACTTCGTTCAAAGCAGGAGCGATGAATGAACGTTCGTATGAACCTGAACCGTAGTATGAATTTTCGTCGATTTCTTGGAAACCGAAGTTTACTGGGATTTCAACAACAGCTGGACCTTTTTTAGAAACTGCAGCACGGCAAGCTTCGTCGATTACTTTTGGCAATTGCTCAGCGTAAGCTACACGTTTGTTGTATACAGCGATACCGTTGTACATTGGGTTTTGGTTCAATTCTTGGAAAGCATCCATGTTGAGTTCGTTAACTGGACGTGATCCAAGGATTGCTAGGAATGGAGTGTTATCCATAGCTGCATCGTAAACACCGTTAATCAAGTGAGTCGCACCTGGACCACCTGAACCAACTGCAACCCCGATTGAGCCGCCGAATTTAGCTTGCATAACCGCTGCAAGAGCACCTGTTTCTTCGTGACGAACTTGCAAGAAGCGGATATCTTTGTCTTCAGCCAAAGCATCCATCAATGAGCTGAGTGTTCCTGATGGGATACCATAGATTGTGTCTACGCCCCATGTTTTCAATACATTAAGCATTGCTGCAGATGCAGTAATTTTCCCTTGAGTCATAATGATAACTCTCCTTCAAATATTTTTAAATCTACTAAAAAAGGTTTCATATAGTTTTTGAAAACGTTTCAGTAAATTTTTACAATACTAATTTATCACATTTATTTTGACTTTACTAAGAATCTGCTCAGAAGTTTTTATTCTCTATTACAGTACAGTTTGAAAACGTTTTTAGCTTCTGTTTTATAATACTCAATGAAAATCACAGAGCAAACTAGGAAGCTCGCCACAGGTTGCTCAAAGCACAGCTTTGAGGTTGCAGACAAAGCTGACGTGGTTGGAAGAGATTTTTGAAGAGTATAAAAAGCGAGCAAGCCCGCTTTTAGTCTATTTTACTAAAGTTTAGTAAGAGTGAACTGGTCAGAACGGATACAGAACTAAAGGCCATGGCTAGACCTGCAAGTTCTGGGTTGAGAGCCAGTCCAACACCTGAAAAGACTCCTGCTGCAATCGGAATTCCGGCGACATTGTAGATAAAGGCCCAGAAAAGATTGAGCAGAATACGATTAAAGGTTTTCTTACTCATGTCAAAGGCACGCACCACGCCTAAGAGATTATTGGTTGTCAACACCAAATCTGCTGATTCGATGGCAATATCTGTTCCAGCTCCCATAGCAATTCCCACATCCGCTACACTGAGGGCAGGAGCATCATTGATACCATCACCAACAAAGGCTACTTTGCCAGCCACTTGTAGTTTATGGATTTCATGGGCTTTTTCTTCTGGCAAGACACCTGCAATGACCTCTTCGATTCCGATTTGATCTGCAATAGCACGCGCCACACCTGCATTGTCTCCTGTCAGCATGACTGTTTTAAGACCTCGTTTTTTCAACTGACTGATGGCAAGCTTAGCATTTTCCTTAGGAATATCTTGCAGAGCAAGCAAGCCTTTGATTTCATTGTCCACAGCTAAGAAAACAACTGTCTTAGCTTCTTTTTCCAGTTCTTCTAGTTTTTCTTGATAAGTGCTAGAAATGTTCATGCCATCCAGCATTTTAGCATTTCCAAGCAGAACTTGTTTTCCATTGATTTGCCCTGAAACACCTTTTCCGTGCAAGGCTTGGAAATTTTCAACAGTTTGAAGCTCAAGTCCAGCTTCACTCGCTCGTTTCACAACGGCTTCAGCCAGTGGGTGTTGAGAAGCTTCTTCCAAGGAAGCTGCCAATCCAAGCACTTCTACTTCGTCTCCGATGATATCTGTGACCACAGGTTTCCCTTCAGTCAAAGTCCCTGTTTTATCAAAGACAATGGTTTGGACTTTCTGGATTTCCTGTAGAACCGTTCCATTTTTGAGGAGAACTCCCATCTTGGCACTGCGACCTGTCCCCACCATAAGGGCTGTCGGTGTTGCAAGTCCCAATGCACAAGGGCAGGCAATAATCAGAACTGCTACTCCATAGAGAAGCGAAGACACAAAGCTCGCTCCAAGCACAACTACACTATCCCTGAGCAAGACGAACCAAACCCAAAAGGTCACAATCCCTAAAATGACAACTGCTGGGACAAAAATCCCTGAAATTTTATCCGTCAAGTCCTGAATCGGTGCACGACTGGTTTGAGCTTTCTTCACAAAATCCACAATCTGAGCCAAAACAGTCTCTGAACCAACTTTTTCTGCTCTAAAAACAAGTGTTCCACTATTATTGATGGTTGAACCAATGACGGTATCTCCAACTGTCTTGTCCACAGGCAGACTCTCACCAGTCACCATAGACTCATCAATACTAGAGATACCTTCTACTACGACACCATCAACCGCAATCTTTTCACCGGGACGCACTCGAATCAGGTCACCTACCTTGACTTGCTCCAAAGGGACTTGAACATAGTTATCCTCACGCAAGACTTCTGCAGTTTTAGCCTGCAAGTCAAGTAATTTCTCCACAGCTTGGGAAGTATTTTTCCGCATTTTCTCCTCAAAAACGGCTCCCATAAGAACGAAGAAGAAGATAAAGGCAGCACTTTCAAAGTAAACGGGGAGGCCAGCGAAGAGGGCAACTAAGCTATAGAAATAGGCCACTAGGGTTCCCAGAGCAACCAAGGTATCCATGTTGGCATTGTGCTTTTTAAAACTAGCCCAAGCACTTTGGATATAAGGACCACCTGCTACTAGCATAATCGGTGTTGTGGCTAAAAAGGTGCCCCAACGCATGACTTGGTGACTAATTCCTCCTGTCGACATCCCAATCATGAGGATCACAAGAGGCACAGTAAAGATACTAGTAATCCAAAAACGCTGTAAAAGTGATAGAGATTTTCGAGTCTTCTCAACGACTGTATAACTTCCCTTTTGCATCTTCATGCCACAAGAAAATTCATGTTGACCTAATTCTTGAGGTGTAAAACGAATGACTTTCTCCTCATCTACGCCGATTGGTTCCAAGATGCCTTCTTCTTCAAACAGAATTTCCTTGTAACAGTTTGAAGGAGTTACTCGATGAAAGGTAATCTCAGCTGGAATCCCTTTTTGAAGCTGTATATGAGCTGGATGGTAGCCTTTGTCTGCCGTGATACTAATTTTTTGAACACCATTTTCAAGACTTGCTTTTACAATTTCAGTCATATCATTCTCCTATTCTACAATCATCTTACCGTGCATCATATTCATGCCACAAGAGAAACCATACTCTCCAGCCTGCTCAGGCGTGATTTCCACTACATACTCTTCACCCATTGGCAGGTCCGCATGTACACCAAAGTCTGGAAAAACAATTTGGTCCAGACAGGGTGAAGGGTCCTTACGGTCAAAGACAATGCGGGCTGGCACTGATTTCTTGAGGATAATCAACTCAGGCGTATAGCCACCCATGACATCCACTCGAATCTCTTGGTAGCCGTTTTTTTGCTGGGCCTTTTGTCCAGATTTTTCAGGCTTTTTGAAAAACCAAAACAAGATAAACGCGATAAGGGCAATACAAATAATAGTTACAATGCTATTTAACATGACGTCTCCTTTACATACAATTACATTTTACTTCTGTTACAGCGCTTGATTTCTTCTCAGAAATCACAGCTTCCAAGTCTTCTAAGTCAGCCTGAGTAAAATCACATTCAGCAATCAAATCAGCCAACAAGTTCTTAATCCTACGAGAACAAACCTTGTCCTTGATATCTTTAACAAGCAAGTCTCGACTTTGATCCAAAGTTAAAAGGGCTGAATAGACAAAGGACTTGCCTTCTTTTTTCCGAGTCAAACACTCTTTCTCAACCAAACGAGCCAAAAGAGTTTGAATGGTCGACTTGGACCAGTCGAACCGCTCCGCCAGAACCCTGATCAAATCCATACTGGTCTGCTCCCCTTGCATCCAAATAATCTTCATGACCTGCCATTCTGCATCTGAAATCTGCATAATCACACCTCCAAAATCTACATTTGTCAATTACAATTATCAGTATACCCTTAAAATCTACATTTGTCAACTATGAAATTAATCTTTTCTGCGAAAAATAGAATCTTAACAATATGATAAAGGATTTGCAGTCAAATTTTACTATATAAACTATAAAAATATGCTATACTAAAGAAAAAAGAAAACAACCACTAGGGGTGCGTAAAGCTGAGATTAACGACTGTTAGACCCTTTGACTCAATCTAGGTAATGCTAGCTGATGGAAGTGGAATTGATAATGGGGACTAGCAGTCTTCTATTACTTTTCTAAAACTGACCAGCTTGTTCTTAAGAATACAAACTTCAGTTGGTTGGGAGGTTTTAGATGACTTATTTACCCGTTGCTTTGACCATTGCAGGGACTGACCCTAGTGGTGGTGCTGGCATTATGGCTGATTTAAAGTCATTCCAAGCTAGAGATGTCTATGGAATGGCCGTTGTAACCAGTCTTGTCGCTCAAAATACCAGAGGCGTTCAATTAATCGAGCACGTTTCTCCTCAAATGTTGAAAGCCCAATTGGAGAGTGTCTTTTCGGATATCAAGCCTCAGGCTGTAAAAACTGGGATGTTGGCAACTACCGAAATCATGGAAATCATCCAGCCCTATCTTAAAAAGCTGGACTGTCCCTACGTCCTTGACCCTGTTATGGTCGCTACGAGCGGAGACACCCTGATTGATACCAGTGCCAGAAGCTACCTAAAAACAAACCTGCTTCCACTTGCTACCATCATCACACCCAATCTTCCTGAGGCAGAAGAGATTGTTGGTTTTTCAATCCATGATCCCGAAGACATGGAGCGTGCTGGTCGCCTGATTTTAAAAGAATTTGGTCCTCAGTCTGTGGTCATCAAAGGTGGCCATCTCGAAGGCGGTGCCAAAGACTTCCTCTTTACCAAGGATGACCAATTTGTCTGGGAAAGCCCAAGAATTCAAACCTGTCACACCCATGGTACTGGATGTACCTTTGCTGCAGTGATTACTGCTGAACTAGCCAAGGGGAAAACCCTCTATCAAGCAGTCGATAAAGCCAAGGCCTTTATCACGAAAGCTATCCAAGACGCCCCTCAACTCGGTCATGGTTCTGGCCCAGTCAACCATACAAGCTTTAAAGATTAAAAAAACTCTCTAGTTCCCACTTTAAGGGAATTAGAGAGTTTTTATAGTCCTCGAAAATCTCTTCAAACTACGTCAGCTTTATCTACAACCTCAAAGCTGTGCTTTGAGCAACCTGTGACTAGCTTCCTAGTTTGCTCTGTGATTTTCATTTAGTATTAATTAGAAAATAATATCATCCAACTTTGTCAAAAAAGCTTGTGTTTTTGCCTCTATATCTTCTGCCTGCATCAAATCACGCACGACAGCTACACCAGCTATACCCGTGCCGATAAGTTGGTCAATATTCTCTGATGTCAAGCCGCCAATAGCAACTACTGGAATGGCAACCCTTTGGCAAATTGTCTTCAAGGTTGAAATCAGGGTGATAGGCGCATTTTCCTTGGTGGTTGTTGGGAAAATGGCTCCTGTCCCCAAGTAATTCGCCCCTCCTTCTTCTGCCTCGAGGGCTCTTTTTACTGTTTTAGCTGTGACCCCAAGGATTTTTTCAGGGCCCAAGACTTGTCTGGCAACCGAAACTGGTAGCTCATCGTCTCCGATATGCAGACCTGCAGCATCGACTGCAAGACAAACATCCAAACGATCATCGATTATCAAGGGTACCTGATAGGCTTCTGTTATTTCCTTGACTTGTTTTGCCAGTTGATAATATTGATTGGTAGTGAGATTTTTTTCTCGTAGTTGGATGATGGTAACCCCTGAACGGCAAGCCGTCTCAATCTTTTCAAGAAAACTTTCCAAGGAATCTTGGTAGCGATTGGTTACCAGATACAGTCTAAGTGCTTCTCTATTCATAAATATCTCCTTTGATGCCATCTAGCCAATTTTCATCTCTTTTTAGAAGAGAGAGCTGATTGAGAACTTGATAACGAAATTCTTCCAATCCCATTCCTTGTACAAATATTCTCTCGGCAGAGATATTGAGGTAAGAAACTGCTAGGCAAGAAGCTTCAAAGGCCGTTTTTCCTTGGCTGAGAAAAACGGCTGTCAAGGCTCCAACCAAATCTCCCGTCCCTGTTATCCAGTCTAATTCTGCACAGCCATTTCCCAATACAGCAACTTGATTTTCTGAAACGATGAGGTCCTTGAGGCCAGTGACTAAGAATGACATGCCAGGATAAAGCTGACACCAGTCTTTCAAGACTTGAAGTAAATCCTCAGTTTCTTGATCTTTAGCACTCGCATCGACCCCAACGCCGTGGTGTTTTAAGCCAACAAGACTTCGAATTTCCGACATGTTTCCTTTAAGGACCGTAGGTATATAGTCTAAAAGGTCTTTAACTAATCTCTTACGAATGGATGAAGCTGTTACGCCAACCGCATCTACTACCATTGGGAGACCAGCTTGAGCTGCATAAGAAGCTGCCATACGGATTGCTTTTTCCTTCTCAGCTGACAAATGCCCCAAATTGATGAAGAGTGCCTGGCTTTGCTTAGTAAAATCAAGAACCTCACGAGGGTCATCTGCCATGACAGGTTTGCATCCCAGAGCCAAAATCCCATTTGCTAGCATCTCACAAGAAATCTCATTGGTAATACAGTGAATGAGGGAACTAGAGCCTATAGGAAAAGGATTTGATAATTCCAGCATCAGTCTATCCTTTCAGCAAAGAAATATCCCTGCACTTTTTTAAAGAATTCCTGCTTGATTAAAAATCGAAAGGCAATAAAGGAAATCGCTGTACCAATCAAGGTTGCTCCGAAAAATCGAGGAGTGTAGATAAACCAGCTAAGCTTAGCGGCTGATCCTGTAAAGAGTACCATAACAGGATAGGAAACAATTGAACCAATAATACCTGTTCCCAAAATTTCTCCCAAGGCAGAAAAGTAAAATTTTCGACCATACTTATAAAAGAGACCTGCTAGAAGGGCTCCAAAAGTCGCTCCTGTGAGAGCTAAAGGCGGAATCCCTTGTGTCGTCATACGGATAAAGGCTGTGACTGTAGCCATAGCCAAAGCATAAACAGGTCCCATCATGATTCCTGCTAGAATATTGACTACACTGGACATCGGTGCCATTCCCTCAATCCGAAAGATAGGTGTAAGGACTACATCAAGGGCAATCATCATGGATAAAATAGTTAATTTGTGAACTTGTAATTGGTGCTTTCTCATGTTTCTATTCTTCTCCTGTTTCTAAAGACTGTAAATCACTCTTCCATGTCTGGTGTTGGTAGGCCATTTCCCAAAACTTAGCTTCCATATGAACACTGATGTGGAAGGCTTCTAGCATTTTTTTCTTGTCTGTCTCGTCACTTTCTCGATAGAGTTGATTGGCCAGAGCCTCTTCCTCTCTGATCTGCTGCTCCAACTCATCCGTAATATAAGTTTCAATCCATTGTTGGTAGAGAGGATTTGGTGATGGTTTAAGATTAAGGGATTTGCCTATATCATGGTATAACCAAGGACAAGGCAGCAAACTTGCAAAAGCGATGGCTTGATTTGCTTCTTCAAATTGCCGATAAATATGAGAGATATAATGATAGCAGGTTGGAGCGATTGGATGTTGCTCCATTTCCTGATCGCTGATTTCCAATTCCTTGAAAAATTGTTGGCGGATAAATAACTCACCCTCCACTAGACTCTGAGCATTTTGTTTCAAGAGTCTCTTCATCTCTTGGTTTGAAGTCTTTTCAGCCAAGAGATGATAGGCTTCTGAGAAGGCCTTAAGATAGTAAGCATCCTGAATCAAGTAGTAGCGGAAAATTGCAGGTTCTAAATTTCCCTCTTGCAACTGTAAAACAAAGGGGTGATGAAAGGACGCCTGCCAAGCTTCCTTGGATAATTCCATCGCAATATCTGTAAATTCCATAATAACTCCTTTATAAAAATAGACTGGTTTGAAGCAATAAAAAGAAAAGTAGGTAGATTAATTTTGTTTTTTTAGGAATATAAAAAGTCCGATAGCTATTCTCCACCTGTGCATGTTCGTCATATCCATGCGCCGACAGGGCTCTCAGGTAAAGATGGCGCCACCTAAAGACTGTCATCAGAACCTTGCTGTAAATCAAGGGAGACCAAAAATGCAGTTCTTGACCGCGTAATAAGCAAGCTTCCTTGAGGGACTTGATTTCTTGCTGAATAAGGGGGAAGGAATTGAATACCACAATCAAGGCATAGGCCCAAGAGCGTGATAACCCCTTTTGAGCCAAGTACAAGAGAAGCTCTTTTAGGGAAATAGAGGAAACAAAGACAAGGCCAATACAAACGGTCACAAAGGCCCTCGTTCCAAGCATGACTGCCTGCGAAGCATCTCCGTGTAACTGAACTGCCCAGTAGTTGGCCAAAGATGGCAAAATGGCAAGTAGAATCATCCAAGCCAACATCTTAAATCGACGGTAATAGAGCATAAAGAGAATACAAAATGCAACTACTGAGAGATTAAGAGCAATCGAAGGAATAAAAGATGTTTCCAAGGATAAAATCAGCAAGAAGAGACTGATAATCGGTGTCTGGGTTGCTACTTTGACCATACTATCTCACCTCCCTTTGAGCATTGCTACTCTGAGATGTGAGTGGTTTGGTAATTGTCACTTCTTTCACATGACTGAGTCCCTGACTAGTCATCTCAATCCAATAATCAACCACAGAGATCAAGGGATCTAAACGATGGCTAATGACCAGAAAACTTCTTCCTTGATTTCTCTCCTCCACAATCCACTGACAAAAATAATGGCAAGCTCTATCATCCAAACCTGCAAAAGGTTCATCTAGCAAGATCACAGAAGCCTTGCTAGTCAAGATGGTCAAGAGCTGAAGAATCTTTTGCTGGCCACCACTTAATTGATAGGGGCTCTTATCGAGTGCCTGCTCCAAATCAAAATATCGTAAAGCTTGGAAAATTCGCTGATTTCTTTCAGAATCAGGTCCATCTAATTGAAGTTCCTCTCGCAGACTGACTCGGATAAACTGCTTCTCAGCCTCCTGAACAACACCCGTCAAGTCACGATACAGGCTCTTTTTCTTTTTGAGAACCGAACCCTTCCAAGTAATGCACCCCTTATACTTTTGAAATTGAAGAATAGACCGAAAGAGGGTTGATTTCCCGACACCATTGTCACCCAGGATACAGGAAATCCCTTGGTAAAATGTAAAATCAGCAATCGAAAAGAGGGAGCGCTTATCCAGCTCACAAGTCGTTCGGTCCATATGGAATAGTTCTGGGCTAGAAGCAACTTCCTTTGAAACAGCCTGTGTCATCTCAGAGGTAGGGATTTGAAACACTTCCCTTAGTTGTCCATCTCTTAGCTCCACCATATAGTCGATATAGGCTTCATAATCAGATAAATCATGGTCGCACAGGATGACTGCCTTCCCATTAGAGGCTAACTCTTTTAGAATCTCCAATATCTCTATCCTACTCTTGCGGTCAATGGAAGCAAAAGGCTCATCCAAGAGATAGACCCTAGGATTCATAGCAAAGAGAACAGCCAAAGCAGCCTTTTGCTTTTCCCCACCTGATAAGTGATGAATTGGACGGTGCAAGATTTTCTCACAGCGACATTGTCGAACCACCTCTGCTATTTTAGAATCAATTTCCTGAACGGGATGCCCAATATTCTCCAAGGTAAAAATCAGCTCCTCAAACAAGTTCTCCATGGTAAATTGATGATTGGGATTTTGAAAGAGAATCCCAACTGTCTGGACACGTTCGACGATAGAAAGCTGACTGACCTCACTCCCATCTATCAAAACTTGACCGCTATAGGGAAGAGAACTGACTTGGGCGATCATTTGAAAGAGGCTAGATTTTCCTGAACCACTGCTTCCAACTAACAAGGTAAAGGCTTGCGCATGAAAAGTAAAATCAATCGGCTCAGAGAAGATTGGGGACTGAATCACTCGTAGTTCCAGCCCCATCTATGCCTTGCCCCCAGTTGCAAACTGATGATAAAGTTTGACAATGGCACGAACCAAGATAGTACAGAAGAAAAAGACAGAAATAAAGCGCACCACAAACAAGGAAAGCACAAAAGGAAGGGAGAAGGCGTAGTAACCTAACTTAATGTATTCATAGACAAAGCTAACAAGCGTAATCCCAATACTATTAGCAGTTAGAGAGAGCCAACTTTCATAGCGATTCTTGGTTACGATAAAACCAAGTTCACTTCCCAAACCTTGAACCAAGCCAGACAAAAGGGCACCTAGACCGAATTGGCTACCATAAAGAACTTCAGCAAGCGCAGCTAGCACTTCTCCAATCGTTGCACTTCCCACTCTTGGAACAAAGATTGCAGCAATGGGCGCAGCCATACACCAGAGACCAAAGAGGATTTCATTGGCAAAGGCCTGTAAACCAAGAGGTGCTAAAATCAGGGTGAGGATATCAAACAGATAGCCTGAACCCACAAAAACGCCACCAAAAAAGATAGACAAGAAAGCAAGTAAGATAACATCTTTTAATTGCCATTTTTTCAACATAAAAAACTCCTTTTTTTAAAGAAAAGTGGGGCATTCAAGGTGAGCTACCGAAAGGCTTAACGTCCAGCCTATCCTCTTTTGATAAACAAAAAAACTCCAATTACAATCAAGAATTAGAGTTTAGCTTACAAGATTAGACAGTTCTTTTCGACATACGAAAAAAACCTTTTCACATTTCCCTTCGCCAGTATTAACTGTATCAGGTTCAATGGGTATCATCTCAGCCTAAAGCACCCCAAATGTCTTTATTATTTAATTATATAAATATTATAACAAACGATTTTTTCTAGTTCAAGAAATTGAACTGGAAATACAGACTTGCACTCACAAAGACAGCAGATCTTTCTTTTGCAAAAGCCAAATGTCTTGTTTGATAGATTAGCCATTTGAGCTGAATCTGGACATAGCTTTTTAGAAAAAAGAAAATCCTACTCCCTCAGAATCCAAGGAAAAATTGATAGCTATTGTTCACTCATTTCCCGAACAGTTTTTTCTATATTTTTTGCATACGATATTGCTGAAATGATTGAAACACCGTCAACATTGGTCTTCATAATGTCTTTAATATGTTTCGTCTGTATCCCCCCAATTGCAACTAAGGGCATTTGTGGCAATAGTTTTCTCATCAATTTAAGACCTTCATAACCTATAGCACCACCAGCATCATCCTTTGACTGGGTATCAAATACAGGACCAACACCAACATAATCTACATATTCAACTTTTGATTGTTGAAATTCTTCCTCGTTTTTTATAGAAAGACCAATTATTTTATCTGGCATCAATTTTCTAATTTCATCAACACCAAGGTCATCCTGCCCTACATGTACGCCATCAGCGTCAATTTCCATCGCCAAATCAATATCATCATTAACAATAAACGGGACATTGTATTTTTTACAAAGATCCTGTAGTTCAATTGCTAATTCGACTTTTTCTATACCTTTCAGGGCTCCCTCACCTTTTTCACGGAATTGAAATAAGGTTATACCACCTTTTAAGGCTTCCTCAACGACCGTATATAGATCTTTTCCTTGGCAAGTAGTCGTTCCACAAATAAAATATAGTTTTAATAATTCCTTATGAAACATTTTACTTCACTCTTTGGAATTTCTTTACATCTTCATCTGTAATCTCGTATAAGGCATTTATAAATTCAACTTTAAATGTTCCAGGAAGATGCCCATTTGGACGTTTTTCTGCCATTTCTCCAGCTATATTGTAAACCAACATTGCTGTTTCTAATGATTTCAATTCTTGACCTTTTTCAAGTCCGATAAAGCTTGCTACTACAGCACCTAATAAGCATCCTGTCCCAATAACTTTTGGCATCATGGCACTACCATTATGAATCGTTACCACTTCTCCATTTACCGCAATAGCATCCACTTCACCTGTTACTACTATTGGAATATTGAACTTCTTATTTGCTGCTAGAGCAATTTCATCAATATTATCTACTCCCGCACTATCTACTCCTTTAGATGCCACATTTATCCCTACTAAAGAGGCAATCTCGCCAGCATTTCCCCTAATCGCTGCTAGTTTATAATTGTTGATTAGATCATCTGCTACTTTTTTTCTATATTCTCCTGCTCCACAGGCTACAGGATCTAAAACTGCTGGAACATTATATTTCTCTGCAATTTTCAGAGCAGCTTGGTATAATTTCCAATTTTCATCTGTCAATGTTCCTATGTTTATTAATAAACCTCCAGCATACTTTAACAAATCCTCTAAATCTGCTGGAAACTCACTCATAGCTGGTGATGCACCCAGTGCAACTAATCCATTTGCTGTGAAATTTTTTACAACATCATTGGTGATACAGATAACTAATGGTGCTTTTTCTTTTAATAATTTTAAACTTGTCATATTAAAATACTTCCTTTTTAATTTTAAACAATGTACTGATTTCAATTTATCTCTATCTTTAGTTAAGATTTTTTCATTTACATTGAATGATTTACCTCATTAAATTTGTAAATATCCTAAACCTTCTCTAAGCGTCATAACCAATATCAAAAAAGGCTAATTCTAAAGCAACTGCTTGATTCCAGCGTTCCTGAAGTTCTGTCAAATCTTCTCGATTTTTCCCAACACGATTGAGTTCGTCAACCAGAAATTGAACCCACTCTGCAAAGAAAGGACCTCTGTGGAGATTGATCCATTCCGAATGAATATAGGCTTCAGGTAGAGCCAAATCTTTAGAACCCCAGTCTAAATAGAGACCTTCTGCAATGACCAACATGACCAAAAGATGGACATAATCTGATGAAGCCACTGCCGAATACATTAAATCCTGAAAGGCTTTTGTTACAGGATGCAAGGTCACTTCCAGATAGTCATTCTCAGATACTTTTAACTCTTTGAAAGTCTTTTGGAAATAACCGTCTTCATCTGCTTCAAGAAAGCCTAGTTGCTTGGCAAAACGAAGCTTAGATTCAAGTTGGTCTGCGTGAGCTACGCAGGCACCCAGCATGGATAAGAAGGCATCAAAGAAGTGATAATCTTGAATTAGGTATTCTTTTAAAACCTTATTCTCAATTGTCCCCGCAAAAAGTTCCTGAACAAAACGATGATTGATTGCATCCTGCCAATCCTTCTGACTGCTTTTTAATAATTCTCCAACAATCAAACCTGGCTCAAATGCATAGTCTTGTGTTTTCATATTTACTTTTCCTCTCTTTATTCGTTCGTAATCGACAAAACATCAAGAAAATCCTAGTTTTACTTGACCTTTTTAAAGAAAATCAAGGGCGTTCAAGAAGAGCTATCTAAATGCTTTGTATCACATTCATCCAGCTTATATAAACAAAAAAACTCCAATTACAATCAAGAATTAGAGTTGACTTACAAGATTCGATCGTTCATTTCGCCATACGAAAAAAACTGTTCACATTTCCCTTCGCCAGTCTTAACTGTATCAGGTTCAATGGGTATCATCTCAGCTTAAAGCACCCCAAATGTCTTTGTTATTTAATTACTGCACCAGTATAGCAAAAAATGAAAGCCCTAGCAAGATATTTGATTAGAAAATATATTTATATAGTTTTTAATGGTGATTTATTCTTCCTATAGACGAAGAAAAACCTCCACATCAAGTGGAGGCAATCTCTTTTATCAATACAATTTTAAGTCGCGTGGGTCAACTGGGAAGGTTGGGTTGTATGGGTTGTGACGGAGTTTGAAGTGTTTGACATCTTCAATAGTCTGAGTTCCAGATAATTGCATAACTGTCTTCAATTCTGCATTCAAGTGTTCAAAGACTTGACGTACACCAACACTACCACCGAGAGCCAAACCATAGATGACAGGGCGACCAATAGCTACCAAGTCTGCTCCTGAAGCCAAGGCTTTAAAGACGTGTTGACCACGACGAATACCTGAGTCAAAGACGATTGGCACACGTTTGTCAACTGCTTCTGCTACTTCTTGAAGTGAGTCAAAGGCAGCTGGTCCACCGTCGATTTGGCGGCCACCGTGGTTGGTTACCCAGATACCAGAAGCTCCCGCAGCAAGCGAACGTTCAACGTCCTCACGGCATTGTGGTCCCTTGACATAAACAGGAAGTCCTGAGTATTCAGCGATAAATTCTACATCACGTGGAGACAAGCGTTGTTTAGCTGATTTGTAAACAAAGTCCATTGATTTACCAGCACCTTCTGGTAGATATTCCTCAACAATCGGCATGCCAACTGGGAAGACAAAACCATTACGCTTGTCCACCTCACGATTGCCTCCTACAGTCGCATCTGCTGTCAAGACAATCGCTTTATAACCTTCAGCCTTCACACGGTCCATGATATGGCGGTTGATACCGTCATCCTTACTAAAGTAAAATTGGAACCAGTGAGGTGTCCCTTGAAGGGCTTCTGTAATTTCTGGAAGATCGACAGTAGAGTAAGAGCTAGTTGTATAAAGAGACCCAAACTCATGCACACCACGCGCAGTCGCCACTTCACCCTGTTCGTTTGCTAATTTATGAGCTGCAACAGGCGCCATAATGATTGGTGAAGACAATTTTTCACCTGCAAATTCAATCTCTGTACTTGGATTTTCAACATCACAAAGCGTATGCGGAACGATGAGTTTGTGGTTAAAGGCACGAATATTCTCACGTAAAGTGAAAGTATCTTCCGCTCCACTAGCGATATAGCCAAATGCTGCTTTAGGAATAACTTGTTGTGCCATTGGCTCCAAATCATAGGTATTGATGAAATCTACATGACCTTCTGCATTGCTTGTTTTGTATGACATAAAATGCCCTCCTTAATAAGTAAGCGTTTACTTTGTATATTACAAAAATATCTTAACTCTTTTTTCAAAACTTTTCAAATATTTTGTTTGGAAATTTCATACTTTCAATCATTTTACAGAGATAATTAAAAATGATAAACTTTCTTAAGTTATGGAAATTCAAATAATCTTTTCATTTTCTAGTCTAAAAAACAAAATCAGGTAATCCTAGTGACTACCTGATTTTCTATGTTTTAGGCATTTTGCCAATTTTCTTGGTCTTCTTTAAATCTTTTTAGAAGGTCGAGGCCTTCTGGTGTGATGTAACCTTCTTCTTGGGCTAGATGAATCAATTCACTGTAGTTAGAAAGCGTCACAAGTTTGACACCTGCATCTGAGAAGTTCTTATCTGCTTTTGGCAATTGGTAGCTGAAAATCGCTACAACACCGAGGACCTCTGCTCCTTCTCGTTTAGCAGCTGCTACAGCTTCAAGAACAGAACCACCTGTTGAAATAAGGTCTTCAACCACTACCATTTTTTGACCCTGAGCTACGCGGCCTTCGATTTGATTACCAGCTCCGTGGTCTTTTGGTTTGCTACGAATGTAAGCAAAAGGCAAGTTCATCTTATCAGCAATGATAGCTCCGTGTGGAATCCCAGCTGTCGCAGTTCCTGCAATGACTTCTACCTCTGGAAAGGCTTCTTTAATAGCTTCCACAAAGCCATTTTCAATTAGGGTACGAGTTTCTGGATAGGCTAGTGTCACACGATTATCCGTGTAAATCGGTGACTTGATACCAGATGCCCAAGTGAAAGGCTCCTCTGGTTTGAGGTAAACGGCTTGGATTTTCAAGAGGTGGCTAGCGATATCTTTAGCAAGTGTCATGGTCTTCTCCTTTTGTTTTTCTAATCTATTTCTTTGATTCTAGTCTTGGTTCCATTCATCCTTGATGGCATGATAAGCTGCAACAGGATCCTCAGCTTGGGTAATGGGACGTCCCACTACGATATAGTCACTGCCGATTTGATAGGCATCTGCTGGCGTCATCACACGTTTTTGGTCTCCAATCGCTACTCCCTGAGGACGAATGCCCGGTGTCAGACAGATAAAATCTGGATTGGTGGCCTGCTTGATGACTTGCACTTCCTGAGCCGAGCAAACGACACCATCCAAGCCAGCTTCAGCTGTCTTCTTGGCATAATGTATTACAGACTCTTGCAGACTGGTTTGGATATTTTGAAAGTCCTGCATCTGAGCTTCTGACGTTGATGTGAGCTGAGTTACAGCGATCAATTTTGCTTGACTTCCAATACCTTCACGCGCAGCCTTCATCATCTCTACACCACCAGCCGCATGAACATTGGTCATATCCACACCAAGCTGAGACAGGACCTTCATGGCTGATTTGACTGTATTGGGAATGTCATGAAGTTTAAGATCCAAAAAGACACTGTGACCCAGACCTTTCAAGTAGGACACAATCTCAGGACCCGTTGCGTAATAAAGCTCCATCCCTACCTTGAGATAAAGGCTTTCTTCTGCTGGGAAAAGAGCTAAAAATTCCTTGACCTCATCAAAACTAGGAAAATCAAGAGCAATGACTGGACGATGTTCTCGCATAGGTTTCTCCTTTTACCTTTGCTAGTGAGAGAGTCTGGGCAACAGAAGCCACGAAAAAAGGAACCTGCCAACAGCAAGGTTCCACGAAAAATGGGTAGTCTCCACCCTTTCAGCGTCTAACCTTAGCTGCCTCTCTGGACTGCTTTAAAGGTTTTTTACTATTCTATTATTTCTACTAGCACTTGTCAAGTAAAAACATGGTCTCTGAAGAACTATGAAAGAAAAGATAAACCTAGCGACGCGATGAACGCTGGGTCGTTTGGTTTTGATTGCTCTCTTCCTCCAGCTTTTTCTTCTCTTCTTCCAATTTATTCTTTTGTTCTTCTAGCTTTTTCTTCTCAGCTTCCTTAGCCTCTTGTTTGGCTTTTTCCTCAGCCTCCATAATTAATTTATCCGCCACAGTGTAACTGTAAATTCCAGCTTCCATGTCAATCACACTTGGTTCTGACAATTGAGGTTTAATCTTACTGTAATAAGGCAGTTTCTTACTCATTTCAGAAAGAGGAACCAAAACTTCGTCCGAATCATTCATAGTCAATCGAATTAAATCTGATGTGACCTTGCTTGGGGCTAATTCCACCTTCTGGATAGCCGCCTTGAGTTCTGGACTAATTTGAGCAAGTTCTGACGTAAAGGTCTTGATTTGTTCGCTGTCATTAAAGAGAACTGATATATAAGTTTCTGGCAGACTGACCAAACTGACCGAACTGGTCTCGAGCTGACCGCTTGAAAGGATTGGATAATGACTTTCTCCAGAAACATAGTAGGCCACAATATCATATTCCTTAACCTTGATAGTAAACTTGGTTGGAAATTGATAGACAAGCTGAGCTGATTCAACCCAATAGTTAGACTTGATCTGCTCTTCATATTTTGCCTTGTCTAGCAGAAGGTTAATCGTATAATCCGAATCCTGAATGCCTGAAGCCTGTCGAATATCATCATCTGTAGTTTGCACTGTTCCCTCAACACGAATATCCTTCATGGTCGCATAAGGACTGAGCAAGTAGGCAGAGACAACCAATAAAAGCAGACTGAGAAACAAAATCGAGATAGCCCGCCAGATATGAACTCCTGGGATTTTTGGTTTGACCTGTTTTTCCTTTACAGGCTTTTTCTCTATTTTTTTATCCTGTTTATTCTGTTTCTTCGGCTCTTTGGATTTTGGTTCTTCTTTGGGTACTTCTTTTTTGACGTCTTCTGACTCTTCTACTTTTTCTTCATTATCATCCTTAGCTGATTTTGGGTCATTTGGATCAGATTCACTCTCTTGGTCCTCAGTTGCATCTGACTTTTCAGATTTTGAAGCCATTCGAGCTTGTCTTTCCTTTTCCTTCTCCTCAGCTAGGGCCGCCTCTTCCTCAGCCTTCTTTTTTAGATATTCCTGGTTTCGTTTCTGCCATTCTGATAACTCTTTAAATTCTTCGAGGATTTCTTTGCCCTCATTTTTCTTATCTTTTGACATTTACTTTCCTTATGATAAATCTTTTTTCAACAATTGATAAAAATCTGCTAGAGATTTCAATTCCTTTGAAGCCTTCATCTTAGCTTGGTAATCTTCCTTGTGACTTAGTAAATGAGAAAGCTTCTCTTCTAAACTGTCCAAGGTCAAATCGCTTTCTTGAAGTTCTTCTGCATAGCCTTTTTTTACAAAGTAAGCTGCATTTTCAATCTGGTCACCACGACTAGCTTCACGACCAAGCGGCACAATAACATGCAATTTTGCCATGGCCAAAAGCTCAAAAATCGTATTGGCACCACCACGTGTCACAACAATATCAGCCAATTCCATCAAGGGTTGATAGAGATTGGTCACATAGTCAACACGAAAAAGATTTTGGCTCAACTCGTTCAGGCTAGAATCTCCAGTTAGATTGATAATATTGTAGCGTTCTGTCAGTTCTTTCTTATGGTCTGTCACCAATTGGTTAAAGACACGAGCGCCTGCAGAACCACCAACAAACAATACTGTTGGCAATTTGGGATTAAAGTGAGTTTGAATATCCACCAATTCATCTGGTTCTGGACTTTTTTGGTCTGAAACCTTGGTCACTGCCCCCACATGCTCGACCTTAGACAAACTTGAAGCTTGCTCAAAGGTTGAATACATCTTCGTCGCAAATTTATAAGCGATTTTATTGGCCAAGCCCATAGACAGGTCAGATTCGTGAATAAAGACAGGCACTCCTGACACACGCGCTGCGATAACAGGCGGTACAGAGACAAAGCCCCCCTTTGAAAAAAGAGCCTGCGGACGAATTCGTAACATGATAAAGAGCGATTGTACAATTCCCCAAGCAACTTTGAAGACATCCAGCATATTTTGCCAAGAGAAATAACGACGCAATTTTCCAGTCGCAATGGAATGGAAGGTGACATCTAGACCCGACTTGAGGATTTCTTGGTGTTCAATACCACGCTTGTCTCCGATATAGTGGACTTCCCATCCATCTTCGATGAACTTGGGCATCAATAAAAGATTGAGGGTCACGTGTCCAACCGTCCCCCCACCTGTAAAGACAATTTTTTTCATATTATTCCTTTAACTCCGCTACTGTGTCGATAAAGAGGTCGCCACGTACTTCAAAGTTAGCATACATATCCCAGCTGGCATTGGCTGGACTGAGAAGAACCACGTCTCCTTGAGTCGCAAGCTCGTAGGCCTTGCGGGTCGCATCTGCAATGTCAGTCGCATCCACATATGCCACACCAGCCTTGTCTGCTGCCCGTTTGACACGTTCTGCAGACTGACCCAGGATGACCATCTTCTTGAGTCCAGTAATGTCTGGAACCAATTCGTCAAACTCATTGCCACGGTCCAAACCACCTGCAATCAAAATGACCTTGCTATTGTCAAATCCTGACAAGGCTTTTTGAGTAGCCAAGATATTGGTTGATTTGCTATCATTATAGAACTTGACACCCTTGATTTCATCCACAAATTGGAGACGGTGTTTGACACCTCCAAAGGCTGAAAGAGTTTCCTTGATGATCTGGTTATCCACACCACGAAGCTTGGCTACAGCAATCGTCGCAAGGGCATTTTCCACATTGTGGCTACCTGGAACTCCGATTTCATTCGCTTCCATGACAACTTCCCCACGGAAGTAGAGATGACCATCTTCCAGATAAGCTCCATCAACCTTTTCAAGTGTTGAGAATGGTACAACTGTAGCTTGTGTTTTAGTGGCCAATTCTTTTGCCAAGTCTTGGTTAAAGTTCAAGACAAGGAAATCAGCCGCTGTCATCTTGTTCTGGATATTCCACTTGGCTGCTACATATTCCTCAAAAGAACCATGATAATCGATATGAGTTGGCATGAGGTTGGTAATAACCGCAATCTCAGGATGGAATTCTTGAACGCCCATCAATTGGAAAGAAGAAAGTTCCATAACAAGAGTGTCCCTGTCTGACGCAGTTTGGGCCACTTGACTAGCTGGATAGCCGATATTCCCTGATAAAAGACCATGTTGGCCAGCAGCAGTCAAAACTTCCCCGATCATGGTCGTTGTGGTTGTTTTTCCATTTGAACCAGTAATACCAACAATCGGTGCTTCTGAAATTAAGTAAGCCAATTCCACCTCAGTCAAGACTGGAATACCCTTGGCCAAAGCCTTTTCTATCATGGGATTGCTGTAAGGGATACCTGGATTTTTCACCATAAGGGCAAACTCTTCATCCAAGAGTTCCAAAGGATGGCCACCTGTGATAACCTTGATCCCTTCTTCCAACAAACTTTGGGCAGCTGGATTGTCCTCGAAAGGTTTCCCATCATTTACTGTCACAATGGCACCTAGCTTGTCCAACAAACGAGCTGCAGATTCACCAGACTTTGCCAAACCTAAAACAAGGACTTTCTTATTTTTAAATTGATCTATTACTTTCATGTCTCAAACTCCATTTCTACTCTTACTATTTTACCATTTTTATGGAAATAAAAAAGCCACAAAGTGTGTTTGTGACTCTTTCTTCTAACTGAATTTTACCTTATCATCTATGTGATAAATCGGTAACTCGAATAACTTGGTCCACTTGCTCCCAAATCAGAGGATTGTGGGTCGCAATAATAATGGTTCGATTCGGATTTTTTAAAGATTCTAGGATGGAAAGTAATTCCTCAGAGTTTTTGGGGTCTAGTGAAGCGGTTGGTTCATCTGCGAGAATCAAAGGTGGATCCTTTAAAATTATCTTCGCTAGTGCAACACGTTGTGCTTCTCCTCCTGATAATTCAAAGATAGGTTGCTTCAAATCTAAATAAGAGAGGTTAACACGGTTTAGAGCTTGTTTCATCAAAGAGATTTTCTCTTTTTCTTTCAACTTTTTACCAACTAAACCCAGATTGAGATTTTCTTTGACGGTTTGGCTTTCAATTAAGCCAAAATCTTGAAATAGATATCCCAAATAATCTCTAAAGAAAACAGAAGGCTTGATGTCCTTAAGAGAGGTGCCATCATAGATGATTTGCCCTTTGTCATATGGCTCTAATCGTCCAATCATATTCAAGAGTGTTGTCTTACCACAGCCACTTGTACCGATTAAGGCATAAATTTTCCCACCTTCAAAATGAAGATTGGTATCTGAAAATAGCTGACGGCTTCCAAATTTTTTAGATATATTCTTTAGTTCAATCATCCTATTTTCCTTTCATAATTGTCATAGAAACACGAGATTCTTTCTGCGCTTGACGGTAAAGCGTCAGAACTGCACTAGCTAGAAAGACTAATAAAGTGAGCAAGCCAATCACCAAGTCTCGACTGCTTAAAATAAAGAGACTAGCACCAAATACAAAACTGGCAAATTGACTAACCATATACTGAGCATGTGTTTCAAAAAATCGTAAACCTGAAATTCGTTTAATCAAGATATCTCGACGGAATTGCTCGAAATATAGAAGATTGACAGAATAAAAGAGTAACAAGGAACTAGCTATTCCAACAATAGCTCCTAGGATTAAAGTTGCTGTTTCAGTTTGAACTTCATTATAACGAGTTAGATAAACACTTCTTCCTTCTTTAAGATAGGATACTTGCTCATAAATTCCTGCATTTTTCAAGAGTTTAATCCCATCTTCATATCCTTTGACAAAGATATTCTTACCAGCATTGATAGACCAACTAGATTTGGAAATGATACTATCACCTATAGATGTTGGAGTAAATACAACTAAAATCGGATCAGTCAAATACTGAGTGGATACGGGATTCTCACCGTTATTATAAACAAACCGCTTTTCTCCAGTTGGAAGATAACTAACAATCGCTCTCATTTCATACTCTAAAGGAGCACTTGCCTCCTCACCAGATTTTCCATAATCACTCAATCTTTCTTCAAAAGCTTTCTTAAGTTCTGCTTCCTGTGAACGAAGAGATTCTGGTAATAAGAGTCCAAATTCCCCTTTTTGAAGATGGGCTAGTTTCTGTCTAGTCTCACCATTTACAGATACATTTTCCTTGTCCAAATAACTTGGACTGACATAGAGAACATTAGCATTTGGACTATAGGTATCCAGTGTCTCTCCCTGTTCATTTTTTCCTTGAGGATTTGCAAAATGAATGAGATTATCTTTTACAAATAGAGCCTGTTCTTCTTCGATTGCTTCCTTGGCAAAGGCATACCACTTATTCTGATTTTCTGTATCTTTTACTCTATCACCTAAGCCAAAGAAAATCTGGTAATAGTCTGCTCTATCCTGCCATGCTTGTTTTGAAATTTCAAGTTCTTTCAATCGTTGGTAAGACGTCAAACCTGTCTTAACAGCGTAGCCTACTGTAAAGACAGCAACTAACTGACACAATAGGGTTAAAGCCATCAAGCGTTTAAGGGGTAATCTCCCCTTAATAACGGGAACTAATGCTTTGTAACTCAAACTCATTAGATAAAGGAGCATTAGTAAAATTGAAATACCCAATAAAAACAACAGATAGAAACTAATCCCAAAACCATAGGTGGCTAACAAGACAGGATAAAACAAACCTTGACTAAAAAGAACGACTCCCCCACCTAGGAAGGAAAGGAGGGCTGATAGAAGGAGCCATTTGATATCAGTAGATAAAGAATGCCCCATGATGGATAAGAGAGTCTGACCAGAAAAGAGTTTTATACCTGCAGCTCTCATTTCCTTAATCCGAGTGATAATCACTAGAGCAAAGAAAGATAAGCCAAATATTGCTAAACTAATTAAAATAAGGGGAATTAGTAACATTCTAAAAGCAAGAGAATAGGGCGCTGTCTTTCGGTCAGGAATTGCTTTATAACCCAAATCTCCTAATTTATCGGCAAGCTTTTCTTTCGTCAAGGAGCCTGACAAAAGGAGATAACTATTTAGCGGATCACTACGTTCACGACTTTCTTGGCTAGCTTCTTGGAATTCTTTTGGTAAAGTTCCCTGACCATAAGTTGCATAAGTAAAGTGAGTCGTCCCATCCTTACTCGGCTCTACAATTCTTCTAGCTATTAAACTCTGTTCTGAGTTTGCAAAATTCTCTAATTCCTTTTCAAATACCTCACGCGTCGGTTCCTGAGTATCTTTTTTAACACGAAGTAAGGAAACGGAATCATAGCTTGCATATAAATATTGTGGCGCACGTAAGACAATAATCCAAGCAAAGAAAAAGCTGAGAAAAAAAGTTGATAATAATATGAATAGTTTCTTCATAGTAGACTCCTTGTATAAGAGAATAACCCTATAGAACAAAGATTTTATGTTTTATAAATTCTTAGAATTATTTTCCTAGTTTAATCCATTACACCCTGAGCACCAAGACAACAAATTTAATCCTTCCTCGTTTTGAAAACGATTTCTTATAATTTAAGTATATCACTTTCTATATAATCTATCAACATATTTTACCAAAATATTATTAGTAATAGAATTTTACAGTTCCCTTAAAAATAGATGTCATTAACGAATTTTATACAAGTTTTTCCCATTCATATTATCCAAGCAAAAGAGATGATATTAACTAAAAAGCAATTCAAACTATTGTAAAATTGATACAAAAAAAGAGAGCCAAAACTCTCTTTTTATCTTCTTTTACTTTTATGGACCGACATGAGGGTAATATCTCGCAAGCTAAAATATGCTAGGAAGAGCATAGCGACTGCGATGAAGAATTCTGTCGGTAGCTGAAAGATTTGCAGGACAGACAGCATCAGCAAAATCAAAAGTGCTACGAAAGCAAAGACGACAAGGACGATGTTGACTGTCCCTTTAATACTTTCTGGTGTCACAAATACATAGAGTAGTAATAAGAGGAGTCCTATGATTAAATAAACCATCTTTATCTCTTTCTAGCTCTTATTCAGCTGATTTTTTCTTCTTGTTAGCTTTCTCACGCTCTGCTTTGTTAAGGATTTGTTTACGCAAACGGATAGACTCAGGCGTTACTTCCATGTACTCATCGTCGTTCAAGAACTCAAGAGACTCTTCAAGTGTCAAGATACGAGGTGTCTTGATAACAGCTGTTTGGTCCTTAGTAGCTGAACGGACGTTGGTCATTTGTTTTGCCTTAGTGATGTTAACTGTCAAGTCATTTTCACGAGAGTTTTCACCGATGATCATTCCTTCATAAACCTCAGTACCTGGGTTGACAAAGATTGTTCCACGTTCTTCGATAGACATGATTGAGTAAGTTGTAGCCTTACCAGCATCAATAGAAACAAGGGCACCACGGTGACGTCCACCAATTTCCCCTGGAATCAATGGCAAGTATTGGTCGAAGGTATGGTTCATGATACCGTAACCACGAGTCATTGACAAGAACTCAGTTGAGTATCCAATCAACCCACGCGCAGGAACAAGGAAGACCAAACGAGTTTGACCATTACCAGTTGAAATCATATCCAACATTTCACCTTTACGTTCAGAAAGGCTTTGGATAACAGATCCTTGGTATTCTTCTGGAGTGTCGATTTGAACACGTTCAAATGGTTCACATTTAACACCATCAATTTCTTTTACGATAACCTCTGGACGAGATACTTGAAGTTCATATCCTTCACGACGCATTGTTTCGATAAGGATTGACAAGTGCAATTCTCCACGTCCTGAAACAGTCCATTTGTCTGGTGAATCAGTTGGGTCAACACGGAGGGAAACGTCTGTTTGCAATTCGGCCTGCAAGCGTTCTTCTACCTTACGAGAAGTCACCCATTTACCTTCTTTACCAGCAAATGGTGAGTTGTTGACCAAGAATGTCATTTGAAGAGTTGGCTCATCGATGTGTAGGATTGGAAGAGCTTCAACTGCGTCTGTCGGAGTAATGGTTTCACCGACAAAGATATCTTCCATACCTGAAACGGCAATCAAGTCACCTGCTTTAGCTTCTTGGATTTCACGACGTTCCAAACCAAAGAAACCGAAGAGTTTTGTAACACGGAAGTTTTTAGTTGTACCGTCAAGTTTAGAAAGGGTAACTTGGTCCCCAACCTTAACAGTACCACGGAAGACACGACCGATACCGATACGTCCAACAAAGTCGTTGTAGTCCAAAAGTGACACTTGGAACTGCAAAGGCTCATCTGAGTTATCTACTGGAGCTGGGATATGGTCAATAATCGTGTCAAAGATTGGTGCCATAGTCGCTTCTTGGTCAGCTGGATCATCCGACAATGAAGAAGTTCCGTTGATCGCTGAAGCATACACAACTGGGAAGTCAAGCTGGTCGTCATCTGCACCAAGCTCGATGAAAAGCTCCAAGACTTCGTCCACTACTTCTGCTGGACGAGCTGATGGTTTATCGATTTTGTTAACAACCACGATTGGGACAAGATCTTGTTCCAAGGCTTTTTTCAATACGAAACGAGTTTGTGGCATGGTTCCTTCGTAGGCATCTACGACCAAGACAACACCGTCAACCATTTTCATGATACGCTCAACTTCTCCACCGAAGTCCGCGTGTCCTGGTGTGTCCATGATGTTGATACGAGTTCCGTTGTAGGCAACGGCTGTATTTTTAGCAAGGATAGTAATTCCACGCTCTTTTTCGATATCGTTTGAGTCCATAGCACGCTCAGCCAATTCAGTACGTGCATCAAGCGTTTCTGATTGTTTCAATAATTCGTCAACGAGGGTTGTTTTCCCGTGGTCAACGTGGGCGATAATCGCAATGTTACGGATATCTTCTCTTAATTTTGTCATGATTTCCTCTATAATATTCAAAATTTATTTTCTAACTGAACGATTATACCATATTTTCAAGTAAATAACATAACTCAAGCAAGTGTAAATGTTTTCACTCTGCTTTTCTTTTCATGTCAAGCCTTTTCAAAGCAAGCGACTTATGATAAGATAGGCACAGTATGCGTTTAGATAATTTATTAGCCCAAGAAACAGTTAGCCGAAAGGCCATGAAACAAGCCTTACTCAAAGGGGACATTCTCGTCGATGGTTGCCCAGCCCGCTCCCTAGCCCAAAATATCGATACAGGACTTCAGGAACTCCTTTTTCAGGACCGTATCATTCAAGGCTATGAACACACCTATCTTATGCTTCATAAGCCTGCTGCTGTCGTGACAGCCAATAAAGACAAGGAACTCCAAACCGTCATGGATCTCCTTTCACCTGACATCCAGTCTGACAAGCTCTATGCCGTCGGCCGACTGGACCGAGATACGACAGGGCTCCTCCTCTTGACCGATAACGGTCCCTTGGGCTTTCAGCTCCTCCATCCCCAATATCATGTCGATAAGACTTATCAGGTTGAGGTTAATGGACTTCTAACACCTGACCATATTCAAGCCTTTCAAAAAGGAATTGTCTTTTTAGATGGCACTGTCTGTAAACCTGCAAGACTAGAGATTCTATCTGCAAGTCCTTCCTACAGTCAAGCCTCTATCACCATTTCAGAAGGAAAATTTCATCAAATCAAGAAAATGTTCCTCTCGGTTGGTGTTAAGGTGACCTCCCTCAAACGAGTTCAGTTCGATGAGTTTACATTAGACCCAGAACTAGCAGAAGGTCAATACCGTCCCTTAAACCAAGAGGAATTGAAAATCATTAAAAATCACTTAGAGAAAAGTGGATAAAAGAAAAAAGCTTTATGTTTAAAGCTTTTTGTTTATTGCTTATCTAAAAAATACTGCGACGGCTACAATCCAGTTAAGTACAGAAACCACAAGTCCTACG
The DNA here is from genome assembly GCF_013305725.1 of Streptococcus mitis. Classification (NCBI taxonomy): domain Bacteria; kingdom Bacillati; phylum Bacillota; class Bacilli; order Lactobacillales; family Streptococcaceae; genus Streptococcus; species Streptococcus mitis. The sequence continues at coordinate 1,503,504 of NZ_CP047883.1, forward strand.
ATGTTGAGAATTTTTTCTGTTTTATAGTCTAGTCCAGATTCTTTTTGGTATGAAAAAGCCAAGACCAATCCTATGATCCCCAAAATCAGGCCTACAATTGGAAATAACAAACCAAGAATAATCGACAAAATACCCACAAAAAGTGGATTTTTCTTCTTTTCTTTCATGTTCTAAGAACTCCTTAAATTTTATACAAATTAATTATACTATAAAACAATAGCTTCATCCTATCATTCGACTAATTTGGAAATAAGGTTAGCTAGTCTTCACTTTCCCTTTCCAAGAATCCAAGCCATAAGAAAGGATATAAATCTCAGAAAAACCTTGTTTTTTCAAGTAAAGAGCTGCATTTGTCACACGTTGCGCACGTTGGTTTTCGTAAAGAAGGACAGGTTTATCTTTACGAAGGGCTGCAAGACTAGTCTTCAACTGACTTGAAGGAATATTGCGGGCACCAAGGATATGTTTTCTGTGGAATTCAGCTGGGTCGCGCAAATCAATCAATTGACCCGTACGAATCAAGGCTTCAAATTCCTCATTATCTACGATTTTAGCCGCACGACGAATACGAAGATAGTTAAAGCCCATCCATGTCAACATTGCCAGTATAAGTGCCCACAAAATCCAAGTAACCATTAGTTCTTTTCTCCATTTTTCTCAATATAATCCAATTCTACCTTGTGCTCTCTGCGAAGAACTGCTTCTGCCTCTAGATAGTCCAATTTATCCATCAACCCTGCATCGTAAATCCGAGAGAGTTCCAACTTCATCAGTTCAATATCATATAAGCGTTTTCCCATGTAAACAATAATACCAAATCGTTTGAGGAATTGCTGCACATCATAGAATGTTTTCATAAGACTCATTCTAGCAAATTTTTGTGTTTTTTTCAAGAAGAGACTCATACAAGAAGTAGCACAGAAATTAAAAAAGCTGCATCTTCTGCAACTTTTTAATCTGGCGGGAAATATCCCAACTGCTCAGCGATGTGAATTGCCTCCTGCCTGTTAGTCACTCCCAATTTTGAAAAGATATTGGCCAAGTGATTGGAAACTGTACGTTTACTCACATAGACCTTGTCACAGACATCATCAATGGTCAAGCCATTTCTAACCAGTTCTAGTATCTCGATTTCTCGTGGTGTTAGCACCTCTACCATCACTTCATCTGAAAAGATCTTACCTCCTAGATAAATCTTTTCCAGTTTTTTCACCAACTCATCTGGATCTATACTTTTATCTAGAAAGCCATAAGCCCCCATAACTTTAGCTCGATGTTCATACATTTTTTTACTGTAACCTGTCAAAATCACAACCTTACTAGAACAACCATTGTCGATAATCTCTTGTGCCAAGGTCAGCCCATCATCTTGATACAGACTCGTCAGGTTAATATCAATCAAAATAATGTCGTAGTCATTAAAAGCAATCTCCGAAATAGTCGAAAAATTATCTACTAACTGGACCTTTTTAATGTTTTCCGATAACTCTAAAATCATCTTGATACTTTGGCTAAATAATTTATGATCATCAATTAACAAAATTTTCATAACACAACTCCTTATCAATCGGGAGAGTAATTTCTACACGAAATCTCTTATTATTTTCAAAAATCTGCATTTGACCACCTAAAACACTAATTTTATTAGACATATTTTTCAAGCCATAACCTAAGGATTTTTCTGTTTGAAGGCAGTCATTTTCAGAAATGATAAAAATAGTGTCATCATGCACATCAATCTTCAAAGAAATCCTTCCACCACTAGCGTACTTAACGGCATTGGTCGCCAATTCCTCAACCAGACGATAGGCAATTTTATCGTAAGGAGATAAAAGCCTAAAGTGGACAGGAAACTGTGTGACGACTTCATTTTCTGCGTGATAGCGCTTGACAATCCGATTAATCAGCCCTTGATACTGGATGTCTAACTGCTCGTCTGTTTCTACCATTGGCTGATAATAATCCATCCGCTCGCAAATCCGCTGAACCAACTCCTCTGTCACCAGATTGATCTGTTCACCAAAAGCTTGATTGCTACTATATTTATTGAAATTTTTTATTGCCATCACATTTTGCAGGATTTCATTGTGAAGAAATTCGGAGAACTGTTGTTCTGTATCTTCATTTGCCAGCAGATTTTTCACCATACGGTTACGCTTTAAAAAGAGAACTTTTACATAATCCCTAGAATCTAGCATTTCAGCAGAACGAAAAAGGCGAATCAATTCTTCCGAACAAATCCCGAACAATAGTAACATGATATTCAAGACCAAAAAACTCGTGTTTAAATCTAGACGAAAGATGATGAAAATGCCTACTAACAAAAACATAACCAGTAAAAACAAGCGTGAAAATGCTTTTATATAGGACAATTTCAACTCTGATACCCTTTTTTGAAGAGAGCTGACAATCGTTTTGAAGTGTAAAAAAGCTAAGATACCAAGAATTTCTAGATACCAGACTAGGTTCATCACTCCTGATCCCCTCGTATTGATATACAAAAAGAAATAAGAAAGAGGCAATATCAAAGCTAATATCCACAAATTTCGTCTCTGATACTTGAGTTTACTTTTCAACTCTTGATGATATAAAATCAGTAAAATCAAGGGAACAAGGTTTAAAAAGAAAGACGCAAACAAGGACAGAAATAGAAAAATTGAAGGACTTAACAGATACGAACTAATGGTGATTAGTGTCAACACAAAGGACACACTCAACAGTTCTTCTCCTATTTTCTCTCCCAGAAAGATAATAGACAGAGAACTATACACCAATAAAAAAGAGTTTAGCGGATGAAGAATATCAAAAAAGTGCAACAGGGTGTTCGCAACTCCTTGATTAAATATGGATTGCCAGCTAATGAGAAACATCATCAGGAGCAACCAAAGTTTTAACTCACTATACCGAAAGGTCACAATATTACAAATATAGCTAAATACAATTAAGGCAATAATTAGCAATAAAACCATCTGCAAGGAAAAATCTGTCGAAAAGTCCAGAGGAATTCTATAATAAATATAAATCATTAAAGCTAGATGATTAAAAATCGTCAACCACCACAATAAAAGTGAGTTTTTCGAGAGCGATTTGACAAACTGTTTCATATGTATCCACTTCCTGAACTACTTTAATATCATTATAACACAATACCAGAATTGTCGGATAGGCAACTCTGGTATTTGACTTAATTTTCAATAATTTGCCAACTTACTCTGTAAGTCACTAGCAGGTAAAGAACAAATAGTAAGACCGCTATTCCCAGATAGGTGATATCAATAGAAATGCTGGTATTAGCGAAATTCTCAAAATAGCCCAAAAGAGCGGTACTCAATGAAAATGCTAGCGGACCTGCGATAAGCAGCGGAACCAAGAAATAACTTAGAATCTGTTGCAAAAGAATAGAGCGATTTTGCTTTCTCTTGTTCCCAAGAAGATATATGATTTGATAATCATTAACACTATCCAAAGCACTTGTAGAAGTTTGAAGGGACAAGATACTGAGGGAAATAATGATGAAAATGACACTGACAAAAATCATGACAAAGACAATGACACCCATAAAGCCAAGGTAAGTCTCAAAAATACTTTCTTTGGTTTGATAGGTGAACGTATTCAACTCTATACCATCACGAGTGAAGTAGTATTTTTCAATCCACTGACTCAAGAATGTATCTACTTTCCGTTTGTCGATATTTTCCTTGAAATTGGCAACATAGGTCGTGTGGTCTTCCGTCAATCCAACTACTTCCTTATCTGGTACAATCAAGGTTCCTGCGTCATTTAGACCTACTGAAGATAAATAGTAAACTGTTTCAAGCGGCTTTGAAGAGGCAAGGTTGAGAGAATGACCATTAATCATGAGGGTTTTGGTCGTTGATAGAAAGTCCTGAATCTGCTTGGCAGTTCCTTTATAGTTGGCATTGACTAGAAATTGGTCTTCTGCCAAGTCAACCGCTTTTTTCCCTTGCAGTTTGCGGAGATGATTGTAGGCAGAAATTCCTAAAATCGGTACTTTTGATTCAGGAAGTTTCTTATCATGCTCCCAGAGATTGCTAGTATCAATCAAATCTTTATAAGTTACATCACTAGAATAGATAGGACAGCTGTACTCCTCTTTGATGAGGTTAAAGTCAAATCCATCGACTTTCAATCTGTCTTTGACAGAATCCTGAGCAAATTGGAACTCTTGACCACGATAAAGATTGACAGTTACGTCATAAGGTGAGTATTTGTTCAGCTCTCGATTCATAGTCGTATAAGCACTACCACTAAAAACGAGCAAGCTGAGTGCCAAGGTCAGAGTCAAGGATAAGACAGCCAACGTGACCGAATTACTATCAGCTTGTTTTGAAAATTGACGGATTTTAAAAGTGTTTAGTTTGTTATAGTAGGTTTGAGGCAGTTTTCTAAGGGAAATCAAGACAAAATGGCTTAAAGTATTGTAAAACAAAATCACAAAAATCACGAAGACAGATACCAGCAAGATACCCCAGCTTTTCAAGAATGATAGATGGTGATAGTCTGAAAAATAGAGAGCACCAAAACCGATAACAGCTGTCGAAAGAATAAAGAGAAGTGCTTGAAGAACTGGCTTGCCTTTTGCCAAGACAGATTTCTTGACCCCATTTTCTTGAATAAGTGCAATGATATTTTGCTTTCTAAAGGTAAGAATGTCCATGACACCAACAATAAAACTGGTTACCAAATAGGAATAAACTAGTAAGATGACAGACTTGCTATCAAAGAAAAGCAGACTACCAAAGTAATTAGCCATAAAAAACTCAGATGCAATCTTAGCTAGAATGACCAGTAAGATCAATCCAAGCAAGAAACCTAGAATCAAGGAAAAGATATTGACCAGCATGGTTTCAAAGAACAGGGTACGGATAATCTGCTTCTTCTTCATTCCCAGCGTTGCATAAAGTCCCAGCTCTTTCTTGCGCCGTCCCAGCACAAAATTTGTAGCGTAAACGATGAGAAAGGCAATCGCCAATAGAATCAGATAGGAAAGCAAGCCCATGTACTGGCTCATCACCGTCGTCAACATTTCCTTTGCCCCTGATAAACTTTGCATCACTGGATGGCTTGGTAAAGCATTAAAAGCGTAGAGCAAGCTATAAATCAATGTCAGACTGAAAAAATAGATGGTATAAGTCTGTAAATTTCGAAATACATTTCGTAAAATCAATTTTGGATACATACTCTCACCCTCCTATCTGGTACGACTGTAAATCTCTTGCAAATACTGTTCATTTGATAAGCTGTTACGTTCCAAATCATCCATAATCTTTCCATCTCTAAGTAGCACCATCCGTGAAGAGTACTTTGCTGCGGCAGGGTCATGCGTAACCAGTAAAATGGTAATACCAAAACTTTTATTGATTTCCTGCAAAAGTACCATCAGTTTTTCAGAATTAGCAGAGTCCAAGGCTCCTGTCGGCTCATCTGCGATAATCAGTTTAGAATCATCAATCAAGGCTCTAGCAGTTGCCACGCGTTGTCGCTGACCACCTGATAACTGATTAGGAAACTTGTCTTTTAAGTTTTGGATGGCCAACTTATCCAAAATTTCCTCAATCTTATCCTGATGTTTTTTGATATTTTTCCCCTGAATTTGAAGAGGTAGGACGATATTTTCATAGACCGTCAAGGTTTCCACCAAGTTGTAGGCTTGGAAAATATAGGAAATGTTTTTAGCACGATAGTCAGCTAGGTCATTTTCCTTGGCATGGATGATGTCAAAATCTTCAAATTGAATTTCACCTGATGTTGGTTTATCAATCGTTGAAATACAGTTGAGGAGTGTTGTTTTTCCACTACCACTGGCCCCCATAATTGCCAGAAATTCTCCTTTTTCAACGGACAAGTTCACATCTAATAAAGCATGAACGATATTATCCCCTTGACCAAATGTTTTCGTTAATCCTGTTACAATAAGCTGTTTCATCATTTCATTCCTCCATTTCTTTATTACACTCTCATTATACGGTTTATTTCAAGGTTTTCCATGAGTATTTTGTGCAATATATTTATGCTATAAAAAAAGCCGATACTTTTTTAGGTATCGGTCGATGTTGATTATTTGCGATCGTTTCTTTTTTTCATAAAGTAAACAATCCCTATGACAACAACTCCTAAGACCAGTACAGGTGCATAGAAGTCTAGTGTTCCAATAATTCCTTCCATTTTATCCTCCTGTCAAAAAATAGAGAGTTTTATCCACAGCGCACGTTTGGCGAAATACATTCATAAGAATATGTAAACCACCAAGCACAGCGCCCCTGTGCTGTTAAACTAACAGCCGTACGCCACCCAGCAGCAGATTTACCATCCAATTCTTGGCTATTAATTTCCATAATCCAAAGAATCAATCTCAAAGTTGTCTTGTTTTATTTGTATTTCTCCCCGTAAATATAACACCAAATCAAAATGTTGTCAATGTTTTGTAATAAAACACTAACATTTTCCTTTTGTTTTATCTAACAGCGAACATTATTTCTCGTACACTCATAGGAATAGGTGAGACACAATCCACAGAGACCTGCTAGTATCATTTTAAAAGCTGTGTACCACAAGCTTCTGATTTCCCGAAAAGTTCTTGGTTTTCAATCTCAAGATTTAGAGAATCAATCTCTGAACGATTTGTATTTTTAGCCATAAGGTTTTCTCCTTCCTTCTTTTAAATGATCATCTTTACAATAACTAGTATAAACTCTAGTATTGGATAAGTAATGAGTAAATCGTGCAAATTTCTTATTTTCGAGTAAAATTTTTATAGTTCTCAGTAAAGAAACAACTGAACAATCTCTTGCTTAACTACTTTACAGAGACTCACACAATGCTCCTGATTTTCCTATCATCTTTGGCGATTCTGACGCAAGTGTGGTACAATAAAAACATGAGAATTCAACAATTACATTATATTATCAAAATCGTCGAAACTGGCTCCATGAATGAGGCAGCCAAGCAACTCTTTATCACTCAGCCAAGTCTTTCCAATGCAGTAAGAGATTTGGAAAATGAAATGGGCATTGAAATCTTTATCCGCAATCCCAAGGGTATCACCTTGACCCGTGATGGGATGGAGTTCCTCTCTTATGCCCGTCAGGTTGTCGAGCAGACCCAGCTTTTGGAAGAACGCTATAAAAATCCTGTCGCCCACCGCGAACTCTTTAGCGTTTCCTCCCAGCATTATGCCTTTGTGGTCAATGCCTTTGTCTCTCTGCTCAAGAAAAGTGATATGGAGAAATACGAGCTCTTCCTTCGTGAAACTCGTACTTGGGAGATTATCGACGACGTCAAGAACTTCCGTAGTGAGGTCGGTGTCCTATTTTTTAACAGCTACAACCGTGATGTTTTAACCAAAATGCTGGATGACAATCACCTGCTGGCTCATCATCTCTTTACCGCCCAACCGCATATCTTTGTCAGCAAGACCAATCCTCTGGCAAAGAAAGACAAGGTCAAACTAGAAGACTTGGAGAACTTCCCTTACCTCAGCTATGATCAAGGAACTCACAACTCCTTCTACTTCTCTGAAGAGATTCTCTCGCAGGAATACCACAAAAAATCTATCGTAGTCAGCGACCGTGCCACCCTCTTTAACCTCTTGATTGGTCTGGATGGATACACGATCGCAACAGGGATTTTGAACAGCAACCTCAACGGAGACAATATCGTTTCTATCCCACTGGATATTGATGATCCTATCGAGCTGGTCTATATCCAGCATGAAAAAACCAGCCTATCCAAGATGGGCGAACGCTTTATCGACTATCTACTAGAAGAAGTCCAGTTTGATAGTTGAGAATAGTATTAAAATGCTAAAAATATATATGGAGACAAAAAATGAAAAAGATTATACTCGCTAGTACAGTTGCCCTATCTATTTTAGGGTACTCTCAAGTAACGGTCCAGGCTCAAGAAAATAAAGCAGAGTCAGTACGAGAAAATGTAACAATTCCTCATTCAAGTACTTCAAAAATCGAAAACCAAGAAAAACCGAAAGAGAATGTTGAAAAAACAGACAATTCTTCTAAAATTGACGATAAAGAAGAAAAAACTCCTGCTACAGAAGAGAAGAAATCTGAAGTAAAAAAAGAAGTAAAAAAAGAAGAAAAAGTCAAAGAAGGTTGGCAGGGAGAAAATAATAACTGGCGCTTTTACGAACACAATAAACCTGTTACCAACTGGAAAAAAATCCAAGGAAAGTGGTACTACTTCAACAAAGATGGAAATCGACTAAGCAATACAACCTTTGATGGTTATGTATTCAATAAAGATGGAGTGATGGCTGAGAACGGTTGGAACTTCATCAATGGAAAGTGGTACTTTGCTAGTTCTTCAGGAAAAATTTCTCAAAATAAATGGGAAAAAATTGCTGATTCTTGGTATTACTTCGCCAAAGATGGAATCATGCTTAGTAATACTACTTTTGACAGCTACTTACTGACTAAAAGTGGTGCTATGGCCACAAACGGCTGGGCAAAAATCGACCAAAATTGGTACTATGCAACATCCTCTGGAAAAATTTCTCAGGACAAGTGGGAGAAAATCAATGGTTCTTGGTACTACTTTGATAAAAAGGGAATCATGTTAAGTTCAACTACATTTAAGGGCTACCTATTTAATAACAGTGGTGCTATGGCTGAAAATAGCTGGGTAAAAATTAAAGATACCTGGTTCTATGCGAACGCATCTGGAAAATTTGTCCAAAACAAATGGGAAAAAATCAGCGGTTCTTGGTATTCTTTTGCTCAAGATGGAGCTATGTTAGCCGATAAATGGTCAGGAAGCTATTATCTAAAAACCAATGGGGCTATGGCTGATAATGAATGGATATTTGATAAAAATTATAACAGCTGGTTCTTTTTGAAGCGTGGTGGAATGTATGCATCAAAAGAATGGATTGGAGCTTATTACCTCAAAGCTGGTGGTTATATGGCTAAAAAAGAGTGGATTTACGACGACACTTATAAGGCCCGCTACTACTTAGATGATAATGGGCATTATGTTTCTGGAACTTACAAAATTGACGGTAAAGACCATCTGTTCCACAAAAATGGTCAATGGATTTCTGAGGTCTCAAAAGAAGTTGGGTTTGTAAAAGGCCAATACAGTAAAACCATCTTTTTAGATCCTGGACATGGGGGAAGAGACTCAGGTGCATACTATTACAATGTCGCTGAAAAAGACCTCAACATGCAGGTGTATCGTAAATTACGCAAAAAATTAGAAGAACTTGGCTACAAAGTTCTCACTTCACGTGATAGTGATATTGATGTAGATTTTGTTACAGAACGTTCTCGTATGGTTAACAAGACTAACTCTGATATCTTTATTAGTATTCACTTCAATGCGACTGGTAATGCATACTCAAAATCTAGTGGAATTCAAACCTATTCCTACAGTGATGAACCTGATTATCCAAGTAAAATCAACCCATACTGGCATAGCCATCCTGACCGTATGAGTGAAAGCAAGCGTCTTGCAGCCGCTATCCACTCTTCATTGTTAGCTGAAACTGGTGCTAAAGATGCTGGCTTATTGGAAAGTAGCTTTGCCGTTCTTCGAGAAACTGCTAAACCAGCCGTCCTCCTAGAGCTAGGTTATATGGATAATTTCGCTGAAAATCAACAGATTCGAGATAGTCACTATCAAGATAAGATTGTAGCAGGTATCGTGAAAGGAATTCAAAAATATTACGCTGGTAAGTAAAAAAGGGTCTCGAGAAACCTCGAGGCCTTTTCTATTTGTCTTCTTTTTTATCTTTATCAGGAAAGAGATACCCAATACCAATGCAAGCTAGTACGCCCGCTCCAATTACCAAGCCACTTGAAATTGGTAAAAGGTCCAAAATTGCATTGGCGATGATAAAAGCAATAATCAAACACATCAAACTAGCCTTGTAATCTTTTTTCAAAAGATTCTCTAGGGTAAAATAGAGGAACAGTCCTACCGGAATCAGGGACCAGAGGTTGACATTCAAATTTGGCCATCCAACAGAACCAAAATACAAAACCAAAGCTGAAACTAGCAAGAATCCAATACCTAATAATTTTTTCATTTTTATCTCCAATTTCTTTTTTAGGAACTTGAGTTATCTGATAGTGACGCCTTCCGTCCCTTACAAAAATCATTATAGCAGAGGTCAGTTTCAAGAACAAGTTCTTTTGCCTATCTGGTCTCTATCTCGGTCTAAGTGGTTCAATAATTAAAATGAAAGAAAAAGAAGCCCTAATGAGCTTCTTCATTCTAGTGATTGCAACAGTATTTCTGAACTAAAACAATCGAAAGTTAGATTCTAAACTAGTTTTTTCTAGTTCGTATTTTTCTTTTCCTTAGATTCTAGAGAAGTTTTGATTGCTTCGCGTTCAGCCTGTAGTTGAGCTAAATGCTTCTCCTCTTCTTCAAGTTTACTAGTATCTGGTTTTACACGATAATAAACATCTTCTGGTCTCGACAACATCGCTTCATACTGCTGTCCTGCAAACAGTCTCTCCTCGTCATGATTGCTTTTATCTGTCAGTTTTCCATCATCACCAGGTTTCATGACAACTCCACTTGGTACAGCAACTACCACAAATCCTCCAGCAACAGAATCTTTTACCCAAGCACTTAGAGAAGCGGTCTCAGAATTACGACGATCTTGACCTTTTGACCCTTTTAGTTCAGTAATATATTCAAATTTTTGACCATCTCTATAACTAGTTGCATACATTTCACCAGACTCATTAATGACATATTCATTGCCCGACGGTGTACGCCATGTGCCTTTCAAACTAGATAAATCATTATTTCTTAATGCTTCAATATCCAGTTTCGGAACTGCAGTTTCTTCTTTTAGCTTGCTAACAAGTGCTTCTGCTTCAGTAATCTTGGTGTCTAAATCAGTTAGTTGATCCTTGAGTTTCTGGATTTTCTCTTGCTTATCTTTATCAATCTCATCTGTTTTTCCTTGGCTTGTAGATGTTTGACTTGTTGACTCTTTAGTTGAAGTTACAGACGATGCTGGACTTGACTCTTTATTTGCCTTATTAGATGAGAATAAGAAGATACTTGCTAAAATTGCAACAACCAAAAGACTAATAGCAATGCCAATATAGACTTTTATTTTAAATACCTTGCTCCTAATTGTAGCTGGAGAAGAGCCTTTCACTCCCTTCGAGACACTTGTTTTAGGATCATTTGTCTCTTCAAAATTTTTCTTAGTCATAGTATTCCTCCCTTTTTTCACTATATTTCACCTATATCTTAGACAAATTCGCAAGATTTTGTCAGTATCCATGAATAGATAGATTTTCAAAAGAAAACCAATCAACTAATCCTAAAATATTGGCATCAATAGAATCATCCATTAAACTCTATATCGAGTTTATTAACATAAATTATACCATAATTTTTAAGAATTTTATATATTTTTATAGTCTAACCGTGATAACTAAAGGGAGCTATTTTTTCGTATTATTCACTTATCTTTATAAAAATTATAATAGACGTATTTACTTATCATATTGCATATAGACTGTACTTCATCAAATAAATCTTGAGTTTTTACTACAATTGAAAAAGCACAATTTTTAATATATAGTTCGATACCATATTTTATGAAATTGGTAGAATCCAAAAAATCTTCCTATCTGTAATAAGAAGATTTTTTGTTATCTAAATGAAGTCCATTAATACATTCTAAAAGAGTATAATTATCAATGTAAACTTAAGAATTAAGTATTAAATAGTAATTGTCAGCAAACTGTTTAACCATCACACTATCTAATCTCAACACATAAACATTTTTCTATAGATTTTGTCTTAATCTTGATTTTTTTTCTTCAATCCAAGAAGTGCTCCTACTATAAACAATATTCCAGCAATGAATGGTGTAAGAACTGCTCTAACTATTCCGGTTTTTGGCAACCTATCAGAATGGCTAGTATCCGACTTACTATCAATGTTAGTATGTTTATTAGCTATGTTCTCTTGTTCATTAAGATGGACTTCCTTCTTATTTTCAAAGTTTTTATCAAGAACTGTAGCTGTAACATCCTTAGTTGAATCAGATTTTTGTGAATGATTTGCTCTTTGTAAGTCCTCTTTTCTATGGCTTTGATTTAATTGGCTAGGATTTACCTGTGGGTTATCTTTCTTTTTGGATACATCAAAAGTAGGTTTATTTTCCTCCTCCTTTTTCTCCTCTATTTTCTTGAATACAGGTTTTATAAGGGTATCTTTTGATAGATTAAGAACATAGCCAACGTCTTTTTTCCCTTCGAAACCAGAAATTTCCCAACCATCAAATTGATAGCCTTCCTCTAATTCACCCTTATAGACAGGTAAAATGAAATCTTCTTCCGCCACTATCGTTGAACTCATTTCTTTTCCATTTTGAATGGTCACAGTTACTGTATGAGGTTTTAGTTCGCTTACCTCTCCCGTATCTTTGTTTAAAATGAATTCTTTTACGGTTGTATTTCTTGCAAAATCTTTTACAACTATCTTAATGTTTAGTGTCTTATCTGCTATTTGTTTAATATCAGCAAATGATTTGTATTCTTTTCCATTTACATAAATATGTTGTTCTTGAATCTCACCATCGAATCCATTATTTCTTTTATCATTGATATTAAAGACTACAGATTTTCCGTTAGCATATTCGATACTAGTATTTCCTTTTGGATCAATGTTTACTTCTGGTTTAACATTATCATATAAAAATTGATAGTGTACTCCAACCGCTTTCGCATTCAAATCGCTATATCCAGTTTGAAGGTAAACATTTCCATCCATGTCTGTTACCTTATCTGGAAATCCATTTGCTTTATAGTCTTTCATTCCCCAGTCCATGATGTCACCGTCTTTAACATTAAGCTTAATGTTAAAATCTCTAGTGTTATCAATGTGTAAATCTCCATAGATTAAATAATTATCTACAACCGATTCATTAACTCTCAACTCCCAGTTAAAACCACCCTTATCAGAAATCTTACCTCTTAAATGGAATTCTGGATTTCGTACATAGATTTTATTAGATTTAGATGGATTAAAGTAGTTCTTGTCCATTGAAAGATTTACTGGTTTTGCATCAATAAATAACGTAGAGCCATCTTCTTTTATAGCTTCTACATTGGACTTATCCTCTCCTGTGTACTCTTTACCATCCTTACCAAATAATACCAATTTAGAAGAATCTGTCACAAGATTTCCATCTTTATCGATTGCTTCCCCTTTATCATTCATTTTAAATGTAAACACTTGATACCTTACAATGTTAAAGCCGTCCAAAGCCGACATTAATACTGATTGAGTACTTCTTCCATCTTCAACATTTCTACTATCAGCATAAATTATTTTTTCTGATAAAACTCTTAGATTAGGATTGGCCTTTTGGATTTTTGCTATATCTTCCTGGCTATAGACTCCATTTCCTTCTAACATGTCCGTTTTTCCAGGATTATAGGTAGTCACTTTTAGTGCATAGCCTTTTCTTAGAATGATGTTATCCTTTAACAGATATTGTTGTTTTTCTGAATCAGAATAGATTTTACCAGTTTCCATCTCCGTTAAATTGGTTGGTTTATTTTTTGAAAGATCTCCTTCTCCTAATTCTATTACATTCCCATAACTTGATGCATAGGGATATTCTGCTTTAGTTTCCTTATTTTTTTCAGGCATTCTAATTTTAGTTTCAGCTTTTATCTGATCATCATCTTTAACAAAGAATCTCATATCTCCTGCAAAAGCTAATCCATCCACAATATCATTAACATTAGCGTATAAATCAAAGGTCATCGTTTTTGAGTGGGAATCATACTTAGTCGTTTTGATTTCTATAGATTTATAGTTATTTCCATAATATACCTTGGCATTTTTAGAAACATTACTTATCTTTCCAAGAATTTCAAAGTGTCCATTTTTAGACGGGCTTAGAACACCATAAATTTTTGATTTTATTTCGTCAAGTTTTTCAGTTTCATATTCTAAGGCACTACCATCGTCATAAGCAATGATATTTCCCTTATCATCGTATTTATAATCGTATTCTTCTGTCCTCTTACCAGTTTCACTTGTAAAGTCATCAACTTCTCTAAATTTCTTTTTAATGAGTTTTTTTAAGTCTTTGCTTTCAAAATCTCTAATTGTTGAAATGGCTTTATTGATAGTAAAGCTAGATTTTTCTTCGGTAGCCTCTTCATTTTCTTGATGATGTTCTACTTCAGTTGTATCTTTTTTAAGACTGTCCTCTTTTCTATTTTCTAAATTTTTAAATTTAGATTCGGCAATCTCTCCAAGCTTTTGGTATTTAGATGAATCCTGATCAGGATCTACTAGATAATAGGAAATCATCCCCTTTTCATCAGCATGATCAGCAAATTTAATTCTATAAATCTTTGTGAAATTGCTAGAGCCATCTAATGCAATGACTTCAATGATTTTTCCTCTTAAATCTCCTGCACCATTAATTTCATAAATGGTATTTCCGTCTTTGTCAAGTTTTCTATTTCTTCCTTGACCCTCACCTGCATAAGTTACTTCAAGATTTTTCTCAACTTCTCCGTCTTCATTAACAAGAGCGGCTCCTGCATACCAAACTTCGTTTGCAATCTCGTCAAATTTTTCAGGATGTTCTTTCTGATCTCTCGCAAATAAAGTTTCATTCTTGTATTGCTCTTTTACCTTGTGATAAGTATCCTTTGTGATCAGCTTAATTTTTTCAGGATTCGAAAAATCAATCGAAACAATCTTAGGGGCTGTGTTATCAATTTTTACAGGAATATAGGAAACCTGCCATGGATAATCTTTAGTTAATCTATATTTAAATTTATAGAAATATTGACCTTCCGCAATCGGTTCAAATTGACCTCTTATCTTAGTAGCAGGATCTTTAGTATCCTTGCTTTCTGGTGCATTTTCTTCTCTACCTCTAGGGTTATAAATGAGTCCATCCCATTTCAAGTCACCCCAAACTTTTAGTTTAGAAGATTTGATTCCCTTTGCATCATTTCTCTTAGAGTTCAAAATTCCTTTAATAAAGTGTTCTCTCGAAATGACTTTTAAGTCAATTTGATTTTCTCCCTCTTTATTTGTATTTACTATTGAAATCATTCCTTCTTCTGCACTTCTTAATACAAGTGGAGAAGGTGTTAATCCTCTCTCAAGTTGAGCATCTTGAGGATTTCCATTTGAATCTAAAGGATAAATTTTAGCAATCTTAGAACCACTTGATGATGGTGCGTTGATCCCTTCGTTATTGAAAGCAAATAATTCTGGATTTTGATCTAGGGATGTTGTATTTTTATCTTTTCTATTTTGTATAACTCCTGCTGGATTAAATTTATCTATACCATGTTCTCCACCAATTCCCTTATTTAAGGTTCCTGGAATTTTTGGTTTGCCATCATCATCATAACCTTCCATTGTTTTTGATTTTGAACCTTCTTCCCAGGCCCATTTATCAAGGATTGGTTCGTGGTTCCAATTCCCAGCAAATCCCATTAGAGGCATCGATAAAGAAGGTTGGAAATTTGTTTTCTTCCCATTGGAGTTTAAAGCTTCCATTTCTTCCACTGACTCAAAATGAATAAATGATTCTACAAATTTATTTTTATTTTTAGCTTCTCCAACGTTTATAACCGCATTTAAATCAAAGCTAGAATTTGGGCTTATAGTGAAAGTATCATGCTCAAATGTAATATTTGCTCCTTTGACTTTTTCTGGGTGAATTTCTGGAACAATTTGCTTCCCATCTGAAGATTTTTCATCTTTATATGTTTCATCCAGTTTGAGTCTGTCAGTTAGAGCATCTGTAGTTATAGCAGATGCTGAAACTTTAAAGGTCAAAGGTCTGTTTGATGTATTGTGAAGCTTAATTGTAAAATATTTTTTATCTCCTTTTATTTCTTTAAGAGAAATAGAACCATAAGAGTTTACCAAGCCTTTAGAATCCGTGTTTTTAAAAGTCGCTACGACTTCATTTCTCAAAGCATTGGCAACATTAATTAGCCCTGCTCCCTGTTGTCTAGGTGATGCAAAGTATTGACTTTTTTCTTTCCAAGAAGTCGCATCCATCATAGGGCGTGCAGTATTTTGTAGGGCTATTTTTGTAAGACTTGTAAGATCTATTTTGTCATCTCCCTTAAGATTTTTCAATACAGGTCTTTCAAGCATTTCCTTTAACTTTGGTCTAATCAAAACAGTAGAAGCTGCCACGATTGGAGTTGCCATACTAGTACCTGACATATAACCATAAGTTGATTTCCCATTAATGACATTGAGAGTGGATTTAATGTTTTTACCAGGTGCTGAAACATCAGGTTTTAAAAGTAAATCTGTTCTCGGTCCCCAAGATGTGGATCCTGCTGGGACTATAATATCTTCTTTATACAGTTCTTTGTCGGTGTCAGATGCAAACTTAAAGTCAATCTCTTTTTCATCACCTACATTCGGTTTATTAGAATTATAGCTTGCCATATCAATTGGATAGTATTGCTCCAATTTATCTTTAAAATCTTCTTTATTATTTCTTTTGACTTTAGTTTTTTTATCAGGGTTAATCATGTTCCATAACTTTACACCATCATCTCCTGAAATTGAGAAAACTTGACTAGTAGTTCCTTCATCCTCCTCATATCCCATAGCTGGGAGCTCTGTCCAATTATCTCTATTGTAGTAATTGACAGTATTTACAACCATAATGGCGCGTGCACCCTTATCCGTTGCTCGTTTAAAAGCATTTTTTAAGTCCTTTGTATAAATTCTATCCATTACTGCAATTTTGCCCTTAAGATCCAAACCTATCAAATCTTGGTCTTGACCTTTGCCTATATATACAAATTTCAATTTACTAGGAGCTTTTGAACCATCTTCGTTTGTTATGATTTTATTCTTATCGAAAAAGGCCCCTATATTTCTGTATTTAAAACTTTCTCCTCCAATCTTAACTTTGTCAAACTCAACTGTTTGATTTTTAGCAGAAGCAACTGCTATCGCATCTTCATGTGCTGCAGTTCGTGTTACATTTCCAGTGTCGGTCATTTTCAGATTATTATTTGCCACTAAATCCCATGAAGAACTTGAAGCAGAAGTTGCATAGTTACCCGTAGCTACAACCATTGGAATGCCTGCTTTTCTTAATGCTCTAATAGCTTGCCAATATTTCTCACCTACAAGGCCCGTTCCTGTAAAGCCAGATGATACCGAAACAACATCAACATTGTGTTTGATTGAATCTTCAATAGCATGAAACATTGTTTCATCCCCTGCGAACCCAGATCCTGCGTCAGAGTACATTTTATAAGAGAAGATCTGTGCATTAGGAGCGATTCCATCTATTCCGTTAAAGTTTTTGATATCTTTTTCAGTATCATTTCCCGCTAGAATCCCAGCAATATGCATCCCATGTGGATCAAAATAATCGCTTCCATCATCAGCTTTTTCTACAGTAATTTTACCACCATTATAATAATTGAAAGCATGAGGAATTTTATCACTCAACCAGAAATTTTTATCAGTACCTTTTAAGTCTTCTTTTTTAAATCTCATTGAGGCTTTGGCATCATCATCGATTCTCATAGCCTTATGCCTATAATCTGTCCCCGTATCGATATTTGAAATGACCATACCTCTGCCATCAAAGTTTTTCCCAAATGGTGCATTGATAGATTTTAGGTAATCGATTGCCTCTTCAACTCCAATTTCTTTTCTAGCATGATTCATCATAGGTTGGACTTTTTGTGACCTTTCAACCGATGAAATACCTTCTATTAGTTTAATTTTGTCCAGAGTATCTTTGGTTGTTTCAATAGCGCTACCGTTAAAAATTCTATCATAAGTATATAAAACTTTTGTATTCCTAAGATTTGATAGTTCCTTGATTGCTTTTTCTCCAGATTCTTTATCTTTAAATTCAGCAATATAGACAAGTCTATCTTCTTTTTTGGGACTTTCCGTGTCTTTACTTGCAGATGGGGCTGCATTATCTCCTTTGTATTGATTGGAATCTTCTTTTTTGATTGTTGCTTTTTCATTGTTAGTTTTATTGTCTATCACAGATTCTTTACCAACAACTTCTTTTTCCTCAATAACTGTTGTTTTCTTCTCTTCAGTATCCTTTGAAGTTTCTATAGCATTATGAATATCTTCATGTTTTTCTTTGTTTTCTTTTTGTTTATCTACTACTTTTTCTTTATCAGAGATACTTAAAGCATCTTCAGAGCTAGATGTATCTGCTAAGACTACCTCATTAGGGACATATGCTGCTAAAATAACTGCAGCTGTGGTTAATGACAATACTGTACTTTTTTTCATTTTAATTCCTTACATATTTATTTAACTTCCAATAGATAGAAAACTTTAACTTTGCTAGCCTTTGTTATAAAAAGTTTTACTAAGTGCTATCTAGGAAATAGAGTAGTACATTTATATATAATTGTTAGCTCTCTGAAAAATAGTATATCAATTTAAAAAATTTAAGTCAAGAAAAATTAAGTGGTATTAATTTTATTTTTAATACGTGTTAAAAAAGATATAAAAATTTCGTACTTAACTGAGATACATTATCAGCACAATCACACCATCAAAAATAGTAGCAATCAAGTTGAACCACTACTAGAATCACAAAGACAGACATAATTGATGCAATAACAATACTATTAAACAAAGTAAATAACCGATAAGAACTAGGCTTAACGGTTATTATATACTTATCTAATTTTTTTCAAATCTTCAGTCATATGTTCACCTGTGACCTAGGCTTTACGAGTGCCTTGCTCTAGCAACTGAGCTAAATCAGCGATTGCACTTACAGTATAGCACTCTAAGAATAGGTGTCAAGAAATTTTCATCTCTATTAGAAAAAGCCTGTCCTGAGACAAAGCTTTGATATTCTATTATTTACGAACCTGCACTTTCGTATGCATCCAAGCCCCTATCCCAAAGTTTCAAGGAAATACCAAAAAAGACAAGGGAAATCAACATCAAACCTCCGATATTAAAGATTACATCCTTGTCCTGCAAGAAATAGCTGGCAGGATAGTAGGCTGTAAAGGCAAAGGGCACGATAAAGCTAATCAACCAACGAAGAAGTGAATTGTAAATGGAAATAGGATACTTAGCAAAGTCATTAAACATATAAAAAATGTAGATCATGGCGCCTGACTGCTTGGTCCAAAAAGCGATACTGGCAGTCGCGATTTTCAGGGAAGTATAGATCAAGGTCGCAAAAGGAATACAAACTAGGAAAAGTAGGAATTTGGGAAGAGTCCAAGCAATGCTTGATACTGTTGTCGCTAATAAAATTCCACCGACCAAAAGTTCACCCAAGGCATCAATCTGAAAGGTCTCAACTAGGATGTGAAAGAGAGGATTGATAGGACGTGTCAGATACTTATCAAATTCTCCTTTTCGCACCAAGCGTTGCCCTAGCGCCCAGAGATTATCAAAAAAGAGATGGTCCAAGCCCTTGGGAATCAAAGAAAAACCATAGATAAAGGCAATTTCTTGAAAAGTCCAGCCTTCTAGGGATGGGATGTGTTGAAAGATGACATTGAGAAACAAGAGATTCAAGCCTTGAGTCAGAAATACTCCCAGTACTCCAACCACAAAATCCACCTTGTATTCCATGATTTGTTTGATGTATTGTCTGATAAAAATCAGATGCATGCGTTGATATTTTTTCATACTAACCTCCTTGAATGGTGATAAATGACTGGACTCGTTTCCAAATCAACTGAGACAAGCCCACCATCACTAAGAGCCAGAAAAACTGCAAAGCGAGCGCCTGAAGAATCTGATTGGCATCGTATTTCCCAACGATAATCATGACCGGAGTATAAATCAAGGATGAAAAAGGCAGGAAGGACAGAATATCTGAAACAACCTTTGGAAAGAAAGCCAAGGGAATCAAACTTCCAGACATAAAAGCCACTATGGAAGTCTTGAGTAGATTGGAACCCCAAAGATTTTTAAACACAAAGGCTGAAAAACCAAAACAGATATTAAAGAAAAAGTTAATCAGATAGGCCAGCGTTAAACTAAAAAGATAAAGGACAGTTAATCCCAGCACTTCTACAATCCCTTGCCCAGATAAGATTTTCATCAAAACAATGACACTTAAAAATGGCAGTCCAACGCTGATAAAAATCAACCACTTGGACCCAAGCTCAGTAAAGAGATAAGAGGCTGCAAAATGCACTGGTCGCAACAAACGCATGGTAATGGAACCATCCTTGACCTCCTCCCCAATCATAAAGGAGCTATCAGACCTGGTCAACAGATTGGTCACAAAACTCATAATGATGTAGAGGGTGATATCTGCCATACTGAAGCCCTGAATCAAGGACTCCTGCGATGAATCAAAGACAGCCTTCCAAAGATAAAAAGCCACAAAAGCACCCATGACATCGCCGATTCGATAGAGAATAAAGTTGACTCGATAGGTAATCAACTCCTGAACGCCTGCATTGATAAAGGGTTTATAACGTCTCCACAATTTGAACATCTTAGAGCTCCTTTCGATAGAAGCGACGGATAATATCCTCGATATCCGTATCCACCATCTTCAAATCTCGGATTTCAAAATCAGACAGGGTTTGCTTGATAATGTCAGCCGACTGGTAGCGAGAACTATCGAATTCAATGTTGAGGCTATTCCTCTGTCTATCAATAATCATATCAGGCAGGCCTTCATAGTGAGAGACGAGATGACTTTGACCTGGTAGCAGTTCAAAAGAAAGAGTCTTCATCTTTCCAAAGGTCTCCTTGAGTTGGCTAACCGTTCCATCAAAAATCTCCTGCCCCTTGTCTATCATAAAAATCCGATCACAGAGTTGCTCAATGTCGCTCAGGTCATGAGTAGTCAAAAGAATAGTTGTCTCTTCCTCTTGATTGATTTGGGTAATAGCCCGACGAATGTTGTCCTTGACGGAAACGTCCAAACCAATGGTCGGCTCATCTAAAAAGAGAACCTTGGGATTGTGAAGCAAGGAAGCCGCAATATCCGCCCGCATCCGTTGCCCAAGTGAAAGAGTCCGCACAGGATCCTTGATAAATTCCTTCAAATCCAAGACTTCATTCAAAAAGTCCATTCGCTTATAAAAGAGCGAGTCTGGCACATCGTAAATCTCCTTCAAGACCGTGTAGGTCTCTTGTAAAGCCAAATCCCACCACAACTGGGTGCGTTGTCCAAAGACCACACCAATATCCTTGACATAGTCTTGGCGATTGTCCTGCGGAATCTTGCCGTTAATCCGACAAAAACCAGATGTCGGTTTCAAAATCCCGGTCAGCATTTTGATGGTTGTCGACTTCCCAGCACCATTGGCCCCGATAAATCCTAAAATTTGCCCTTTGGGCACCTCAAAGGTCAAATCTTTGACCGCTTCAAAGGTCTGCTTTTCAGGATGAATAAAGGAACGCAAAGCCCCCTTCAACCCCGGTTCCTTAACAGTCTTCACAAAATTTTTCTGAAGATGTTGCACTTCTATCATTGCCATATCTATCTCCCTATGGTAAGGAATAGCAACATTGTGCTTTTGACTACAAATATTCTAAATCCTTACTTTCTACACCTTCTCAATATTATTACAGAAGGCTTTATACCAACCTATTATAATCCAATAAGAAATGGAATGCAAGCGTTTGCTTAAAGTTTATGAAATTAGAGATTCCTCTCTTAAAATCATACTTTTAATCCAAAATTCTGGCTTGATCGTTTCCTTAAAACACCAAAAAAATGAAGCGTTTTTTTGTTATCACATTAATAGAGGGGGGTAAAAAAAGCAATCTAATAGCTTTATTCTAATAATTCTAAAACTTTATCATAAAAAGCATTAGCCAAATACCTTCCTCTATTTTCAATTGCAGCAATAGTAAAATCTTTAATATCCCATTCCATTGCATACTTAGTTCTATAGGACTGAGTATGTTTCCTTTTATTTTTAAAAATTAGTTCTTTCATTTGAGGGTAACTTGACTTACGATATGCTGAAATCTTTTCACCAACATCAACATCTCCTAAATCATTATTTGGTTGCTTTTCGAAAACTACAAGATTCCCAATCAAATATTCTGGAGACAGTTCTCCGTTTGTAGCATTTTTTTTCGCTCTGATATGCTCAATAGAGTATTCATCATCATCTCTGGTTCGATATTCAGCTCCTGCACCATGATTTATGACATCTAGCCAATTGTTTAGTGTATAGATGGCATATGTAGATAACATTTTTTCATGTCCAGAACCTTCCCAGCGATCACTATCATCCCATCTTAATTTGGTAAAATTATTCAAGAAATCTTCAAGGTCAGGCAATAATTCGCGCATCTTTACTTTTAACTTTTTAATTTCAACCATAATTTCTCGCTCAGACAGCGGCTTTCCTGTGACTTCACTTAACAGTGTTTTGCTAAACCTCAGGTATTCTTCCTCTAGATTACTAAAATCAGTTTGAGGAGAAATAGCTCGAATAAATTCAAATACAGTTAGCAACTCAAAAAGCGACACTTTAGCATGTCTCCCAAAAGATGTTTCTTGTATCGAGATAATTATAGGTAATAACTGTCTAGAAGGAGAAATCTTAAGCAACCACTTCAAATTTCTTCCAATTTTATTATCTGTTCCTGAATTAATTTTTAATTCTTTAATTTCTGTTGCGACTGATAATAAAGAATCTAAAAAATTGAGATATTCAGAGGTATCTAATTCATCAAGAAAGGAAGTATATAGGCTATGTTCTGAAAGTTCATAGTGTATCTCCCACCACTTCGAAATAAATTCATCGATAGAGATATTCATTTGACTGGTTGTTTGAACCAAATTATTCCATTTTTGCAAGACAACATCATCCCCAGTTGGAGGCAATCTTCTTTCTGTAGCATAAAATAGACTGTGCTTAATTAAATCAACATCATTCAACGAAATACCACGAGTATTTAATCTGCCGAAAAGTAAGTTACTCTCTAGTTCGTCATTGACAATTATTACAGATATCTTCGTTCTTAACAAATGATCTAATAATGCCTGTTTGTCAACTTCTTTTTCAGAAACTAAAGTAGTAAAATAATTTTTAGCTCTATTGAATGGATGACGCTTTTCATCTTGCGTAAGCCTTGAATTTTCAGCAATTTTAACCCAAACACTATTTTGTTCATCGTTAAATTTCAAAGGAAGATATCCATCGTTTTTTTCAATACTCCCGAGAGAAGCAATTAATAACAGCAAGGTAATAATTCTTTGCTGACCGTCAACCAATTCATAGTTGTTTTCTGAATCCTTCTTATAAACAATAATGTTTCCCCAATAGTCAGTATTCATATCTGCTTTAGCAAATGAATGACAGAGATCAGAAAACAACTCTTCCCATTGCTTTTCACTCCATGAATACTTTCGCTGATAAAGAGGAATCGAGAAGTAGCAAATCTGCTCGTCCTTAGTTAAAAATGTCGAAAATAAATTTTTGATTGTACTTTCTTGTGCAACATTGATATCCATGTGTTATTGTTCCATCTTTTGTATTATGCGATTTTCCATTCGCTTCATGTATTGTTCCATGAATTGAAAATCAGGTAATTTATTCTTTGTAGGTAACATTATTTTTGTTCTCAGAAATCTTCTTTTTGATAATGTATGCCCATGATTAAATACTCCAAAATATTGAGAAAGCATTCTCACAATAAATAAATTACAATATTCGTCAAGTTCATCTTTCGATTTTATAGAAATACAGTTAATATCATCCATGGAATAGTCATATGGATGAAAGTAAGCTAATCCTGCCCCCCCATCACCTATCTTATTCCATGAAATGGTGTTTCTCGGGTAAAAATTTTTAGGCGAAAGTTCCCAACTCTTGAAACCATTAAATTCTTTTTTTGCCGATATATAAGGCAATGGAGTTTCATGATCTATTTTTGATTTAATAATATCAAAATAGTCTGAAACTAAATACTCTCCCCACTCAACTTCATCTAATTCTCTAAAATCAGTAATTATATGCTGTTTAGGAAGCTGATAATTATTATTGATCTTATTTAATTTGTTTTGAACATATTCTCCCATAAAATTCCAATCAGGAAAGCCAAGATCTGTAATTGGTAGAGACACTCTTTTTTTCTTAAGCCTACCTAAAGTTGCTCCATTCCCTCCCCAGTTCAAAACCTCTAATTGTTTCTTAATAATAGGAATCAAAAACATTGCAACATTTTTATTTAAATATTCATTATAGAGAAGTTGGACGTTTTGACCAGTATAAAAATCCGCTTCTTGGTAAAAAACTGTTTGAGTATCCAAACCAATTATGATAACATTTCCCTTATTTATTGGATATGATTGTTTGGATACAAACATATCTAATCCATTGTTACTTTTGGAGCGAGTAATATATGGAAAAATTTTTTCACCATCATCAATTAGTTTATTTTTATCTATTCCATTCAATGTCGAATGAAGTGTAAAAACTTTTTCATCACCTAGTAAAAAGGTCCCCCATTTTTTATTTCTTATCATCATTCACCTCAAATAAATATCCTCTGCCATGAGCATACATATCAAATTGAAAACTCAGATAATCTGCAATAGTCTTTTCAAAATCAGCAGCACTTGGTATCTCATCATTGAAATAGTAAAAACTGTGTAACCATTCATCTTCTGCTTGGATTGTCGATTTCACCATAAACTTAGTCGTGTAATTTTCTTCATCTCCATTAATAACATCAAACAAGTAACGTCTCCTTTCTTTTGCGTTACCATCATCAACCAAACCGATGTGTTTTCTTACAACAAAACCATCCTCCTCAAAATTAATAAATTTAACTTTTTTTCTATCAATATCATGTGGTTTTCCTGCCTCAAAAACTGCAATAACAGGATTAGTCCCCACTCCATGGAAAGTATCTTTATTTACAGTAATTACTATATCTAAAGTATGTTTTTCAAGAATTTTTTTCTTATATTCCTTTTCTTCCTTAGATTTACCAACCATAGTTGATTGAGGGACAATAACCGCTAGTTTCCCCCCAGTCACCAGCATATCTAACGCATGGCGAATAAAATTAATTTCTGTTAGGGTTTTATCTGTTTTCCCTTGGGAATACGGGGGATTAAACAAGATTTTATTTACTCTCTGCTTTTGGATCTCTTCACCGGTAACAGAAAACATATCATTTAACTGTAGATTACTTTTGCCATCCCCTCGTAGAATCATGTTCGTTGTCGCTACGGTGAACATCTTTTCCTGCAACTCTATCCCCAGTAGTTGATGCTGTTTAATATGTTTGATTTCGTCCTCATCTTTTGCTAGCTTAGTCATTCTATTCATTGCAGAAATCAAAAAAGCACCACTACCGCAAGCAGGATCTAACACGTAATCGGTTGGCAACACATTAATCAATTCCGTCATAAGCGTTGTAATATGATGAGGTGTCAAAACGATTCCAAGACCATTTCCATCACTACCACCATATTTTACAAACTCACCATAGAAATTGCCTAAAATATCGTAATCTGTATTTTGTTTAAAGTGATGGATAACTTTATCTTGTAGTTTTTTAGTAAAATAATGAAGCGGTGTAACTCCTAATGTTTCGTTTTTTTCATTTAGTCGAACATTCGTTGCTAAAAATGAGAACTTATTGAGAAGAATATTGACCTTGTCTTCTGGCATAACACCTTCAGATGCAATGTAATCTTTAACTGCTTTTAGAATTCTCATTCCATCATTATCAATTGCTGGTCTTGTTTTATCCTCTGTACCATCAGTTTTTTTAGGATACTTATTACCTGTCAATTTTTTAATATCAAAATCTTCCTCATTAAGGGCTAAAAGAATTGCAGAAATTACTGTTGCTTTATTCTCACCTTCGAGCGAAGCGTAGTTTCGTAAATCTTCATGTAGTTCTTTTGAAACATTTTGTAATTCAAAAATACGTTTTTGCTCAATAGAGTATTCATTAAGTACATTTACTGAATACCATTCATTTATATTGTTTGGATGAAGTTCCTGAAGATCAGTTAACTTTGGAAGTTCTTTTTCAGTAATTCCTTCTTCAGTGATAGAAACCAATATAGGTTGAATGCTATGAAATTCCTCATCTCCAGTAATACCTATTGCGATTACTTCATCAAAAGAGCTTGTTTTCGTTACGATATGGTTTGCGTAGTGTACAGCACCATTTACAGCAAAACCTGACAATGATGGAATGTCTTTAGCAATAGAACCATCCTCGGTAAGTTTAATAAGTTTATCACTGTCCCTTTTATCTTCAATCACAATAAGATAATCTAAAATCTGCATAACAAATTCAGGCTTTCCAACTCCAGATTTACCTTGTTTGCTAGCTCCTTTTAGTGCTTTAGCAATTTCTGGATGAGAAGAACCTTGCTCATCATATCGGACACCAAATTTTTCTATCTCTCTTCTAACATATTGATCAGTTGCTGTTGCTTCATTGGCCATAGTTTTTCACTTCCTTAAGTTTATCATCTCCCATTATATCAAAGAAAGTAGCAAATTACTTAAAAAATTGCTACTTTCTTTGCATATTTATATACTTAATTTTCTTATTAATTGACTTTCACTCACTTCAAAATGAAAATAATGATCTCGCCCATCCTTAGAATTCTCTTTATTAAGTTTGAAGTAGTTTTTCTGATTCATTGCCATTGTTCTAAGGATGTCATCAACTAGAAAAGTTAATGGAACATCCATTGAAGAATACTTCTGGAAGTCTTCTTCAAATCGAATATAGTTGTCTGAGAAATAGTCCATCTGTAATCTATTCTCATAGAGT
Source organism: Streptococcus mitis (assembly GCF_013305725.1). Lineage (NCBI taxonomy): Bacteria > Bacillati > Bacillota > Bacilli > Lactobacillales > Streptococcaceae > Streptococcus > Streptococcus mitis. The sequence goes on from NZ_CP047883.1 coordinate 1,530,282, forward strand.
TCTTTTCTACTCATAGGTAACCTCTTCTAATAACTGTATGCTCAAGAAGTCTTCCACTTGAATCAATCGGTATCCTTCATAGGTCTTGATGGATACTTCTTTTGCTGAAATTTCTCTCACTTCACCAATCAAAGTTACTTTTTGAGTTTTTTGTTTGACTATAAAGCGACCCTTTAAATTCCCAACATAAACCTGAGAAAGTAACAATAATTTTTCTGTTCTGTTCAAGTCACTAGTTAGATCGACACGATATTTCTCTTCCCCTAGTGATGTGGTATGTTCAGATAAAAAGAAGCCCATCCACTTTTGCATACCTGAGTCTTGATATTCTCGGGCAGACTGATAGGGCAAATATGAACGTTCAATCATTTTAAACCATCTAGTTCACCAGCAGAATGACCTCCGATTAGTTTACTTCTAACAATGCTTCTTGATGCTGACTCAAGGGCATTGGCTTTTAAAAGTGAAGAGAACCCAAACTGATCTCGGATGATGTCAATCGCTGATTGGAGCCTTTCTTCTTTTTCTATTTTTTCAACATCATCAAATAAAGAAACTAGTTCAAACGATTCATTCACTAGACCTGAATAGTTGACGGCAACGTTCCTTACGGCACCTGAACTGTATTTCTGATGAAATAACTGTAAAACCACATTAGTTAGCATACCCGTCTAATTAGTTGGTTCAATCTTTTTTGTAAGTTGATTGATTTTTTATTTTCCTATTTGGAATAGCCTACATGAATAGAGACAACAGTTAGTTTCTTACCTGCTCGTCTACGACGAATAGCGACCTGTTCTGCCATTTTTCAAAGCAATTCAAGATTTTATAGCATACACAAGAGGAAATCGTATTACAGATATCTATTTGCACGTTACATAAAAAACAAAAAATCTAATCATTCCTGTTTTAGATTCGTTAACAAAATAAGTGTGGCAAATTTGTGGCAAAATAAAGAAAAAGGTTTATCCAAATCGGATAAACCCTGTTATATCAAGCTTTTACAAACTTCTTAAGCTTTACCTTCTGAACCGAATACGTCGATACGTTCTTCAACTGATGCTTGGATAGCTTTTACACCGTCAGCCAAGAATTTACGTGGGTCGAAGAGTTTCTTCTTGTCGTATTCTGCTTCGTTTGCTTCGTAGTCACGAGCAAATTTACGAGTTGCGTTAGCGAATGCGATTTGGCATTCAGTGTTAACGTTAACTTTAGCAACACCAAGTTTGATAGCTGCTTGGATTTGCTCATCAGGAATACCTGATCCACCGTGCAATACGATTGGGAAGCCTGGAAGAGCTTCTGTCAATTTTTGCAAGTGGTCAAGGTCAAGACCTTCCCAGTTTGCTGGGTAAGGACCGTGGATGTTTCCGATACCAGCTGCCAAGAAGTCGATACCAGTCTCAACCATTGCTTTAGCGTCTTCGATTGGAGCCAATTCACCCTTACCGATGATTCCGTCTTCTTCACCACCGATAGTACCAACTTCAGCTTCTACTGAGATACCTTTAGCGTGTGCTTTTTCAACAACTTCTTTAGCCAATTTAAGGTTTTCTTCAACTGGAAGGTGTGAACCGTCAAACATGATTGAAGTGTAACCAACTTCGATACACTCAAGTGCATCTTCGTAGTGACCGTGGTCAAGGTGGATAGCTACTGGTACAGTGATACCCATTGATTCAACAAGGTTAGCGATCAAGTTGCGAGCAACTTTGTAACCACCCATGTATTTAGCAGCACCCATTGAAGTTTGGATCAAAACTGGAGCTTTTTTAGCTTCTGCTGCGCGCAAGATAGCTTGAGTCCACTCAAGGTTGTTTGTGTTAAATCCACCAACTGCATAACCGTTGTCACGAGCTGCTTGGACAAATTTTTCTGCTGAAACGATTGCCATTTTATCAGGCCTCCTGTATATTTTTATGGGTCATCCCATTTACATTGTTCATTTTATCACTTTTTGACAAAAAAATCTAGTTTTTCCCGCAGTTTCAATTGAATTTCTTCTAGCTTCATCTATGTAAACCCTTTCTCTGCCTAGTCTTGAGCAACTTTTGGAAAAGCTATAAAGAAAGTTAAACGATTCTCCTGCATTTCAAAACGATAAGCTAATTTTTCATGTTCTAATAAACTTTTAACAACAAAGAGCCCCATCCCAGACCCCTTGGCCTTACGACTAGCATTATCAGAAAAAGACTGAGCCAGTTTTTCTTGTTCTTCAGGACTACAGCTATTCTCGATAAAGAGTTCCCCTTCTCTTTCGCCAATTTGAACCAAGCCACCTGGAACAGAGTGCTTAATAGCATTACTGATAAGGTTAGACATAATCAACTTCATGACAGATGGATTTAGATAAGCCTGCTGATGAGTCAAACTATTGTCTATCTGGAGCTCTCTATCCTTGGCTAGTAAAGCATAATCCTTAAGCAGACTTTGCGTCATCTGGTGTAAGTCAATTTGTTCCCTATCGTCTCGCAATTCCTGCACAGAAGAGAGAGAAAGTATCTGTAGAACATGGTGATTGAGCTCATCCACAATCCCCAAGGCAACTCCCAGATAGTGGTCTCTATCCTTATAGCGACCGATATTTTCTTTCATATTTTCGAGCAGGATTTTCAAACTAGCCAGCGGTGTTTTCAATTCATGAGAAGCCCCTCGCAAAAATTCGACCTTCATCTTTTCCAGCTGGAGAATGGCTTCATTCTTGTCATGCAAGTCCGCAATGACAGTCAAAAGATGCTGGTAGAGGCTATTGATTTGTTCCTTGAGATCGCCGATCTCATCCTTGGAATCCACGCACAATCTCACTTGGGAATCCAGCTCCATCATTCTACGAGTCACCCGCTTGATTTCCAAAATCGGAGCAACAATGGTCCGAGCATAGATATAGGCCACCAAGAGGGAAATCAGAAAGGATGCCAGCAAGGTATAGGGAAGAAACTGGAGACTGATTTGCTCTGCTTCCTTTTGCAAATCCATGGACGCTAAAAACTGGAGAGTCATGGTACCACCGTCCTGCGTTGTCACCTCGCGCTCCTCGATAAAAAGAGAGGTTGTCTGGCGGTCTGTGTCCAGAGGAAGACTGTTCTTGATTTCTAACTTGTCCTCGGTCATCTCGCCCTTAACGACCCCCTTGATATCACTAGTCTTAGAATACAAGTCTAACACTTTCTCGATGCTCTGCCTATCCTTACCTTCTAGGGACTGGGCAATGGCTGTCACTTTCTGGCCAATGGTTTCCTGACGATGACTCAGATAAGTCGAAGGAAAAAGAAAATAAATAGCCAAATGAAGGCAGATAACCAGAACACTAAAAATCGAGAAGGTATAGATAAATATCTTTGTAAATAAACCTGTTCGTTTCATTTTCGCTCCAATTTATAACCAACATTGCGCACAGTGAGGATGCAGTCCAAGTCTAGCTTTTTCCGCAGTTCCTTGATATAAACATCAATGACACGGTCAAAGGGAACCTCATCTGTCGCCTTCCAGACGGCATCGATTATCTGAGACCGAGTCAAGGCCCGTCCTTCATTTTTCACCAGATAGTCCAGAATTTCCAACTCTTTGGCATTGATAGCCACTTCTTGACCTGCTAGGCTGGCACTGTAGCTCTCAAAATCCACCCTGGCATCTTTATAGGAGAAGATTCGTCCTGTATCATAATAGCGCTTGAAAATCGCGTCTACTCTTACTTTTAAGAGGGACAGAGAAAAAGGCTTTTCCAGATATCCATCTGCCAGAGAAGCAAAAGCACTCATCTTGTATTCCTCATCCTGAAAGGCGGTCAACATCAGGACAGGGACCTGACTAGTCTTACGAATCTCAGCTAGAACTTCTAAGCCATTGAGTTTGGGCATCTGGATATCCAGTAAAATCAGGGCCACCTCATAGCTAGAAAATTGCTCCAAGGCTTCTTGTCCGTCCGCTGCCTCAATGGTTTCATAACCACAATCCGTCAAATAGTCACTGACCCCCTCACGGATCATCTCTTCATCTTCTACAATTAAAATTTTCATAGAAAAAACGTTTCACATTCCTTTAAATTTCTTGTAAATCATCTCAATTTCATCCTGAAAGGAAGAGGCCTTATCAAGATAAAATAGATAAAAATGCTACCTATATTATACCCCATTTAGGAGAGAATAGGTAGCAAGTTTGTTATTCGCTATCCAGCAAGAGTTCTTTTGGTTGTTTTCTAAGGAGATTGCTTGAAGCAAGCGCCATAACGAGAACCACTAGAACCAAGGCAAGGACAAAGACGATGATAAAGTCTGATGTCTGAATAGAAATATCTAGGCTCGACAAGGTCTTACTAAAACCATCTACTTCTGCACCACCACCAAGGTTAGAGGCTTGAGCCGCCTTGCTAGCCTGTTTGGCAACACCTGAAGTAACATTGGCTAGGACAGTGTTTCCGATTGCACGCGCTGTGTAAGTAGCTAAGAAGTAAGCAGAAACAAGAGCAGGGACTGCAATCAAAATCGATTCAGTAATGAATTGACCCAAGATACTTGCCTGCTTGAGACCGATAGAGAGGAGAATTCCCACTTCCTTGCGACGAGCATTGATCCAAAGGCTGAGCAAGAGGGCAAGGAGAAGGACTGAGAAGCTCAAGCTACCCCAGAAGAGGAGGTTGGCCATCTTGTACATACCAGAGATAGATTGCTCAAGAGCTGGGTAGTTAGAGGAGCTCTTAACGAGTGTATAACTCTTCCAGTTGATACCACTGATGCCATTCAACTCTTTCATAACATCATCCAAGTTCTTGTCCGCTGTTACAAAGAAGGTTGCGTCCCCATAAATAGCTGTGTCTTCTGTGTAGCCATAAAGTTTAGCAGCCGTATGGATGTCTGTGATAGCTGTGTTCTCGTATAGTTCTTGTGAGTAGGTTACTGCCGACTTATTGTGACCATCAAAGAGTCCCTTGATTGTCACTTCGACTGTTTCCTTGGCTCCTTTTTCATTGTCTGCATCGTAGATATTGGAGTCCAGTTTAACCTTATCCCCGACTTTCCAGCCGTGTTTGGCTGCCAAGTCCTTGTGCAGGAGGATTTTGTCCTTGTCGTCGTTTGTTAAGTGCTCTCCTTCAACCAGTTTATAAGAACCAGAGACAAACTTGTCTTCTTTAGAGGAGTCATTGACACCTGTAATCATTAAGCTACTTCCAAAATGTTTGGCACGGTCAGGAGTCAGATTTTTCTTGGTTTCTGGCGTTTCGATAAGGTCATATCCAGTCAAATCTCCGATAGCGTTGATGCGTTTCACATAAGACTCAATGGCCTTGTTTTCGGTGATTTTTTTGATGTCCTCACCCTTAATATTCCCAGCACCACGTGGCGTTCCTTGATTGACGCGACGATTGATTTGCATGGAGAAGCTGTTGGTGATATTTTTAAAGGTCTCCTGAGAAGCTTTGGCAGTAGCTCCCTTGATCGATAAGCCGACCAAACTCAAGCTCGCCATGAGGAGAATAATCAGGAAGATGACAATCGATTTGAAAAACTTCCTTGTAACATAGGCAAATGCGTTGTGTAACATATGTTCCCTTTCTAGATTTGATTTAATAATTCTATCAAAACAAGCTCATCTTATTTTGTAGTGTTACGAGTTTCAGTCAGTTTCTTATCCTTCAACTCAAGTGTAATATCTGACGCTTGAGCCACTTCTTTACTGTGGGTTACGACGATGACACATTTACCTGTTTTCTGGGCAAGTGATTTGAGCAGTTCGACAATATCTCCAGCAGTTTTAGGGTCCAGATTTCCTGTTGGCTCATCCGCTAGAATAACTGGAGCTTCTGATACCAAACTACGAGCAATGGCAACACGTTGCTGTTGACCCCCTGATAACTGGAGAACATTCCGCTTGATCTGACTTTCATCCAAACCAAGTTCAAGCAGTGTATCCTTGCTTGCCTTTTTATTGACCAAGCGGATATTTTCCAGTGGAGAAAGATAATCTATCAAGTTATAATTTTGAAAGACCAGGGAAATATGGTGCATGCGATGGTAAGAATAACCCTTCTTACGAATATCCTCTCCTTGAAAAAGGATAGAACCTTCAACAGGACTATCTAGACCAGCAAGTAGGGACAAGAGTGTGGATTTTCCTGCTCCTGACTCACCAATAATACTGTAAAATTTCCCGGGTTCAAAATTATAATTGATCTGATATAGGACTGCTTCAGCAGTGTTCTTATAACGGTAGGTAAGGTCTTGCAATTGTAATAAAGTCATGATTTCTCCTTCTTATACTCAATGAAAATCAAAGATTAAACTAGGAAGCTAGCCGCAGGTTGCTCAAAACACTGTTTTGAGGTTGCAGCTAAAGCTGACGCGGTTTGAAGAGTTTTTCGAAGAGTATTAACTAATAGATGATAAAATTTTCTTAGGCGATTTTCTAAATAAGAATAGGAAACAAAGGGCTACAGATAAGCAACTAAGCAGAACTAGAAAAACATAGGATTCTGCAAAAGATAGGATGCTGGTTGATAGACTGCTTGCTTTGGCTAGTGTATCTTGTAAGCTTGCCTGATCTCCACTGGCTAAGACAGTTTGGAGTAGATAAGAGGTGATGGCGTTTCCTGCAACAAATGCTGGAAGCAAAGCACCGAGAGATACCAAAACTACCTCTAAACAGAACTGTAGGAAGATTGAACTCTTGCCTTTTCCAAGTGCCAGAAGAATCCCCACTTCGTAGACCCTTTCTCTCAACCAGAGAGACAAGACTAAAATTAAGGCCCCAGCTCCTGCTATCAACATCCCATAAAGGAAGATGGTGAGGAAGGTTTGGAAGGTTGCTACTGAGTCCTTGATTTGTTCAAAGGCCTTATTTTCCTTCTCGACTTGGTAGCCTTGACTTTCTAAAGCCAAGTTTTCCACTTGCTTCATGAGCCCGTCCATTTCCTTAGGATTTTCTACATAGAAGCGAGCAGCACTGACTTGAGGTTCACTATTTCCTAAAAGGGTTTGGCTACTTTCATAGTCTGTAAAGACCTGGTTTTCACTGAAGTCGGAAGATAAGCCTGTGAATTTCTCTTGTTTTTTACCAGAGAAGATTCCGACGATTTCAAACTCGACAGTTTGTCCTTTACCAGCTTCAGACTGTCCAGCGTCAAAGCCAAGCTTGTCATGAAGCGAAATACCATTCTTCTTAGCCAACTCTTCGTGAATAAGAATTTTCTTGGAATCCCCTTTTTGAAGGTGTCGCCCTTCTTTTAGATTGAAAGCCGAGCTGGTAAATGTGACATCCTTGGATGAATCCTCAAGAGCCGTTAAGCTGACCAAGTTCTTATCCGCAGCTGACAAATCATCACGCTCCACACTCTGCTCGCCACTCACTGCTTCCTTGTCTTTTAGTTTTGCGACCGTCTCGAGTTCAGGAGAAATATTTTCCAGTCCCTTAATCTTGCTTACAGATGCTATATCTGACAACTTGAAAGTCTGACCGTTCTCTATCTTCTTAATAGAAAAAGATGTATTGAGTGATTTGTAAAGATTGGTTTCAACTGTTTTGTTGGACTTCATCAGCGTCAAACAGGCTGAAATTCCGGCCAATAGGACCAATAAAATCAGAAATAAAATAAAACTTCTCAGTCGTTTTCTGCTGACATAAGCCCAAGCTCTTTGGATCGGATTCATTTGTCACCTCCATATTTGTAAGACTATTATAAAATCCAAATATGAAATGTTTATGAAATCCAAAAAAAGAGCAAAAATTTTTTGCTCTACGTAAATTAGATAAAAAAAGAGCTAGCCTCAGCTAACTCTTATCCTATGCGGAGAGAGGGACTTGAACCCTCACGACCTAAAGCGGTCACAGGATCCTTAGTCCTGCGCGTCTGCCAATTCCGCCATCCCCGCGTCGATTACTTTACTAGTATATCAACTTTTGGGATGCTTGTCAACACTTTTTTTCAATTTTTTTCATTTCATCAACCAAATTACTCAGAAAGTTCATTTAGATTTTCATCTACTAACTTAGCTCCAAGTGTATTTTTGAAATGCCCTAGGGCAAATTGGTGATTTTCAGGCCAGATGGAAGCAACAGATGGTTTAACAATCTCAATCTCATATCCAAGATTATAGGCATCTATAGCTGTATGTAGGACACAGATATCTGTCAAGACTCCTGTTAAAATGACTGTCTGAACCCGACGCTCTCTCAAACGGATATCCAGGTCAGTCCCTGAAAAAGCTGAGTAATGGCGTTTATCCATCCAAAAGACACGACTGTCTGAACCATGCTCTTGATAAAAGGTCCCCAAATCTCCGTATAAATTGCGTCCACTAGTCCCAATCAAATTGTGAGGAGGAAATAGCTTGCTTTCTGGATGGAAACAATCGTTTTCTTCGTGAGCATCTATTGTAAAGAAGATGTAATCTCCTCGTTCAAAAGCTAATCTAGTTACCTTGCTGATGGCATCCGAAATCGCCTGAGCTGGAGCGCCTGCTGTCAATTTTCCACTATCAGCAACAAAATCTTCTGTATAATCAATCGAAATTAAAGCCTTAGTCATTAGTAATCTCTTTTCTTCACTTCTTCAAAAATATCTGAAATCAAGACCTTAAGATAGGTTCCCTTCATTCCAAGTGAGCGACTTTCAATAATTCCTGCAGACTCAAGTTTACGAAGAGCATTGACAATCACAGAACGGGTTATTCCAATACGGTCTGCAATCACAGACGCAGTCAACTGCCCTTCATTTCCATTTAATTCCCCTAAAATGGCTGAAACAGCACGAAGTTCGGAGTAAGACAGAGTATTAACCGCCATGGTAACAGCAGTACGGCGACGGATATTTTTCTCATCTTCTTCACGCTGGAAGTTGAGGAGTTGAATCCCAACAACGGTACTCGCAATCTCAACAAGAATCAAGTCCTCGTCTTCGAATTTTTTATCATTACGCCAAATAATCAAAGAACCAAGGCGAATCCCTGATACATGAATCGGTGCAATAGTCGTCAAACCGTCTGGAAAGTCGGCACGACTTTCCACAGGAAAAATACTTAAATCATGATCAACTGTCAGATTGGCTTCTGTATCGTAGATCATGTTCGCACCTTGAATGTAGTCATCCGGGAAAATTTTAGTTTGGAAGAATTGCTCTACACGATCTGTATTGGTTTTGTAACGCATAAAATAGCCAAGGAGACGTCCCTTGCTATTGACGATACAGGCGTTACAGTCAATAATATCTGCCAATTGACGGGTAATCGCATTGTAGGGAAGTTCTTCCTGCAACTGCTCGTCTGAGCGCTTCAGGATAGAAGTAATTTTTCTAGTTTTTTCTAATAAATGTGCCATTTTTCACCTCGAATTTAATCGCTATCATTATAACATAAACAGCTTGAATTTTCAATTATTATCTGAAAATTGCTTATTTAATTGCAATTTGAAAAAACAAGAATATTTTTAATTAAATTGCTTCTTTTCTATTGACAAGCTCCCTATTTTTGTGTATCATAATATTACAAGAAGATAATATATCTATTTTATTTATCTTTCTTTTCCATTCGGTCTCCTTATATAAAAAAGCGATTCATTTTGAACCGCTTTTTCTTATTTATCGCCTTTGTTACGAATCACAAATCCTGTTTGCTTTTCGCTTGAAGTATTGCGTGGTTTTTTATTATCCTTACGGTAACGTTTTTCCTTATCAAAACGATCATTGCCACGACTTCCTTTTTTGAAATCATCACGACGACCATTGCCACGGCGATCACGGTCTCGACGGTCATCCCCACGACGGCCTCCACGACCTCCCTTAGCTTTAACACCGAATCCATTACCTGATGGTTTAAATGGCAGTGGTTTTTCACGCGCAATCTCCACTTCAGGAAGACTATCTGGATCTTGAACAGTCAGACTCAAGATATACATTGCCAATTCTTCTGGAGTAAATTCGGCAGCTAGCTTACGAGCATCCTTACCAAATTTCTCAAAGTTGGCACGGATAGTCTCATCTGCAAAATCACGTTCAATTTTCTTGAGAGCTACGTGTTTTTTAGCTTGAAATGCTTCTTCTGCACTTGCAGGTTTGAGACCTTTCATGCGTTTCTTAGTCAAATTCTCAATGATTTGGAGGTAGCCCATTTCATTTGGTGATACGAAAGTAATAGACTGACCTGACTTACCGGCACGACCTGTGCGACCGATACGGTGAACATAACTTTCAGGATCTTGTGGAATATCGTAGTTATAGACATGGGTCACACCTGAAATATCCAACCCACGTGCTGCAACGTCTGTCGCAACCAAAACATCAAGATTGCCATTTTTAAAGTCACGAAGGACACGAAGACGTTTGTTTTGGTCTAGGTCTCCATGAATTCCTTCTGCACGGAAGCCACGGATTTTAAGACCACGAGTCAATTCATCTACACGACGTTTTGTACGACCAAATACGATAGCAAGTTCTGGTTGTTCCACATCCATGAGACGAGTCATGGTATCAAATTTTTCTTGCTCTTTAACTCGGATATAGTATTGGTCAACCAATTCTGTTGTCAATTCCTTAGCCGCAATCTTCACATGCTCAGGTTCTTTCATAAACTGAACACCGATACGTTTGATGGCATCTGGCATAGTTGCTGAGAAAAGTAAGGTTTGACGGTTTTCAGGGACACGAGAAATGATAGCTTCGATATCTTCAAGGAAGCCCATGTTGAGCATTTCATCCGCTTCGTCAAGGATAAGAGTTTCAATATCTTGTAATTTCAAGGCCTTGCGTTTAATCAAGTCCAAGAGACGACCTGGAGTTCCCACCACGATATGGGCACCAGATTTAAGAGCCTTAATTTGTTTTTCAATGCTTGATCCGCCATATACTGAGCGGACTTTGACTCCCTTACTACGACCAAATCGGAAGAGTTCTTCTTGACTTTGGACAGCAAGTTCACGTGTTGGAGCGATAACCAAAGCTTGGATGGTCGCTTCTTCTGTACGGATTTTTTCAAGGGTAGGCAAACCAAAGGCTGCAGTTTTTCCTGTACCAGTCTGAGCTTGACCGATAACGTCCTTGCCTTCAAGAGCCAAGGGAATAGTTTGTTCTTGGATCGGACTGGCTTCTACAAAACCAGCTTTTTCAATCTCTGCTAGCAAATCAGCAGACAAGTTTAATTCATTAAATTTCACGATATTCTTCTTTCTAAAGGTGGTGCGAAGCCACCCTATAGGGCTTAGTTTATACTTTTCTTTTTATGACGTATTTTCATATACTGGATATAAAATCGTGTTGCTTCTTTTCCACAAAAGAAAAGTACTGTTTTCTTTGCAACCTATCTAGTATAACACAAGAGAGAAGCAAAAGATAGCCTAATCCATCGATAAACTCATGTAAACGATTTTTCAGAGAAAATAAGGATGAAATTTCCACTATTTCATAAACTTTTTTAAAGCGTAGCAGAATTGTGCAAAAGTTTTTTTCTTGTGCTAGAATGAAATTCGAATAGGAGGAACTCTAAATGTTAACTTATGATTTAATCGTTATCGGATTTGGTAAAGCTGGTAAAACACTAGCTGGTAAATTGGCTTCAGCTGGCAAAAAAGTTGCCCTCGTTGAACGTAGCAAAGCTATGTACGGTGGAACTTGTATCAACATCGGATGTATCCCAACTAAAACTTTGCTAGTTGCTGCTGAGAAAGACTTGCCTTTTGAAGAAGTCATTGCTACCAAAAACACTATCACTGGTCGCCTCAACGGTAAAAACTATGCGACTGTTGCTGGTACAGGCGTCGATATTTTTGATGCGGAAGCTCACTTCCTTTCAAATAAAGTCATCGAAATCCAAGCTGGTGATGAAAAGAAAGAACTGACTGCTGAAACAATCGTCATCAACACTGGTGCTGTTTCAAACGTCTTGCCAATCCCTGGACTTGCTACAAGCAAAAACGTCTTTGACTCAACAGGTATCCAAAACTTGGACAAATTACCTGAAAACCTTGGAGTCCTTGGTGGTGGAAATATCGGTCTTGAATTTGCCGGCCTATACAACAAACTTGGAAGCAAGGTTACAGTCCTAGATGCCTTGGATACTTTCCTTCCTCGTGCAGAACCTTCCATCGCAGCTCTTGCTAAACAATACATGGAAGAAGACGGTATTGAATTGCTTCAAAATATCCGTACTACTGAAATCAAAAACGACGGTGACCAAGTGCTCGTTGTGACTGAAAACGAAACTTACCGTTTCGATGCCCTTCTCTACGCAACAGGACGTAAACCAAACGTAGAACCACTTCAACTTGAAAATACAGATATTGAACTAACTGAACGTGGTGCTATTAAAGTAGACAAACATTGTCAAACAAACGTTCCTGGTGTCTTTGCAGTTGGAGATGTCAACGGTGGCCTTCAATTTACTTACATTTCACTTGATGACTTCCGTGTTGTTTACAGCTACCTTGCTGGAGATGGCAGCTACACACTTGAAGACCGTCTCAATGTACCAAATACTATGTTCATCACACCTGCACTTTCACAAGTTGGTTTGACTGAAAGCCAAGCAGCTGATTTGAAACTTCCATACGCAGTGAAAGAAATCCCTGTTGCAGCAATGCCTCGTGGTCACGTAAACGGAGACCTTCGAGGAGCTTTCAAAGCTGTTGTTAATACTGAAACAAAAGAAATTCTTGGAGCAAGCATCTTCTCAGAAGGTTCTCAAGAAATCATCAACATCATCACTGTTGCTATGGACAACAAAATTCCTTACACTTACTTCACAAAACAAATCTTCACTCACCCAACCTTGGCTGAGAACTTGAATGACTTGTTTGCGATTTAAGTTGAGATTTAATCGTATCGAACAGCCCTCCTTGGGCTGTTTTTACTTCTGCGGAATCTCAAATCTGTCTTTTCCTTCTTTTATGATATAATAGAAACATGAAATTAAAAACTACTTTGGGCCTTCTTGCTGGGCGTTCTTCCCACTTCATTTTAAGCCGTCTTGGCCGTGGAAGTACGCTTCCAGGAAAACTTGCCCTTCAATTCGATAAAGATATTTTACAAAACCTAGCTAAGAACTACGAGATTGTCGTAGTGACTGGAACCAACGGAAAAACCTTGACAACTGCTCTCACTGTCGGCATTTTAAAAGAGGTTTATGGTCAAGTTCTGACCAACCCAAGCGGTGCCAACATGATTACAGGAATTGCGACAACCTTCTTAACAGCCAAATCTTCTAAAACTGGGAAAAATATTGCCGTCCTAGAAATCGACGAAGCCAGTCTATCTCGTATCTGTGACTACATCAAGCCAAGCTTATTTGTTATTACTAATATTTTCCGTGACCAGATGGACCGCTATGGTGAGATTTACACAACTTACAAGATGATTTTGGATGCCATTCGTAAGGTGCCTACTGCCACTGTTCTTCTTAATGGAGACAGTCCACTTTTCTACAAGCCAGCTATTCCAAATCCTGTACAGTATTTTGGTTTTGACTTGGAGAAAGGTCCAGCTCAGCTGGCTCACTATAATACCGAAGGAATCCTCTGCCCTGACTGCCAAGGCATCCTCAAATATGAGCACAATACTTATGCAAACTTGGGTGCCTATATCTGTGAAGGTTGTGGATGTAAACGTCCTGATCTCGACTATCGCTTGACAGAACTAGTTGAGTTAACCAACAATCGCTCTCGCTTTGTCATTGACGGCCAAGAATACGGCATCCAAATCGGTGGACTTTACAACATCTACAACGCCCTAGCTGCTGTGGCTATCGCCCGTTTCCTCGGCGCAGATTCCCAACTAATCAAGCAGGGATTTGATAAGAGTCGTGCTGTCTTTGGACGCCAGGAAACCTTCCATATCGGTGACAAAGAATGTACCCTCGTTTTGATTAAAAATCCAGTTGGTGCAACCCAGGCTATCGAGATGATTAAACTAGCTCCTTATCCATTTAGCCTCTCTGTCCTCCTCAATGCCAACTATGCAGATGGAATTGATACCAGCTGGATCTGGGATGCGGATTTTGAACAAATCACTGACATGGATATTCCTGAAATCAACGCTGGCGGTGTTCGTCATTCTGAAATCGCACGTCGTCTCCGAGTGACAGGCTATCCAGCTGATAAAATCACTGAAACAAGCAATCTGGAACAAGTTCTTAAGACAATTGAGAACCAAGACTGCAAGCATGCTTATATTCTGGCTACCTATACTGCTATGCTTGAATTCCGCGAACTGCTGGCTAGTCGTCAGATTGTTAGAAAGGAGATGAACTAATGGTTTATACTTCACTTTCCTCAAAAGATGGCAATTACCCTTATCAGCTCAACATCGCTCACCTCTACGGAAACCTCATGAATACATACGGGGACAATGGAAACATCCTCATGCTCAAGTATGTGGCTGAAAAGCTGGGAGCCCATGTGACCGTTGACATCGTTTCTCTCCATGATGACTTTGACGAAAATCACTACGACATCGCCTTTTTCGGTGGCGGTCAAGACTTTGAACAAAGTATTATTGCAGACGACCTACCTGCTAAAAAAGAGAGCATTGACAACTACATCCAAAACGATGGTGTGGTTCTGGCTATCTGCGGTGGTTTCCAACTATTGGGCCAATATTATGTTGAAGCTTCAGGGAGACGCATCGAAGGACTAGGGGTCATGGGCCACTACACGCTCAACCAGACCAATAACCGTTTTATCGGGGACATCAAGATTCACAATGAAGATTTCGATGAAACCTACTATGGTTTTGAAAATCATCAGGGCCGTACCTTCCTCTCAGATGATCAAAAACCGCTGGGACAGGTTGTCTATGGAAATGGAAATAACGAAGAAAAAGTCGGCGAAGGTGTTCATTATAAGAATGTCTTTGGTTCCTACTTCCACGGGCCTATCCTCTCTCGTAATGCCAATCTGGCTTATCGCCTAGTCACTACTGCCCTCAAGAAGAAATATGGTCAGGACATCCAACTCCCTGCTTATAAGGACATTCTCAGCCAAGAAATCGCTGAAGAATACAGTGATGTCAAAAGCAAGGCTGACTTTTCTTAAACAAAGGAAAATGATATCAAAGAACTCCGTTATCTTGTCGGAGTTCTTTTTGTCTGTTCTTTTACCCTTCTCCCTTGCATTTTCTCTCATTTTTTGCCAAAATAGAGGGGTAGAAAGAAGGTAGCATATGTCTAAATTACAACAAATCGTAACATATCTTGAATCAGAAAAACTAGACGTCGCTGTCGTATCTGACCCCGTCACAATCAATTACCTCACTGGCTTTTACAGTGATCCCCATGAACGCCAAATGTTCCTTTTTGTCCTAGCGGATCAGGAACCCCTCCTTTTTGTCCCAGCCCTTGAAGTGGAGCGTGCGAGCAGCACTGTTTCCTTCCCAGTTGTGGGCTATGTGGACTCTGAAAATCCATGGCAAAAAATGAAACATGCTCTTCCACAACTTGACTTCAAACGTGTCGCTGTTGAGTTTGACAATCTCATCTTGACCAAATATCATGGCTTGAAAACAGTTTTTGAAACTGCTGAGTTTAACAACCTCACTCCTCGTATCCAACGCATGCGCCTCATCAAATCAGCTGACGAAGTGCAAAAAATGATGGTTGCAGGTCTCTATGCTGACAAGGCAGTTAAGGTTGGTTTTGACAATATTTCTCTTGATAAGACTGAGACAGATATCATCGCTCAAATTGACTTTGCTATGAAACGTGAAGGCTATGAAATGAGCTTTGACACCATGGTCTTGACAGGTGATAATGCTGCAAATCCACACGGTATTCCAGCAGCAAACAAGGTTGAAAATGATGCTCTTCTCCTCTTTGACCTCGGTGTTCTGGTCAACGGCTATGCTTCAGATATGACTCGTACAGTCGCTGTTGGTAAACCAGACCAATTCAAGAAAGATATTTATAACTTGACTCTTGAAGCCCAACAAGCTGCTCTTGACTTTATCAAACCAGGTGTGACTGCCCATGAAGTGGACCGCGCTGCCCGTGAGGTCATCGAAAAAGCTGGTTACGGTGAGTACTTCAACCACCGTCTCGGTCACGGTATCGGTATGGATGTCCACGAATTCCCATCTATCATGGAAGGGAACGACATGGTCATCGAAGAAGGCATGTGCTTCTCTGTTGAACCAGGTATCTATATCCCTGGTAAAGTCGGTGTTCGTATTGAAGACTGTGGTGTTGTTACCAAGGATGGCTTTGACCTCTTTACAAGCACCAGCAAAGACTTGCTTTATTTTGATTAATATTCTTCGAAAATCTTCCCACAATAAAACGCATAGTATCAAGGTTTTTCAACACCTGATACTATGCGTTTTTCTTATTTGAAAGACTTTTGACTCAGCCTCATTACTTAATCTTCTTGATACTTTGACTAAGGATAAATCCTACAATCATCCCTACCATATTTTGCATGAAATTTGGTAAAATTTCTGGTAGAGCTGCAGCCCAGCCATTCATCAATGTAGAGCCCAAGGCGTAACCCCCTACCATGGCAATCGTTGCTAAGATAAGGCCTAACCACTGAGTTTTTCCTTTAAATCCTGCGAAAAATCCCTGCAAGCCATGGTTGACCAAGCTAAAGAACATCCACTGAGGATAGCCTGATAAGAGGTCAATCAAGAAACCTGCTAGTCCTCCTACTACAGCCCCTTCACGACTACCAAAGTAGAAGGCCGTAAAGAAGACACCCGCATCTAAAAGAGTTAAAATGCCTGTCGGTGTTGGAATTTTTAAGAAATAACCTAGAACCACAGAGAGGGCGGTTAAGAGGGATACAAGGGCGATTTTAGTTGTTTTGGTTTGCTTCATATTGTCTTACTCCATACTGATCTGCTTGTGCAATAGAACGATAAACGAAATCCTTAGAGCTTTCTACTGCTGGTAAAAGTTCATCACCTTTAAGCAAGTGACTGGCAATGCTAGAGGCAAAGGTACAACCTGCACCAGCATTTTGCCCTTGAATGACAGGATTTTCTAGGACTGTAAAGTTTTGTCCATCATAAAAGACATCTACAGCCTTGTCCTGACTAAGGCGATTGCCTCCCTTGATAATGACTGCTGGCGCTCCTAAGTCATGCAATTTCTGCGCTGCAGCTTTCATGTCTTCCAAGGTTTTGATTTCCTGACCAGTCAATAATTCTGCTTCAGGAAGATTAGGCGTAATCACACTGACATAAGGGAAAAAGCGAATCAACTCTTGACAGAGTTCACTTACAGCTACGTCGTGTGTTTCCTTGCAGACCAAGACAGGATCCAGAACCACAGGCACTCCTGGGCGTTGCTTGATAAAGTCCAATGCCTTCTCAGCCACACTGACAGTAGGGAGAAGACCAATCTTAATTCCCCCAAACTCCACATCACGCAAGCTATCTAATTCATGTTGAAAAATGGTATCGTCAGTTGGAAAGACTTCAAAGCCCTTTTCTGTTAAAGCTGTCAAACAAGTCACTGCTACAAAGCCATGCAAGCCGTTCAAGGTATAGGTAGCCAAATCAGCTGACAGGCCACCACCACTAAAAATATCATTTCCAGAAAGTGCTAAAATACGATTATTCTTCATAACGAATCTCCTTTAAATATAAACCATTTGGTGCTGCAGTGGGACCTGCAAGCTGCCTGTCCTTTTTCTTCAAGATGAGGTCAATCTGCTCTACTGGCATGCGGTTATTGCCGATTTTGAGCAGTGTCCCCACCATATTGCGAATCTGCTTATACAAGAAACCATTTCCTGAAAAGGTAAAGGTCAAAAACTGGCCTGTCTCATCAACCCTAAGACTAGCTTCTGTGATGGTGCGAACCTTATCCTCTACACTAGTCCCAGAGGCTGTAAAGCCGGTGAAATCATGAGTGCCTTCTAATTTTTTGATAGCCTCCCGCATCCGTTCCACATCAAGCGGATAAGGAAAGTGGGTGGCATAGTGACGGCGCATCGGATTTTTGGGACGGCCCCTATCCACGATAAACTCATAGGTCTTACTGTGCTTAGCATAACGGCAATGAAAATCATCCGCCACAAGCTCAATCGAAATCACATCAATATCTTCAGGGGACTGAGTGTCTAGAGCAAAACGGAGCTTCTCCTCATCCATTTGATAAGGCAGGTTAAAATGAATAACCTGTCCCAGGGCATGAACCCCACTATCTGTCCTACCAGCACCGTGAACAGTAATGGCTTGCCCTTTATTTAACTTGGTCAAGGTTTTTTCAATTTCTTCCTGAACACTACGCGCATGAGGCTGGCGCTGAAAACCAGCAAAGGCGTAACCATCATAGGAAATAGTTGCTTTATATCTTGTCATAACTTCTATTTTATCAAGAAATTAGTCTGTAAACAAGGCCCTAAATCAAATAGTGTCTGGGTACAAAAATCCAAAAAAGAAAAACTTAGGAAACCAATCCTAAGCTCTCTTTTGAAGTAGGTACATGACAAAGATAGAGGTTACAATTAACCAAGATCCTAAGATAGCAAAGACCAACATCCCATTGTGAGTTAATAAGCCAATTGCACCTAGAACGAATGGAGTCGTAAAGGCTCCGAAACTACAGCCTAAAACTGCAAATGAGGTTGCTTGATTGAGGAGTTTAGCTGGAATTCTTTCAGAGACAAGTTGAAAGACCGTCGTCAAGGCTACACTATAGGCAAAACCAGCCAGAATACTCCCTGCCACTACCACCCACAAGGATGGAGACAAGGCAATCACAATTTGCCCTAAGCCAAAGGTAATACCAGACCAGAGGAGCAGTTTCTCTTTAAAGATAGAAATCAAGAAAGAGAAACTCACACCAGCCACAATCCCAATTAACTGCATGACACTAAGAACAAAACTAGATAACTGGGCATCTCCCAGTCCTCTTTCCACCATCAAACTTGGAATACGAATAGTAATAGCCGTATTGGTACAAACTACAACTGCCGCTTCGATAGCTAGGATAAAAATCAAGCCCTTCATTTCCCGAGTTAAGCGACTTGCTTCCTTCGATTTTTTCTTAACTTCTTTCTTCTCTTTTCCATAAGGAACAAAGAGCAAATAAAGGATCAGCACCAAAAATCCAGCACTATAGGCTAGGAAGGTAGCTGTCCAACCAAAGGACAACAACTGACCGACTGCCAAGGTAATGAGAGAAGCTCCTACTACCTCTGCAGAGCCACGTAGCCCCAACATCTGAATCCGCGTTTTGCCTTGATAACGTTCACTGATAATCGAAATAGCCTTGGCATTGATCATCCCAACACCCAAACCAAAAAGAATCCGTGTTCCAAAGACAAAAGGATAGGCTTGGTACCAAAAAGGAGCCGTTCCACTCAGTGATAAAATTAACAAGCCCAAACTAATCTGTAAGCGCTCAGGAAATATTTTTTCTAGGAAACCATTTAATAGCAACATAATCATGATTCCAAAGGAAGGCAAGCTAGCCAAGAGCTCAATTTGTTCCTTAGGATAACCTTGATAATAGTCAAACATGGCTGGCAGGGCACTCGAGATGGAAAAGGAGGTAATCAAAACGAGGGAGAGAGCCAAAATACTGGCCCGTTCTAAAAATTGTTTCATGAAATCTCTTTCTATATTTTCTCTTAATCTTCTACTCTTTTGATACTTATCAAACAAGCAAGAAAAGAAGAAGCCTCTTTGGTGTATAGACTCCTTCTTAAACTCGAAAATGAATCCCTTGTGTCTTATACTCAATGAAAATCAAAGAGCAAACTAGGAAGCTAGCCGCAGGTTGCTCAAAGCACTGCTTTGAGGTTGTAGATAGAACTGACGAAGTCAGCTCAAAACATGGTTTTGAGGTTGTAGATGAAACTGACGAAGTCAGTAACTATATATACGGCAAGGCGAAACTGACGTGATTTGAAGAGATTCTCGAAGAGTATTAGGATGATTTTCTCTTGATTTGCTTAATAAAGTAGAAGATAAATCCTGCCACCATATAAGCAACAAAGATAATCAGACACCACTTGAACACGACATCCCAACCCTTGTTCACATTCAAAAAGAAGTACGGGAAGGGACTGACCTTAGAATTAGGAACATCAAGTTTCAATACCAAGCCATTAAAAAGAGCAAAAATCATATACAGCAAGGGTAAAATCGTCCACACAATTGGGTCCCAAATCTTGTATTGACCCTGTTTGTCAAAAAAGAGGGTATCTGCTAAAAACCAGAGGGGAACGATATAGTGGCAAAGGAAATTTTCTAGAGTATAGAAATTAGTCGCAATAGGCGCTAAAAGGAAATGGTAAATCACACAGGTAATCATGATACTCATGGTGACCCCACCTTTTAAGCGCAAGAGACTTGGTCTTTGCCAGTTTTCACCTAAACGGCTCATAACCTTTAGGAGATAGAGCGTAAAAATCGCGACTAAAAGGTTGGACAGAACCGTATAATAGAGTAACATCCCAAATCCACCATGCTTGGCGATTTCAAGATAAACTCCCGTAAAAGCCGCTAGAAACAAGAAGATACGGCTATAAAATACAAGTTTATAGTGTTTTGACATGCTTAAATTTTCTTCACAAACTCTGATTTGAGTTTCATGGCACCGAAGCCATCGATTTTACAGTCGATATTGTGGTCGCCTTCTACGATGCGGATATTCTTCACGCGCGTCCCTTGTTTCAAATCTTTTGGCGCACCTTTTACTTTTAAGTCCTTGATGAGAGTTACTGTATCACCGTCAGCCAATTTATTCCCGTTGGCATCGATAGCAACAAGACCCTCTTCTACATCTGCAACTTCAGCAGGATTCCACTCATAAGCACACTCTGGGCAAACCAGTAGGGCACCGTCTTCGTAGACATACTCTGAGTTACATTTTGGGCAATTTGGTAGGTTGTTCATGGTTTCTCCTTATCATCATTCACTATTCTTTGAAAATCAAAATTTCTCGAACAGCAACTATTATACCTTAAAATCAGCATTTTGACAAATGAGTCGCCGGAAAAGCAAAGAAAAAATCATGTAACTTTGTCTGCTACATGATTTTTAAAAGATAGTTTATCATGAGTAGTGATACAGAAACTCATGATAGAAAGGGATGCATTTATCTTACAAACCAGGTGCTTGTCCAAGTTCTGCGGCAAGCATCCAGACTGTTTTTTCAAGATCAGCCTTAGCTCCAACAAAGATATCATTGGTTACATCATCACCTTCTTTATCTGTCACATCCAAAGCTTCTTGGAAAAGAGTGATGAGGTAACGATAAATTTCAAGGACACGTTCCAAACTTTCTTCTACATTGCGGAACTCTCCAACTTCTTCTTCGATTTCGCTGTGTTGAAGGAATTCTGTCAAAGTAGAGTATGGTTTACCACCGAGTGTGATCAAACGCTCACTGATTTCATCCAATTGACCATCAAGAGCTTCCATATACTCATCCATTTTTGGATGCCATACAAGGAAACCACGACCACGCATGTACCAATGCACTTGGTGCAAAGCAACGTGAGCTACATACAAATCAGCAACAGCTTGGTTCAAGACTTCCTTTGTTTTTGCCAATGCTACTGGCGCTGCTTTTGTTAATGATGTTACGTCTTTTACTGCTTCTTTTTTCAATTCTACCATTTTATTTTACCTCATTCATTATTATTTGTAACCACTTCTTAGTGTTTACTCTCTTAGTATACTACTAAGGAAAACCAATAGCAAGCCAAATGACTCACATGAGAAAAGTTGCAATAGACTGATAATTTAAGAAAAGTTTGACATTATTTTATTAGCTGATTTAATCAGATTGGCTTGAAAATTGGCTTTGGTAAAGTTCATAATAAAAGCCTTTTGCTTGGAGTGAGCTTTCGTAATTTCCCTGCTCAATAATCTGTCCATCCTTAAGAACGAGAATCTTATTTGCTTCTTGAATGGTCGAAAGGCGATGTGCAATGACAAAGCTGGTCCTTCCTTTCATCAACCGTTTCGTGATTTTTTGAATCAAGAGTTCCAAACGGGTATCAACAGAGGAAGTCGCTTCATCAAAATAAGAATTTTAAAATTGGTTAGAGAGCACGCGCGATGGTCAAGAGTTGTTTTTGCCCGAGGGAAATATCGCTGGAGTCTTGGTTCATCTCCATGTTATAACCACCAGGAAGAGTTCGAATAAAATGGTCTACATTTGCTGCTTTAGTAGCAAAAAAGAAAGGACGATATTTGTCCTTTCTCGATTTTAGCTTTTCTTCAACCCAATAATGTTGATAAAGAGTCGATTATTTTACAAAGTCAAGCAATGCCAAGAAGCTTTCAGCTTCAAGTGATGCACCACCAACAAGAGCACCGTCAACGTCTGGGCAAGCCATGTATGAAGCAACGTTTTCAGGTTTAACAGAGCCACCGTATTGAACACGAACTTTGTCCGCCACTTCTTGACCAAAGTCAGCAGCTACAACATCACGAACAACTTTACACATTTTTTGTGCGTCGTCTTGTGAAGCTGATTTACCAGTACCGATAGCCCAGATTGGCTCATAAGCAATAACTGATGCAGCAACTTGTTCAGCAGTCAATCCAGCCAATGCAGCAGATACTTGAGCACCTACGAATTCAGCAGCTTTACCAGCTTCGTAAGTTTCAAGTGACTCACCACAACAGATGATTGGAAGCATACCGTTTGCAAAGATTGCTTTTGCTTTTTTGTTGATATCTTCGTCAGTTTCATGGAAGTAGTCACGGCGTTCTGAGTGACCGATAACAACATAGTCAGTACCGATTTCTTTCAAAACTTGTGGGCTTGTTTCACCAGTGAAAGCACCTGCATTTTCAAAGTAGCAGTTTTGAGCCGCAACTTTAAGGTTTGAACCTTTTGCAGCAGCAAGAACAGTTGTCAAATCAAGAGCTGGAGCTGCGATACCTGCTTCAACAAGATCTGATGAAGGAAGTTTTGATGCAACTGCTTCAACAAATGCTTTAGCTTCTTCTGGATTTTTGTTCATTTTCCAGTTACCAGCGATAAATGGTTTACGTGACATTTCACATACCTCTTTTTTCAATTTATTTTCTACTTATTTTATCACAATTAGACACAGCTTGCAAATCTTACTCGGATTTCAAGCCTGCTTACAAGGATTAATCCTTCCAGAGATCCATAGCATTTCTAAAATCTGCAGATACCTGTGTCAACTGTGGATTGCTTGCTTCTCTCTCTGCCCGTTTAGCCTCGATTTGAGCCACACTTTTGATACCTTCATGGCGCCAATTTCTCAAAATCGCCTGAATGTACTTCCAGTTTGGTTTGCCATTCAAAACCGCTTCACGAAGAGCTTCCTTAATCAAGTCAGCACTGGTTCCATCTTCCTTTAGCGTCTTGGTCAAATCCTCAATCTCAAAAGGAGTCAACAAGCGTCCCAACTCCTGCTGGAAGGTCTCTACCAAAACTTTGAGCTGGTTTTGAGGTGTTAACTGGTCTGAACTTGAATGAGCTACTCCAAGCAAATTATCCAAACGTTCCAAAGCCAAACTAGCATCAAAAAGCAATTCGATTTCACCATTCAATTCGATCGTTCGATACTGAAGTAGTCCCCTCTCCGTCAGATTGGAAATAGCCTGATTGACATCCGAAATTTCCTTGCCAATCCTTTCAGCAATCTGGCTTGGCGACATTTCTTCTAAACCTGTCGTATTTTGCAAATAGAAAAATTGCCAGACCAGAAAATCGTCGCTAGAAGGAAAGAGTTCCTTAAAATGCAAGAGCAGGGCACTAGGTAAAACCAAGTTCCCTGATTTAAAAGCGTCTAAATATGTCATAATTCCTCTTATAAATACCCAAAAGCAGATGCATCATCTTCTATTTTTCTCCAGTCAAAAGGCGTCTCCTGATAGACCGCATAGTTCACCCAGTTACTGAAAAAGAGGGCTGCTGATGAAGACCAACAAAGACAAGGTGTCTGGTTGACATCATCATCCTTAAAATAATTTTCTGGAATATGAGGATCCAAACCTGCATCACGATCTCGGAAATATTCATTTGCCAAAGTATCACGGTCATATTCCAAATGCCCAAAACTATAAATTTCTCGTAAATCACGACTGGCCAAAATCGAAACCCCAACCTGAGGTCCTTCTGATAAAATCTCGAGATTGGTTTTGTTTAAGACCTCTTCCTTAGAAATCTCCGTATGCCGTGAATGAGGAGATACATAGCTATCGTCAAAACCTCTAAATAGAAGATGACCTTCCTTTAAGGTGTCCTGAGGATAGATACCCGATAACTTACTGTCCATCTGGTATTTTTCTACCCCATAACGCAGATAGAGTCCCGCCTGAGCACCCCAACAGATATGAAGGGTCGAGTAGACATGGGTCTTAGACCACTCAAGCACCTGGGTAAATTCCTCCCAATAGTCCACTTCCTCAAATGGTAAATGCTCAACGGGAGCACCCGTGATAATCATGCCATCAAAATACTCATCTTTGACTTCAGGAAAAGTTTTATAAAATGTCTCCATGTGCTCTGAACGAGTTGTCTTAGAACGGTGGCTTTCCATATAGAGAAAATCAATATCCAGTTGTAGAGGTGTATTGGCCAAGTGGCGCAACAACTGGGTCTCTGTGACCATTTTCTGTGGCATGAGATTTAAAATTAAAATCTTCAAGGGACGAATATCTTGGTGTGCAGCACGTTGATCATCCATGACAAAGATATTCTCTGTCCGTAAAATCTCAACAGCTGGCAATTTTTTATCAATTCGAATAGGCATAACCCTCTCCTAACTGTACTCTTTCAGGAATAATTGCTTGTGTTTAGAGTTAAAATGTAAACACTTGTTTCCTTTATTATACTGTAAGAAGATATAGTTTTCAATTATAGTTTTTCTCTAACTAGCTATAGTCTATTTTTATATCCTAATGTAGAGAAAACAGCCCTAGGGACTGTTTTTCATTAATAATGCATAAGAACTTTGTAATCGTAGTCACCGATTTTTTCACGACCGTTCAATTCATCCAATTCAACAAGGAAGGCACAACCTGCTACAACACCACCAAGTTTTTCAATCATCTCGATAGTTGCCTTAACAGTTCCACCTGTTGCTAAGAGGTCATCTACGATAAGAACACGTTGACCTGGCTTGATGGCATCCGCGTGCATAGTCAAGGTATCAACACCATACTCTTTTTCATAGTCAGCAGAAATAACTTCGCGTGGCAATTTACCTGGCTTACGAACAGGCGCAAAACCAATTCCTAACTCAAAGGCAACTGGACAGCCCACGATAAAACCACGAGCTTCAGGCCCTACAATCATGTCGATTTTCTTGTCAGTAGCATATTGAACGATTTCACGAACAGCATAGCTATAAGCATTTCCATCAGCCATCAAAGGACTGATATCACGGAAGGTAATTCCTTCCTTCGGATAATTTTCAATTGTTGCAATGTAATCTTTTAAATTCATCTTTTTCTTTCTTTCAAAGTTTTTTACTCTCTATTATAGCATATTTTTTAAGAAAGAAAAAAGGAAAAGTTAACTTCAATAATTATCTAACGATTTGACGATTTATAACTAGCCATCGCAATAAAGCCCAGTTTCTGTTTATTCTTAGCAAACATTTTATACATCGTTAAAAATTGCTTTCTATTCTCATTTTTACAAGCATTTACACAAATTTTCAAAGTTCCTAGCCAACCTTCGTCATAAATCATACCTGATAATTTCATTAATGTCATTTCACCAGTCAATACTTTCACATCACGATAACCTGATTCTATCATCACCTGTTCCCAACCATCTTGAGTTAAAGGACCTACATTTACATGAATTGCTTGTGACAATTCCTGTCTGATAGACTCTTTAGCTTCCTTAAGAAGCACATCATGTGTCAAAAGAAGACCTTCAGGTTTTAAAACCCTTAGATACTCCATTACACATTTTTTCTTAGCTTGATCGGCTTGCATAGTCAGCATAGCTTCATTTATAACAATATCAAAACTAGCATCTTCATAAGGAAGTTTCATTGCATTTGCTCTTTCAAATCTGATCAAATGACCAACACCTGCCGTTTCAGCAGATTTTTTAGCCACTTCTAAGGCTTGTCCATCCATATCAACCGCAGTTATCTTACAACCAAAACGCTGTGCCAACTCAATTGCTGTAGTTCCCCTATTGCACGCAACTTCTAGTATTCTCTTTTCTTTTGAAAATCCTCCTTCTGCAATTAACCAATCTGTGGCACGTTTTCCACCTGGACGTAAGCGTTTTTTCCCCAGTTTTGCTAAAAACTTATGACCTGCTTCTGACATTTGAACACCTCTATTTTTTCTTCATTATAACATAAAATGATATTGTCTGACAATTCTAATCTATTATTTGATAAACTAGAATCAAAAGCATACAAGCTACCATAACTATAGCATAAATCTATTAATCACCTCTCTAGTTCGAATTCAATGGCTCACGTAGTTTACGTATATAGGTTACGACTACATATTTGTACTTTAGAGTTGCTGGCCTCCTTATCCGTTATATACGCTTTACTATCACGTGCCTATTCGTATAGCCAAGATTTCTCTATCTCTTTCTCTGCCGATTCTTATTTCCAGCGTCAGACTTAAACAGTCTATCCTAATGCCGTTCGATCAGCTACTCACAATAGTCAGGCTTGGGAATCACTTTTGGATTTACTAGTATATGGTACCCGCAGAGGACTTACACCTCAGATGAACGGAATGCCCGTCGTACCTAAAAAAACGAGCACTTTCGTACTCGTCTTTGTTTATAAACTACTGATTAAAGTGAGTTTACGTCAACTTTGATACCAACACCTTGAGTAGTTGTGATAGTCAAGTTTGTTACGTAAGTTCCTTTAGCTGTAGCTGGTTTTGCTTTTTGGATTGTTTCGTTGAAAGCTTTGAAGTTTTCAACCAATTTTTCAGCTTCAAATGATACTTTACCGATGATTGCTTGAACGTTACCTGCACGGTCAGCACGATAAGTGATTTTACCACCTTTAGACTCTTCAACTGCTTTAGCAACATCCATTGTTACAGTACCAGTTTTAGGGTTTGGCATCAAGTTACGTGGTCCAAGGACACGTCCAAGACGTCCAACAAGAGCCATCATGTCAGGTGTAGCGATAACTACATCAAAGTCCAACCAACCGTCGTTGATTTTAGCAACAAGGTCATCTTCACCTACAAAGTCTGCACCAGCAGCTTTTGCTTCTTCAGCTTTTGCACCACGTGCGAAAACAAGAACGCGTGAAGTTTTACCAGTACCGTTTGGCAATACCATTGCTCCACGGATTTGTTGGTCAGCTTTTTTAACGTCGATGTTCAAGTTGTAAGCAACTTCTACAGTTGCATCAAATTTTGCAAAGTTAGTTTCTTTTGCAAGTGCTACAGCTTCTTCTACGCTGTATGCTTTTGTGCTGTCGATTTTCTCAAGAGCAGCACGAAGTTGTTTGCTTTTTTTAGCCATTTTCTATTCTCCTTGTAAGTGGTTCAATCGATTTTCATCTCCCACGTCACTTCTCGAAATGATGAAGTCTTGCGGGTTATATTGGGGGTGTTATTGATTAGTCAACAACAGTGAATCCCATAGAACGAGCAGTACCTTCGATCATACGCATTGCAGACTCTACGTTTGCTGCGTTCAAATCTGGCATCTTAGTTTCTGCAATTTCTTGTACTTGCGCACGAGTAACTGTAGCAACTTTAGTTTTGTTAGGTGTACCTGATCCTTTTTCAACACCTGCAGCTTTTTTCAAAAGAACAGCAGCTGGTGGTGTTTTAGTGATGAAAGTAAATGATTTATCTTCGTAAACTGAGATAACAACTGGAATAATCATACCAGCTTGGTCAGCTGTACGAGCGTTGAACTCTTTTGTGAATCCCATGATGTTGATACCAGCTTGACCAAGAGCAGGTCCAACCGGTGGAGCTGGTGTAGCTTTACCAGCAGGGATTTGCAATTTTACAAGTTTTTCGACTTTTTTAGCCATTTTTAAATCCTCCTTTGTGGTTTTGGCGGTAATTAGAGATTTTTACCTCCCACAAGTATGCTTTACACATACTCATCTATTATACACTATTTATCTATAATTGCAAGAGAAAAGTTTATTTTTTAATCGACGTAATCTCCGCCTTCAAAGCCGTAATATTCTTCCAGACTGAGTCCAGTCTCAGCAATTTCTTTGGCTTCTTTTCCGACATAACGAAGGTGCCATTCTTCAGCCATATAGCCTGTTTCCTTTTCCTTGCCTTTGAGATAACGGACAACAAAACCATAATCAGCCGCATGATCCAAGAGCCATTGGGCCGCTTTTTCTTCTGTCACCAAATCACCATTTGTCCCAATCACATCAAAGGCCAAGCCTGTCTGATGTTCACTATAGCCAGGTCGAGCAGAATAACGGTCAGCTGCTGCCTTCCCATCTTGGTTGACATAATCTTGATAGAGCTTGGTCTGAGTTTCATAACTTCTAAAACCACTGTAATGATCACTAATCGGGAATCCTGCCTCTTGCATAGCTTTGATGAGTTTGACCAACTCAGCCTTGGCTGTTGGATTTTCCCCTGGATTGTAGTCTTTTGACAATGGATAGTGTTTATTGGCTACGATGATTTCATCGTATTTCCCTTGAATGCTGTAATAGTCTCCTTTGTTAACCACTTCTGCTTTTTTCTGGGCAGCTCCTTTAGACTTACTGCCGACTGTTCCATCAGCTTTAGCAGTTTGCTCTGTCTTAGCTGAGCCATCTTCATTTTTTGCTTTTTCTTGTGAACAAGCTGCTAGACTCAAGGCTAGCAAAGCTGTCAAGATAAGGTATCTTTTTTTCATTTCTACTCCTTTATTTCTAATAATTTATCTACTTCTAACGATAATCGTTTGACTAATCTTTTAATCTCATCAGGTTTTGCTTGGCAGGTTTCTGCTGTCATTTCTTCAAAAGGAACCCACCAGACTGGACCACGTTCCTTGAGACCGTGACCATTCATGTCACCTCTTCGTCTAGGAAACAGATGCCAATGAAGATGGGCATCGCCATTTCCTAGCAGTTCGATATTCATTTTCTCAGCAGCAAAGGCCTTGGCAACTGCCTCTTGGACCACACTCATTTCTTCTAGAAAACGGAGTCTTGTCTCCTTTTTCAAATGGTGCAATTCGGTGACATGTTCCTTGGCTAGAAAGAGACTATAGCCTGCAAAATACTGGTGGTCTCCAATCACAAGATAGCCTGTTTCCAACTCTTTGACAAAATAGGGATTTTCTCCCTTCTTGATGAGCTCAATTCTCTGGCAAATCAAACACATATTAGTCTACCAATGCGCTCTTAAGATAAGCATCAACCATACGTTCCGTTGCGACCACCGAGTCAATATGAGTACGCTCATAAGAATGACTAGACTCGATACCAGCACCGAGAAGGGCGTGTTTGACTTCTGCCCCTGCAGACATAGCTGCTGAAGCGTCCGAACCATAAAATGGATAGATATCCAGCTTAAATGGAATATCTTGCTCTTTAGCCAAAGCAACTAAATGTTGACGGAAGTCATAGTGATAAGGCCCTGAAGCATCCTTGACACAGATAGACACTGTGTACTCATCTGTTTGCTGGTCATCTCCCATAGCTCCCATATCCACAGCCAGATATTCAACTACCTGAGCAGGGATATTAGAATTAGCACCGTGGCCCACTTCTTCAAAGACTGAAAAAGCAAAATGGGTTGTTACAGGCAACTCAATCTTCTCTTCCCTATAAATACGAAGCAGGTTAAGCAAAATCGCTGCGCTGACCTTATCGTCCAAATGACGAGACTTGATAAAACCTGTCTCTGTCACGACGGTTCGTGGGTCAAAGCTGATAAAATCACCGACTTCAATTCCCAAGGCACGAGTTTCTTTTTCACTGGTTACTTTTGCATCCAAACGCACTTCCATATTGTCTTGCGTGCGTTCTGCAGTCCCTGCATCCTTATAAACATGGCAAGAAGTTTGGTGGATAAGGACCGTCCCTGATACTTTTTCACCTGTACTAGCCACATGAACGGTACAGTTTTCACCTTCAATCATGTTCCAAGGAAAACCACCGATACGGTCCAACTTGAGACGGCCGTCTGGTTTGACCGCACGGACAATAGCACCCAGCGTATCTACATGGGCAGTCACATAGCGTTGTTGCTCATCATTTTGACCTTTGATAGTCACATTGACACCGCCCTTGGCTGTGCGAACCGGCTGGTAACCAAAACCTTCTAGAGTCTTGACTAAATAGTCCGAAATCTCACGAGTGAAGCCCGTTGGCGATGCAATAGCTGTCAGTTCTTTGATATATTCTACTGTTTGATTCATTTCTTCACCTCTTTTGCTACCTATTATAACACATTTATCATCGGATAAAAAAAGAAAATCACTCCTGTAGCCTTGACTACAAAAGTGATTTTAATGATTATTCCATTTCAAAAACATCGCTTTCTTGCTTGTTTGGTAGAACCAATGAGAGCAAGATTCCGACAACGGCTGGTACTAACCATGGGAGTGATGCCTTGGCAAAAGGAAGAGCGTTGACAAGATTTGCAAGAAACTCAACTTTAAATGAGCTTCCTAGTACGCTTGCAATGGCAATGGCTGTAACCACAGCAATTGTCAACTGCATACCTGGTTTTGAAAGAGCTACAAATTTGTTGACAATGACAATCATAACGATAGCAATCGTGATTGGGTACAAGATAACCAGTACAGGGATTGAGTACTTGATAATCGCATCAAGACCCAAATTGGCAATGGCAAATCCAATCAAGGTAAAGGCTGTAGCATAAACCTTGTAGCTGATTTGTGGGAAGCGCTCATTAAAGAATTCAGCTGTTGACACAATCAAACCAACCGTTGTTGTGAAGCAGGTTACGGTAACCATAGCTGCAAGGAAGAGTTGAGCTGTTGAGCCAAAGATTTCTTGAGTGGCTTGTGACAAAATATAAACACCTGGTGTTCCACCTTTCATCGCTTCAGCTGGTACTGGGAAATGATTTCCAAGGAAACCTAAACCGATGTAAAGAGCGCTGAAGGCAAGGGCAACAACGATACCAACAACCCAAATGGTTGAAATGTATTCTTTCTTACTTGAAAATCCAAGTTGTTTCAAGGTTTGAACTGCGATTACGCTAAAGGCAACTGAAGCAAGAGCGTCCAAGGTATTATAACCTTCTAGGAAACCTGTACCAAAGGCAGAAGCTTGATAAGCAGCTGAAGCAGCTTGAGGACTTGTTCCACCGTATTTGAAAGCTCCTAGGACAACCAAGATAACAATCAAAATCGCAAAGACTGGCGTTAAAATACGGCCGATACGGTCCAAGATTTTTGATGGATTAAGCGAGATTAGATAGGCTGCTGCAAAATACAGAACAGTAAAGACAATCAAGCCAAGTCCTTTATTTGCATCCGATAAAAGGGGGCTAATCCCTACTTCGTAAGCTGTTGTAGCAGTACGTGGAATAGCAAAGAATGGACCGATTGACAAGTAAAGAACTGAGAGGTAAAGAGTCGCAAACCAAGGCGCTATCTTCGTTGAAATCTCGTAGATATATCCTTTAGGATTTAGCGTTCCAATAATAAGAGTCAAGACGGCGATACCAACGCCTGAAAAGACAAAACCTGCAATGGCAGGAAGAAAATGTTCTCCAGATAGAGCACCTAGAGAAGGCGGAAAAATCAAGTTCCCCGCACCAAAAAATATTCCAAACAGGAGTAAACCTGTTAGGGCACCTTTTTTAGCCATGTAAATCTCCTTCATATTTATAAAATACTGACCTAGTATATCATGAATAAGAGTATGAAAAAAGCTTCACGAAGTAAATATTGAATGTTTTCAAGATTCTTAAAAATGAGAATTATCTAAAAATAAAATTCTCCTACCCAGTCCACACCAAGTAGGAGAAAATTCTACTGTTTAAAGTTCTTCAAAGGCCATCATGCCACCTTGTACATTGATAACCTCATAACCTTGTTCTGATAAGAATTGGCAAGCACGCGCTGATCTAATTCCAGATTTACAAATAACATAATGTAACTGATCCTTGTCCAATTGATCATAGATATCGGCTAATTGACTCAGAGGAAGATTCTGGGCACCGTCTAAATGAAGAGCTTCAAACTCATCCACTTCTCTCACGTCCACTAAAGAAAGTTGGTCGTTTTGGTAAAGCTGGTAAAATGCGTCAAAGGTTATTTCTTTCATTCTTTTTCTCCTAATACTCTTCGAAAATCAAATTCAAACCACGTCAGCGTCGCCTTACCGTACTCAAGTACAGCCTGCAGCTAGCTTCCTAGTTTGTTCTTTGATTTTCATTGACTATAAAATGGTTTTAATTCTTTTTTTCAACTCTGGCACCACTTCTGACTCAAACCAAGGATTTTTGGCCATCCAGATTTGATTTCGCGGTGAGGGGTGTACCAGTGGAAAATAGGTTGGCAAGTAGTTCTGGTAATGTTTTACCCGTTCTGTCACCTTGCCACTGATTTTCTCATGTAAATAGTAGGCTTGGGCGTACTGGCCAATCAAGAGTGTTAATTGGATATCTGGTAATTCTTGCAAGAGCTGCGGATGCCATTTTTCGGCAAAGCCAGCTCGAGGTGGCAGGTCACCTGACTTGCCATGCCCTGGAAAGTAGAAATCCATAGGCAGAACAGCAAAATAACCTGAATTGTAAAAAGTATCTTCATCCACACCTAGCCACTCACGCAAGCGGTCACCACTTTTGTCCTTCCAGTAAAGGCCTGCTTCTTGAGTTTTAAGACCAGGCGCTTGACCGATGATATTGATGCGAGCAGTCTTTGGCGCTGCAAAGAGAGGCTCAATACCACGCTCTGTATAGGTAGCATTCTGTGGATCTAACATAATAGCCTGCTTGATTCTTTCGATTTGAGACATCTACTTTCCCTCCAAAAAGAAGTCTAAGCATACAATCTCAGACTTCTATCGTTTTATTTGATCAATTCGTAAATAGCTTCGGCATAGATTGCTGCAGCTCGGAAGAGATCATCCAAGGCGATAAATTCATTGGCTTGGTGCATGGTGTCAATTGAGTCTGGGAACATGGCACCATAGGCAACTCCGCGTTCTAGCAAGCGACCAAAGGTTCCACCACCGATGACTTGCTCGTGACCTTTAAGACCAGTTTGTTTTTCATAAACATTCAACAAGGTTTGCACAAGTGGATCTTCCATTGGAACATAGTGAGGCGTGTGACCGTGTTCAGAAAGGCTAACAGAAGCAACTGGCAAGTTTTCAAGGATTGACTTGATTTGCTCTGGACTTGTTCCTTTTGGATAGCGGATATTAAGGGCAATGGTATTGTCAGCACTTGTTTCATCGAAGCGGAAGACGCCGGCATTCATAGAAAGAGCACCCATCTTTTCATCCACATGAGCAATCTTGAGATTTTCACCCTCATGGTCGTTCAAGAGAATTTTACCAGCGATGTCAAGGTAGTCTTTGGCTGGACCAGCAAAGTCAAACTGGCTAAGGAAGAGGGCTAGGTAAGTCGCACCATTGATGCCTGAAGCAGGCATAGCACCGTGGGCTGATTTACCAATAATCGTCACCTTGTATTGGCCAGCTTCTTCTTGGAGTTCTCCTCTAAGTTTGTGTTCTGCAACAAAGGCATCTAGTTTAGCTTGCAAGTCAGCCAAATCACCTGAAACGACTGCTGTTGCTGATTCTGGTACCATATTTTCACGTAAACCACCTTTAAAGCTGTGAAGACGGGCTGCACCTGTATTTTCACCTGCAAAATGTAGATATTCTGTAATGTTTCCTTTTTCACCGTTGATGATTGGGAATTCAGCGTCTGGAGAGAAACCAAAATCTGGTTTCGCAAGTCCTACGTGCTCGAAGTAGTAGTCCATATCTGCCCAGCCTGATTCTTCGTCTGTTCCGACGATGAAACGAACCTTCTTAGAAGTTGGAAGGCCCAATTCTTTGATGATTTTCAAACCATAGTAGCAAGCTGTTGTAGGTCCCTTGTCGTCCGAAGCTCCACGCGCATAAAGGCGACCGTCTTTGATAGTTGGCGTGTAAGGATCTGTGTCCCAACCGCTACCAGCTGGCACCACATCCATGTGGGCAAAGATTCCGAGAACTTCTTCTCCATCACCAAACTCAAAATGTCCTGCATAGTTATCGACATTCTTAGTTGGATAGCCATCACGGTCTGCGATTTCAAGGAATTTCTCCAAGGCTTTTACTGGACCAGGTCCAAATGGATGCTGGGCATCAATCTTGCTATCATCACGTTCTGAGTTGATTTCCAAAAGGCTAAACAAGTCAGCCAAAAGGTCTTCTTTGCGTTTTTCTACTTCTGCTGTAAAATCAATTGCTGTCATATTATCTTCCTTCTATCTTTTCTCGATGATTTCATCTACTGGCAAGCGGTAGCTTGGTTCTAATTTCTCGTCCGTATAACCTACTGTAATCAAGAGTTCTGGGCGGAAACGTTCTTCGATATCCAAAACTTCGTTGACTTTTGATTTGTCAAAACCAAGTATAAGATTTGAGCCAATTCCTTGGTCTGTAAGAGCCAGAACCAAGTTCATAGCAACCAAACCTGCATTGAGGGCTAGGTAGTCGCTGACCTGTTGTTCATTGTAACGTGCAAATTCAGCAGGCAAATTTTTCATGAAGTATTGTAGTTGTTCTTCTGAGAAATTGTTAGCACCACCAACTCGGGCAATCTTACGAGCACGTTTAGCCAAATCTGTGTCTGTAAACAAGGCAATAGTTACAGGCGCTGATGATACCTGTTCAAAGTTTGAACCGTAAGCCAATTTTGCCAGTTCAGCATTTTTCTCACGTACCACCACAAATTTCCAAGGCTGGCTGTTGTGGGCACTTGGTGCCAAGGTTGCAATTTCGATAGCCGTACGCACATCTTTTGGATCAACTGGCTTATCAGTGAAATGCTTAGTTGCATGACGTTTTTTATTTAATTCAAGAAATTTCATAATCGATTTCCTTTTCTAATTCTACTGCTTCCATTCTACCATAATTTGAAAGAGGTTGCAGGGATTTTTCGTAGAGACAAACTGGAACAAGGATGAGCAACCGAATGAAGAAAATCATTTAAATAAGGAAGCCCCTCATCCAGTTCCAATTAATTTTCAGTTACTTAAAGAAACTAGTCTATCTTATATTCTGACTTTATAGCCTCCAAGAAATCCTTCACATCCTCTACATACCCATGCTTTTCTATTAAGCTTGCTAATAGTTCTAGATTGTGCCCCTGATAGTTGTCTTCTCTTCGTAGCTCTTCATACATTTCGATAAAGGGAAGTCCCTTGGACTTGGCCAATTCTAACTCAGCCTCGTAATCATAAGCGACTTTACGAAATAGAATATTTACCAAGTCCCCATCTTCAACTTCTATCACGGCATACTGGGCACGGTGATTTTTTAACGCCTCCCAATTAAAATAGGGCATGCCAATCGACCCTGGATTGATGATTTGTTGCCCTTGACTGCCATAACGAAGCAACTGCTTGTGGACATGACCATAGACTGCTACGTCCGTTTCAGCATCTAGCAGTTGGTCAAATTTTTCTGTATCATTCCCAACCAGTAGGTCCCCACCATAGTTTTTGTCAGGTAAATTATGAGAGATAGAAAAGCGTAGTCCCTCAACTTCTTTCTTTTCCAGCAAAGGCAAGCTTCGTAGCCAGACAATCGTTGCAGGATCCATTCGCTCCATCAAAAACTGGGTCATGCGCATTGACTGGATTTCTTTCGGATGTTCCAAACCATATTCGCCATCCAAGGCCTCAAGGACACGATCATCCCAATTGCCTCGAACACTGGCTGTGATAGGAAGGTCCTTTAGCAGGGCGACCAAGTCATTCGCACCTGGACCAGGAAGAAAAATATCTCCCAGAAGCCAGTATTCACTGACTCCTTGATTTTTAGCATCTGCGATCACTGCTTCTAAGGCCGTCGCATTGCCATGAATATCTGATAAAATTGCGATTTTATGGTTCATGATGATCTCCTTCTGTTTGATAATCTACTCTTTCTTCCGCCACTTGAGCTAATTCCACTTCTTCCTGCGGGTTCAACTTTCTTTGCACAGCCTCTGCTACTGCTCTCGGTACTCCAACTTCGACAATCTCATCCACACTGGCTTCCTTGATTTTAGTCAGAGACTTGAAATGTTTCATGAGATTCTGCTTGCGTTTAGGTCCCAGACCGTCAATTCCATCCAGTTGTGAAGAAAAGGAATTTTTGGAGCGCAGTTGGCGGTGGAAAGTAATGGCAAAGCGGTGCACCTCATCTTGAATGCGTTGCAAAAGGAAAAATTCCTGAGAATTACGAGATAACTCCACCACCTCAAGCGGATCTCCGAAGAGCAGCTCATGGGTTTGATGCTTGTCGTTCTTTTGAAGCCCAGCAATTGGAATATCCAAGCCCAGCTCCTCTTGGATGACTTGCTTGGCGATATTAACTTGACCCTGTCCCCCATCAATGACAATCAAGTCCGGTGGCGTTAATCCCTCACGCTGTACTCGACCATAGCGCCTGCGAATGACTTCTCTCATACTGGCATAGTCGTCTGGCCCGACTACGGTCTTGATTTTATACTTACGGTAATCCTTCTTACTAGGTTTTCCGTTGACAAAGACCACCATGGCAGAAACAGGGCTAGTTCCCATGATGTTGGAGTTATCGAAGGATTCGATGCGGACTGGGGTCGGAATTTGGAGCAAGCGTCCTAGATTTTCAATAGCTCCTTGTGTCTTTTCGACAGATTTTTCTAACAAATTGAACTTCTGCTCTAGACTGACTCGAGCATTCTTTATAGCCAAATTGACCAGTTGCTTTTTCTCTCCACGCTGAGGCTTAAGAATCTTGGTGTCTACCAAAGCCTTGACAGCTTCTTCGTCAATATCCCGCGGAATTAGTACCTCATTGGGAACCAGGTGGGATTTTTCTTGATAGAATTGTCCCACGTAGGTCAAGAAGTCCTCATCCGGATCATTATAATAAGGGAAAAGATTGACATCGCGCTCAATAAGCTTTCCCTGACGGACAAAGAAAACCTGAACACACATCCATCCCTTGTCCGCATAGTAACCAAAGACATCCCGATTTTGGAGATCCTTGGCCATGACCCGTTGCTTGGTTCGAAGCGTTCCAATGGCTTGAATTAGGTCACGGTATTCCGCCGCACGTTCAAATTCCATAGTCTGGGCTGCCGTTTCCATCTTGCCCTTTAGGTCATCAATGATTTTGTCATCTTGCCCTTTTAGGAAATCAGAAACCTCCTGAGCCATAGACTTGAAGTAGGACTCATCCTTCTTACAGATAGTGTGGGCCATACATTGACCGATATGGTAATAAAAACAAACCTTAGAAGGAGGATTGGTACACTTACGAAAAGGGAAAATCCGATCCAGTAGTCGCTTGATTTCATTGGCTGCTCCCACATCTGGATAGGGACCAAAATAGAGACCTCCATCCTTCTTGACCTGACGGGTGATAATCAAACGAGGATAGCGCTCATTGGTAATTTTGATGAAAGGATAAGACTTATCATCCTTGAGCATGATATTGTACTTAGGCTTATTTTCCTTGATCAGATTGATTTCTAGGAGAAGTGCCTCAATATTAGACTCCGTAACGATAAATTCAAAATCCACAATTTCAGACACCAAGGCCTCTGTTTTGGTATCATGACTTCCACGGAAATAAGACCTCACGCGGTTACGCAGATTTTTAGCCTTTCCTACATAGATAATGGTACCGTTTTTATCCTTGTGAATGTAGCAACCAGGGCTGGTCGGCAAGAGCTCTAGTTTTGATTTAATCAAGTTATTCATAGTTCCATTATAACAAAAAAGTAGGGAAAGATAGTTCCCTACTCATTGGTCTCATATAATTTTCGAAGTCTTTCAACATCCTCTTTCTGGATACCATAAAAGGAACCTGCTGGTTGCATGACAGACTTCTCATCTGTATGGTCCAAGCCAATCGCATGACCCAACTCATGTTCTGCCGTATGGACAATACGCTCATAGGAATAGCCATAGTTAGGATTGGACAGATAATAGTGATTCAGACGCACCGTTACGGATAAAAATTGCCCTGTTAAGAGATTGGTCTGACTTTCTGCCTCTCCTGCCACAGGAGTACCTCCGTCATTCATCTCCGTAGCCAAGATATCTACCTTGCTGGACTCGGTGACAATTTCAAAGCTAAAAGCACCAGTTTGATTCCAATTCTGAATCGCTTCTACATAAGCTTCTTGAAAGCGTGAATCCATCTGGGGATCCAAGTAAATACGAGCAGAAGCCTGTGGCCACCTTCCTTCAGAATGTTGGTGGCTATCTGTCTGGTTCAACTTAGGCAGTTGCCCTGTTTTTTCCCATTGGTCGATACTTTGTTGACCAATTTTTACTGACCGTTCTGCTTGCTTTAGCGCTCCTTGAAAATCCCCGTTCAGATACCAGAGAAGTCCAAAAGCAAAAGCACACAAAAGAAAAGCTATCCAAACTAGACGCCAAAACAAACGCCACACAAAAGAAAAGAAAGCCCCAATCAAACGAAAAATCCAGCGCATATCCCTCCACCTTTCTAGCAAATAAAAGCTATTTTACTAAAACAAGCTGAAAGAAAGCTAAATTATGACAATCTCTCTTCTAATTTGAAATCAATCGGTAGGGTTGCTAAGAACCGTTCCAATTGTTTTTCCCAGTAGTACCACTCGTGAGTTCCAGCACTATGCCTATAGGTCACATTAAAGCCCAGTTTTTTGAGATTTTTCACTGCGAGATTATTGGCTTCGTACAAGAAATCCTGCTCGCCACACCAAGCCCACAGCTTGGTCTTTTTATCCGATTTTTTAGCCAGACTTTCAAGCGAATAGGGACTAGTTGTCCAAT
Source organism: Streptococcus mitis (assembly GCF_013305725.1). Taxonomy (NCBI): domain Bacteria; kingdom Bacillati; phylum Bacillota; class Bacilli; order Lactobacillales; family Streptococcaceae; genus Streptococcus; species Streptococcus mitis. Next base: position 1,569,110 of record NZ_CP047883.1, read on the forward strand.
CTTTAATCTCTCCAAAAACACCTCTCCAGTAAGCTGGTGTCCCCAGATTTTGGCTTTCAGGAGAAAAATCTTGAAAACTAAGGGCGCCTGAAAAGCTAGCTGCACGAGAGAAACGATTTGTAGCAAGAGCCAGTTTAAAACAGCCGTAACCTCCCATAGATAGACCAGCGATAAAGGTCTTTTCACGCTTGCTGGTCATATTAGGGAAGAAGCGTTTCAAAACCTGTGGCAATTCTTCTGCTAGAGCTGTGTAATAGTCAAAACCATACTGGGTATCGGTGTACCAACCATTGCTGGTATTAGGCATGACAACGATGAGATTGGTTCCTCGAAGCAAGCGTTCTACATTGGTCCGCTTGAGCCAGCTATTATGGTTGCCAGACATCCCGTGCAAGAGGTACAAGACGGGAATATCTTTACAATCTGGTTCTTCCACTCGATTGGCATCGGGGTAAAGAACATTCACTCCCCACTCCATATCCAAAACTTGTGAGTAATACTCAATTTTCATTACTGCCATGATTTTCTCCTTCTATTTTCCGATAAGAAAAAGCCGAAATTCGACTTTCTCTCTATTTATTTCAAAGATTATTTTGCTTCCATGACTACTGGTAAAATAGCTGGACGACGCTTGGTTTGATCAAATAGGTACTTGGTCAGATTATCACGAACCTTCCCTTTAAGATCTGCCCAGTCAAAGTCATCTCCTTGCAGATAGTCTTCTACCGTTTGGTTAATCAATTCTGAACTTTCACGGAGAATATCGCGACTCTTCTTGAGATAAACAAATCCGCGCGTATGAACACGAGCCTTGGCTACAATTTTCTTCTCACGACGGTTAACGGTAATTGCGACGATGAAAATACCATCCTCTGACAAAACCTTACGGTCACGAAGAACCACATTTCCAACATCACCAATGGCATTTCCATCAATCAAGACATCTCCTGCTGAAACTGCTCCAGCTGGGACAAAGTCACCATTCTCATAAGCCATACTAGTTCCCTTTTTAGGGATAAAAATGCGTTCCGGTAGCATCCCAACTGCCATAGCAGCCTTAGCATGGGCATCTAACTCACGGTATTCCCCTTGAATTGGGAAGAGATACTTGGGTTGCAAGAGGTTAATCATCAACTGCAAATCACGCGCATTTCCATGCCCTGACACACGCAAGCTTTGGGTGATCAGTTTGACAACACCTCCAGCTTGGTAAATCATGTTTTCCACACGCGCCATGACTGCCTCTTTGGCGATAGATGGAGTGGTTACAATATAAACTAGGTCACCGTCCTTGATTTCCACATAACGGTGGCGACCAATCGACATCTTGCGAAGACCGTTGATAGGCTCACCCATACGGCCTGTCTCAAGAATAATCAACTCATGGTCCTCAAAACGAGACATATCTTTTGGTTTAATCAAAAGACTTTCGTTAGCTAGAGACAATTTCTTAAGACGAATAGCAGTGCGGACGATATTTTCAATATCGAATCCTGTCAAGACCACACGACGGCCTGTTGCATCCGCAGCGTCAAACACCTGCTGGATACGAGAGAGGTTGCTGGCTACTGCTGCAACAATGATACGACCATCCCAGTCCGAAATGGTTTGAGTGATCTCGTCCCCAACTTCACTTTCGCTAGCCACTTGGATATTACTGTCCGCATTGGCTGAATCGCTAAGAAGAGCTAGAACTCCATCACGACCGATTTCTGCCAAACGAGCAAAGTCTGTGGCATAAGATTCACTAGCTGTCTGGTCAAATTTGAAGTCACCTGTATAAACGATGCTACCTTCAGCTGTCTTCAAGACCACACCCAGACTTTCTGGGATAGAGTGGGTCGTACGGAAGAAGGACACCACAGTCCCGCCAAAATCAATCTCCGTATCCTCATCGATAACATGAAAATCATTAAATTTCTTAACTGTGTCATTTCCTTTGACAAAGAGTTTTGCCAACTCAATGGTCAACTCAGAGCCAAATACAGGTACCTTGGCTTCAGCCAAGAGATAAGGCAGAGCACCAATGGCATCCGCATGCCCGTGAGTCAAGAAAACCCCAGCAATACGATCGCTATTTTCAAAAAGGTAGTCCATATTTGGAATAACGACGTCCACCCCTAGTTGTTCATTTTCAGGGTATTTCAGACCTGCATCCAAAACGAAAATAGACCCGTCGATTTCAGCGATATACATATTTTTCCCATTTTCACGTACACCACCAAGTGTTGTTAAACTGATATTACTCATTTTTCCTCCGAAAGCTTAGTTTATCTTGATTATAGGGTTGCTTGCCCTCTTATTCTAAAAGCACTATTACTTTTAGCCGAATCTTTTCCTACCATTATACCATTTTTTTGATGATTTTCAAAATGAAGATTTGTTTTCAAAAAAGAGCTGGTTGCCCAATGAACTGCACCCCAAAAGTTAGACAGAAAAATCTAACTTTTGGAGTGTTTTTATTATGAAATTAACTTATGATGATAAAGTTCGGATCTATGAACTTAGAAAACAAGGATATAGCATAGAGAAGCTTTCAAATAAATTTGGGATAAACAATTCTAATATTAGGTATATGATTAAATTGATTGATCGTTACGGAATAGAGTTCGTCAAAAAAGGAAAAAATCGTTACTATTCTCCTGATTTAAAACAAGAAATGATTCATAAAGTCTTACATGAAGGCTGGACTAAAGATAGAGTTTCTCTTGAATACGGCCTCCCAAGTCGTACGATACTTCTTAACTGGCTAGCACAATACAGGAAAAACGGGTATACTATTGTTGAGAAAACAAGAGGGAGAGTACCTAAAATGGGACGTAAACCAAAGAAGAAACCCGAAGAGATGACAGAGTTAGAACGCCTTCAAGCAGAAAACGAGTATCTGCGAGCGGAGAATGCTGTCCTAAAAAAGTTGAGAGAACTCCGCTTGAAGGAGGAAAAAGAGAAAGAAGAAAGACAGAAATTGTTCAAGAATTAATGACTGAGTTTTCGTTAAATATTCTTCTAAAAGCCATTAAACTAGCTCGTTCGACCTACTACTATCACTTGAAACAGCTAGACAAACCAGATAAGGACCAAGAGCTTAAAGCTAAAATTCAATCCATTTTTATCGAACACAAGGGAAATTATGGCTATCGTCGGATTCATTTAGAATTAAGAAATCGTGGTTATGTGGTCAATCATAAAAGAGTTCAACGCTTGATGAAAGTGCTCAATTTACAAGCTAAAATGCGACAGAAACGAAAATATTCTTCTCATAAAGGAGATGTTGGCAAGAAAGCAGACAACCTTATTCAACGCCGGTTTGAAGCATCGAAACCAATGGAAAAGTGCTATACGGATGTGACAGAGTTTGCCATTCCAAATAGCACACAGAAACTCTATTTATCGCCTGTTTTAGATGGATTTAACAGTGAAATTATTGCTTATCATCTTTCTACTTCGCCCAACTTAGAGCAAGTAAAAACGATGTTGGAGCAGGCATTCACAGAGAAACACTACGAGAATACGATTCTCCATAGTGACCAGGGCTGGCAATACCAACACGATTCTTATCATCAGTTTCTAGAGGGTAAGGGAATTCAAGCATCCATGTCACGTAAGGGTAACAGCTCAGACAATGGTATGATGGAGTCCTTCTTTGGGATTCTGAAATCGGAAATGTTTTACGGTTATGAGAAGTCGTTTCAGTCGCTTAAGCAATTGGAACAAGCCATTGTAGACTATATTGATTACTACAACAATAAACGAATTAAGGTAAAACTAAAAGGACTCAGTCCTGTGCAATACAGAACTAAATCCTTTGGATAAATTAATTGTCTAACTTTTTGGGGTCAGTACACAACTCTTTCCTACGTCTATTCTTTTTCCATCAAAAAGTCATAAATTTCTTGCACGGTACCCAGCGCCATCATTTCTTGGTCTTTAACGATTTGCTTGAGATTTTGGTAAATCTGACTTTCTCCGATTTCACGTTTCGGTGCCTCTTTATTCACCTTCATAACACCATCTTTGATCGTCACAAAGCTTAGTTCTTCAAACACTTGAATCATCTTGACCAGCAAGATTTGTTGAATATTGAGATAAGCAGCCAAGTCTTTCAGCTTGTAGCGAATATCAAACTCTGGAAACTGGTAGATGGTCTTGTACAATTTGGCAAACTGCTCTCTAGTCCCATAACCTGTTAGATAGTAGGCCTTGTCAATATCATTTTTGAAATAGACCGCAGAGAAATTCTGTTCCTGAAAAATGGTCTTCAGCTGAGTAATATCCTCAGGAACGGTTTTTACGATAACAGCTTCACTATCCGCCAGATTTGGCAGTTCTCCAGCAAAATCCAAGACTGGAACTCCCTCTGGCAAGACTGCATTTTTCCCACGAATGTTAAAGAGTTGAACACCTTCCACACGCGCATCCACCATCATCAACTGGAGGGCAGTTTGGCCATTCCATTGGTTGACAGACAATTTAACTGCCAGCTCTAGATTCTTGGTTTGAGCAAATTCTGTTGCCCATCTACCTTGTCCAAATGCTACCACTTCAAAACTCGCCTCACCCTTGGAAATTTTCAGCTTGAGATGGGCGTTGCCTGCTCCCATAGTCCGGGCACTTTCGACCTGAAAATCCTTAATATAAAAGACAGGTTTCTGATTGTCCATTCCAAAGGGTGCCAAACGTTCAAAACTTTTGACCGTTTCCAAGCTAAGTGTCTCCAAATCCAGTTCTTCATCTAGATTTAACTTGTTCTTGCCAGCAGCATCTGCGCCTTTTCCACGAACATAATCTTCCAAGACTTGAGATAAATCTGAAAGTTTTTCAACTTCCAGCGTCATTCCTGCTGCGCCAGCATGGCCACCAAAGGCTATAAAGAGGTCACGATGAGGATCTAAGGCTTCAAAAATATCGACCGCTTCCACACTACGAGCACTACCCTTGGCACGACCGTCTTCTATATTAAGAACGATGACTGTCTGTCCTAGTTCTTCCAACAAACGACCAGCAACGATACCCAGAACTCCAGGATTCCAGCCTTCCTTAGCCAAGACTTGGACCTTCTTCTCAGGGTCCACCATGGTCTTAGCTTCTTCATAGATAGACTGGACGATTTCCTTGCGCTCTTCGTTTTTCTGATGAATCATGAGAGCAATCTCATGTGCTTCCTCATCATCAAAGCCAGTCAGCAAATCAATGGCAGGATTGGGATCATCCAAACGGCCCAAGGCATTCAAACGAGGGGCAATCTGGAAACCAACCGTTTCTTCTGTTACTTCGTTGGCAGCAATCCCAGCCATGTCCAGCATTTCTTGCAGACCAATGCGCTGGGTATGTCCCAACATCTCCAGACCATACTGAACCAAGATACGGTTTTCATCCGTCAAACTCACCATATCAGCAATGGTACCAATAGCGACCAAATCAAGCAATTCCACTTGTACTTCTTCTAAAAGGGCACAAGCCAGCTTGAAAGCAACTCCACAACCAGCCAAATATTTGAAAGGATAGTTCGCATCCGGATGTTCAGGATGGACAATAGCATAGGCATCTGGTAAGGTTTCAGGCATAGAATGGTGGTCAGTCACAATGACATCTACTCCCATAGACTGGGCCAATTCAATAGCCTCGTGACCCGCAACCCCGTTATCCACCGTCACAATCAAGGAAATTCCTTCTTGCTCGATAAAATATTTGTAAACACTGGCATTAGGTCCATAACCGTCGGTAAAACGATTGGGCAAGTAAACACGGCACTCAGCACCAAGCTGTTCCAAACTTTCCTTAACAATAGAAGCCGAAGTCATACCATCCGCATCATAATCACCGTAAACGAGGATATTTTCCCCTTCTTCAATGGCCTGACGAATCCGTTCCACTGCCTTATCCATATCATGGAGCAGATAAGGGTCATGCAAGTCCTCTAAGGAAGGCTCTAAAAACTTCTTCAGACTTTCTTGGTCCTGAATTCCTCTTTCAAATAATAACCGAGCCACCTCAGGACCCAATCCAGCCTTCTTGGCTATCTTTGTAAAATCCGCATCTTCTACTTGCGGGGCAAACTGCCATTCATAAGTAGGTGTTATCAAAAAGACATCCACTCTTTCTAAGAATTCTATCGCTTCATTATAACACGATTTAGACGTTTTCTCTATCCAGATTGCTTTTTTATAAAATTTTAGTGAATTTTTTCAGATATGATTTGACAAGACAAATCTTTTGGTGTAGAATCATGTTATAAAATCTAACACAAAGGAGATTCCTTATGGCTTTAGTAGAATTTGAACACGTCGAAAAATATTACGGAGATTACCATGCACTCCGCGACATCAATCTCCGTTTTGAAAAAGGGCAAGTTGTTGTACTCCTAGGTCCTTCTGGTTCTGGTAAGTCCACTCTTATCCGCACCATCAATGGTTTGGAGGCTGTAGACAAAGGAAGTCTTCTAGTAAATGGTCACCAAGTTGCTGGTGCCAGCCAGAAAGATTTGGTGCCCCTTCGCAAGGAAGTCGGCATGGTTTTCCAACATTTCAACCTCTATCCGCATAAAACGGTGTTAGAAAACGTAACACTAGCACCCATAAAAGTTCTAGGAATTGATAAAAAAGAAGCTGAAAAAACAGCCCAAAAATATCTGGAATTTGTAAATATGTGGGACAAGAAAGATTCTTATCCAGCCATGCTTTCTGGTGGACAGAAACAACGGATTGCCATCGCACGTGGACTCGCTATGCATCCTGAACTCCTCCTCTTTGATGAGCCAACATCTGCTCTTGACCCTGAAACCATCGGCGATGTTCTAGCGGTTATGCAAAAATTGGCCCACGATGGTATGAATATGATTATCGTGACTCATGAAATGGGCTTTGCCCGTGAAGTTGCTGACCGCATCATCTTTATGGCTGACGGAGAGGTTTTAGTAGATACGACAGATGTTGATGACTTTTTCGATAATCCAAGCGAACCTCGTGCCCAACAATTCCTCAGCAAAATCATCAACCACGAAAGTGACAAAGTCAAATAAGGAGGCCCTATGAAAAAGAAATTCTTTTTATCCGCATTATTGATTAGCCTTTTTGGCCTTGCTGCTGCAAAACCAGTCCAGGCTGATACCAGTGTCGCAGACATTCAAAAGAGAGGCGAGCTGGTTGTTGGTGTGAAACAAGACGTTCCCAATTTCGGTTACAAGGATCCCAAGACAGGGACCTATTCTGGTATCGAAACTGACTTGGCCAAGATGGTAGCTGATGAGCTCAAGGTCAAGGTTCGTTATGTACCAGTTACAGCACAAACTCGCGGACCCCTTCTAGACAATGAACAGGTCGATATGGATATCGCGACCTTTACCATCACAGACGAACGCAAAAAACTCTACAACTTTACCAGTCCTTACTACACGGACGCTTCTGGCTTTTTGGTCAATAAGTCTGCCAAAATCAAAAGCATTGAGGACCTAAACGGAAAAACCATCGGGGTTGCCCAAGGTTCCATTACTCAACGCCTGATTACCGAACTGGGTAAAAAGAAAGGTTTGACCTTTAAATTCGTCGAACTTGGTTCCTACCCAGAATTGATTACTTCCCTACACGCTCACCGTATCGATACCTTTTCCGTTGACCGTTCTATCCTATCTGGCTACATCAGTAAGCGGACAGAACTACTAGATGATAGTTTCAAGCCATCTGACTACGGTATCGTTACTAAGAAATCAAATACAGAGCTCAACGACTATCTTGATAACTTGGTCACTAAATGGAGCAAGGATGGTAGTTTGCAAAAACTTTATGACCGTTACAAGCTCAAACCATCTAGCCATACTGCAGATTAAGGAGGATACCCCATGACAGATTTATCATCTTGGACAGCCTATTTTCAGGATTTTGGACAATTTTTCAATGGTTTCCTCTTCACCCTTTCCCTAGCAATCGGATCCTTTATCCTAGCCATGGTTTTGGGCATCTTCTTTGGAGCCATGTCAACCAGCAAGCGTCCAATATTGAGAATTTTGGCTCGCATCTTTGTTGAATTTTACCAAAACACTCCCCTTTTGGTGCAATTTGTCATCGTCTTTTATGGTCTACCTCTTATCAGTGACCATATCATCATGATTCCGATTTATTGGACAGCCGTTCTCTGCGTGGGACTCTATCACGGTGCCTATATTGCTGAGGTGATTCGCTCAGGAATTCAGTCTATTCCTAGCGGTCAGATGGAGGCCGCCTTGTCGCAAGGGTTTACCTATATCAGTGCCATGCGCTTGATTATCTTGCCTCAGGCCTTCCGTATCATACTCCCTCCTTTGACCAACCAAATCGTCAACCTCATCAAGAACACCTCAACAGTCGCTATCATCTCTGGTGTAGACTTGATGTTTGTGACCAAGTCTTGGTCAGCTCTCAACGGAAACTACATTCCAGCATTTCTAGGCGCTGCCCTGCTCTACTTTTCTCTTTGCTTCCCTGTCGCCCAGTTTGGTCGCAAGATGGAGCAAGCCAACAAAAAAGCCTATTCACTTTAGGAGGTTACTATGGAATCCATTTTAGAAGTTTTGACCCCAGATAACCTAGTCTTTATCTTTAAAGGATTTGGCTTGACCCTCTACATTTCTCTGATTGCTATCGTCCTCTCTACCCTTATCGGTACGGTGCTAGCCGTCATGAGAAATGGCAAAAATCCTGTCTTACGTATCATCTCCAGCATTTACATCGAATTTGTGCGCAACGTTCCCAACCTTCTCTGGATTTTCACTATCTTTTTGGTTTTCAAGATGAAATCCACTCCAGCAGGAATCACTGCCTTTACTCTCTTTACCTCAGCTGCCCTAGCTGAGATTATTCGAGGCGGTCTCAATGCCGTAGACAAGGGACAATACGAAGCAGGAATGTCACAAGGATTCACCTCAACCCAAATCCTCTACCACATCATTCTTCCACAAGCTATTCGTAAAATGTTGCCAGCCATCATTTCTCAGTTTGTAACCGTGATTAAGGATACCAGTCTTCTCTACTCTGTTATCGCCCTACAAGAACTCTTTGGAGCCAGTCAAATTCTCATGGGCCGTTATTTCGAACCAGAGCAGGTCTTCAGTCTTTATATCCTGATTGCCCTCATCTACTTCAGCTTTAACCTAGCAATTTCTAGCCTATCTCATATGCTAGCCAAATGTTGGCAACAAGCCGCAGAATAAACAGCAACTCTCCAGTTAAATTGGAGAGTTTTTTTGATGAGAGTAGATATTTATAGACCTCAATTTGACACCATACTTTTTCTATGATAAAATGTAACAAATTTATTTACAACAAATCAAATCCCAATGAAATGGAATTTTCTATGAAATCACTCAAAGGACTACTCTTTATCATAGCTAGTTTTATCTTGACTATTTTGACTTGGATGAACACTTCTCCCCAATTCATGATTCCAGGACTAGCTTTAACAAGCCTATCTCTGACTTTTATCCTCGCCACTCGTCTCCCCCTACTAGAAAACTGGTTTCACGGTTTGGAGAAGGTCTACACTGTCCACAAATTCACAGCCTTTCTCTCAATCATTCTATTAATCTTTCATAACTTTAGTATGGGCGGTTTGTGGGGCTCTCGTTTAGCTGCTCAGTTTGGCAATCTTGCCATCTATATCTTTGTCAGTATCATCCTTGTCGCCTATTTAGGCAAATACATCCAATACGAAGCTTGGAGATGGATTCACCGTTTGGTTTACCTAGCCTATATTTTCGGACTCTTTCATGTCTACATGATGATGGGTAATCGTCTCCTTACATTTAATCTTCTAAGTTTTGTTGTTGATAGCTATGCCCTTTTAGGCTTACTAGCTGGTTTTTATATCATTTTTCTATATCAAAAGATTGGCTTCCCCTATCTAGGGAAAATTACCAATCTCAAACGCTTAAATCACGATACTATAGAAATTCAAATCCATCTTAGCAGACCTTTCAACTATCAGTCAGGACAATTTGCCTTTCTAAAGATTTTCCAAGAAGGCTTCGAGAGCGCCCCGCATCCCTTTTCTATCTCAGGAGGTCATGATCAAACTCTTTACTTTACTGTTAAAAATTCAGGTGACCATACCAAGAATATCTATGACAATCTTCAAGTCGGTAGCAAAGTAAGCGTAGACAGAGCTTACGGACACATGATCATAGAAGAAGGACGAGAAAATCAGGTTTGGATTGCTGGAGGCATTGGGATCACCCCCTTCATCTCTTACATCCGTGAACATCCTATTTTAGATAAACAGGTTCACTTCTACTATAGCTTCCGTGGAGAGGAAAATACAGTTTACCTAGATTTGCTCCGTGACTATGCTCAGAAAAATCCTAATTTTGAACTCCATCTAGTAGACAGTAGGAAAGACGGCTATCTTAATTTTGAACAAAAAGAAGTGCCCGAACATGCAAGCGTCTATATGTGTGGTCCTCTTTCTATGATGAAGTCACTTGCCAAACAGATTAAGAAACAAAATCCAAAAACAGAGCTTATATACGAAGGATTCAAGTTTAAATAACCACTCATACTCTCCTGGAATTTCCCAGGAGTTTTTTCTACGCAATCTCAAAAAACACTGCCAGATTTCTCTAGCAGTGTTTTGACATTTCATTTGCAGGCATCTATCCCTCTTAATCCTTCATTTGACTCTCTGCATCGGCCACGACTTGTTCTAGACTGGTCTGACCAAGTTCAGCCTCCATAGCCAGCTGAATTCTCTCCAATTTTTGATCCAAAACATCATGAATATGAGCTCCAACTGGACAATTTGGATTTGGATTGTCATGAAAACTGAAGAGTTGACCAGTCTTACCAAGACATTCGAGCGCTTGATAAACATCTAATAGACTAATGTCTTTGAGATCCTTAACAATCTCTGTTCCCCCTGTCCCGCGCGTGACTGAAATCAGCTCTGCCTTCTTCAACTGGGACAAGGTTTTTCTGATAATGACAGGATTGACCCCAACACTAGCAGCCAGAAAATCACTGGTCACCTTGCTTTCCTTCCCCTTGAGAGCAATAATTATCAGCATATGAGTCGCAATGGTAAATCTACTTGGAATTTGCATCCTCTTCTCCTTTTTACGAGGCTACCCTGCCTCTACTCTTCTTTTTCTATTATTATACCCTTTTTAGTTGTAATGTCAATCGTTACCACCTTTTAACCAGGCATCTAATTCCCTATCATAGCCCTCTTTCTGAGCCAGTTCTCTCAAAAATTCCTGATGATGAGTATGGTGGATACCATTGACCAGACTTTCATAATAAACCTCAAAATAGGGAAGTTTAAGATCTTTAGCCAACTGCAATTCAGCTGCCACATCGTAGTCTACCCGTCGGAAGTCCATATCTACCAATCCCTTGCCATCAAACTCTAAAATCATATACTGGGCCCGCAAGTCCTTCCGCAACTGGGCATCTAGAAAAAAAGGTTGCCCAATCGAACCTGGATTGACAATCAATTGCCCACCAGTCCCGTAACGAAGCAACTGCTGGTGAATATGACCATAAACAGCAATATCACAAGGTGGATTGGTCACCAAGCAGTCAAAATCCTCCTGTGCTCCAGTATGAATCAACTCTCGACCCCAGTTCTTATCAGGCAGATGATGGCTAATTCCTACCGTCAAATCCCCAAACTGTCGATGGAGCTGGAGAGGTTGATTATGGAGCGTTTCGATTTCTTCTAGGGAAATTTCCTCTAAAACATACTGGCACTGGCGCAAGAGATAGCGTTGACTGGGGCGGGTACTATCCAATTCCTTACGGACACCATGCCACAGACTGTCTTCCCAGTTTCCCAAAACTCTAGCCGTAATCGGTAGTTGATCCAACAAGTCCAAAATCCTTCTACGCCCTGTTCCTGGCATGAGAATGTCTCCCAAAAGCCAGTATTCATCCACTCCTAGCCGCCGAGCATCTGCCAAAACAGCCTCCAAGGCGGTGGTATTTCCATGAATATCTGAAAGAAGAGCTATTTTTGTCATTCTTTCTCCTCATTTCCTCTTATATATCTTTTTAATATTATAACAAAAAATACTGTATAATAGTTACCTTTAACCCACTCTTACTAAATCCAGAACACTACTTTTATTAAGGTAAAGACTTATCCAAAAGATTATTTCACATTACTCCTAACAAAGCATAGCAAGCACTTTTTCAATAAAGGAAATTCAAAAAAATCTACAAAAATCTTGAAAATTTTCACAATCATGCTATAATAATCCATAGAGACAAGTCACTTAGTCCCTTTCTACTAGAGAGTGCGTGGTTGCTGGAAACGCATAGGAGGCCTAAACTGATACTACTCTTGAGTTTTTTATGAAAACATAAAACGGTGGCCACGATAGAGCCAATCAGAGGTGTCCCTCTCTTTTGAGGTACATAAATGAAGGTGGAACCACGTTGCGACGTCCTTTCGAGGAGGTCGCTTTTTGTTTTTCTGGCTTTCACAATTAATTCTCTGTCCCTGTTTTCAGAATAGGGTTAACACATTCGTCAATAATATAAGTAAGGAGAACATCATGATTAACATTACTTTCCCAGATGGCGCTGTTCGTGAATTCGAATCTGGCGTTACAACTTTTGAAATTGCCCAATCTATCAGCAATTCCCTAGCTAAAAAGGCCTTGGCTGGTAAATTCAACGGCAAACTCATCGACACTACTCGTGCTATCACTGAAGATGGAAGCATCGAAATCGTGACACCTGATCACGAAGATGCCCTTCCAATCTTGCGTCACTCAGCTGCTCACTTGTTCGCCCAAGCAGCTCGTCGTCTTTTCCCAGACATTCACTTGGGGGTTGGTCCAGCTATCGAAGATGGTTTCTACTACGATACTGACAACACAGCTGGTCAAATCTCTAACGAAGACCTTCCTCGTATCGAAGAAGAAATGCAAAAAATTGTCAAAGAAAACTTCCCATCAATCCGTGAAGAAGTTACTAAAGACGAGGCACGTGAAATCTTCAAAAATGACCCTTACAAGTTGGAATTGATTGAAGAACACTCAGAAGACGAAGGTGGTTTGACCATCTACCGTCAGGGTGAATATGTAGACCTTTGCCGTGGCCCACACGTCCCTTCAACAGGTCGTATCCAAATCTTCCACCTTCTCCATGTAGCAGGTGCTTACTGGCGTGGAAATAGCGACAACGCTATGATGCAACGTATCTATGGTACAGCTTGGTTTGACAAAAAAGACTTGAAGAACTACCTTCAAATGCGTGAAGAAGCCAAGGAACGTGACCACCGTAAACTTGGTAAAGAGCTTGACCTCTTCATGATTTCTCAAGAGGTTGGTCAAGGTTTGCCATTCTGGTTGCCAAATGGTGCGACTATTCGTCGTGAGTTGGAACGCTACATCGTTGACAAAGAGCTAGCTTCAGGCTACCAACACGTCTACACTCCACCACTTGCTTCTGTTGAGCTTTACAAGACTTCTGGTCACTGGGATCATTACCAAGAAGACATGTTCCCAACTATGGACATGGGTGACGGGGAAGAATTTGTCCTTCGTCCAATGAACTGTCCGCACCACATCCAAGTCTTCAAACATCATGTTCACTCTTACCGTGAGTTGCCAATCCGTATCGCTGAAATCGGTATGATGCACCGCTACGAAAAATCTGGCTCCCTTACTGGTCTTCAACGTGTGCGTGAAATGTCTCTCAACGACGGTCACCTCTTTGTGACTCCAGAACAAATCCAAGAAGAATTCCAACGTGCTCTTCAGTTGATTATCGATGTTTATGAAGACTTCAACTTGACTGAATACCGCTTCCGTCTCTCTCTTCGTGACCCTCAAGATACTCATAAGTACTTTGACAACGATGAGATGTGGGAAAATGCTCAAACCATGCTTCGTGCAGCCCTTGATGAAATGGGCGTGGACTACTTTGAAGCCGAAGGTGAAGCAGCCTTCTACGGACCAAAATTGGATATTCAAGTTAAGACAGCCCTTGGAAAAGAAGAAACCCTTTCTACTATCCAACTTGACTTCTTGCTTCCAGAACGCTTCGACCTTAAATACATCGGAGCTGATGGTGAGGAACACCGTCCAGTTATGATCCACCGTGGTGTAATCTCTACTATGGAGCGCTTTACAGCTATCTTGATTGAGAACTACAAGGGTGCCTTCCCAACATGGCTTGCACCACACCAAGTAACCCTCATCCCAGTATCTAACGAAAAACACGTGGACTACGCTTGGGAAGTGGCTAAGAAACTCCGTGACCGTGGTGTTCGTGCAGATGTAGATGAGCGCAATGAAAAAATGCAGTTCAAGATCCGTGCGTCACAAACAAGCAAGATTCCTTACCAATTGATCGTTGGGGACAAGGAAATGGAAGACGGAACAGTCAACGTTCGTCGCTACGGACAAAAAGAAACACAAACTGTCTCAGTTGATGACTTTGTTCAAGCTATCCTAGCTGATATCGCCAACAAATCACGCGTTGAGAAATAAGAGATAAAATCCTAGCTACCTAAAAAGCAACAACTATTTCAGCTGTTGCTTTTTATATTTTTACTCAATGAAAATCAAAAAGCAAACTAGGAAGCTAGCCGCAAGCTGTACTTGAGTACGGTAAGGCGACGCTGACGTGGTTTGAATTTGATTTTCGAAGAGTATTATTTAATCCGAGCTAGTAGTGATTGACCAAACCACCACACAAGATTTGCTTTCATGAGTTAGATAAGGTCAATATCCTCAATCCTTGTCTGCTTCATTTTCTTTTACGAGATCTTTTTGTGAATCTTTTTCAGAGAGTTTTTGATCAATATACTTGTCAATGTTTTCATAAAATTCCTTGGTCGCTTCACTATCTAATGTTGGCGAGTTCTGAACTTGATTCACTTTCAATTGAACAGATTGAATACCGTAAGAGGCTTGTTTTTGGTGGAGTGTTTCTAATTCTTCTTCTGAAATCGGATCTCCAACAACCGTCAAGACCAATTCATTGTTACTTGACTTGTAGACTTGATTAATAACCGTATAATTGGCGAACTCTTTTCCTACAAACTGTTTGATCCCTTCTTTGCGCGCTTGTTCTATTGTCAGAGTAACTGCCGAATAGCTAGCTGGAAGAATCAACAATACAATCAAAGATATCAAGCCAATTCTCATTTTAATGCTCAGCTCTTTAAATGAAGTTAAAGGAGATTTTCTCATCAAAATTCTTGTTCCAACAATGTTGGCTAGCATGATAAAGACACAGTTGATCAAGAAAAGATAGAGAGCCCCCAATAAAAATCGTACATTCCCATTAGCTAAACCATAGCCAGCAGTACAGATAGGCGGCATCAGAGCTGTAGCAATGGCTACTCCTGGCACGATATTGTTTGCTTCTTTTTTCCTTGAACCGATCACACCAGCAATCCCACCAGCAATAGCAATGAGGACATCCCAAATGGTTGGAGAGGTTCGTGCAATCAACTCGCTACTTGCATAAGACAAGGGAGAAATCCAGAAATACAGAGTCGAGACAAGCAAACTGACCAACACTTGAGTCAATAAAACCTCTAGAGATTGCTTGATTAAACGCGTATCAAAAATAGCTAAACCGAATCCCAGTCCAACAATCGGTGTCATGAGAGGTGAAATCAACATGGCTCCTATAATGACAGCTGTTGAATTCATATTTAGTCCGATAGAGGCAATAAAAATTGCACACATCAAAATCGCTGTATCTCTCAATCGAACATGAAGGTCATCGTATAATTTCTCACGGTATTCCCGTGTTGAATAATTGGCAGTCATTTGTCCTCTCCTCTTTCCTTATTTAAATTGGTATAATAATTAAAAATAACAGCTGATAAACAGCCAAAAAATATGAGCCCATAAATCGTCAAGAAGACACTGGTAATCCTTCCAATCAAGGTCACAGCTAGGAGATCCCCGTAGCCGACAGTCGTCGAAGTCACAAAAGCATACCAAAGACCGTCTCCGTAATTTGTGATAGCAGGTTCAACTAGGAAAAGCACGCCTCCTGACCCAAAAACAAAGGTCACAAAACTCAGAGCAAACCGAGTAAAACCCGTAACCTGCATAATATGCCATAACATTTTTAAACGTTTCATTTGTTCTCCTTATTCATACTAGCTCCTGACCGAGCCGTTTTTTTCCAATAATCAAAGTGAAGATAGGACATGATCTCCATCAGAGAAAGATAGACAAACTGATAGATCTGATTTAAGCTGATTATCAACTGATATTGTTTGAAAAATGACTGGAAGAAAGACCAGATATGACTGTCTTGAATCAGTCCCTTCTTAACATCAGACAGGATATTAGCTAAAGCTCCCAAGGACTGAAACGGTAAATCCTTGACATTTATATAGATCCGGTCCACCACATCATTCAGACTGGTATCTTGGATGGCATGAAATTCTCCAAAGAGAACTCCTGCCGCTCCAAGAGTAGAAACAAATTCCACCAAATAATTTCTGAGGAAATTTTCTCAACCTTTTCCCATAATGTGTTTAGTGCCATCCATAACGATCCCAACCAGAAAAAGGAAAGAAAACAAGCAAAGAAATTTTGCCGTAAATCCCAAAAAGCTTCAAGACTTGGTGTTGTTGGTTTTTCTAACTCTTTTCCTTGAACCGATCACACCAGCAATCCCACCAGCAATAGCAATGAGAACATCCCAAATGGTTGGAGAGGTTCGTGCAATCAACTCGCTACTTGCATAAGACAAGGGAGAAATCCAGAAATACAGAGTCGAGACAAGCAAACTGACCAACACTTGAGTCAATAAAACCTCTAGAGATTGCTTGATTAAACGCGTATCAAAAATAGCTAAACCGAATCCCAGTCCAACAATCGGTGTCATGAGAGGTGAAATTAACATGGCTCCAATAATAACAGCTGTTGAATTCATATTTAGACCGATAGAGGCAATAAAAATTGCACACATCAAAATCGCTGTATCTCTCAATCGAACATGAAGGTCATCGTATAATTTCTCACGGTATTCCCGTGTTGAATAATTTCCGTTCATTGGTTACTCCTTTTATTTTATATAATCTTGTTTCTGCATGGATGATGGTAGAGAGACTTCTGTCCAATCTTACATATTTTTCTTCTCACCTGTTATTCTTTTGAAAATTATCTTTTAAGTATCCGTCAGTCCATCCTTTATATTATATCAAAAATTTTACAGTTTTTCTCTGACGAAATCTATCAATTGAATAGATAGATGAAGCAAGAAATTTTTGTTTCCTTATCCGAAGAAGGAAAAACGGTATCTCCTGAACCTTGATACTATGCGTTTTATTCTTTATAATTTAGCTATTTCAAAATTACAAGTTCTCCATTCTTAATTTCCCAAACTTGGTCAAACTTACTTAATAATTCGTTTTGGCGATGTAAAGTAACAATGACGGCACTTGGTAGTTCCAGAACTCTTTCCAATTCCATTTTAAACTGATTAGTATCCAAGGCAGAGAAAGGTTCGTCTAGGATAAGCAATGGATTTTTACGATTTTTCTCACGATTTAAATACATTCGTTGTTGCTGACCACCTGACAGGGATTGTGGTGGAATTTTTTCAAAATCTTCTTCTCTGAATTTTTCATTGAAACTATTGAATAGTGTTACATTATTTTCATAACTCGAAATAAATGTATGTTCTTGTTGCAGAATCATACCGAATCTTCCCCAAAGATGGTCCAAAACAAGCCCATCTAGCACAATTTGTCCTTCAAAATCTTCATCTGTTCCATTTAAAATGTTGAGAAGACTACTTTTTCCAGAACCATTCTTACCAATAAGCGCAATTTTATCCCCTTTTTGAATCGTAGCGGAAGTAATTATCAATTTTGATTCTCCCAGTTGTTTGGAAATGTTTTTCAAAGTAATCGTATCAAAAGAATGTTGAGGTGCTTGAACTGAAACGGGTCTCCCAACAATGTTTTGAAAACTCTTGATTACAGGCTTTACGGACTCTAACATTTGTAAATCATAAAGGATTTCCTGTATTGGTTCAGAAAAAGCATTAATATATCCGAAACTCGCCACCACCTCAGGAATACCGAGTTGCTGGTGAGATAGAGAGTAGGCTAAATAAATAAACAGAACAAGACTAATGAATTCAAAAGAAACACCTGTCAATAAGATGCCTGTAATTTTTGTCAAACCATACTTAAAATACTTATCCTGCAAATTCTTTAGAGAACTCTTTTGTTGATTCAAAAAATGCGACATAGTTAGTTTATTTACCAAATGATGTCCCATGAGCAAATCCTCCAAAGTTCGATAGTAATCTCCTTGTTTTTTCAAGTAAACCTGTCTACGATTAGCGGTCAACTTCCCAACGATTTTAGGAATTTGAATACTAATTCCAGTAGAAAAGATTAAAATCAGTGATACAATAGGATTAATTGTTCTGCTAATAATGAAAGCGTAAATGATGATACGTAAAATTTGTTTGATAAAACTCATCAATGGAGGAAGGTAATCCTTTTCCAACGAATCTAGGTCATTAGATTGATAGGAAATATACTCTGCTACTGTTTTCTGCTTGAAATCGTGGTGACTGAGTCCCAGAAGTGAACGAAACCACTCATTTTTCAAAGTAGTCGAAAAGATAATCCCCTGCTTCCAATCAAGTATCATTTGGATATAGTTACAACTCAAATAGCCTGCCACTGACATAGAGTAACCATATAGAGCTACTTGATAATCCCCTTTGATTAATGCCTGCGTGAAATACGGTAACAAAGCTGTGCAGATATTCGATACTACACCAAAAAGAAAATTAAAGAAGAGATACCATCTAATAGTTTTAAGATATGGTAGCATATACGATACTCCTTGCTAATGCGTTTTTTTACATATCGCAGAACAATCTCTACTATTCCCTATTTCAGATAGTGCGATACTCGGACATTGAGTGCAATAATTGTAAATCACACAAGTACTGCAGTTTTTACTATCAAAATAAAAAGAAAGCTGCAGTTCTTTCAATCCTGTATCAGCGATTCATTCTGAAATCGAACAGGAGATATTTCCCAAGTCTACAATTCACTTCATCTCAAATTAATTTTTGTAATTCACCCTTAGTTTATAGATTTTATACTCAACAAAAGTATAAAGCATACAAAACTTCACTTTGAACCAGTATTTATACTATATTCCGTATTAAAAATTCTATTATTGATTTTGTAAAAAACAGTCTTCAAATATCCTGAAATATAGCAAAAAGAGATTGGGTAAAAACTCATTGTCTCTTCTCACTCAAGGACTAAGTTCACTTGAGCAAACTGAATCCGCACTGTCGTTCCTGTACCGACCTCAGACTCGATACGAATCTGGTGCCCCAGTTCTTCAGAAATTTTCTTAGATAGGTAAAGTCCAAGTCCAGATGACTGCTGGGTTAGGCGACCATTGTAGCCTGAAAAGCCACGTTCAAAGACTCGGAGGACATCACTGTTTTTTATCCCGATTCCTGTATCCTTGATACAAAGCTCTTGCCCGTCCATATAAATCTCCAGGCCACCTTCCTTAGTGTACTTGAGACTGTTTGAGATGATTTGCTCAATAACCACTAGCAGCCACTTTTTATCCGTCACGATTTCTTTATCAAGGTCATGTAGATTGACATTTAAGCCTTTTTGAATAAAGAAAAGAGCATATTTACGAATTATTTCCTTGACCAAGTCCTCAATTTGCACCTGCTTTAAGACCAAATCATCATGAAAACTTTCTAAACGCAGGTATTGTAAAACTAGATTGGTATAGGAGTCAATCTTGAAAATTTCCTGTTCTAATTGCTGCTTCAGTTGGCGGTCGGCTACTTCTGCAACTAAGAGTTGACTGGCTGCAATGGGGGTCTTAATCTGATGGACCCACAAGGTATAGTAATCCAGCAAATCCGTCAGTTTTCTTTCTGAATCTGACCTCTGCTGATAGAGTTCCATCTCACGCGCTTCTAATTTCTCAGCCAAAACTCTTTCCAAAGGAGACTTGGCTTCCCTATCACCATAGAGAAGTTCCTGACGATAGACCTGCATCTCCGCCAATATATCCCAAGTGAAAAATAAGATGGTTACAAAGCAACATAGCAGGAAAAAGTAGAGAAAGTAAATTCCCAAACTGGCAAATAAAAACTGAAAGAGTAAGAGCAGAGACGTCAAAGAAATCAGATAGACAAACAGACGACTACGGGAACGCAGATAGGCTAGAAAAAATTGTTTCCAATCAAGCATGCTTCAGTCCGTACCCTATCCCTTTCTTGGTCTCGATAAATCCTACCAAGCCCTGCTCTTCCAACTTTTTACGCAAACGAGCCACATTAACTGAGAGGGTATTATCATCAATGAAAAAGTCACTGTTCCAAAGTTCTCGCATCAGGTCATCACGCGCTACGATGTTGCCCGCATGCTCAAACAGCACTCGTAAAATCTGGAATTCATTCTTGGTCAAATTTAAGACTTGCCCTTGATAATGTACATCCATGGATTTGGTATTGAGGATAACACCAGCGTATTCCAGTAAACTCTCGTCACGCCCAAACTCATAGGAACGGCGCAACAAGCCCTGAACCTTGGCTAAAAGAACCTGCTGGTCAAAAGGTTTGGTCACAAAGTCATCCGCCCCCATATTGATTGCCATGACAATATCCATAGCCTGGTCTCTCGAAGACAGAAACATGATGGGAACCTTAGAAATCTTGCGGATTTCCTGACACCAATGATAGCCATTAAACAAGGGCAAACCAATATCCATGAGGACCAGATGAGGCTCCGACTGAACAAATAGACTCAAAACTTCCATAAAATCTTCTACCAGGACCACTTCAAATCCCCATTCAGAGAGCATTTTTCCGACTTGTTGACGAATAACCTGATCATCTTCTACTAATAAAATCTTGTGCATCTGATTCTCCTTTGCTATTATTATAACAGATTTTTCCATGCTAGAAGGTCTGAAACTGAATTTGAAGCAGCTTGTTTTTAGCCAACAAAATGAGGCAATCCTACTAGCTAATTTAAGGGAAATTTGATAAGATAAATAAAAAGAAAGGAGCTCTTATGTCCAATATTTTTGATTATCTGAAAGATGTCGCACGCGATTCCTTTTACGACCTTCCTTTGAATGAGTTAGACATTCTAGCCTTAACAGAAATCACCTACCTCTCCTTTGATAATCTGGTCTCCACAAGTCCTCAGCGACTTTTAGACCTAGCTCCTCAGGTTCCAAGGGAGCCAAACATGTTGACCAGCAAAAATCGCCTCCAGCTATTAGATGAACTAACTCAACACAAGCGCTTCAAAAATTGCAAACTCTCCCATTTTATCAACGACATCGACCCTGAACTACAAAAACAATTTGCGGCTATGACCTACCGCCTCACTCTCGATACCTATCTGATTGTCTTTCGTGGGACTGATGACAGTATCATTGGCTGGAAGGAAGATTTCCACCTTACCTATATGAAGGAAATTCCTGCTCAAAAGCATGCCCTCCGCTATTTAAAGAACTTTTTTGCCCAACATCCTAAGCAAAAAGTCATTCTGGCTGGGCATTCCAAGGGAGGAAATTTAGCCATCTATGCGGCTAGTCAAATTGAGCAAAACTTGCAAGATCAAATCACAGCAGTTTATACCTTTGATGCGCCTGGTCTCCACAAAGAACTGACACAAACCGAGGGCTATCAAAGGATAATGAATAAAACCAAGGTCTTCATCCCACAAGGGTCCATTATCGGTATGATGATGGAAATCCCTAACCACCAAATCATCGTGCACAGTACTGCCTTAGGTGGCATCGCCCAGCACGATACCTTTAGTTGGCAGATTGAGGACAAGCACTTCGTCCAACTGAATAAGACCAACAGTGATAGCCAACAAGTTGACACAACCTTCAAGGAGTGGGTGGCCACAGTCCCTGACGAGGAACTCCAGCTCTACTTCGATCTCTTCTTTGGCACCATTCTAGATGCTGGGATTAGCTCCATCAATGACCTGTCTTCCTTAAAGGCTATCGAACACATTCGTCATCTCTTCGTCCAAGCTCAATCCCTCACTCCAGAAGAAAGGGAAACTATGGGACGTCTTACCCAATTATTAATTGATACCCGTTACCAAGCTTGGAAAAATAGATAATCCACATAAAAAACCCAACTAATCGTTTGATTAGTTGGGTTTTCATTTATGAAATTGAATTCCTTTGTTTAATCTTTAATGATTAAAACATTAGTCTTCTTTTTTCTTGCGTGCCACAAGACCAAATCCGCTCAATACTCCAAGAAGTCCAAGAGCTGCTAGGCTTGAGTGATCTTCTGTACCAGTATTAGGCAATTCCTTAGCTGATTTAGCTGGAGCTGGTTTTGATGGTTTCGCAGGTTCTGGTTTCACAGAAGGAATGATTTTTTCATAAACATGAACTGTGTCACCATTTGGAAGTTTCTTAGTCTCTACGAAGCGGTAGCCTGGGATATCTTTCTTAGGTTGTTCACCGTCTTCTGTTGGATAGTTTGGAATTTCATTTCCATCTTTATCCTTGAATGATGTCTTAACTTTCTCATAAACGTGTTCTACATCGCCATTTGGAAGTTTCTTAGTCTCTACGAAGCGGTAGCCTGGAATATCTTTCTTAGGTTGTTCACCGTCTTCTGTTGGATAGTTTGGAATTTCTTTACCATCTTTATCCTTGTGACTTGTCTTAACTTTCTCATAAACGTGTTCTACATCGCCATTTGGAAGTTTCTTAGTCTCTACGAAGCGGTAACCTGGGATATCTTTCTTAGGTTGTTCGCCATCTTCACTTGGATTTCCTGGAATCTCATTTCCTTCTTTATCCTTGAATGATGTCTTAACTTTTTCGTAGACGTGCTCTGTATCTCCATTTGGAAGTTTCTTAGTTTCTACGAAGCGGTAACCTGGAATATCTTTCTTAGGTTGTTCGCCATCTTCACTTGGATTTCCTGGAATCTCATTTCCTTCTTTATCCTTGAATGATGTCTTAACTTTTTCGTAGACGTGCTCTGTATCTCCATTTGGAAGTTTCTTAGTTTCTACGAAGCGGTAGCCTGGGATATCTTTCTTAGGTTGTTCGCCATCTTCACTTGGATTTCCTGGAATCTCGTTTCCTTCTTTATCCTTGAATGATGTCTTAACTTTTTCGTAGACGTGCTCTGTATCTCCATTTGGAAGTTTCTTAGTTTCTACGAAGCGGTAGCCTGGGATATCTTTCTTAGGTTGTTCGCCATCTTCACTTGGATTTCCTGGAATCTCATTTCCTTCTTTATCCTTGAATGATGTCTTAACTTTTTCGTAGACGTGCTCTGTATCTCCATTTGGAAGTTTCTTAGTTTCTACGAAGCGGTAACCTGGAATATCTTTCTTAGGTTGTTCGCCATCTTCACTTGGATTTCCTGGAATCTCATTTCCTTCTTTATCCTTGAATGATGTCTTAACTTTTTCGTAGACGTGCTCTGTATCTCCATTTGGAAGTTTCTTAGTTTCTACGAAGCGGTAACCTGGAATATCTTTCTTAGGTTGTTCGCCATCTTCACTTGGATTTCCTGGAATCTCGTTTCCTTCTTTATCCTTGAATGATGTCTTAACTTTTTCGTAGACGTGCTCTGTATCTCCATTTGGAAGTTTCTTAGTCTCTACGAAGCGGTAACCTGGGATATCTTTCTTAGGTTGTTCGCCATCTTCACTTGGATTTCCTGGAATCTCATTTCCTTCTTTATCCTTGAATGATGTCTTAACTTTTTCGTAGACGTGCTCTGTATCTCCATTTGGAAGTTTCTTAGTTTCTACGAAGCGGTAACCTGGAATATCTTTCTTAGGTTGTTCGCCATCTTCACTTGGATTTCCTGGAATTTCGTTTCCTTCTTTATCCTTGAATGATGTCGTAACTTTTTCATAGATATGTTTTGTATTTCCTTTTTCGTCGATCTCAGTTTTAACAATCTTGTATCCTGGGATGTCTTTAGTTGGTTTAGTTCCATCTTCTGTTGGTGAAAGCGGGTTACCATCTTTATCAACGAATGAAGTATCAGGACGAACTGTTGGTGTGTACTTAGCTGTTACTGGTGTACCGTTCTTATCTACACGTTTAACTGTTACACCTGATGCTTTTCCTACGAAGTCTTTTTCTGGAGTAAATGTTACTTTACCATTTTCATCAATTGTGTAAGTTCCTTCGCCCGGTACATTCTTCTCAGTTGTGCCATCTTCGAATGTTGGTTTTACAGTTTCATCGATTTCAACTGGAACTTCCTTACCGTTGATTGTAACTTTTCCACCTTCAAATGTTGGTGTTCCTGATTGAGTTTGTCCTTTAGGACCTTCTGATTCAGAATCTTTTGAGGTTGGAGTTACTGGAACGACTACTGGAGTGTACTTAGCTGTGATTGGTGTTCCATTTTTGTCAACACGTTTCACTGTTACACCTGTTGCTTGACCTGTGAAGTTCTTCTCTGGTGTAAAGGTTACTGTACCGTTCTCATCGATTGTGTATGTTCCTTCACCTGGTACTTTCTTCTCAGTTGTGCCATCATCAAATGTTGGTTTAACAGTTTCATCGATTTCTACAGTTTTTTCTTCACCGTTGACTGTTACTTTTCCACCTTCAAATGTTGGTGTTCCTGATTGAGTAGCACCTTGAACATTTGTAGTGATAACATCTGAACTTGTTGGTGTTGCTGGTTTTACAACTGGTGTGTAAGTAACCTTAACTGGTGTGCCGTTCTTATCTTCACGTTGAACAGTTACGCCTGTTCCTTTACCTGTGAAGTTCTTCTCTGGGGTGAAGGTTACTGTTCCGTCAGGAGCTACTGTGTATGTTCCTTCACCTTCGATAGTTACTGAGTCAACTGGATCTCCTGTTTTAGGATCTACCAATTTAGCTGGTTTATCTTCATCGATTTCAACAGTTTTTTCTTCACCATTTACAGTGACTTTGCCACCTTCAAATGTTGGTTTACCTGTTTGAGTTGAACCTTGAACATCTTCTGTTACAGCGTCTGTTCCTGTTGGGGTTGCTTTCTTAACAACTGGAGTGTATTTAGCTGTTACTGGTGTGCCGTTCTTATCTTCGCGTTGAACTGTAACACCTGTAGCTTTACCTGTGAAGTTCTTTTCTGGGGTGAAGGTTACTGTTCCATCTGGAGCTACTGTGTATGTTCCTTCACCTTCGATAGTGACTGAATCAACTGGATCTCCTGTTTTCGGATCTACCAATTTAGCTGGTTTATCTTCATCAATTTCAACAGTTTTTTCTTCACCATTTACAGTAACTTTTCCACCTTCAAATGTTGGTTTACCTGTTTGAGTTGAACCTTGGATATCTTCAGTTACAGCATCTGTTCCTGTTGGTGTTGCTTTCTTAACAACTGGTGTGTATTTAGCTGTTACTGGGGTACCGTTCTTATCTTCGCGTTGAACTGTAACACCTGTAGCTTTACCTGTGAAGTTCTTTTCTGGGGTGAAGGTTACTGTTCCATCTGGAGCTACTGTGTATGTTCCTTCACCTTCGATAGTGACTGAATCAACTGGATCTCCTGTTTTCGGATCTACCAATTTAGCTGGTTTATCTTCATCAATTTCAACAGTTTTTTCTTCACCATTTACAGTAACTTTTCCACCTTCAAATGTTGGTTTACCTGTTTGAGTTGAACCTTGGATATCTTCAGTTACAGCATCTGTTCCTGTTGGTGTTGCTTTCTTAACAACTGGTGTGTATTTAGCTGTTACTGGGGTACCGTTCTTATCTTCGCGTTGAACTGTAACACCTGTAGCTTTACCTGTGAAGTTCTTTTCTGGTGTGAAGGTTACTGTTCCATCTGGAGCTACTGTGTATGTTCCTTCACCTTCGATAGTGACTGAATCAACTGGATCTCCTGTTTTTGGATCTACCAATTTAGCTGGTTTATCTTCATTGATTTCAACAGTTTTCTCTTTACCGTCGATTGTTACTGTTCCACCCTTGAATTCAGGTTTACCTGTTTGAGTTGAACCTTGAATATTTTCAGTTACAGCATCTGTTCCTGTTGGTGTTACTGGTTTAACTTCCGGTGTGTATGTAGCTTTAGCTGGTGTGCCGTTCTTATCTTGACGAACTACTTCAACACCTTTGGCTACTCCTGTAAATTGTGGTTCTGGCTTGAATGTTACTGTTCCATCTGGAGCCACTGTGTATGTTCCTTCACCTTCTACAGTGACTGAATCAACTTGTTCTCCAGTTTTTGGATCTACCAATTTAGCTGGCACTGTATCGTCGATTTCAACAGTTTTCTCTTCACCGTTAACCATAGCTGTTCCACCTTGGAATACTGGTTTGCCTGTTTGAGTTGCACCTTGAACATCTACAGTTTTAGCTGGTTCTGCTGTTGGTGTTACAGGTACGATAGATGGAGTATAAGTTGTAGAAACTTTTGTTCCATTTGCGTCCTCTGCTTGAACATCAGCAGGTGTAACATTACCTGTGTAAGATTTATCTGTTGGTGTGAAGGTTACTTCACCTGTTGCTGGATCAATTGAGTAAGTACCTACTGGAGTTACTCCGTCCTCAGCATATGCTGGAGTTGTTTGACCAGCTGGAACTTCATTTCCTTCTTTATCAAGAAGCTTGTAAGAGTTCTCTTTGATTGGAGCAATAGTGTTTCCAGGAGCGAATGTTGGAGTTCCTTTTTGAGTTTCACCTTGGATAGCTTCTGATGTAGCTGGTTCTGCTGTTGGAACTACCGGAGTAATCTTCGGTGTGTAAGTTGTTTCTACAGCTGTACCATTCTTATCTTTAGCTTGAACGCGTACTGGTTGTACTTCACCTGAATATGTCTTATCTGTTGGTTCGAATACTGCAACAGCTTTTCCATCTACAGTTTTAAGAGTGTACTTACCAATTACGTTTCCTTCTGGATCTTTAGCTGGTACTTCAGTAGCTGGTTGTCCATCTTCACCTAGAAGTGTGTAAGTAGATGGATCGATTTCTACAGTTTTTTCTTCTCCAGCAATTGTAGTTTTTCCTGCTTCAAATGAAACTGGACTTTCTTGAGTCTTACCTTGAACATCTTCAGTTGTATCTGGTGTTGCTGTTGGTGTTACTCCTACGATGTTTGGAGTGTAAGTTGTAGAAACTTTTGTTCCATTCTTATCTTCAGCTTGAACTTTAGCTGGTTGTACTGGTCCTGTGTAAGATTTGTCTATTGGTGTGAAGGTTACTACACCTGTTGTTGGATCTACAGTGTATTCCCCAACTTTTTTACCACTTGGGTCTAGAGCATCTACTGGTCCATTTGCTTCTGTTCCATCTGGATTTAATAATTTTACAGAACCCTCTTTAATAGGTACTTCTGTATTTCCTTCTGTAAATGTTGGTTTACCTGTTTGAGTTTCACCTTGTACTCCTGTTGAAGTTGCTGGAGCTGCTGTTGGTTTAACAGGTGTTACAGTTGGAGTGTATTTTGCAGTAGCTGTTGCTGTTACAGGTTGACCATTTTTGTCTTGACCTACTGGTGCTGTTAATGATACATCAATACCTTTAGCAGTTCCTGTAAATTGTGGTTCTGGAGTAAATGTTACCGCTCCAGTTGTTGGATCGATTGTATAAGTTCCTTCACCTTTTACAGTTACAGTTGTTTCATCAGTTGGTTTTCCAGTTGCTGGATCTACTAACTTAGCTGGATATTGTGCACTTGGTGTTACTGCATCTGGCGCAGTTCCATCACCATCTTTATCTACGTCAATTGAGAATTTAGGTGTTTTCGTTTGTGGTTTACCTTGGATATCTGTTGATTCTTCAGGTGTTCCAACGATTTGTTTTGGAGTTACAGTTGGAATGTAACGACCATCCATAGATCCTTTAGTTGCTAAGCCAGTTAATTGAACTTGTTCACTTACTAATTCTAGTTGGTCTTTAGCTTCACCTGTACCACCGACGATTTGGCGACCTTCATTACCCCAACCAGTAGTGTTACCATTGATATCTGTACGACGAATCGTAATACCATCTGCTGTACCTACAAAGTTTGCTTCTGGGATAAATTCTACATCTACATTTGCACCGTTATCAGTAATCTTGTATTTACCTTGCCCTGGTACAACGTAGTATCCATCAACTAGGTCAGCATCTGTTACTAATGTACCATCTGGTTTAACGATTTGTGACTTGACAGTTGTATCAATAGCATTGTCTTTATCAAAATCATAGTTCTTTTGACCGTATGCGCTGAATGCTACAGTAGATGTTTGAGTAGCACCTTGTACATCTGTTGTTTCTCTCTTAGTTCCACGTGGTGGAATTGTTTGTTGGATTTGGAAATCTTCTACTTCACCTGAGTAGGCAATACCAGTAGGGGCCTTGACATCTGCTTTATCTAAAGCAATACGAAGACGTGTAGCTAATTTTGACACACTAGTATCCACGTTTTGAACTGTGGTTGTCCAAGTAAGGGTAACCTTACCATCAGCAGTCACTTCTGTCACACCAGCGGCTTCATCTTCATCGAATTTACCATTGTTGTTAAAGTCAATCCAACCGTTAACGTAAGCTTTAGCTTCTCCGTCTAGGTGGGCATCGAAAGTCATTGAGTAAGTTCCATCGTTAACTTTTTTCAACTTATAGTTGTCATTTGGAGCAACATCATCACCCATCAATTGACGAGCGCCTTCATCCGCAGCACCGATACCATTAACGTCATCGTAGATAAAAGCACTTGCACCTTTAATTGGAGTTGTACGAACGTCAACGTCAGCTGGAACAGATCCTAGGTATGGTTGTTTTTGTCCATCAGATTTAGAAATAGAGTGGGCTACACGTCCGTATGATGCAGGAGCATCCCCTTCGTCTAGAACCATAAATCCAAGCATAGAACCTTGTTGACCCGCAGCTAAGATGTACATACCAACATTTTTGGCATTACGCGTCATTACTAATGGAGTAGAGAATCCTGATTGGCGGTGAGTTGAAACTGGTCCAAAAACTTGTGTCCCTAATCCATCTGTATGGTATTTGCCATCTTCTGCTTTCATCGCAATAACAGTATCTGATGTGATTGTTGTGTTAAAGAATCCTGCAGCTTTGTCCGCTTTGAATTTTTCAAAGGCTTGTTTCCCTGAACCTTCAATTGAATGTGACAAACCAAGTTGTCCACCAGCGTAGTCTTGACCATGTCCTGCTGAAGCTAATGTTCTTTTCTCATAAGTTACCGCAGTATATGAACGAGCTGTTTCTTGATTTTTTACAGTTGAGTTTGACAACTCAGAAACCAATTCAAATCCATCACCATCTGTTGTATAAATTTCAGCTTCAGATGAACCAGCTTCTTCCCCTGTTAAAAATACAACGTTGGCTGGAACTTCTGTACCATTCAAAGTAGCTCTAACTGAGAATTCAACCCCTACGTTGGCTCCATCTTTAACAGATTGAATAACTGTTTTACCTTTAGTATCCATCCCGTTTGTTTTCGCAACAGAGTAACTTCCTTGGTTTACTACTTTTAATTCTGCTGGATCCCCATTTTTATACTCATTGACAGCATTTGCATCATAACCTGCTCCACCACGTTTTTTGTACTCATCAGTTGAGTTGAATGGCGCTAATTTAGTAACTGTTAAGGTTACAACATAGCCTGGAGAAATTTCTTGTGTAAACTTAGTACCTACTTGAAGTTTACCATCTGGGCCAAGATTTTCAATTTTCGCTTTCGGATTTGCAATGTCAAACCACTTGATTTGTTTTGTCAGACGTTCTGTGTTCTTATCTGCATACTTCTTCCAGTGGTTGATTTGCTCTTCTTCTGAAAGCGGTGGAGTCGTAACTGTATCGGCAACATCTGCTAAGTTGACAGAAAACTTGCCATCGCGACCAATACCTGCATTTTTCAACTCGTTGTAAACTGCAAGGATTGACTCATTCAAGCGTGCAAGTTGTGCTTCTACTTGCTCTTTGGTTACGCTCTTTTCAGCTAAAAGAGATTTTGTTTCAGCAAGAACTGCTTGGTTTTTAGCTACTGCCGCTTCAACAGCCGCTTTGTTTTCTTCCTTCACTTCCTTTTTAGAAAGTTCAGCAGTTGCTAATTTATTAGTCACTTCTGCTTCAGATGAAGCTTTGTCAAGTGCTGCTTTAGCTTCTGAAAGAGATTTTTCTGCTGGAGTAGCTTTCTTTTCAGCTTCAGCTTTAGCAGCTGCTTTTTCAGCTTCTAATTTTTTCTGTTGACCCATAGCATCTGATTCAGCTACAGCTTGACCCAATGCTGAAAGTTTGTCAGCTAAAGTATTCACATCCAATTGACTTGCTTCTGGATTTGAAAGTGTTGCTTTAGCTGTAGCTAAAACTTCCTTAGCTGAGTTTACTACAGACGCATCTGCATTTTTAGCAGATGCTAATTTCATCTCTAAAGTAGCAACATTCGCTTCAAGAGCTGCTTTATTTGCTTTCTTAGCTTCCTGTACTTTAACTTCAGGTTTAGCTTCCGCTACTTTAGTTTCTGACTTAACGGCTTCCTTGTCTTTATTAGAATCCGCTTGATTTGCTGGGGCAGTAGTTGCAGCTACTGATGCTTCTGCACCTTGAACTTCCGTTGCTGATACCGCACCATTTCCAAGGAACATCAAACCAGCTGCAATTGCTACTGATGCTGCTCCAAAGCTATATTTCCGGATACCATAACGGATGTACTTTTCTACTCTAAAATCTTGTTGTTGCTTGCCTTTCATTTAGACCCACAACCTCCTTTTTTTATTTTGATGTCGATTTACAAATTTTTGATATCGAAAACTCACAGCTAACCTCAGATGAAACAAAAGATGTTAGAAGTGAAGCTTGATATCATAAAACTGTCTATAACATACAACTTTATGATATCATATTTCCTAGTCTATGACAAATAAAATGACTTATTTTTTATTCTAAATCTAAAATAAATATTTTCCAAAAATACAACAATTTTCAGACTCTTTAAGTTGTAAAATAAGATGTATCAAGCTATCATAGGTCACACACTATATTTCTTGTTCGATTGGTATATTAATTTAAATTAACTTTGCATGTATATTTTATTTTCTTTTATTACAAACTTCCTTCTAATACAGAATACAATTTACTTGCTTCATTAAGTCACTCTCAAGCTCATTAGCTTTATTTTAAATCCCAGTCAATTAAAAGCTCTAGCTAGTTCATAACTCTAAAAATAACTATCTCTATTTTGGACAGAATAAAATAGATAGCAAGTAACATTCCTTAAAAGAGAGGGACTTTCTATCCACTTCATTCTCCCTAACTGTGCTATACTTAATTTATACTCAATGAAAATCAAAGAGCAAACTAGGAAACTAGCCGCAGGCTGTACTTGAGTACGGCAAGGCGACGTTGACGCGGTTTGAAGAGATTTTCGAAGAGTATTAGTACATTCTTTGAGATTGGAGCTAGTATGAAAATCCATAAAACTGTGAATCCTGTTGCCTATGAAAACACCTATTACCTAGAAGGTGAAAAACACCTCATCGTCGTCGATCCTGGTAGCCATTGGGAAACCATTCGTCAGACAATAGAGAACATCAACAAACCTATCTGTGCTATTCTCTTGACCCACGCTCATTATGACCATATCATGAGTCTGGACCTAGTTCGCGAGACTTTTGGCAATCCTCCTGTCTATATCGCAGAGAGTGAAGCCAGCTGGCTCTATACTCCCGTCGATAATCTCTCTGGGCTACCTCGGCACGATGATATGGCAGATGTGATCGCAAAGCCAGCTGAGCACACTTTTATCTTTCATGAGGAATATCAATTGGAGGAATTTCATTTCACCGTCTTACCAACACCAGGGCACTCTATCGGTGGTGTTTCTATCGTCTTTCCGCAAGCTCATTTGGTCTTGACAGGTGATGCTCTGTTCCGTGAAACAATCGGACGGACGGATCTTCCAACTGGTAGCATGGAACAACTCCTCCATAGTATCCAGACTCAACTCTTCACCCTACCAAACTACGATGTTTATCCAGGACATGGTCCAGCTACTACTATTGCTCACGAAAAGACCTTCAATCCTTTTTTCTAGGTAGCAAAAAACCAAGGAATTTTTATCCTTGGTTTTTGTGTACTGCTATTCAATTCTCCATTCTTTGATTTTAGAATCTAGTCTAGTATTGAATTTCATCGAACATTAGTTAGCTGGCTCAAATTCTTTCCATTCAAATTTAGCTAAATCAAGTTCATTAGAAGAAATCTCTAAGATTTTCTCTGGCTTTTGATCACCACCAATTTGAAAGATTCCTTCTTTAATCTTCTGTACTCCGTCTTTATCAAAAGCATACAGACTTAAGTTCATTTCTGGTCGTGTTGACTGCCAGTCTGCATATCTGACTTGACCGTTTTCATAAATAACTAAACTGGAACGAAAACCACCTGCAGAAGCTACATAAGCTGTATGAAGCAACTTGGGTTGTTTATTCTCTAAATAGTAAATGGCCCCTATATATTTTTTATCTCCAATAATCAATTCATCCTGACCATCATTATTTAAATCAGCAAACACATAATGAAGACTAGCTGGTTTATCGTAGGTGCTTAGTGTAAAGATATAGCCATACTCTTCAGAAAAAATTTTGTTCTGTTTCAACTTTTCATACAAGGATTCTCGGTCACCGGTACTTAAAAGAGCCTGATAGTGATTGTACCGCTCTATTACTTCCTCGTACAAATTTTTTCCTGTTTCACTTTTCTTTTCCATTGTTGTTGACGGTGTTGCCATTGAAGAACTCGTACTAGTTTGACTCTCTGACTTCGTAGAGGTTTCCTTCTGTTCCTCTTTGGTAGAAGATGATTGTCTTGCCGAAGGTTCTATTTTTTCATCTTTTTTGTTTGCGCCACAAGATGCTAAAACAAAAACAGTAAGAATGGCTGAAAGCATCATTAAAAATTTCTTCATGTTAACCTCTTTAACCCATTCTATGCAGATTTACGGATTTTAGTATTAGATTGGATTCCTTACCAAATAATGACGCGATTTTCTGGTGAACGCCACATACCGTCTCCTTCTTTGACATCATAGGTTGTAAAGAAATCATCGAAGTTTGGTACTTGTACATTGACACGGAGTTTGGCTGGTGCGTGTACATCGACACTAGCCAAAAGTTTCATAAATTCTGGACGACCTTTCATGCGCCAGATGCGACCGAAGTTGTAGAAGAATTCTTCTGCTGAGAAGTCTGCTTCTCTCTTAGCTGCTTCAAGCGCTGCAGCGATTCCTCCCAAGTCAGCCACGTTTTCTGACACAGTCAATTTACCGTTAATGGTTGCTCCATAAGAATCTTGTCCATCAAATTGGTCAATAACTTTTTGTGTTTTCTCCTTGAAGGCAGCATAGTCGCTCTCAGTCCACCAATCCTTGAGGCTACCATTTTCATCAAAGGACGCTCCGTTGGTATCAAAGGCGTGGGAAATTTCATGGGCAATAACCGCTCCGATACCCCCGTAGTTAGCAGAAGATGACTGATGCAAGTCATAGAAAGGTGCTTGTAAAATGGCCGCTGGGAAGACAATTAGGTTCTTCTGTGGATTGTAGTAGGCATTGACCATATGAGCAGGCATGCCCCATTCCTTGTAATCTACAGGCTGATTCCACTTGCTCCAACTGTGTTTGATTTCCACACGCGCAAAGGCTAGAGCATTGTCAAAAAGACTAGCAGTCTCATCCACTACCTTGTCCTTGTAGCGTTCTGGTAATTCTTCTGGGTAACCGATATAAGGCTTGATAACATTGAGTTTGACGATGGCCTTGTCACGAGTTTCTGGAGTCAGCCAGTCATTTTTAGCCAAACGTTCCTTATAGACATCAATCATAGTTGCCACTTTTTTCTCCACGTCTGCCTTAGCTTCTGGAGAGAATTTTTCATGGGCATACCAGAGACCCAAGGCTTGTTTGAAAGGACCTTGTGCTAGTTGATAAGCTGCCTTGACCTTGTCTTTAGCTTCTGGAACTCCTGAAAGCGCACGACTATAGGCACCTGACAAGACACGGATTTCTTCTGTTAAATAGCTGGTTGAGAGATTCACAACACTTAAAATTAAGGTTGCCTTGAGGAGAGGCCATGCCTCTTCACTATAGAATTGATCTGCTGCTTGCCAGAAACGTTCCTCGTCTACGATAACCTTGTCTGGTACTTGTCCAAGAACGGCTTGGAAGAAGTCATCCAAAGGTAGGGCAGGTGCGAATTTCTTGAAATCTTCGTAAGCATATGGATGGTAGAGTTTAGCATACTCTGAACTTTCTTCATTAGAGAGCACCACTGCTGCAATTCGGCGGTCCAATTCTAATCTATTCTCAAGCAAGTCTTCAATTTCTGCATCAGAGAAATCATAAGCCTTGAGGAGATTTGCGCTGCTTTCTTTCCAAAGAGTCAAGAGCTCTTCGCGCTGAGGATGGTCTTCTGCATAGTAGGTCGTATCTGGCAGGATTGTGCTTGGAGCACTTGCCCATAAAACGTTGATTCTGGCATCCATAAAGTCTGGCGATACACCAAAAGGAAGGAAGTTAGGTTTTCCTGCAAGTTCAAACTCTGCTAGTCTAGCTGTAAAATCCGCAAAAGTCTCCAATTCTTGGAATTCTTTAAGGAGTGGTAAGACAGGTGTGATACCGTCAGCTTCTCTCTTGTCAAAATCACGAACTAGGCGGTGGTATTTGACAAAGTTTGCCAAGATAGCATCCTCAGGCACCTCTTCACCTGCCAACCACTTGTCTGTTGTCGCCAACATCAAGTCTTCAATTTCTTGGTCTAAATCAACAAAACCTCCCGTTTGAGACTTATCTGCTGGGATTTCAGCTGTCTGTTGCCATTCTCCATTGATTGCATCATAAAAATCATCTTGATAACGTGTCATCTTGTTCTCGCTTTCATTTGTACTTGTTTTTAGCTTAACAAAAATTAACTGGGAATGCAATTAAAAATGAACTTTCTCTTGCCATCATTTCTCAGTTATTATTTTAATTTTTTCAAAAATTAACTTGACTTAATTTTTTTTTTAATGTATATTAAGAGACAGGAGGAATACAAGTTTATGATACGTATCGAAAACCTCAGTGTCTCCTACAAAGAAACGTTGGCACTTAAGGATATTTCACTAGTGCTCCATGGACCAACAATTACCGGTATTATTGGTCCAAACGGTGCTGGAAAATCAACATTATTAAAAGGGATGCTGGGAATTATCCCACATCAAGGTCAGGCATTTCTCGATGACAAGGAAGTTAAAAAATCCTTACATCGAATCGCCTATGTCGAACAAAAAATCAATATCGACTACAACTTTCCCATCAAGGTCAAGGAATGTGTCTCGTTAGGACTCTTTCCCTCTATCCCTCTCTTTCGAAGTTTAAAGGCTAAACATTGGAAGAAAGTGCAAGAAGCCCTTGAAATCGTCGGTCTAGCTGACTATGCTGAACGGCAAATCAGTCAACTGTCTGGAGGTCAATTCCAGCGGGTCTTGATTGCCAGATGTTTGGTGCAGGAAGCCGACTATATCCTCTTGGATGAACCCTTTGTTGGGATTGACTCTGTCAGTGAGGAAATCATCATGAATACGCTGAGAGATTTGAAAAAAGCTGGTAAGACGGTTCTCATCGTCCACCACGACCTCAGCAAGGTTCCCCACTACTTCGATCAAGTCTTGCTTGTCAATCGAGAAGTGATTGCCTTTGGTCCAACCAAAGAAACCTTTACCGAAGCCAATCTCAAAGAAGCTTACGGTAATCGACTCTTTTTCAATGGAGGTGACCTATGATTGCAGAATTTATCGATGGATTGCAAAAATTCCATTTCTTACAAAATGCCTTGATAACAGCTATTGTCGTCGGGGTCGTAGCTGGAGCTGTAGGATGTTTCATCATCCTACGCGGGATGTCACTCATGGGAGATGCCATTTCACATGCTGTCTTACCAGGTGTAGCCCTCTCCTTCATCTTGGGCGTTGACTTCTTTATCGGAGCCATTGTCTTTGGATTGCTAGCTGCCATCATCATTACCTACATCAAGGGAAACTCGATTATCAAAAGCGATACCGCCATCGGCATTACCTTTTCTTCTTTCTTAGCCCTCGGTATCATCTTGATTAGTGTCGCTAAAAGTTCAACTGACCTTTTCCATATCCTTTTTGGTAATATCCTAGCCGTCCAAGATACGGATATGTTTATTACTATGGGTGTTGGGGCAGTCATTCTCTTGTTAATCTGGATTTTCTTCAAGCAACTCTTGATAACTTCCTTTGATGAACTCTTGGCTAAAGCCATGGGAATGCCTGTCAATTTCTATCACTACCTTCTCATGGTACTCTTGACTCTCGTGTCTGTGACAGCCATGCAAAGTGTCGGAACTATCCTGATTGTAGCCATGCTGATTACCCCAGCTGCAACTGCTTATCTGTATGCTAATAGCCTGAAAAGCATGATTTTCCTTTCCTCAACCTTTGGAGCTACTGCTTCGGTTTTGGGACTCTTTATCGGCTATAGCTTTAACGTTGCGGCAGGTTCTAGTATCGTGCTTACAGCTGCTAGTTTCTTTCTCATTAGCTTCTTTATCGCTCCAAAACAACGATATTTGAAACTGAAAAATAAACATTTGTTAAAATAAGGGGCAAAACCCCAATAAATTGGAGGATCTAATGAAAAAATTAGGTACATTACTCGTTCTCTTTCTTTCCGTCATTGCTCTTGTAGCATGTACTAGTGGAAAAAAAGATGCAGCTTCTGGTCAAAAACTAAAAGTTGTTGCTACAAACTCAATCATCGCTGATATTACTAAAAATATTGCTGGTGACAAGATTGATCTTCACAGTATCGTTCCTGTTGGTCAAGACCCACATGAATACGAACCACTCCCTGAAGACGTTAAGAAAACTTCTCAAGCTGATTTGATTTTCTATAACGGGATCAACCTTGAAACAGGTGGTAATGCTTGGTTTACAAAATTGGTAGAAAATGCCAAGAAAACTGAAAACAAAGACTACTTTGCAGTCAGCGAAGGCGTTGATGTTATCTACCTTGAAGGTCAAAATGAAAAAGGTAAAGAAGACCCACACGCTTGGCTTAACCTTGAAAACGGGATGATCTTTGCTAAAAATATCGCAAAACAATTGAGCGCTAAAGACCCTAGCAACAAGGAATTCTACGAAAAAAATCTTAAAGAATATACTGATAAGCTAGACAAACTTGACAAGGAAGCTAAAGAGAAATTTAACAACATCCCTGCTGAGAAGAAATTGATCGTAACCAGCGAAGGATGCTTCAAATACTTCTCTAAAGCCTACGGCGTTCCAAGTGCCTATATCTGGGAAATCAACACAGAAGAAGAAGGAACTCCTGAACAAATCAAAACCTTGGTTGAAAAACTTCGCCAAACAAAAGTTCCTTCACTCTTTGTAGAATCAAGTGTGGATGACCGTCCAATGAAGACTGTTTCACAAGACACAAACATCCCAATCTACGCTCAAATCTTTACTGACTCTATCGCAGAACAAGGTAAAGAAGGCGACAGCTACTACAACATGATGAAATACAACCTTGATAAGATTGCTGAAGGATTGGCAAAATAATACTCTTCGAAAATCTCTTCAAACCACGTCAGCGTCGCCTTGCCGTACTCAAGTACAGCCTGTGGCTAGCTTCCTAGTTTGCTCTTTGATTTTCATTGAGTATAAGCCTCTGAAAAACGTCATTCTCACATGAGCTGGCGTTTTTTCTATGCACACATTTCCGGTCAAATCATTGGAAAATTCCGGCTGTTTCAGCTAAAATGGAAGAAAAAAGATTGGAATATCCTATGGTAACTTTTCTCGGAAATCCTGTGAGCTTTACAGGTAAACAACTACAAGTCGGCGACAAGGCACTTGATTTTTTACTCATTACAACAGACCTTTCTAAAAAATCTCTGGCTGATTTTGATGGGAAGAAAAAAGTCTTGAGTGTCGTGCCTTCTATCGATACAGGTATCTGCTCAACTCAAACGCGTCGTTTTAATGAAGAACTGGCTGGACTGGATAATACGGTTGTCTTGACTGTTTCCATGGACCTCCCTTTTGCCCAAAAACGTTGGTGCGGTGCTGAAGGTATTGAAAATGCCATCATGCTCTCAGACTATTTCGACCATTCCTTTGGACGTGATTATGCCCTCTTAATCAATGAGTGGCACTTATTGGCACGCGCAGTCTTTGTCCTCGATACTGACAATACTATTCGCTACGTTGAATACGTGGACAATATCAACTCTGAACCAAACTTCGAAGCCGCAATTGCAGCTGCTAAAGAACTAAATTAGAAGCCATTGTGGCAGATAGCTAGAGAAATCTAGCTTTTTTTGATATACTAGATAAAGATATTAGACAAGAGGAAACGAATGACCCCGAATAAAGAAGATTATCTAAAGTGTATTTATGAAATTGGCATAGATTTGCATAAGATTACCAACAAGGAAATTGCTGCCCGCATGCAAGTCTCTCCCCCTGCCGTAACTGAAATGATTAAACGGATGAAGAGTGAAAATCTCATCCTCAAGGACAAGGAATGTGGATATCTACTGACGGACCTTGGACTCAAACTGGTCTCAGAGCTCTACCGTAAGCATCGCTTGATTGAAGTTTTTCTAGTCCATCATTTAGACTATACAAGTGACCAGATTCACGAGGAAGCTGAGGTCTTGGAGCATACTGTCTCTGAGCTATTCGTGGAGAGACTAGAAAAATTACTTGGATTCCCCAAGACCTGCCCTCACGGAGGAACTATTCCTGCCAAGGGAGAACTCTTAGTTGAAATCAATAACCTCCCACTAGCTGATATCAAGGAAGCTGGCGCCTACCGCCTGACTCGGGTGCATGATAGTTTTGACATTCTCAATTATTTGGATAAGCACTCACTTCACATCGGTGACCATATCCAAGTCCAGCAGTTTGATGGCTTCAGCAATACCTTCACTATCCTTAGTAAAGACGAGGATTTACAAGTAAGTATGGACATTGCCAAACAACTCTATGTCGAAAAAATCGACTAATTTCTCAAGTACCCCAACCACCCCTGAAAATTTTATTTTCAGGGTTTTATTTCTATCATTTGATTTTACTTTCATTTAGTTGTATAATATTTGTTAAAAAAAGAAAGATATCTTAATATATGAAAAAATCACTAAAAATTTTTGCTACATCTAAATGGTTTGACCTCTTCGGGGTTGCTTTGGTCGTTGGGATTGCGATTGCATCTGGTTACCTCAACTCCCGTCTCGACAAATTCGTAGACTGGGGACCATGGACTGCCCTTGTACCCTTTGGATTGATTTCCGTAACTAACGTTGGGATTTCCATGTTATCCACTCGTTTCACAGGAAAATTAAGCAAATGGGGAAATTACTTTGGTATTGTCAATACGATCTTATCTGGTACCATTGATTATATCCTTGGAAATAAGGCGGCCATCATTACCTATCCCGTCACCTTCCTCATTTATACCTTTGCTATTAAGAAATGGGAAGCTTCGCAAGAAGGCAGACCCAACCAAATGAGCCAAAAACAGGTAAAATTGGCAGCCATCATCATTTCCATCATCGCCTTCCTCTTTGCCTTTGTGACCAACTATATCGGCTATGGAGGAAAGATGAATCTCCTTGCCTACGTAACAACTATTGCCTTTGCACTGTCTCTCATTGCCAACGCTTTTAACGCATTGAAACTAACAACCCAGTGGGGCTTTTGGTTGATTTACAATTTCGTTCAGCTGACAAAAGCTGGTATTCAAGGGAATTTTGCCAATATCGGAAAATACATCTTTTATATCCTCAATGCAATCGGAGCTTTATTTGTCTGGAATGATGAAGAGGTGGAACAATAAGAGGGAAATCAAATAAAGAAATCTAACAGAATCTCCTTACTAAAATTTTTATCATTTTAGTTGTAACTCCCATTCTTTTGGAGTAGAATGAAAATAGATAAAAGAGGGAGGTCTTGTCATGAAAAAACTCTTTAGAATCCATTTTACAGCAATTGCAGTCATCGATTTGCTACTATTCGCATTTTTTAGCAAAAAACCCGAGACATCTTTGGAGTGGCTCTTGCTCTCTGGTTTTATTTTCCTCCTTGCTCAGGGACTACTGCTGTTTCGCTTGGCT
This sequence comes from Streptococcus mitis, assembly GCF_013305725.1. NCBI lineage: Bacteria > Bacillati > Bacillota > Bacilli > Lactobacillales > Streptococcaceae > Streptococcus > Streptococcus mitis. The sequence goes on from NZ_CP047883.1 coordinate 1,609,211, forward strand.
GTCCAACTCAAACATCAATTCGCTGAGATTTATCCTCAAATCAATAAAAAGATTCGCTTCTACTATTTAGGGGTTCTCACCATTGATTTTCTATTTTTTGTCCTTTTAACCTTCGTTAGTTCTCAGCGTTTTCCCTCTCTTATGCCAATCATCACTGCTTGCCATTCTACTTTTTATTATATGACAACTGGCCACCTAAGAGAAAACTATCCAGACTTTTACGACAAACATATCTCTTTATGGGAGTGTCTCTAAGGAAAAGGAGCTTTTGGCATGAAAAAAATCATCTACACCAAGACCATTGAGCTCCTTGTCATTGATGGAATTATGCTTGTATTTTTGACATTTAAAGGGGGGCTTACTTGGGACTGGATTTTGATTTATAGCGGTTGGCTCATTTTCTTTCATCCTGTGCTATTGACCTATCTTTCCAACCAACTTTGTGACCACTTTAGTCAACTCTATTCACAGATTAGACCAAGATTCCGGCGTTTTTCCTTACAAATCCTTCTATGGGATAGCCTGATAATTCTCTCCTTGATATGTTTAAGTGGTATGCCACTTCTCCTTCTGGGAACTCTCCTAATCCTAGGACACCTCATCCCTTCCTATCGCATAAGCCAAATCCTGAAACAAGATTTCCCCAAGGCCTATCAAGAACCGATTTCTTTTTGGAGTATTTTATGATAGATGAGAAAAACCAAGCCGGCTGGGCTTGGTCTTTCTTATCTATTTTTAGTATCAAGGATAATGGTGACTGGTCCGTCATTGACCAGCTCAACTTGCATATCCGCTCCAAAAATGCCTGTCTGAACGGGCACTTCTTGCGCTAATTTTTGATTGAAAGCATCATAGAAGTCTGATGCCATATCAGGCTTAGCTGCCCCTGTAAAGGCTGGACGATTGCCTTTCTTAGTATCCGCAAAGAGGGTAAACTGAGAAATGGAGAGGATTTCTCCTTCAATATCCTTAACAGACAGGTTCATCTTGCCTTCTGCGTCTGAAAAAATCCGCATGTTGACCAATTTTCTCACAGCATAGTCCAAATCTTCCTCTTGATCCTCTGGTCCAACACCAACCAGCAATAGGAGCCCCTGATTGATTTTTCCCTGAATCTGACCTTGAATACTCACTTGGGCTTTTGTAACCCGTTGGATAATGATTTTCATAATAGCCTTTCTAGTAAGAGCTAGGGCAATTAACCGTTAGTCCGTTTGACAGAGTAAACTTCTGGCACACTCTTAATCTTGTCCACGACCGTGGTCAGCGTCGAGAGGTTGGCAATGCCAAAGGACACATGGATATTAGCAAACTTCATATCCTTGGTTGGTTGGGCATTGACCGTTGAAATATTCTTGGTTGTGTTTGATAGAACTTGCAACACATCGTTCAACAGTCCTGTACGGTTGAGACCATAGATATCGACATGGGCCATATACTCCTTATTTGAGTTTGAATACTGGTCTTCCCACTCCACATCAAGGAGACGTTGCTCGTAGTTTTCTTGGGCGCGCAGGTTCATACAGTCCACACGGTGAATAGCCACACCACGACCCTTGGTAATGTAGCCGACAATATCGTCACCAGGAACAGGATTACAACACTTGGCAATCCGCACTAGGAGACCTGAGGCACCTTCAATGACCACTCCACCCTCATGCTTAACCTTGAGGGTTTCTTTGTTTTCAACCTTGACTTCGCCACCTTTGACAAGTTCTTCTGCCTCCGCCTTGGCCTTGGCACGTTCTTCTTCACGGCGTTCCTTTTCAGTCAGACGGTTAAAGACAGTAATAGCACCGATTTCGCCAAAACCAATGGCGGCAAAGAGAGATTCTTCTGTCTTGTAGCTGGTCTTTTGCAGAACTTGGTCCATATGACGCTTGTCCATGAATTTATTGGCCACATAGCCATTTTCTTGGAACTGAGCCATCAGCATTTCACGACCCTTGTTGACAGACAATTCCTTATCTTGATTTTTAAAGAACTGACGGATCTTGTTGCGGGCCTTGCTGGTCTTGACCATATTGAGCCAGTCACGGCTAGGTCCAAAGGAGTTCGGGTTGGTGACAATTTCAACCTGATCCCCTGTCTTGAGCTTAGTTGTCAGAGGAACCATACGGCCATTGACCTTGGCACCCGTCGCTTTTTCACCGACTTTTGTATGGATTTCGTAGGCAAAGTCAATCGGTCCTGAATCTTTTGGAAGGGAACGGACAGCTCCATCTGGGGTAAAGACGTAAATCTCCTCAGCCAGATAGTTTTCCTTAACTGAATCCACAAATTCCTTAGCATCATCAGCCTGGTCTTGGAGCTCCATCATCTCCTTGATCCAGTTCATCCCAATAGCAGATTCCTTGCTGTTAACCTGCCCCTTGATGCCCTTCTTATAAGCCCAGTGAGCTGCAACCCCGTACTCAGCCACCTCATGCATTTCCTTGGTCCGAATCTGGAACTCAATCGGCCCTTTTGGCCCATAAACAGTCGTATGGATAGACTGGTAGCCATTGGCCTTGCGGTTAGCGATATAGTCTTTGAAACGACCTGGCATTGGTTTCCAAAGTTCATGCACATAACCAAGCATGGCATAAACATCACTTTGGGTATCCAAAATACAACGAATGGCAATCAGGTCATAGATTTCCTCAAAACGTTTTCTCTTATCCTGCATTTTGCGGAAAATCGAGTAAATATGCTTGGGACGACCGTAAATCTTCCCATTTAGATGACGATCTGTCGTATATTCCTCTAATTTTGTGACCACCTCATCCACCAAGGCTTCACGCTCTCTGCGTTTTTCCTTCATCATATGGGTAATCTTGTAAAACTCCGTTGGGTTGAGATAACGGAAAGATAAGTCTTCCAATTCCCATTTGACGCTAGAAATCCCCAGACGGTGAGCAAGAGGTGCATAGATTTCCATAGTTTCTTTGGAAATACGCTCCTGCTTGTCTTTTCGAAGGTGTTTCAGGGTCCGCATATTGTGCAAGCGGTCAGACAGTTTGACCAAAATAACGCGGATGTCCTCAGACATAGCCATAAGCATCTTGCGATGATTTTCCGCTAATTGTTCCTCGATTGATTTGTACTCGACCTTACCAAGCTTGGTAACCCCATCAACGATTACCCGCACATCAGGGCCAAACTCTCTCTCCAAATCATCCAAGGTCGCATCTGTATCTTCTACCACATCATGCAAGAAACCACAGGCAACCGTTACGGCATCTAGCTTAAGTTTGGCTAAAATCCCTGCCACTTGGATAGGGTGAATAATATAAGGTTCACCTGATTTACGATATTGACCACTATGGCATTCAACGGCGTAAATCAAGGCTTTATGTACAAAAGCAACATCTTCTTTTGATAAATATTTTTGCGTTAAAGCGACAACCTCATCGCCCGTCAAATTCACTTCTTTCGGCATCTCTACTCTCCAATTCTTCCTACCATTTTATCACTTTTTTAAGAATATGAAAACTAGAAAATTCCTACTCAATCAATATCTGTATCAAAAACACTGCCAGATTTCTAGCAGTGTTTTGAGTTTTATTTATCTTAGTAAACTGTTCTTTCAGTTTCTACATCGAAGAAGTGGGCTTTGTTCAAGTCAAATCCAAGTTCAACTGTTGCACCTGTTTGCAAGTAGTCACGAGCATCAACTTTAGCAACGAATTCATCTTTACCAACTTGGCAGTAAAGGTGGGATTCTGAACCAAGCAATTCTGATACAGAGATAGTAGCTTTTACAACTGAATCTGGGAATGTTTCAAGGAAAGCAGGTTCTGCATTCACATCTTCTGGACGGATACCGAAGATTAATTCTTTACCTTCGTAGCCTTTTTCACGAAGAACTTTCAATGCTCCTTCTGGAACTTTCAAACGGAAACCATCAGAAACAATTTCGCTTCCAACCAATTTCACATTAATGAAGTTCATAGCTGGGCTTCCAATGAATCCTGCAACGAATTTGTTAACTGGGTTTTTGTAAACTTCTTGAGGAGAACCGATTTGTTCTACACGTCCGATAGTACCTGTACCAGCAGGGTTCTTAGTTGCTGACATGATAACGATACGGTCTGCAAGTGTCATCGCTTCTGTTTGGTCGTGAGTTACGTAGATAGTTGTAGCCCCGATACGACGGTGGATTTTAGCGATTTCAGCACGCATTGATACACGAAGTTTGGCATCCAAGTTTGACAAAGGCTCGTCCATCAAGAATACTTTTGCGTCACGGACGATCGCACGACCCATGGCAACACGTTGACGTTGACCACCTGAAAGGTCAGCTGGCTTACGTTCCAAGAATTCTTTCAAGCCAAGGATTTCAGCTGCTTCTTGCACACGTTTGTCGATGTCTTCTTTGCTGTATTTACGCAATTTCAAACCGAAAGCCATGTTGTCATAAACAGTCATGTGTGGGTAAAGAGCGTAGTTTTGGAATACCATGGCGATGTCACGGTCTTTTGGAGCTACGTCGTTGACAACCACGCCATCGATAGATGCAGTTCCTTCTGTAATATCTTCAAGACCTGCGATCATACGAAGAGTTGTTGATTTACCACATCCTGAAGGACCTACGAAAACGATAAATTCTTTGTCTTTAATGTCCAAGTTGAAGTCTTCAACTGAGTAGTGTTCGCTGTTTGGATATTTTTTGTAAATATTTTTAAGATTCAATTCTACCATGAGGTGAACTCCTTTTGTCTTTTGATAGTTTTATTATAGATGAAAACGCTTTATTTTTCTATGGCAAGGTGAACAAAAAAATAAAAAAGTTCTGTGCAACTTGCACAAAACTTTATAAAATATCTGGTAAAATCAATTGATAACACAGGGTCAGGTCAGTCAATTCCTTCAACTGAAGCCCTGTCAATTCTTCCCATTTATCAATCTTGTATTGAAGAGAGTTACGGTGCAGATAGAGTTGCTGGGCTGTTTTAGTAAGAACAGCACTGTTTTCCCAAAGGGAGAGAATGATTTCCTGAATCTGATCCTGGTCCAAAATCATCTGGTGCAGACATTCCTTGATTGCCTTCAAGTCCACGAGTCTTTCTCCTATACTCCAAAGATAGAGCTGAGAAAAAGTATGAACACCTTGGTGCCCCTGACGCCACCAAGTCTTAAACAAATCCCGTTCCGCTTTGATTAAGTCTGATAGGGCTTGATTTCCTGTCTGAGACCAAACCTGTCCTAACATGATAGATAGACGCAGCCCAAAGTCATACTCAACCGCTTCAATCGTATCACTTAAAATAGCTCGTACAGAGGTGTATTTGTCTTGCTGAAGCACGAAAACATAATCCTGAGCTCCGACCTGAAGCACTGTCTGACAGTTAGGAAAAAGAGTTCGCATCATGTCTAACCAAGAGGCTAGATTTTCCTGCTGAAAATAGGAAAGATGACAATAAACCAACTGAATCTTTTTAAAAGCTTGTGGTGCCTGTCCCTTCCCCTCAACCAGATAAGAATACCAAGGATTGAGCGAACGAGCCTGCTCCTGCTGGGTTAAAAGGGCAACCAACTGCTTTTCACGCTCGCTGAGCCTAGCTTCCTCCAGCAAAATCCACTGCTGAGAAGCTAAAGGGAGAGTGAGATAGCCCTCTTTCTCTACTGGTTGGTCTGAAATCTGAGCCTCAGGAAACCAGTCTTGTAATTCTTTTGCCATCATGTCCTAGCCTTCCACTTTTTGGATGCACCACGAAATCAAGCTCTCAAGACGTTCCAGATTTTCAGTCATATGGAGATAGCCCATGACTGCTTCAAAACCTGTGGACATACGGTAAGTCACCACATCAGCATTTTTGGCCTTGGTGTGACTATTGGTATTGCGACCACGTTTGTAGATTTCTTCTTCTTTTTCCGTTAGGACCTGCTCCTCCAACATGAGGGAAATCAAACGAGCCTGAGCTTTGGCCGACACATACTTGGTCGCTTCTTGGTGGAGTTTATTGGGCTTGGTCATGCCTTTAAGAATGAGGTGACGGCGAATATACATAGAATACACCGCATCTCCTTCAAAAGCTAACGCAATTCCGTTAATGAGATTGACATCAATCACGTGTCCACCTCACTCCATCCTTGGTGTCAAGGAGTTTAATCCCTTGAGCAGCCAATTGGTCACGGATCTGGTCCGCTGTCGCAAAGTCACGATTGGCACGCGCTTCTTGGCGTTTTTGAATCAAGGATTCGATCTCAGCGTCCAAAACTTCCTCAATAAAGACAATTCCAAAGACTTCCAACATATCTGCAAGAGCTTGCTTGACACTTGTATCATAGTTGCCTGAATTGATCCATTTGGCCATTTCAAAGACTACTGTAATACCGTTGGCAGAGTTGAAATCCTCATCCATAGCAGCTACAAACTTATCTTTAAAGGCCTGTAACTCTTGAGCATCTACAGTTCCAGTAAATGGTTGCTCATAGGTGTTTTTCAGATACTTGAGATTGGTCTCTGCATCACGCACTGCCTTTTCCGTAAAGTTGATAGGCTTACGGTAATGTTGTGTCGCAAAGAAGAATCGAAGCACTTGCCCATCAAGAGTTTTAAGGGCATCATGTACGGTGATAAAGTTACCCAAGGACTTGGACATCTTGACATTATCGATATTGACAAAGCCATTGTGCATCCAGTAGTTGGCAAATGTCTTACCTGTTTTGGCTTCTGACTGGGCAATTTCATTGGTATGGTGAGGAAACTCTAGGTCAGCTCCACCACCGTGAATATCAATGGTGTCGCCCAAAATCTCTGTCGACATGACTGAACACTCGATGTGCCAGCCTGGACGACCAGGTCCCCAAGGACTGTCCCAAGAAATCTCGCCTGATTTGGCAGATTTCCAGAGGGCAAAGTCTACAGGATTTTCCTTACGAGCTGTTTCTTCATCGGTACGACCTGAAGCACCCAGCTCCAAGTCTTCCAAGGTTTTATTTGCTAATTTAGCATAGTTGTGGGATTTTTCCACACGGAAGTAAACATCCCCTTGGCTCTCATAGGCAAAACCTTTTTCAATCAAGTCTTCCACAAAACGGATGATGTCAATCATAAACTCCACTACACGCGGATGGCGAGTCGCAGGTTTGACGCCCAAGGCCGTCACATCCTCACGAAAGGCAGCGATGTACTTGTCCGCAACCTCCTGAGGCGTAATACCTTCTTCCTTGGCACGGTTGATAATCTTATCATCCACATCCGTAAAATTGGAAATATAGGCAACCTCATACCCACGGTACTCAAAATAACGACGAATGGTATCAAAAGCCACCGTCGAACGGGCATTCCCCACGTGGATATAGTTATACACGGTTGGCCCACAAACATACATCTTGACTTTGCCGTCCTCAATCGGGACAAACTCTCGCAAATCACGAGACATGGTATCGTAAATTTTAATCATGTGGTCCACTCCCTTCTCTATTTCTGACTTTTTCGGCTGAAAACCAGCTCTGCAAAAGGACCAAATTGTCTGAGGCTATCCAGTTGGTAAAAGCGCTGCCCTTCCTCTTGGGTAAATAGGGGAACCCCCTTTCCTAGGATAATGGGCGCTATCTGAATAATGAGGTGGTCAAAAAGATCCGCATCCAAGAGCGGTCCTACTAAGGAATTACCACCAATCACAAAGACATTTTTGCCTTTGTCAATCTGGCGAACAAAGTCCACCACATCCCCAGCTACTGGCTGGTAATTGCTGACAGGCAGGTTTCTATCATGCGTAAAGACATAGTTTTCCGTAGCTTGATAAAAACTTTCTACATCTTGCAAATCTTGGATTTCCTCAAAGGTCCGCTTGCCCATGATGGTGATATCCATTTGCCTGTAAAAGTCATCATAGCCTGTATCCTCTACAGAACCAAGCTGATGCAACCAGTCTATCCTGTGCTGGCTGTCTGCCAAGTAGCCATCCATGGTGATACAGCCGTAAAAATATACTGCCATTCTTGTAGTTTCCTTTCTAGTTCTGCTTCGCCTTCACTTAGCGGGATAGCCCCAGATGATTAGACCTAAGCTAATCAAAGTATTCAGCAAAATCCTTACTGGACAAGAAAAATAAGCCAGACAACAGCAATACCAATCTGCAGCAGAAAGGTTCATTCTTAAACATTCAAGCGCCTCTCCCGTCTACTTCCGGTTCAAGCTGTCATAGATTTTAATCATAAAAGAATAGTCAGGAAAACTAAAATCCGAGAACAGTTAGTTTCATCACTAAGAGTTTAATTGAATTTCAGTCCGAATGTCTCCACACTTCGGAATCCCTTGCTCCTTTCTCATTCAGATAAACCACCTGAGTCTGTTTGACAAAGCCAATTTTTTCATACAAACGTTTGGCACCTACATTGCTATCTTCCACGGCAATCTGAAATTCCTTATCATTTTGCTCAATTAGTTGGTTGACAAGGGATTTTGCTAAATAGCTTCCATAGCCTTTCCCACGTTCAAGTTCTGATATTGCTAAACCGTAGAAGTAATTCGTATTAGTCGATAAATCTACCGTGCAAGTTCCAATAACCTGACCGTCTTTTAACAAAATATATAAGCGACTTTCTGGATCCTTCAGAGCTTCAGCGACATATCTATCCACAATCTCTCTAGATTCATGTTCCTCTGAAAATGCCTGAAATTTTAACTGACTAATTTGATTTTGATACGAACTATCTGCTAACAAAACTTCAAGATTAGAAACCTTTGATAACGGATAAGGTCTTCTATCCTTACCTAACCAGGTTTCTGTCTCTTCATCCTCGACCAATCCCCAGTTGCTGACAAAATCAGGATAACGGTCTAGAAAAATACGCTCTGTCTGAAAAGTCACAGACTCAATTGGATAAGATGCCGCTTCTTTCTCAAAACTTCTATACAAAGCCCGCGCAATTCCCTGACGGCGATGATCTGGATGAACCAGTATCGTCACTTCCACATCTTGGTCATCTGCATAGACAGTTAATAAACCAACAAGTTCGCCTTTTTCATAATAAAGGAAAAAGGCGGGCATGTTTGGGTCAAAATTAAGCATGTTAGAGAGATAGGGATCACGATAGGTACCATCATAGTTTTGGCAACAGTTAATTAGTTTTTTCGCCTCAGATAGCTCCTCTTGGCTTAACTTGTTTCTTGCTTGAATCATATAGGTACCCTCTACAAACCAGACGATCTGTGACTGGCTTCTTTAGCCTGCTCGAGTTTATTGACGTAGTACTCTCGTTTTTCTTCGACTTCGTGGATCGTCGGTTCGTCCTTCTGTCCATGAACTCGGACAATCTTGGCCGGAATACCGACAACCGTCACATCACTAGGTACATCTGCAACAACTACTGCTGCAGCACCGACCTTGGCATTTGCACCAATTTCTACAGGACCAATAACTTGGGCATGGGCAGATATAAGCGCTCCTTTGCGAACGGTAGGATGGCGTTTGCCACAGTCTTTCCCTGTTCCCCCAAGAGTCACCCCATGATAGAGGAGAACTCCCGTCTCAACGATAGCTGTCTCTCCAATCACCAGACCAGAACCGTGGTCGATAAAGACACCTGAATCAATCTGGGCACCTGGATGAATCTCAATCTGAGTCCAAAAGCGCCAGAACTGACTGTGCATACGAGCCAGGAGTTTGAAGCCATGCTTCCAGAGAAAATGCGAGAGACGGTGGGCCGCCAAGGCCTTGACACCTGGATAAGTCAGCAAAACCTCCAAAGTGGTGCGGGCCGCTGGATCATTTTCTTTTACGATATCAATGGTTTCGCGCCACCATCCCATACATTTCTCCTTTTCTTATTCTGAATCTTTTGGTGTTTCTGTAAATTCTTTCTTAGGTTTGTGGTCCTTGTGATGACGTGGGCGGTGAGGTCGCTCAGACTTTTCGCCTTTTTCATCACGTTCAGGTTTTGGTGGACGAGGAAGAAGGGCTTTCATAGAAGCATCCACACGTCCTTTTTCATCAATCTTGATAACCTTAACATCAACTTCATCCCCGATTGCTACCAAGTCTTCGACATTATTGGTACGCGTCCAAGCCATCTCCGAGATATGAACAAGGGCATCTGTCTTATCAAAGAGGTTAACAAAGGCACCAAATTTCTCGATACGAACGACTTTAGCACGGTAAACTTCGTCCACTTTGGCTTCACGGACCAAACCAGCAATAATTTCTTTAGCACGGTTAATAGCATCTTGATCGCTAGAGTAGATAGATACATTTCCTTCTTCGTCGATATCAATCTTAACGCCTGTTTCAGCGATAATCTTGTCGATGGTTTCTCCACCCTTACCGATGACAATCTTGATCTTGTCCACATCAATCTTGATGGTATCAATTTTCGGAGCAGTTGGAGCCAATTCTGGACGAACTTCTGGAATGGTTGCTTCAATCACATCAAGGATTTCAAAACGAGCTTTCTTGGCTTGAGCAAGAGCTTCAGTCAAGATTTCTGCAGTGATCCCTTGAATCTTGATATCCATTTGTAGGGCTGTAATCCCATCACGAGTACCTGCAACCTTAAAGTCCATATCTCCAAAGTGATCTTCCAAACCTTGGATATCTGTCAAGACTGTATAGTTGTTTCCATCTGAAATCAGACCCATGGCAATACCAGCTACTGGCGCCTTGATTGGCACACCACCAGCCATAAGGGCAAGAGTTCCAGCACAGATAGAAGCCTGAGATGAAGAACCATTTGATTCCAAGACCTCAGCCACCAAGCGGATAGCATATGGGAATTCTTCCAAGCTTGGCAAGACTTGAGCCAGGGCACGCTCACCGAGAGCACCGTGACCGATTTCACGACGACCTGGCGCACCGTAGCGTCCAGTTTCCCCTACAGAGTATTGAGGGAAGTTATAGTGGTGCATAAAGCGTTTCTTATACTCTGGATCCAAACCATCAATAATTTGAGTTTCTCCCATCGGAGCCAAAGTCAAGACAGAAAGGGCCTGAGTTTGTCCACGAGTGAAGAGACCAGAGCCGTGCACACGAGGAAGGAAGTCAACAACCGCATCCAAAGGACGGATTTCATCGACCTTACGACCATCAGGACGCACCTTGTCTTCTGTAATCAAACGGCGCACTTCAGCGTGTTCCATTTGTTCCAAGATTTCAGCCACATCACGCATGATACGGTCAAATTCTTCGTGGTCCGCATATTTTTCTTCGTAAACTGCAGTCACTTGGTCCTTAACTGCTTGAGTTGCAGCTTCACGAGCCAATTTTTCTTCTACTTGAACTGCCTTTTGGAGGTCGCTGTTGTAGGCTGCGATAATTTCAGCTTGCAAGTCAGCGTCCACATGAAGCAATTCTACTTCTGCTTTTTCTTCACCAACAGCTGCAACGACTTCTTCTTGGAAGGCAATCAATTCTTTAACTGCTTCGTGCCCTTTAAGGAGAGCTTCCAACATGATTTCTTCTGACAATTCTTTAGCACCAGACTCTACCATGTTGATGGCGTGTTTGGTACCAGCTACTGTCAATTCAAGAAGAGAACGCTCTGCTTGTTCTTGACTTGGGTTGATGATGATTTGGCCATCTACATAACCCACTTGGACACCAGCGATTGGACCGTCAAATGGAATGTCTGAGATAGAAAGCGCTAAAGAAGAACCAAACATAGCTGCCATAGGTGCAGAGGCATTTTCATCATAAGAAAGCACGGTGTTGATAACTTGTACTTCATTACGGAAACCTTCCGCAAACATTGGTCGGATTGGACGGTCAATCAAACGCGCTGTCAAAGTCGCATCCGTTGAAGGACGTCCTTCACGTTTCATAAAGCCACCAGGAAACTTCCCAGCTGCATACATTTTTTCTTCGTAGTTGACTTGAAGTGGGAAGAAATCCCCAGTTGCCATTTTCTTAGACATAACGGCAGCAGTCAAGACAGTTGACTCACCGTAACGTACAACAACAGAGCCATTTGCCTGCTTAGCAACCTGACCAGTCTCTACAATTAACTCACGACCCGCAAAAGTCGTTTGAAACACTTGTTTTGTCATTTTAATCCCCTTTGGATTGATAATATTATACGTCTTGCCTACAAAGATCAAGATACCAAGGACGTCAAAAGCAAAGTAAAAATAGGAAACTGACGAAGTCTTCGATGAAGACAAGACAGTTTATCTTTTTTACACAGCTTTTCGGCCGGGTTCAATTACACAAGATAGCATTCGATTGACGCAGTGTGCGATGCACATCAGAAAATCTATCTTTTTCACTAGGGATTTAGCCCTTGTTCAACTATCTAGATACTTTGAAAAGTTTAAAAATATTATTCTTTAGTATTTTTCCTTTTTATATCAGATTTGAATAGTTAAAAATCTGTTTATACCCTCATCTTTGTATCAAGTACGTACAGAGTCTATTTTATCATATTTTTCTTAAAAAGTGCGGTCTTTACCATTAAAAAGGAACCATTCCCCTCACCTGAGAAGAATGGTTTGCTTTTTATTATCCTAGAGACTGATGATTAAACAAGGCATGAGTTGCTTGGTGGATGTATTTTGCTGTTTCAGCATTGTTCATAGTGTAGAGATGCACACCGGCAACATCCTGAGTTACCAAGTCCACGATTTGGTCCACTGCATAGGCAAGTCCTGCTGCTCTGAGCGACTCAGGGTCATGCTCATACTTGTCTAAGATGGCTTTAAATTTGCGTGGAAGATGGATATTCTCACAAGTCTTCAAGAGGCGGAGAGCCTGATTTCGATTCAGAATTGGCATAATCCCTGCATGAATAGGAACATCAATCCCAGCCAAAATGCATTTATCTTGGAAATCATAGAAGCGCTCATTGTCAAAGAAAAGCTGAGTTACGAGGCTCGAACAGCCTGCATCCACTTTCTTCTTAAGATTTTGAATATCTGAAATCTGATTTGGTGAATCTGGATGTCCTTCTGGATAGCAAGCACCAACAATATCAAAGTGAGGAGCTTGCTCCTTGATGAACTCAATCAAGTCAGTTGCGTAGCGGAAATCCTTTTGTGGTTCCACATCAGGGATGATATCCCCACGAAGAGCCAAGATTTTCTGTACCCCAACCTTGTCCAAGTCAGCAAGAGTCTCAGCAACCTTTTCCTTGGTCAAATAGATAGCTGGCAAGTGAGCAATAGTCGGAATCGCCAAGTCATTTTGGATAAAGTCAGCCAAACGAACCGTCGTTTCCTTGATATTAAATTTATTATTGCTGGCAGTTACACTGATAAAGTGAGGGGCCAACTCCTGCATGTCCTGCAAGGCTGAAATAATTTTATCATTACCCACTTCTGGGTTTGGAGGGAACACTTCAAATGAGAGTGACGGTGTTTGGCGTGACATAGTCATTATCCTTTTCTAGTTGATTTTTTCGTTAGCTGGATTCCTAGAATCCAAGTGAAACAGGCAGATTGACCAAACAGCGCTTCTAGAGAAATCCTTATCTTACAATTTCTCACGCGCAGCTTTAGCTGCTTCAACAAGGCGGATCAAGCTTTCTTTTGTTTCTGGAATACCACGTGTTTTCAAACCACAGTCAGGGTTGATCCAAACTTTCTTGCTTGGCACTTTAGCAAGGATGGCTTCGATTGTGTGGTCGATTTCGCCTTCATTTGGCACACGAGGAGAGTGGATATCGTAAACCCCAGGTCCCACTTCTGTTTGGAAGTTTTTCGCTTTGAGTTCGTCCAAGATTTCAAGATTTGAACGGCTAGCCTCAAACGAGATAACGTCCGCATCCAAGTTATCGATAGCTGGGATGATATCTGTAAATTCTGAGTAACACATGTGAGTGTGGATTTGTGTGTCTGGTGCTACTGTTGAGTGTACCAAGCGGAAGGCAGGAATTGCCCAGTCAAGGTAGTCTTCGTACCAGTCGCTACGACGGAGTGGCAATTTTTCACGAAGAGCAGCTTCGTCGATTTGGATGATTTTCACACCAGCAGCTTCAAGGTCAAGCACTTCATCCTTGATAGCAAGAGCGATTTGAAGAGTAGAATCCTTGATAGAGATGTCTTCACGTGGGAATGACCAGTTGAGGATGGTAACAGGTCCAGTCAACATACCTTTAACAGGTTTGTTTGTACGGCTTTGTGCATAGCTAGACCATTTAACAGTGATAGGGTTAAGACGAGTGACATCACCCCAGATGATTGGTGGTTTAACCCCACGCATACCGTATGATTGTACCCAACCATTTTTAGAGAAGAGGTAACCTGACAAGTTTTGTCCGAAGTACTCAACCATGTCATTACGCTCAAATTCACCGTGAACAAGGACATCAAAATCGATATCTTCTTGCCATTTGATCCATTCATCGATCGTTTCAGCAAGGAAAGCGTCATACTCTTCTTGAGACAATTCACCTTTACGGTAAGCCAAACGTTTAGCACGAACTTCTTTTGTTTGAGGGAATGAACCGATAGTTGTTGTTGGAAGAGCTGGAAGTTTGAAAGCTTCTTCTTGGATGGCTTCACGTTCTGCAAAGGCTGGCAAACGAGTGTAGTCAGCGTCTGTCAAACCAGCGATGCGCGCACGAAGTTCTGCATTTTCACCAACACGCTCAGTCGCAAAGAGTTCTTTGTTAGCTGCAAGAGCTTCTGCTCCTTGACCGTTGCGGATAGCATCCAAATCACGGATTTCGTCTAATTTTTCAACTGCGAAGGCAAAGTGGTTCAAGATAGCTGGTTCAAATTCTTCATTAGCTGTTGTAAATGGCACATGAAGAAGTGAGCATGAGCTTGTCAATACGATGTTTTCAGCTGGGATTTGCTCAAGAATAGCCAAACTCTTTTCGTAGTTGTTACGCCAGATGTTTTTACCATTGACAATACCTGCATAGAGAGTCTTGTCAGCTGGGAAACCACCTTTAACGAGTTCAAGAGTTTTCTTACCTTCAACGAAGTCAAGACCGATAGCATCAACTGGCAAGTTTACAAGGTCAGCGTAGACATCACGAACGTCACCAAAGTAAGTTTGAAGCAAGACTTCAAGACCTTTTTTATCAGCCAAAAGTTTGTTGTAGAGATTCAAGAAGAGAGTTTTTTCTTCGGCTGTCAAGTCTTTTACAAGAGCAGCTTCATCCAATTGGATGCGAGTTGCACCAAGTTCAGCCAATTTAGCAAAAACTTCTTGGTAAGCAGCAACTAAGCTGTCTACGAAGTCTTCTGCTTTCACACCTTCTTCAAAGTCTGACAATTGAAGGAAAGTGAATGGTCCTACAAGGACTGGACGAGTGTTCAATCCAAGCTCTTTTGCTTCTTGGAACTCATCGAAAATCTTGTGACCAGCCAATTTTACTTGAGTGTCTTTTTCAAATTTAGGAACGATGTAGTGGTAGTTGGTGTTGAACCATTTCTTCATTGGAAGGGCGCGAACGTCTCCTTTTTCTCCTTGGTAACCACGACCCAAAGCGAAGTAGCGCTCAAGGTCAGACAAGTCCAAGTTTTGAACTGAAGCAGGTACCACGTTGAAAAGGAAAGCTGCATCTAGGAAGTTGTCATAGTGAGAAAAATCATTTGATGGAATTTCAGTGATTCCTTTTTCTTTGATGATGTTCCAGTGTTTAGCACGCAAGTCTTTTGCGGCTGCCAAGAGTTCTTCTTCTGAGATTTCTTTTCTAAAGTATTTTTCAGTTGTAAATTTTAATTCGCGGAATTCGCCCAAACGAGGGAAACCGATGATTGTAGTTGACATGATGTGTCCTCCAAAATTTGTTGTTGAAACTATCTTAACAGAAAAGGAATCATCTGTATAATTGTAAAAAATTAGGCTTTGATATAGTTTGAAACTATATCTCTGTTTTAAACAAAAGAAAAAGACTTGAGACACATGCCTCAAATCCTTTGTATATCTTGTTTTATAGCTCTATTGCAGTTAGGCTCTTCAAACGTGTTATTAGTAATTCTTATAAGTGACTATGACTTGTTATTAGAAAAGACTATAGGTCTATCCCCTTCTCTCGGAGATTGTCCAGACACTCCTCATAGTAGGCATCGTCATGTTCGCTGTAGATTGGACTGGTCAGCTTCTCCTCAGCTAAATCTTGATAAGGAGGGCAGGTCTTGCCACGGTAGTTTTTATCCAACCACTCTGGACTGACCTTAAAGCCTCGTTTAACCATCTCCTCCATGATCAAGCGATGATAGGCATAGAGACGATAGGGCGAGTGGGTAAAGACATAGTCCACCGTCGCATGCTTTCTACCCCAGCCATTGCCACGTAGAGCGCAACACTCTCGATGCTGCCCCAAGAGTTGAGGACGGGGAAGTTGTGAAATTAAGTCCTCATGCCAAAGTCTCATGGGAGTCTCCTTTCAGTAACGTTGAATGTTGCAAATAGGTATTCGGATAGCGATCAAGCAAGTCTCGAGTCTTAGCAATCAAGTCTTCCTGAGAAGCCTGACCGAAGCGGTAGCGATCCAGCAGGAGCATATAGTCCTTGCGCTCAGCATCTGTCGCTTGCTTTTTAAAATAGCCCCAAATATGCTGAAAGGCATTGCAAACCTGACCCCTGTGTTCTGGAATCTGACAGGCACGATCGATCAGTTCTTGAACCTGACTCACCTCCACCTCTTCATTCTTCAAGTATTGGCGAATCTCATTGTAAATATTGCTGGAATGGCTCAAAACAAGGTATTTATTTTCCGCCCAGAGTCGCTGACAAAGGGCACGTTGGTTGTTATTTTCCATATTTCTCCTTACTTTCTACTAGTTCCCCGGAAATATGGAAACAAAGTTATATCTTAAAAATGAGCGAATTATGAGCGGAATATGAGCGAATAAATAGTGTTTTTTGTACTTCCTGATTTTTCTAATAAACCTTTGTTTACAGATAGTTGGAGATAACGACAAATGGTTGTTGCACTCAATCCTGTCAATTCTTGTACCACTGCATTTGTTATCTGATAATGCTCTTCAAGATAAGACTCTAACCCACTCACCCCATACGACCATTCCCATCTTCAAAAGGTGGAATAATTTCTAACTCAAAATGTACAATAAACCATTCATCTCTTTAGTCTATTTCTAAATCATGTTGCCCAGCTAATAAGAGATTTTCAAAAAATCGTTCCAGATATTCTGTTTTTTTCTGGAATAGCTTTGCATTATCAAGAACAAGAGCATCTCGAAAATACTTTGCATTTTCTTGGAAGGGTTTGTTGTCTACCTGAAATCCCATAGTTCTAAGATACTTAATCAAAAATACTGTTATGGTTCGAGTATTTCCTTCTCCAAAAGGATGAATTTGCCAAATACCTGAAATAAAAGTCTTAATATGTTGCACTACTTCAATATCAGATTTTCCTCGATAGTCAAATTGACTTTCCTGCTGAAAATCATAGGTCAAACTATCTGCTACCGTGCGAAAATCATCATATATGACACTGTCTCCGTTTAAAACAGCCTCACTTTTTGTAATGTTATAAGAGCGGTATTCTCCCAAGGGAATGCCTTGTGGCAGGAGACCAAAGAAAAGCTCTCTATGAATCACTTTCAATGTTGTTGGAGCAAATTTAAAGGCATTAGAGGACAAGAGTTCCACAATTCTCATAGCAACAAGGTCTGCTTCTCTTGTGCTATCATCCGTCTCTTGGTGATAAGCCGTTACTTGATCATAAACTTCTTGATAAGTCAACTTTCCTTGAGAATTTTGCTCTGCTAGCTCTCTCATATACGACGACGGCTCTAAATCATCTACCTTTTGTAAACCAAATCCCGTTTCCCATAGGTCTAATTTGGTCTCATAAGAGAGGCTGGGATTATCAATTTCATAGGTCGGTGTCATGGTTTTCCTTTCTAAACAAAGCTTCAAGTAAAATCTATACACTCTATTCTACCATATTAAATCTTTAAGCTCCTTATACAAGTTCACAGTTCTCCGTTCTATCGAGCTTGAAGAAAGCCCCTCCTCGCTAATGTTAGAAAATACAACTATATCAGCCTAGATAAAGTTTTATCTTAAATATGAGCGAATTAATTACGCTCATCACCCTTCAAACTCTTTCAAAAACTTTTTGAGTTCGGCATCGGCTTCTGGTGTGGTTCCGTGGAGTTGGTTCAGCATTTCAAGTAGAGAAGCTGTTTGGTTTTGGATTGCTTGATTTGTCGTGTTAATCTTGCTAACGATGTCTGTCAGTGGTTCGACTTCTTCTTCCTCAAAGGTATCTACATAGCGAGGGATATTGAGGTTATAGTCATTTTCGACAATTTCTTCATAACTTGCCAGATGGGCAAACTTATCAATCTCCTCACGGGACTTGTAGGCTTCCAAAATCTTCTCGATGTGAGCATCCGTCATGATATTCTGATTTTTCCCCTTATCAAACTCCTTAGAAGCATCGATAAAGTAAACATCACGATTGGTACGGTTCTTTTTGAGAATGATAACCGTGGTCGGAATGCTGGTGTTAAAGAAGATATTAGCTGGTAGACCGATAACCGTGTCAATGGCACCTTCTTCTAACAAGGCCTTACGAATGGTCCCTTCCGCATTGCCACGGAAAAGGACCCCGTGGGGAAGGACAATAGCCATAACTCCATTATCCTGCTTGAGATGGTAATAACCATGCAAAAGAAAGGCAAAGTCAGCCTTGGACTGAGGCGCCAGTTTCCCAAAAGGAGAGAAACGAGGGTCCGCCATAAAGCCAGAGTTTGCTGACCACTTAGCAGAGTAGGGAGGGTTCATGAGAACACCATCAAAGTTGGTTGGTTCTTGAGTCGGCCAATCTTCGTCTAGTGTATCGGCATTGTGGAGAAATTGATTTTCAACAGGAACACCGTGTAGAATCATGTTCATCCGAGCCAAGTTATAGGTTGAGGTATTGAGCTCCTGACCAAAGTAAACCACTGTCTGCGGTTTGTGAGAATATTTCTTGGCATTGAGCAAGAGAGAGCCAGACCCCATAGTCGCATCATAGATAGTAAAGCCTAGCTGATCCTCACGACCCAAAAAGGCAATCTGAGTCATAAGTTTGGCAACAGGTTGAGGTGTATAGAACTCACCAGCCTTCTTACCTGAGTCAGTCGCAAACTGACCAATCAGATACTCATAAGCATCCCCCAGCATATCGCCTGCATGACCAGCCACATCTAGCACAGCCAACTCCTTCATGACCGCCGCCACCGTTTGGTTTTGCTTTTGCGGAGTCGCCCCTAGCTTTTTGGAATAGAGATCAATATCTTCAAAGAGGTTTTCATAGAGTTCATCACTCTGCTCGATATCTCGAAAACCCTGAGCCAAATCTTCCAACTGGAAAGTTCCCTCATTGACACGTGCTACTAGAGCCGTAAAGGTCAACTCAGGCTTGATACTATAGTTGAGTTCATCCTTCATGACTGCAAGAAGATCCTCATGGGTATCCGCATCCTCATAGTAGTTACGATAAACCTCAAGGGCAGACTCTAGGCTCTCACTCCCCTCCTCCATAGTCTCCGCCACGAAAAAGAGCATCTTATCTGACAGGTACTTATAAAAGACCATACCCAAAAGATAGGACTTGTAGTCATTGGCATCCATCTTAGAGCGGAGAACATCCGCTGAGTTCCACAGGGCTTGGTAGAGCGACTGGGACGTTTGTGTTGTTTCCATAATGTTTCTTTCTAAATCATTTTCTTACTTTAATTTAATTTTTTTTGCATGGTTAGCTTCCATTTTATGGTGAGTTATTGGATTTGTATATAACCGTCCAAGTGCTAACTTTAATAAACATGTTAATTTTCTATTACTATCAATTATAAAATTTTGATTATCGTCTAACTCAAACTCTTGATTAGGATACTGACTGTACGTTCTCAACAAAGTACTTTTAACGGCTATATCATTCAAATCTATTCCATAATCTTTTAAAACAGCTAACATCTTTAAATTATTGGTTTTTATCTTAAATTCCTTAACAAAACGTACTAGATTAAATTCTTTAAACTCATCAACTTCTGCCTGACTTGCTATACGATAGTAATCATCAAGCCCCTTAAATAAGCTACTAATCGTTCTAAAATTTTTGAAATACAATTTATCATTTCCATCAAAATAGGCATCGTTCTCAGATTTTAGTTCTATACCATTTTCAATAATTGTTCTTTCAGCTCTTCTATGTCTCAATTTCAATATTGACTTATCAACCAGTCTCTTTGATTGTGTAATTTTTTGAAAAACTAACCCATCATTTTCAACTTTACGAAAAATCAAGTCAATTTTTGAGAACTCTGCTTCATTCACATCATTTAAACCCACAGTATTTAAAAATTTATCTTCATATTCTTTGACCATAGACATATGCGAATCATCAATTTCCACATAGAACCATTCATCATGTTCTAATTTTATTTCTGGATCAAATTCTCTACTATTTTCAGGATCAATCTCCGGAGCAACTAATTCTGAAATATCTTCCGAGTTCTCCAATTTTCTATATATTTGACCTACTTTTACTAAAAACATACTATTCCTTCTCCAAAAAAGTAAAATTATTTATTCTAACAAGTCCTTTTATAGTCCCAGTTTCTTTAACATCTTTTTTCTTGCTATAAATAATAAAAACATTGCCGTTTTTATCAGTGACTCTGTAATAACGATATGAGAATAACCATATCAAATTAAAATAATACGATCTCTCCATAAGAATCCACCATATTAGAAAAATGAAAGCTATTACTATAATCCGATATAAGAATGTTAATTCACCTAAACCCAGCATAATTACAAAAAGACCTAAGTAAGTTGGAATGATTTCATTTTCTACTGGTTGTATACTTTCAACTTGAGCAGTATCATTTGCTTCTTTAAATCTTATCAAATACTGTAAGACTCCAAAAGAAAAAGAAAACATTAGAAAAATTAACACTATGATTTTTAGTATACTACATACATAGGAATCATGTGAGGGAAAAATGTCTATAGTAAACAGATACAAGACTAAACCTGGCGAAAAAGAACAAATTGATAAGCAAAACGACAAACATAATCTTTTAAAGTCTTTCATAATAAAATTCTATATAAACATATCCTGCAAGAGTTTCTTTTTCAGAGTCTCAAGCTGAGAAATTTTTTCTTGGTGAGAATTAATGAGGTTATCGAGTGTGAAGAAATAGGCACCGATGGCTTGTTGTTCGGTTACACTCGGAGGTAAAAAGATATTCGTTTCTAATATATTCTTATTGTATAGTCGTTTTATTGTTGTTCCCTCAATTCCAGACCATTTTATTATTCCATAATATTGTTTCAAATATAAATTATCTAATTGCTGATCATGCTTTAACCATACTATATTTGAATCTTGATAATAAGCATCTTCACCGTTGTATACAACAGTTCTTCCAATACTACCAGATGCAGATATAAGGATATCGCCTATTTCAGGATAAGGATATTTTTCTTTATACTCTTCGAATTTTTCTTTGGATATAAAAGCATCAGCAGTCCCTCCAAATGTTCCAACCTTATAGAAAGGAATATCGCCATTTTCACTAGTTTCATCTTTAAAAATACGTTTATTCATAGCAACCGAACCCAAACTACCTAATGTCTTTTCTTTCCAATCGCCTTCAAATCCATCGAATCGAATCTCAGGAACAGTCTGACCAACTTTCGGAAACATCTTGGAGAGCATAGTCGCCTTGAGACATTGGTAGTTGGTCAGATTCTCTTTGTGGCTTGCTATAAGTTCGTCGAGAGTGCGTAAAAGAGAGCCGATGGCGGTTTGTTCTTGGAGTGAAGGAAAGCTCATTTTCATACTTTTCAATACTGTGCTAGATAAATTTCCAATCGCACCATTTCCACCTTGCACAAATTGTAACACTCGTTTATACTCATTTGAACTCATCCAGGCATTTACAAAGTAATTCTGCTCAGTTTTAAAAAGTAGCATGAACCCGCCATGAACAACTATCTCGTTATCTACTAAATTTTCTACTATTGCATGTTTTCCTACTAGTTTTGTGGAGCCATTAGCTGCAGTTACTAAAATATCACCATTACTTATTCTAGGAATGTTTACTACAGCCTTATCAACAAAAACATCGTTATCAGATAATATAAAAGTATCATCTACAATATTTGAACTCCTCAAAACTCGAACACCACTACTCCTCACATCATTGGGTTTATATGTCAATCCCCTTCTGATTTCTACTTGGTCCATTAACAAAGATTGATTCCAAGGATTTTCAAAATTATTAAACCTTAGCTTAGGTTTGAGTTTTTCTCTCATCTATTCTCCATTCATAAACTATATTTTTCATGTAGTGTAGTTGCAAATTCTCTAATTGCAATATTAAGACTTTGTCTATATTGTAATTTATTTTTATTCGACTTATGAGAGTATTCCTCATAATTTGCTGTTTTTCTTAAAGCTGTTTCTCCGCGCTGTTTCCCTTCTTTTCTTCTAATATCAAAATTTAAAATATAAAAAGTCAAAGCTTGTTTATCAATTGCCCACTCTTTAGCAAAATCACTAATTTCATTTTCAATATCTTTCGCAACTTTTTTCTTTCGTTTTTCTCCATCATCAGAATGTAGTAAAATATTTTCGGTCAAGTGAGCTAAAAGTACTTTATAAACCTTATCTTCTGTATCATCCATAACTTCACCTTCTACCGATTTAGGAGAAGAAACATCGTAATCTGTTATATCAACAGTCTTCTTCTGGTCAGTTATAGTCTCTAAATCTACTTCAATAAACGACTCCTTGTCTATCAATAATTCCTCTTCGGATTGTTCCTTAAAAATTTCTTGTTGTGCTTTTTGAACACTTTGTTCTTTAACCAATAATTTTATAAGTTCAATTTGCTCACCATTATAAGTAATTTGTTGCGTATTCGGAATAACATCAAATAATAATTCTCGTCCATTATCTAAAACTGATAATTCTATTTCTTCTAGATTTGATAAAAATCTCGTATTCTTATTTTTATTATCAAACTTAAACAACGAGGATAATTTATAAAAACTTGTTTCTTCTTTTAAATCTATTTTTTTATCAGACAAAGATATTTCTAATAATTTTAAAGTTCTAACATTAGGTGTAAGAGTAATTCCTGATATGACTGGATTTATATCTACTTCCTGAGCATCAAGAATAAAGGTTAAAACATTCGAAAAGTGTATCTCGTAGCCAAACTCTCCATTATTCGGATAATCCATCTCAAAATAACGGCTATGCTGAGAAAAATTCATCAAAGAATGATCTGTTTTAAGAAATAAATTTTCACGGACAACTATTTTTTTGAGAGAATTACTAATTATTTCATTAGAAGCAATTATATTGACCATTCGTCCCTCGTTGATATTATTTTTGCTTATTTCCAAATATTCAATGTTCTGAAGGCGGCTAACATCAATATTAATGTTTTCCTCATTGCCATAATAAAAAGTGCAGTTGCTTATTTTTAATTTTTCACATTTTTCAGCATTTAAAAATATACCTAATAACTTCTCAACACTTAACCACGAATTTGTTATTTCAATAGATTTGCTATTTTTTATACATTTTGTAAACTCATCCATATCAAATAATTCATCCAAAGGTAAAGCATCTTTAACCATTGCTTCAACTCCATCAATTATTACATGGAGTCCTTCAATATCTGTCTCACTTATTTCTAAAAATTTTAGAATCTTTTTTAATGAATTACACTCTAGAACATTCGATATTTTTAAATATCGAAACTGTTTAAATATAAAAAGTTTATTCGTTAAAATAAAATTATCAAAAGGTTCGGCAATAGGTAAAGATATATTAAATATTCTTTTCAATAATTCAATATCAATATCATCCAGCTGAATTGAGTCAGGATTATTACCTCCAAACTCTAGTCTCTTATCATCGATATTAACAAGAATATCGTAAAAAGGTACTAAAACTATTTTTTCTAAAACATCTGAACTCAATACCTTACTAACCATCTGTAATTTAATTAAATAGTCATTGCCATAATAAAACAAATAAATTCTTTTCGATTTTTCAAATATTTTAGATAAAAACGGTAAATCGCTCCCATAAATAGAATGTCCAATAATGTACGTATCAACCGAATTTTCCTGATAATTCTTTATTTTCTCTAATAATTGAATACGTTTTTCAAATAAATTAGTATCTTTTTTTATTCGGATAAGTTTATCATTGTCCATAGACCCTGGTATATTAAAGACGCTAAATTCTTCATTGCCAGTGAATCCTCCTCCAAAAATAATATTCTGTTCAACTAAGGATCCGTGTACTTGAAAATATCTTGAGATTTGACCACTTCCTGTTTGAATTAAGTCTAAATCAAATAAAGTACTTGTATAATTAAAATTTATTATATCTGCATCTTTAAATATATTTTTATAAACTTCATTAACTATCACTCTTTTATTATTATTTTTTCGAATTCTATATAAATTACGCCACTCCTCATAAACCTCAGATAAATATGAAGAAAACAATTCTTCCAATTCTTTAAGATAAGTATTTATTTCAGTAACACTGTATCTACTTCTGATTTCAGCATCACTGTTGTAAGTTATTTCATTAATCTCTTTGATATGATTTTCAAAAATAGATTCTAAATCATTCCAATTCAATGATTTACCATCAAATTTTTGCAAAAATAATTTATTAAAGTTATAAATCTCTTCATTAGTTTCAAGCTTTTCCTCTATCCTTATATATTCTATAAAATTATTGTATGAACTTTTTAAGTCAGCACTAATATCAAAACCATTACCTACTATTACTACCTTAGTTTCTGGTCTATTCAGAGTTCCTTTATCATTTTTAGAAGCTTCTTCAGACATATATACAAATACCTCCGCAACTTTTATACGTATTTTTTAATCTTGTATATCCCATTATATCAATTCTGACTCAGTATATAAAGTTTTTACACAAAATCCCCCTTAGAAATCCGCTTCTAAGGGGTTGTCTTTATCCTGCTGCTTGGGCTGGTTCTGCTGGTTTGGTCTTTTTATCTTTCTTGCTACCAGTGATGAGACGGCGTTTGCTATCTCGGATGCTATTGAGTTCCTTGAGGAGTTGGGTCAGGTGTTCCTTTTCAGGATAGGCTTCTGCACTGGCTGCGGTATAGCGCATAAAGAGGTCGTAACTAGTTGAAAGTTCGGTACGGAGTTGTCTGGTCTTGCCAACTTCTTTGGCAGACTTAGAAGCACGCGCCTTACTCTCCACTTGATCATATTCTTCTTGAGCATTGATCACCGCCGTCAGCATAGGAGTTAGCCCTAGGCTGGTCACTGCCTCATGATAGGGTGTTTCACTAAGTGTTTTGAGCAGACTCTTGATTTCTGCCGTTTCCACATCGTTGCTGTGCTTAGTGATGTCCTTATACTTGGTAAAGACTGGTTTCAGAGTCTCATGAGCTTCTTTGAGCTTGGCATCCTTAATCTTAGCAAATCCTCTATGAAGAGTAAAGAGACCGACCAAGGCACTATCACGATTGCGATCAACTTCTGTCAGATTAGTAGATTCTTTCGTCTCCACTGCCGCAAGTTGAGCTTGAAAATCATCCAGCTTGGTTTTGAAGGGTTCCAAATGTTTGGCATACATAGCCTCATCCTTGTTTGCCTTAGAAAAAGTAGCTAGACTCTGATGAGTATCCATCATTAGGCTTTCAAACTCACGGTTGGTAAAGTTGCTGTAACTAAGTGGGCGAATAGCGTATGTTTTTGTCATGATGATATCCTTTCTATTTAACAAATCATTTAGTTTTTTCTTTATCAAACCAAGACTGGATTAGTTCTGGAAGATAGACCTGTTTTTGATCTGTTTTTACAATGCTTCCTTGTCTATCATGTTGAATCAAAGGTCTATCCTTAAATACAAAGACTTGAAACAATGCACAGACCAAAAATAGAAGCCCCCATAAAGGAAGTGTAGATAGCATACTCTCCTCATCATCTCTAACTTTCTTCATCAATTTTCTCCTTTAAGTTAA
Organism: Streptococcus mitis; assembly: GCF_013305725.1. Taxonomy (NCBI): domain Bacteria; kingdom Bacillati; phylum Bacillota; class Bacilli; order Lactobacillales; family Streptococcaceae; genus Streptococcus; species Streptococcus mitis. The sequence goes on from NZ_CP047883.1 coordinate 1,635,090, forward strand.
TACACTCATTCTAACAGTTTCCCAAACCATTTTAACCCCCATCCGCTCAACTGTCATTATTTCCATCTAAAATATACTTTTCAAGACAAATCAGACAGTTCAAAATAATACTCAATGAAAATCAAAGAGCAAACTAGGAAGCTAGCCGCAGGTTGTACTTGAGTACAGCAAGGCGACGCTGACGTAGTTTGAATTGGATTTTCGAAGAGTATTAAAAAATCCCTATATGACTGGACACACACTCCGTCCATCAGATAGAGACTCTTACTATTTTTAGATTTTAACTTTCCTAGCTTTAGAATACATATAAACTTTAGCAAATACGACTATTCGAAAGCTAGAAGATCTCAAAACTTTCGTAGATAAGCTATTCGAAACTTAGAATACTTTTAAATTTATGGAATGACGATTGTTCTAAACCTAGAATACATGTAAACTTTAGGGAAGAGACCTGTTCTAAGTCTCGAAGGCCTGTATTCCCATCTATTTCTTATCAAAAAGACTCATTCCCCCTTTCTCCTCCAAAATATGGTATAGTAGAAATATACTATCTATGAGGAGTTTACATGTCACAGGATAAACAAATGAAAGCTGTTTCTCCCCTTCTACAGCAAGTTATCAACATCTCATCGATTGTCGGTGGGGTTGGGAGTTTGATTTTCTGTATTTGGGCTTATCAGGCTGGGATTTTACAGTCTAAAGAAACCCTCTCTGCCTTTATCCAGCAGGCAGGCATCTGGGGGCCACCTCTCTTTATCTTTTTACAGATTTTACAAACGGTCGTCCCTATCATCCCAGGGGCCTTAACCTCGGTGGCAGGGGTCTTTATCTACGGTCACATCATCGGGACAATCTACAACTATATCGGCATCGTGATTGGCTGTGCCATTATCTTTTATCTGGTACGCCTCTACGGTGCTGCCTTTGTCCAGTCTGTCGTCAGCAAGCGTACCTATGACAAGTACATCGGCTGGTTGGATAAGGGCAATCGTTTTGACCGTTTCTTTATCTTTATGATGATTTGGCCCATTAGCCCAGCTGACTTTCTCTGTATGCTGGCTGCCCTGACCAAGATGAGTTTCAAGCGCTATATGACCATCATCATTCTGACCAAGCCCTTTACCCTCGTGGTTTATACCTACGGTCTGACCTATATTATTGACTTTTTCTGGCAAATGCTTTGACACATAAAAAATCCGTTTGGTTTCCCAAGCGGATTTTGTGTTTTATTTTGAAACTTCTTTTGCAAGGACAAAGTTCCCAAGTGTGGCTGAACCATTTCCTGCGACTGCTGGAGTGACGATGTAATCACGCACATCTGGTACTGGTAGGTAACCATTGAGAAGAGATGTAAATTTCTCACGGACACGATCCAGCATGTGTTGTTGAGCCATGACCCCTCCACCAAAGACAATCACGTCTGGGCGGAAAGTCACTGTCGCATTGACCGCAGCTTGAGCGATATAGTAGGCTTGGACATCCCAAACAGGGTTGTTGAGTTCAATGTTTTCCCCACGAACACCTGTACGAGCTTCCAAACTTGGACCAGCTGCATAGCCTTCCAGACATCCCTTATGGAAAGGACAAACACCCTTAAACTCTTTTTCAATATCCATTGGGTGTCTAGCAACATAGTAGTGACCCATTTCAGGGTGACCCACACCGCCGATAAACTCACCACGTTGGATGACACCTGCACCGATACCTGTACCGATTGTGTAGTAAACCAAGTTTTCGATACGACCACCAGCATTATTACGGGCAACCACTTCACCATAAGCAGAGCTGTTTACGTCTGTTGTAAAGTACATTGGCACGTTGAGGGCACGACGAAGGGCACCAAGCAAGTCCACATTTGCCCAGTTTGGTTTTGGAGTCGTTGTGATAAAGCCATAAGTTTTTGAGTTTTTATCAATATCAATGGGACCAAATGAACCAACTGCAAGACCAGCAAGGTTATCGAATTTTGAGAAGAACTCAATGGTTTTATCGATTGTTTCGATTGGAGTTGTTGTTGGAAATTGTGTTTTTTCTACAACGTTAAAGTTTTCATCACCGACAGCACAGACAAACTTTGTACCGCCCGCTTCCAAGCTTCCATATAATTTTGTCATGATAAACCTCTTGTTTTTATTTTCTTTATTATAGCATATTTCGAAAGTCTAAATTTCTCTATTTTTTAGATTTTCCTCTGTAAATCTTACCATTCAAGCAAAAACGAACAAACATGTCATTTGTTCGTTTTCACATTAGAGAGGATTGATTAGATTTTCACTTCGATCACAGCATCACCCTTCGCAACTGAACCTGTTGCGACTGGAGCTACTGAAGCGTAGTCAGCTGTATTTGTAACGATAACCATTGTTGTATCATCAAGTCCAGCTGCAGCGATTTTGTTTGAGTCAAATGTTCCAAGAACATCGCCAGCTTTCACCTTGTCACCTTGAGCAACTTTTTGTTCGAAACCTTCACCGTTCATTGTTACAGTGTCGATACCAACGTGGATCAAGACTTCAGTACCATTAGTTGTTTTCAAACCGAATGCATGTCCTGTTGCAAAGGCGATTGAAACTTCAGCATCAGCTGGTGCATATACCACACCTTGACTTGGTTTCACAGCGATACCTTGGCCCATAGCTCCACTTGAGAAGACTGGGTCATTCACATTTGAAAGAGCAACAACATCACCAATGATTGGAGTTTGGATTGTTTCGTCTTGAAGAGTTGCTGGTACTTCTTCATTTACCACTGTAGTTTCTTCAGAAACTGTTTCTTCAACAACTTCTGTTTCTTCTTTGTAACCAAAAGCATATGTCAAACCGAAACCAAGGGCAGTTGTAACTAAGACCATAAAGACATACTTGAGGAGTTGACCATTAATGTATAGAAGAGTACCAGGAATGATTGTGATACCAAAGCTAGTTCCTGCTAAACCAAGAATATTTGCTAACCAACCACCTGCAGCACCTGCAATAAGACCCATGATAAACGGTTTACCGTAACGAAGGTTAATACCAAAAATTGCTGGCTCAGTAATACCTAATCCTGCAGAAAGAGCTGCTGGGAAAGCAAGTGCTTTAATTTTGGGATTCTTTGTTTTTACACCAACAGCAAGAGTTGCTCCAAGTTGAGCAGTCATAGCTGCTGTAATAATAGCATTAAGAGGATCTGAACCTGTAGAAGTAACAAGGTTAGCCTCCAAGAGATTGAAGATATGGTGAACACCTGTAACAACGATGACCTGATGAACACCACCAAGGATTAATCCACCTAGACCCACTGGAAGACTGAGCAACCAAACAGTAGCGACTTTGACATAGCTTTCAACTTCGTGGAATACAGGTCCAATGACAAACAAGGCCAAAATAGACATTACTAAGAAAGTCAAGAATGGTACAAGGAGTAAATCTAATACATCTGGAATACGCTTACGGAGCCACTTTTCTAGTTTAGCACCAGTCAAACCAACGAAGAAGGCTGGTAAAACTGAGTTTTGATAGCCGACAACTTTGATAAAACCAAAGAAGAGGATTGGTTGAGCATCACCAGAGGCCACAGCCCAGGCATTTGGTAAGGATGAGTTTACCATCATCAATCCTAGAACCAAACCAAGCAATGGATTTCCACCGAAGACTCGAAAGGCTGACCAACAGATTAAGGCTGGGAAGAAGGCAAAAGCTGTATCTGTCAAAACAACTGAATAAGTATAGAAGTTTGTTGCTTTAAAAGCTTCTGCAGTAGTTCCAAACAAAGCTAAGACTTGATCCTGAACGATAGCCCCACGAATCCCCATAAAGAGACCAGTAGCAACAATTGCTGGCAAAAGAGGTACAAAGACGTCACCGAAAGTACGGATGGCACGTTGGAACCAATTTCCTTGTTTACCTGCTTCTTCTTTCATCTCATCCTTAGATGCTGTTGGCAAACCAAGAGCTACGACTTCATCGTACATCTTGTTTACTGTACCCGTACCAAAGATGATTTGGTATTGACCTGAGTTAAAGAAAGCACCTTGAACTTTTTCCAAGCTCTCGATAGCATCTTTATTGATCTTTGCTTCATCTTTAACCATAACGCGAAGACGAGTCGCACAGTGGGCTACACTGTTAACGTTCTCGCGTCCGCCCAAGGCTTCGATGACTTTTTTTGCAATTTCTGTATTGGTCATTTGCAAAAATCTCCTTATAAAAAATTTGTAAAATGTTTGAAAGCGATTTTATCCGCCCTACGCATATAATTCTATCATGTTTTTAAAATATGTCAAGCGTTTTGCAGAAAAAGTTTTAGCATTTTGAATTTTTTGATTGTTTTTGATGTCTTTGAAATAAAACAAGCAATATTTCACCTATTATTGTGAGGTTTTTAAAGATTTTTTTGCAAATTCTTTCATTTTTTCATTTATTTTCATAAAATCCTTCAATCCGTTTCTGTCAATCGTTTGATATTTTTTTCTTAATTTTATGATAAAAGACTTGCTTTTTTAAAAGGAAACGTTTACTATAAAGATAGTAGAATTTATGGAGGGAATATAAATGGAATGGACTACCGAACGTCGTTACAGACGTTATGAAGATTGGACACAAGAAGAAAGAAAAGAAATCCAAGAAAAGATGGCACAATCCCCATGGCATGTCAGCTATCACATTGAACCAAAGGAAGGACTCCTTAACGACCCGAACGGTTTTTCTTACTTTGATGGCAAGTGGGTTGTCTTTTACCAAAACTTCCCCTTTGGTGCAGCTCATGGATTGAAGTCTTGGGTTCAGCTTGAAAGCGACGACTTGGTTCACTTTACTGAAACAGGTGTAAAAATCTTACCTGATACTCCACTTGATAGCCACGGCGCTTACTCTGGATCTGCTATGCAGTTTGGTGATCAATTGTTCCTATTCTATACAGGAAATGTCCGTGATGAAAATTGGGTGCGTCACCCTTATCAGATTGGTGCCTTAATGGATAAGGACGGCAAGATTGAAAAGATTGATAAGGTCTTGATTGATCAACCAGCTGATGCTACCGACCACTTCCGCGATCCACAGATTTTTAACTTTAAAGGACAATACTACGCAATCGTTGGTGGACAAGACTTGGAGAAAAAAGGATTCGTCCGTCTCTACAAAGCAGTCGATAATGATTATACAAACTGGCAAGAAGTTGGTGATTTGGACTTCAACAATGACCGCACTGCCTATATGATGGAGTGCCCAAATCTTGTCTTTGTCGGAGAACAACCTGTCCTTCTCTACTGCCCACAAGGTTTGGATAAAAAAGTTCTTGAATATGACAATATTTATCCAAATATGTATAAAATTGGTGCTTCCTTCGACCCTGAAAATGCTCGTTTGGTAGATGTGTCTGAACTACACAATCTAGACTATGGTTTCGAAGCCTATGCTACTCAAGCTTTTAACGCTCCGGATGGACGTGCTCTCGCTGTTAGTTGGCTTGGTTTGCCAGATGTGTCTTATCCATCTGACCGTTTTGACCATCAAGGAACTTTTTCATTGGTAAAAGAACTTACCATTAAAGATGGCAAACTCTATCAGTACCCTGTAGAAGCCATCAAGTACCTTCGAGCTTCAAAAGAGGAATTTTCAAATCGTTCTGAAACTAAGAATAGCTACGAACTTGAGCTGAACTTAGAGGCTAATAGCCAAAGTGAAATCATCCTTCTTGCTGATAAAGACGGAAAGGGGCTATCTATCAATTTCGACCTTGTCAATGGCCAAGTAACCGTTGATCGTAGTCAAGCAGGTGAGCAATATGCTCAAGAATTTGGAACTACTCGCTCTGGCTCAGTTACTAATCAAGCAACTACTGTCAATATCTTCATCGACAACTCAGTCTTTGAAATTTTCATCAATAAAGGAGAAAAAGTATTTTCTGGTCGTGTCTTCCCACATGAGAACCAAAATGGAATTCTCATTAAATCTGGAAACCCAACTGGAACTTACTACGAATTAGAATATGGTCGCAAAACTGACTGATGTCGCAAAATTGGCTGGTGTCAGCCCTACTACTGTTTCACGTGTCATCAATAAAAAAGGCTATCTATCTGAAAAAACCATCCAAAAGGTCAATGAGGCCATGCGAGAGTTGGGCTATAAACCTAACAACCTTGCTCGTAGCCTCCAAGGGAAATCAGCCAAGTTAATCGGTTTGATTTTCCCAAAAATTAGCCATGTTTTCTATGCTGAATTGATTGACAAATTGGAACACGAACTCTTCAAAAAAGGCTACAAGACCATCATCTGCAATAGTGAGCACGATTCGGAAAAAGAACGTGAGTATCTTGAAATGCTAGAAGCCAACCAAGTGGATGGAATCATCTCTGGTAGTCATAACTTGGGAATTGAAGACTACAATCGCGTAACGGCTCCAATCATCTCTTTTGACCGTAACCTGTCTCCAGATATCCCTGTCGTTTCTTCTGACAACTATGCTGGTGGTGTCCTAGCCGCTCAGACCTTGGCTAAAACTGGAGCCAAATCTATTATCATGATTACAGGAAATGACAACTCTAATTCCCCAACTGGACTTCGTCATGCTGGTTTTGCTTCAATCTTGCCAAAGGCTCCTATTATCAATGTTTCCAGTGATTTTTCACCCCTTCGTAAGGAAATGGAAATAAAAAATATCCTGACCAAACAAAAACCAGATGCGATTTTCGCCTCTGATGATTTGACTGCTATTTTGGTTATTAAGATTGCCCAGGAGCTTGGAATCTCTGTGCCTGAACAACTCAAAGTGATCGGCTATGACGGGACTTATTTCATTGAGAATTTCTACCCTCACCTCACTACCATTAAACAACCCTTGGAAGAGATTGCTCACCTAACAGTTGATTTGCTCTTACAAAAAATTGAAGGTAAAGAGGTTGCTACCACTGGTTATTTCTTGCCAGTTAGTCTCTTACCAGGTAAAAGTATTTAAACAAAAAACTCGGACTGAATCAGTCTGAGTTTTTTCTTATAATCTAAATTTTTTCAAAAGTGTTTGGGCTTTTTCTAAATTAAAAGTTTTTTCAGCAATCAAGCATTCTACCAACTTAGGCACTTCAGCCTCTGTGGCTCCTGCAAGGAGGGCTAGTGACTTCGCTTGAAGTTTCATGTGTCCATGCTGAATTCCTGTGCTGACAAGAGCTTTAAGAGCTGCAAAGTTTTGTGCAAGACCAATTGACACGATAATTTGAGCCAATTCCTTAGCTGATGGATTACCTAGCAACTCATGGCTGAGAACTACACGAGGATTAAGACCAATTGATCCACCCTTGGTAGCAACTGGCATCGGCATAGTCAGCTCTCCTATTAACTCTTCTGTTTCCAAATCCATCATCCAATGACTGAGACCTCGATAAGCACCATCATGACTGGCATAGGCATGCGCTCCTGCTTCGATGGCACGCCAATCATTTCCTGTCGCAATCAAGAGAGCATCGATTCCATTAAAAATTCCCTTATTGTGAGTAGCTGCTCGATAAGGATCTGCTTGAGCAAACTGGCTGGCTAAAACCATTTTTTCTGCTAGTTCACGCGCTTCATCCTTCTGGCGACTCAAATAACGAAAGGCGATCCGACAGCTTGCTGTCACCAGAGAATCGGTCGCGTAGTTTGACAGAATCCCCATGAGACTCTGTCCCTGACAGAGTTCTTCTAAGACTGGTTTCAAGGCTTCCAGCATGGTGTTGAGCATATTAGCACCCATGGCTTCCTGGGTATCGACATGGAGATAAACAACGAGAAAGTCAGTTTCGCCTTTTATCTGCTCTACATGCAAATCACGCGCCCCACCTCCACGTTTGACGATAGAAGGATAGGCCTGATTGGCAAGTTCCAAGAGCTCAGTCTTTTTGTTTGTAATCTTCTCTTGAGCTTGTTCAGGTTCAGCAACTTGATAAAGAGCTACCTGCCCAATCATCTGGCGCTGATGAACCTGAGCAGTAAAGCCACCTGCTCGCTTGATGATTTTACTTGCATAGCTGGCCGCAGCAACCACGGACGGTTCTTCTGTCACATAGGGAACTGTGTATTCCTGACCATTGACAAGGACCTCTGGAACCAGCGAATAAGGCAGAGAAAAAGTTCCCACCACATTCTCACTCAGCTGGTCTGCCACAGTCACACTTATCTGTTCATCCTGCTCCAAACTCACTTGCTTCTCAGGACTAAGGAGCGCCTGAGCTTGTAACAACTCGAGGCGCTCTTGGTATGATTTTTTAGAAAATCCATTCCAACTTATCTTCATTATTTTTCAACCTTGCTATAACGGCGTTGGTGGTCAACAATTTCAACCAAGGCAAAATCTTGATTTTCATAGCCAGAAAACTGGGTAGAATTTGTTTCATCTAAGTCTACTTCCTCAAAGAAGACTTTTTCATAGTCTGCAACAGACAGGGCAGTTCGTTGGTTGAGCTTGTTCAAACGGTCTTTATCCAGATAAGCTTCATATCCTTCAACCAATGCACCACTGAAGAACTCAGCTACAGCCCCACTTCCGTAACTATAAAGGGCAATTTTATCCCCAGCCTTCAAGCTATCTGTATTTTCCAAGAGAGACAAAAGTCCGAGGAAGAGGGAACCTGTATAGATATTCCCCACCTTTTGACTGTAGAGAATAGACTGGTCAAAATGCTTTTGCAAGAGGTCTTTTTTCTCTTGAGGCAGGCTCTTATCCATGATTTTTTTCAAGCCTTTTAGCGCTAATTTAGGATAAGGCAAGTGGAAGCAAACAGCTGCAAAATCATCCAAAGTAAGCTGGTAGCGTTTTTGATATTCAAGCCAAGTCGTTTTCAAACTATCCAAGTATTGCTGGGTAGAATAGACACCATTTACATAAGGAGTTGTTGAGTAATTTGGACGCCAGAAATCCATGATGTCACGAGTCTGAGCCACATTGTCGTTATTAAAGGCCATAATGCGTGGATTTTGTGTAATCAACATAGCCACACTTCCAGCACCCTGAGTTGGTTCTCCTGGAGTTTCAATACCGTACTTGGCAATATCACTAGCAATGACCAATACCTTGGACTCTGGAGAATTTTCCACATGCAATTTGGCATAATGAAGGGCAGCTGTCGCTCCATAGCAGGCTTCTTTAATCTCGAAACTACGAGCAAAGGGCTGGATGCCCAGCAAACCATGCACAAAGACGGCTGCAGCTTTACTTTGGTCAATTCCTGACTCAGTAGCTACAATGACCATATCAATTTCTGCTCTTTCTTGCTCAGTTAAAATAGAATCACTTGCACTGGCCGCCAAGGTCACGATATCCTCAGTTAGGGGCGCAATACTCAATTCCTTGAGTAAGAGTCCTTTGCTTAATTTTTCAGGGTCAATTCCCCTCGCTTCTGCTAAGTCTTGTAATTTCAAGACATATTGACTGGTCGCAAAACCAATCTTATCAATACCGATTGTCATATTTACCTCTGTTTTATCATTCATTGTAAAAAATCGTTCTATACTATTTTATCACAAATAGCAGTAAAAGAGAGAAAAAAGACTTGATTCACCAAATCAAGTCGCTTATTATTCTAACCATTATACTGTTTTCGTAAGTGAGAATAGAGTCTGAGAATCACTGTACCGCTAGCCATTCCAATGGAAATCACCAAAGCCAGCATAACAACCAAGGTTGCACTAGCAATGGCATGACTGTAATCTCCTGTCACAAAAAAGGCAGTTGTCCGATAGGAAAGATAACCCGGAACCAGAGGTGCCAAGATGGCCAAGATAAAGACCACAGCAGGTGTCTTATAAAGAATACTTAAAATCTGGCTGACACAAGAACCGATAATGGCTGCAATAAAAGTAGCCACAATAACATTGGTCGGTTCCTTGAGCAAGAGATAGATTAGCCAGACAGCCATGCCCAAAATCCCTCCAGGTAAGAGCATAGAGCGTTGCACATTGAGTACGATTAAAAAAGTGATAATAGCAAGAAGACTTGCTACTGCTTGTAATAAAAAGGTTGTTAGTGTCATATTAATTCATCAATACCAAGGCGACAGAAGTTCCCGCCCCTAAAGCAAGGGTAATGAGCAGGGATTCAAACATCTTACTCATACCAGAGTTTATGTGGTTGGTCATAATATCACGAACCGCATTGGTCAAGGCAATCCCTGGTACAAACGGCATGACTGCACCAGCTATAATCAAATCTGCCGTTGAAGGAAAACCTGTGTAGCGAGCCCAAAACTGGGCAATCATCCCAAAGACAAAGGCTCCAGCAAAGGCCGTCACAAAGGGAATTCGGATAAACTTCTCCACATAGAGGGAAAAGGCAAAACCAAATAAGGTAGCCACTCCTGCCCCAAGTGCGTCGTAGATATTTCCACTAAACATAATTGAAAAGAAAGGAGCACTAAAGGTCGCAGCCAAAGTTACCTGCAACTTAGTATAAGGAAGGGGCTGGGCTTGCAAGGCCTTTAATTGCTTGAAGGCTGTCTCTAAATCAATCTGCCCCCCAACCAGTTGACGAGAAATCTGGTTCACATCGCAGACTTTTTCAATGTTATAAGAAGAGGAAGTCACGCGCTTCATACGCGAAATATTGGTATTTTCAATGGAGAAAAAGATTGCAGCAGGCATAGCCAAAACATTGCAATCCACAATCCCCTGTGAATGCGCAATACGGATCATGGTATCTTCTACACGATGAATCTCTGAGCCACTTTTGAGAAGAATGGTTCCAGCTAACATAATCACATCGATAACGGCATTTAATTCTCTTGATTCTTCCATGCGTTCCTCCTTTTATCAACTCCTTCTATTCTATCACAAATCCGGACTCAAAAAAAATCTTTGCCATGAAATCATGACAAAGATTCGTTTAATCACGAGAATTTTCGTGGTTTCCTTCACTATTTGGTTGACTCGGAGTAGGAACCGTTCCTTGTTGATTTCCTTGCTGGCCACCTTGTTGATTCCCTTGATTTGGAGTAGTAGGTGAACCTTGGTTACCACGTTGAACTGACGTTGAAGAGGAACTTGATGGTGGTGTTTTGGGTTTATAAATCGAAATTTTAATACGTGTGCTGGCTAAATCAATTTTTCCACCCGCTTTTGGAGTCTGATCCACAACATTTCCTTCTGCTGTTCCTTCAGGAGCGGTTGACACTTCAACAACTTCAATATTAGCCTCTTTCACCCCAACAATTTGAATCAAATTATTTTTAGTGAATTCAAGACTTGAACCGATATAACCCGGCATAGTTACACTAGTTACCTTTTTAGCAACTGTTAAAACAATCGTACTAGCCTTTGATAAGTCATACGTAGTTCCTGCTGCTGGTGTTTGTCTTAGAACCGTTCCTGGTTCACTTTCGCTAGATTCTTCCTCTTCCATCTTAATGAGATTTTCAGGAACCTTCTTATCCTTAAGTTCAGCTACGACATCCGTATACTTGCGTCCGACGTAATTGCTCAATTGGAAAGATTGCTTACCAGAAGAAACAATCAAATTGACCTTGGTTCCTTCTTTTCGGCCGCTACCAGCTTCTGGATCCGTTCGAATAACACGTCCTTCTGCTACTGTATCACTAGCTTCTGATTTTTCTTCGCCTGCTTCGAAATTAGCTTTTTTAAGAGCTTCTTTAGCTTCAGCCACAGTTTGTCCGGCCACATTCGGAATGGAAATTGTTGCCGGTGTTCTAGAGAAAATCCAAATCAAAGAAGCAGCTACTAATAGAACACTTGCCAAAAGAATCAAATATCGAGCTTTAAACTTCCGCTTTTTCTTTAATTTTGGCGTAGGCGCATGCTCTTCGATCTGCGGAGTCACTTTCTTCACTTGAGGAGGTTCTTCTTGTACCGGAGCTTTAGGAATAGAAGTCAGCGTACTTTGTGGAACTTTAGGAAGAGTCTTGGTGTCCGCCTTCGTCGCATCGTCAAAGACTAACTTTGGTTCATTGCGACGATTGTAAGATAAGCTGCTAGACAAATCCACATACATCTCAGCAACTGATTTGTAGCGATCTGTTAATTTCTTGGCAGTTGCCTTAATAACAACATTCTCTAAAGCCTGAGGCACAGATGGATTTTCAGCTATAACCGACGGCAGAGGTTTCTGGAAATGCTGGAGGGCGATGGTTACTGCACTATCCCCATCGTAAGGGATATGGCCAGTCAACATCTCATAGAAAATAATCCCCATGGCATAGATATCGCTCTGTACAGTCGCTTTAGAACCACGCGCCTGCTCTGGTGATAAATAATGCACAGAACCTAGCATTGAGTTGGTCTGAGTTAGACTCGTCTCTGCAAAGGCTACTGCAATCCCAAAGTCTGTAACCTTGGCAGTCCCATCTGGTGTCAAAAGGATATTTTGCGGTTTTAAATCTCTGTGAACAATTCCTCGAGTATGGGCTAAGCGCATAGCCAAGAGGATTTGTCCCATGATTCGAATCGCTTCTTCATTTGAAAGAGGGTGATGTTCCTTGATATAGCGTTTGAGGTCTAATCCAGCAACATATTCCATTGCGAGATACTGTTGTCCCTCTTCTTCACCGATATCTGTAATCCGAACGATATGAGGATGGTCCAAATCCGCCATGGCTCTCGCTTCCCGCTGGAAACGCGCCACAGCAATCGGATCTGTCTGGTAGTTGGTCCTCAGGACCTTCACTGCCACTTCTTCCCCGTCTAGAATCAAATCCTTGGCCAAGTAAACATCTGCCATGCCCCCTCGACCAATCTGTTTGATAATTCGATACCGCCCGGCAAAAATCTTGCCGATTTGGATCATTCTGTCGCCTCCTCATTAACAGCAATAAGGGCAACTGTGATGTTGTCTAACCCACCTGCATTGTTTGCAAAACGGATCAAGGTTGCTGCCTTATCTGCCAAAGAAATATCGCTGGTTACGATATCATAGATTTCACTTCCTGAAATCATATTTGTCAATCCATCACTATTAAGTAAGAGATAGTCTCCTGACTCGAGGGTGATCATTCCGAAATCAGGCTGAATTTCGTCTTTTTGACCAATAGATTGAGTAATAATATTTTTCTGTGGGTGGCTAGCTGCTTCTTCAGGTGTCAATTGACCTGCCTTGAGCAATTCATTGACCAAGGAATGGTCGCTCGTTAACTGGTGGTATTGTTCTCCACGAATTAAACCGATACGAGAATCTCCAATGTGGGCATAAATAGCCTGATTATCAATAATAGCAACAGCCTCAAGGGTTGTTCCCATTCCTTTATAAGCTTCATCTTGTCCCAATTGGTTAATCTTTTGATTTTCAATCTCAAGGTTGTTAGCAAACCATTCACGCACTTCATTAACAGTATCAATTTGAGTATCTACCCAAGCTACACCCAGGTCTGTTACCGCCATTTCACTAGCGATATTTCCCGCGCGATGACCTCCCATCCCATCAGCTAGGATAATCATTGGACGCCCTGCACGATTAATAAAATGGTTGACATAGTCTTGGTTATTTGTTCGTTTCTGACCAACATCTGTTAATAATGAAATTTCCATGTGTTAGTTCCTTCCTAATCCGATATCTTGCGAAATTGACTGATGAAGAATCCATCACTTCCATACAATTCAGGTGTGATGAGGATACAGCCATCTTTCATGATATCCTTACATTCATGTTCTAGTGTTACCTGCTCAAATTCAGGATGACTTTCTAAAAATGCCTGTACGACTTGAAAGTTCTCCTCTGAGACAATAGTACAGGTACTATAAGTTATTATACCACCTTTGCGTAGTGTTTGACAAACACTACCTAATATTTCTAGCTGAATTTCCTGCAAAGACGCGAAATCTGCCGTTTCTTTATTGTATTTGATGTCTGGCTTGCGGCGCAGAAGACCGATTCCTGAACAGGGAGCATCTACCAAAATCTTATCAAATGAATCCTGACCAAAAAACTCATGTACCTTTCTGGCATCCAATTTTTGCGTTTGAATCCGATCTGCAACCCCTAGACGTTGGGCGTTTTCTTGAATTAAGTCCAACTTATGGTCGTACAAGTCCAGAGCAGTAACCTGACCTGTCGTGAGATAAGAGGCTATATGAGCTGTTTTTCCACCCGGAGCCGCACAGGCATCTAGAACCTGCTCATCACCTTGTAAATCAAGCGTCGGAGCAACCAGCTGACTGGACTCGTCTTGAATGGTAATAGCTCCCTCTGAAAATAGGTCATGTCCCGCAAAGTGGCCTTGCTCCTTAACCAGACCAGAAGGAGACAAGGACGAATCACTGGCCTCCAACAAGGCTTTGATTTCCTCTTTTCGTCCTAGATCTGTTACACGAATGCTGGCCTTGTTGCGCACCAAAAGACTTTCAAAGATAGCTTGCGCTCGCTCTTCTCCGTATTCTTCCTTGAGCTTGGCAACTAGCCAAACAGGTAGAGAATAGGCAATGGAATCACGTTTGCTTTTTCGTTTGATACTGGCAATATCTGGCCAGCCTTCACGCAGGATACGACGAAGGACGGCATTGACCAATTTTTCACTGCCCTTTTTACGGACTTTGGCCAGTTCCACTGCTTCATTAACCACAGCATGGTCTGGAATCTTATCCAGATAGCGAAGCTGGTAGGCACTCATAAGAAGAAGGACATAAAGCCAACTGTCTAACTGGTCTCTGTCTTCGATAAAGTGGGATAGGTACCATTCCAGAGTCAGTTTACGGGCTACTGTTCCATAGACCAGCTCGGTTACCAAACCCTTGTCTGCTACAGAAAGTTGACTTCCCTTGAGATGCTTATTTAAGGCGATATTTGAGTATGCTTGATTAATAAAAACATCCTCTAATACTGCTAGGGCTAAACTTCTAGCTGTTTCTACTTTAATCACCAAATCGTTCTCCTACAGTCAATGTACGTCCAACACCGTTGAGGAAGGAAGCAATGTCCATCTTAGGCTTACCAGCTGGCTGCACTTGTTTGAGAGACAAAGCTCCTTCAGCCGTTGCGACAATCAATTCTTTCTTGCCGATAGAGAGGATTTCACCTGGATTTCCCTTACCTTCCACTAGTAGTGCTTCATAAATCTTAAAGCGGTCGCCCTTAAGGAAAGTATGGGCAACAGGCCAGGGGTTCATCCCACGGATCTGGTTAAAGAGTTGACGATTGCTTTTAGTCCAATCTAGTTTTTCTTCTTCTGGCTTGATATTTGGCGAGAAAGTAACCTGACTTGGATCCTGTGGTTCAGGTTTGATGTCACCAGCAATGTAGGCAGGCAAAGTATCCAAAAGCAAATCACGACCAACTAGCGCCAATTTCTCAAACAAGGTGCCGACATTATCCTCATCCGTGATAGGAATACTGCGACGAGAAATCATATCCCCTGCATCCATTTCCTTAACCATTTCCATGATGGTCACACCAGCTTCCTCATCCCCTTGAATCAAGGCATAATGGATAGGCGCACCACCTCGGTGTTTTGGAAGAAGGGAGGCGTGAACATTGACCGCAAAGTCCATGCTATCAAGGAGTTTACTTGGTAGAAACTGCCCAAAAGCAGCAGTCACAATTCCATCCGCTCCTAGCTTCATAAGAGCTTCCATCTCTGGACTTCCAGATAGTTTTTCAGGTTGGTAGATAGGAAGTCCTGCTTCCTTGGCAGCCTGCTTGACTGGAGTTTCTTGGATAACTTTTTTACGTCCGACAGCACGGTCTGGCTGGGTCACAACGGCTAGAATTTCGTAACGGTCATCTGTCAAAAGTCCTTTTAAGACTGTTGCTGAAAAGTCGGGGGTCCCCATAAAGATTAATTTTGTCATATCTTCTCCTTCTTATAAAAATTGCTGCGGCTCATGGTCAATGCTAAGACGGAGCTCACTATTTTCCCGTTCTTGAGTCAAGGCCAAGACCTGGTTGAGGGTCGGCCCCAGCTCATCTTCTAAACGGTATTTAATTAAAATTTGGTAATGATAGAGGTTGTGGGTACGAGCAATGGGTTTTGGCGTCGGCCCAAGGATGTTACTGGTTTCAGACAGGCCTGAGCGCAAAATGTTCATAACTTCATAGGCACGTTTGACCACCTCTTCTTCTTTCTTGTGAGAAAGGGTAATGCCAATGGTGAAATAGTAAGGTGGATAACCTAGTTGGCGTCTGATTCCCATTTCATAGGCATAAAATCCTTCGTAATCCTGTTCCTTGGCAAATCGAATAGCATAGTGCTCAGAATTGTAAGACTGGATCAATACCTGCCCAGCTTTTTCCGCACGACCTGCACGGCCTGCCACCTGAGTCAAGAGCTGGAAGGTTCTCTCAGAAGAACGGAAATCTGGTAGATTCAATGCCGTATCCGCATTGAGCACTCCGACTAGGGTTACATTGGGAAAATCCAAACCCTTTGCAATCATCTGAGTACCTAGTAAAATATCCGCTTCCCCTCGTCCAAACTGGTCAAGCAGAGCTTGATGGCTACCTTTCTTACGAGTCGTGTCCACATCCATCCGCAAAATGCGGGCCTGCGGAAAGAGTTCTGTCAGCTCGTCATAAGCCTTCTGTGTCCCCGTCCCGTAGTAACGAATACTGCGACTCTTACAGTTAGGGCAAACATGAGGAATGTCCTTAGAAAAACCACAATAATGGCAGTTCATGGTCTTAGTATCCATGTGCAGAGTGAGAGAAATGTCACAGTTGGGACAAGTATCAACGGTCCCACACTCCCGACACATGACAAAGCTAGAATAGCCACGACGATTGAGCATGAGAACTACCTGCTCTTTTTTAGACAGACGGTCTTGAATAGCTTCTAGCAAGGGAGGCGTAAAGTTTGACGTCTCATTTTGTCCGATATAGTCTCGAAAGTCAATCACTTGAACCTCTGGGATTGTAGCCAAAGGATTGGCACGTTGTGTTAGACGTAAGTGTTGATAGACGCCTTTGCCAGCTCGCGCCCGGCTCTCTAAGCTCGGCGTTGCAGACCCAAGCACCAGAGCCGCTTGATTGTATTGGGCCCGTAAAATAGCTACCTCTCTGGCATGATAACGGGGATTGCTGTCCTGCTTATAAGTCGCTTCATGCTCTTCATCGATAATCATGACACCTAGATTTTTCAGCGGAGCAAAGATGGCAGATCTGGCACCCACAACAACTTGAGCATCGCCACGTTCCACCTTGCGCCATTCATCATACTTTTCACCATTGGATAGGCCTGAGTGAAGAATGGCCACCTTGTCCCCAAAACGTGCTATAAAACGCTCCGTCATTTGCGGAGTCAAGGAAATCTCAGGCACCAGCAAAATGGCTGTCTTGCCCTTGTCTAAGGCCCCTTGGATAATCTGCAAGTAAACCTCGGTCTTCCCACTCCCTGTAATCCCTTGAAGGAGGAAGGGAGGCTGATGACTGCCAATCGCACTCACAACCGCATCACGCGCCTGCCTTTGCTCTGGATTCAACTCCAAAGGCCGACTTACCTCAATGCCTTCAAAATAAGCAGCCGAGCGTTGAACTTCCTTTTGGACTATGGTCACAGCACCTTGTTCCACAAAGAAGTTGACTTGCTCCCGCGAATAGGACTCTAACAAACTAGCCAAGGAAGCACTCTCAGGATGAGACAACAAATAGTCTCTCAATTCCAACTTTTTCTTGGCGCGTGCAGAAATCTCAACACCTTCTAATCGAGCAAGATTCACCTCATACCAAGACTGGGTCTTGACCTTCTTTTGATCAATCGCCTGATATTCTAGACCAAGCAGGCCTTTTCTAGTCAAACGCATCATTTCAGCTTGCTTACCTAAATCTAGAGAAGAAAAGGCAAGCGAATCTTCTGAACCAAACAAGCGCTCTCGGTCTTCCTGACTCAGACCTGCCAGAGGATAGAGAATCTTGTCATAGCTGGAGTTCAGAAATCCTGGTAACATAGCCTTGAGGATGGAGATTTTATAGGAGAAGACGGACTTGCGGAGCTCTTCAGCTAGCCAGAGTTGTTCTTGCGTGAGAACAGGAGAAAAATCCAGCACCTCTGCAATATCTTTTAAATCCTGCTCCATCTCTCCTTCGTCTGATTGAGACTCCAAACCAAGAACAATCCCTTGAATCAGGCGATTGCCCTTACCAAAAGGCACATGAACCCGCATCCCAACTTCCAGCATTCCCAGAAACTCCTCAGGAATCCTGTAACTATAGGGCTGGTCCGTCTGCATCAAGGGCACATCTACAATAATCTTGGCTATAGCCATCTTCTCACCGCCTCCTTGTCAGTACATTCTTGCAATAGAAAAAATAAGATTGAGTCCCCCCAACCTTAAATTTTTTCACCATCTTCTTTTTCTTTAGCGATTTGCTCTTTGATTTTCTTTTCTTCTTCTTCTTTGCGACGTTTTTCTTCTTCGATACGGCGACGCACTGCTTCACGTTTTCCTTCTGGATCTGGGTGAATTGTTACGTTTCCTGATTCGATTTCTTCTAAAGCGCGAAGAGTTGATTTTTCAGACTTGAAACCTTGAGTTGCTGGCGCACCTGCTTCCAATTCGTGGGCACGTTTTGCTTCCAAGATTACGAGTGAATATTTTGATGGAACCTTGTCGAGCAAGGTATCAATAGAGGGTTTTAACATCATTTTCTTGTACCTATTTTCTAAATTTTATCGGGTAGTTGGAGATTTTGGTAACATCTCCTGATAGTGACCAATGACACGATCCACACGGAAGTGTTCTGCTTCGATCACGCGTTTGACACGCTCAGCAGCTAGGGGCACCTGATCGTTGACAATCGCATAATCATACTCACGCATAAGGGCAATTTCTTCCTTGGCCTTTTCGATTCGTTGGGCAATCACTTCTGCACTATCTGTTCCACGTCCTACCAAGCGATCTTGCAATTCATCCAAATCTGGTGGTGTCAGGAAGATAAAGACAGCATCTGGAACCTTTTTCTTAACCTGAAGAGCACCCTGAACTTCAATTTCAAGGAAAACATCGATTCCCTTGTCCAAGGTTTCATTGACGTAGGTCAGAGGAGTTCCATAGTAGTTGCCGACATATTCTGCGTATTCCAACATCTGTCCTTGACGAATCAGCTCTTCAAACTCTTCGCGAGTACGGAAGAAATAGTCAACACCGTCCACTTCTCCAGGACGTTGTGCGCGTGTCGTCATCGATACAGAGTATTGAAATTGGTTCTCAGAACTCTCAAAAATCTCTCTTCTAACCGTTCCTTTTCCAACCCCTGAAGGACCAGAAAAAACGATTAGTAAGCCTCGGTCTGCCATTATGTCTCCTTTTAGTCAGTCTGTGAAATAACATTTCTCTAGAATAATGGCAAAAAGCCAGATTATCCTTTACAGTCTTTCTATCTAGTGTAACAAAAAAGCAGTAATTTTTCAACTGCTCTTTCTTATTTATTTAGCATAATCTACTGCACGCAGCTCGCGAATCACGGTTACCTTGATATTTCCTGGGTAATCGAGATTGTTTTCAATTTTCTCACGAACTTTGTGAGCCAAGATTGTGACTTTGTCGTCCTTGATTTGTCCTGGATTGACCATGATGCGGATTTCACGTCCTGCTTGAAGGGCAAAGCTATTTTGTACCCCTTCAAAGCCGTTAGCAATTTCTTCCAAATCATGAAGACGCTTGATGTAGCTTTCAAGAGACTCACTACGAGCACCTGGACGGGCTGCGCTCAAGGCATCTGCTGCAGCGACGATAACTGCAATGACGCTCTCAGCTTCAACATCTCCGTGGTGACTAGCAATCGTATTGACCACAACTGGATGCTCCTTGTACTTACGTGCCAGTTCCATACCGATTTCAACGTGGCTACCCTCAACCTCACGGTCAATGGCTTTTCCGATATCGTGAAGGAATCCAGCACGACGGGCAAGAGCCGCATTTTCACCAAGTTCGCTCGCCATGATGCCAGCCAACTTAGCAACTTCAATCGAATGGCGCAAGACATTTTGTCCATATGAAGTACGGAACTGCAAGCGACCCATGATTTTCATCAAGTCTGGATGAAGGTTTGGCGCACCAATCTCATAGGCAGCAGCCTCACCATATTCACGGATTTTATTGTCAATCTCTTGACGGTTTTTCTCAACCAACTCTTCGATACGAGCTGGATGGATACGACCATCCTTGAGCAACATTTCCATGGTCATACGGGCAATCTCACGACGAATCGGGTCAAAACCTGACAAGGTCACCACTTCTGGCGTATCGTCTATAATCACATCGACCCCTGTCAAACTTTCAAAGGTACGAATGTTACGACCTTCACGACCAATAATACGTCCCTTCATAGTATCGTCTGGAAGATGAACTGTTGAGTTTGTTGACTCCGCTACATATTCACCAGCGATACGTTGCATAGCTTGAACCAAGATGTCCTTGGCCATTTTGTCAGAACGTTCCTTGACCTCTTGTTCAGCCTCGCGAATACGGCTGGCAATCTCCTTGGTCAAGTTTTCCTCTGTCTGTGACAAGATAATATCTCGTGCTTCTGCCTGAGACAGAGCACCAATACGCTCTAGCTCTGCTTCTTTTTGTCTTTCGACTTCCTCTAATTGCTCTTCACGCGCATCAAGGTTTTTCGCTCTATCAGAAATACTTTGTTCTTTTTGTTCAAGTGTTTGTTCTTTACTCGTCAAATTGTCGTCCTTACGGTCAAGGCTAGTAGCTCTCTCTGTCAAACGACTTTCGATTTGTTTGAGTTCTTGACGTTCTGATTTGAATTCAGCGTCCACTTCTTCACGGTATTTTCTGGCTTCTTCTTTGGCCTCCAATAGTGCTTCTTTTTTAAGAGACTTGCTTTCACGTTTAGCTTCATTAACCAGTAAATCCGCTTCACGTTCAGCTTGTCCACGTAAATTAGTTGCTTCTTGTTCAGCATTTAAAAGCATCAACTCTGCAGCTTCCTGAGATGATTTCATCTTAGCTGAGATGCTGACATATCCAATGACTAAACCAATGATGACGGCAAAAACAGCAATCGCAAGCGACATAATCTCCATGTTTTTACCTCATTTTATTGTTATTCCGAATGACATACATTCTTTTACATTCTACCATAAAAAAGTGATTTTCACAAACCTAAATTGAAGAGTTTTGTGTGAATGTTAGAAGAAAGTACGCCTGATTCAATTCTCATTTTAACTAAATGCTACAATAAAATATATTTGATAGTTATTTGTAATTTAGATTTTGAAACTAAGGTAATTCTGTACAAAATCTCGATATTTTTCATTCTTCAATAGTTCATTGAGTTTATCTTTTTGGTTTTTTATATTTATATAACCATTTTGTAATCCATAGTAAATTTCAACTAAATATTTTTTTTCCTCAATATCAGGAATTCCAGGATTATCCACTGTTATCTCATCTCCTGTTTTTGATATAAATAAATTTTTTAAACCTTTTTTCCATAAAATTGATAACAATTCAAAAAAATATTTCTGCTTAACATCAAACATACTATACATTGTTTTCTGATTGATAGACACCAAAGGATAATCCGACATCATACCAGGAATATCATAGTTTAAAATTATCGATAACATATCAAAATACAGGTACGAATTTCTCTCATAAAGATGGTCAAAATATTTATCTATTTCATCTTTGTCTAAGTATTCAAATAGTGAGACTAGAATATTTTCAGTTCCCCCCCAACCATTCATCCACTTAATAATATAGTTTGCTTTCTCGCTTTCATCAGTTTTATTTGAAAGTTTTTCTAATGACTTTTGAAATTCTCTCAAACTCAATTTTTCTTCTTTCATTTGTTGGTTTTTTTCCTGTACCTCTCTATAATTTTTATCTACATAATAAATTTTAAAAATCAATGATAACATTTTTCCAAAGTCATCATCTCTCAATTTACTCTTTTTCAAAATGTTATCTATGACTTCTCCTGTAGATACCATTCGATTATGATTCAGCTTAAATTTTTTATCAATGAGATTTTCCTTTGTTGATTCCATTTCCTTACTATTTAAAATTACAATAATTTTAAATTTTTTATTCTCAGAAAGATGGTCAATATAACCCAATAAATCATTGTAATCTGAAGGGTTATCTGATTTTGCTGTATCTGAAGGCTTATCCGTTTTTGCTACATATGAAACCCGTTCAAGATCATCAAAAATAACGATAGAATCTCGCTTCATCAAATCCGTTCCAACTATTTTAAAGAACCATTTAAAAACTCCTCCAACAAGTGGAATAAAGTCCAAATTTCCGAGTATGGATTGTTTTTCTATCTCATTAATCAATATTTTCTCGGCTTGATCTCTTGTTTTGATCCCAAAACAGGAAATATAATAGATTTCTTTCTTTTTGTAAATTTGATTTTCAAAAAACGTCTTTATAAAAAATGTTTTCCCACTCCCCCAAGAACCATCCAGCCAGAACACATTATGAATAGAGTCAGGACTATTTAAGAACTCCACCAGACGTGTTTGATAAGGATGGTCATCCAAGTCATATTCCGGAAATAGCTCTGGGTCCAGTTTCTTATAATTAACTTTTTTAAAAATTATATCTAAAAACCAGAATAGTATTGTTGGTATAGTCAGTACTAACAATATTATTACACGATTCACATACAAAATTGAAATAATATCTTTTAAAAAATTATAATTAGATACAAATTTATAGATAGGTAAAGCAAATCGTTTAAATTGGTCAATCTCAAGTGCAAGATACAGTACCCATATACTGGCTATAAATATTTTGTACCATTCAACAATTCTAACATTACTACTCCATGACGGTCTTTTCAATAGATATTTCAATAGTTTGAAATTCAGAAGAAAATTAAGAATCCTCGTCATTATATTTTTCATATATCCCCCTTTTAATCTATATTATCATGATTATACCACAAAATAAGAGCTATAAAGCGGATTCAAAGGACAAGAACCTAGTTATTATACTAAAATTTTTCACTGGCTTTTTAACTTATGAAATCTGTCATTTTCCAAACAACTTTATCTTTAATTTATTAGCTAAAATTTCTAAAATAAAAAGCCTACCTTTCAGTAGACTTAGTTTGTTTCTATTCTAATGGGTACTCGGCCGAAATTCTGCTCTGCTATACTTGGTTGTCCCAGTTGGTAAATCTGGTCTGCTTTTTGAGTCATAGCATCCCAAGGTTCTTTGCCAATTCGGCTGACTAGATAGACCTGCCCTTTCAGAGACTTGAGATGTTGTCTGCCTTTTTCGGTAAAACCAAGAACATGAATGGCTTCTGGCAAATCACTTTCTCTAGCTTGCACCAAAATATAGGCCAAGAGGCGTCTGACACGCGCCTTGGTGTAACGTTTGGTAGTCACTAACTCGACCAATTCTTCCACAGACTGGGCTGTTTTAATAGCTTCATTAATGCGCACAGCCATTTCTTGATTAACCTGATAGATTGTTGTTAAGGCTGGATTTGACAAGATTTGATAGCGGAGCAAAGGAAAATAGTCGTCCCAACTCACCTTATTAGCATTTTCAAAGATGTCAACCGAAGGCATAAAGCGTTCTAAGAAATCTTTGTCCCTCTGGTGCTGACGGAGGGCTGTCGCCGAGGCAAAGTCCACATCCTTATCCACAGAATGGTAACCAGCGCCCTGACGTTGAATCGGATGCAGCTTGATGTTTCGTCCAGCAACCGCCTTGACATAGGCCAGAGCAAGAACATGATTGGGCGTATTGCCTGAAAAATCAAGACCTGCAAATTCCTTCCACATGGCTTGGGTTTTCTGTGGGTAGGAAAGAGAATCAGGCAGATTTTCCACAAATTTCTCCATCTCAGCACCCTGCTCTGTGTATAAGTCAGTAATTTTCTGGTAATCCAGAACTTCTTCTGTCCCAAAAACTAGGCTATCAATACCCAACCTAGCCAAGATATCCACAGCTCCTTGGCCGAAAAAATCTGCTGCCTGAACACTGACTAAAAAGGGCAATTCTACTACCAAATCTGCGCCATTTTCCAGAGCCATCTGGGCTCGTGTCCACTTATCCACGATAGCAGGTTCTCCACGCTGCATGAAATTCCCTGACATAGCCACAATTTTCAGCCCCTCTGCCTGATCCAGCAGGTATTTGTGCCCATTATGAAAAGGATTGAACTCGGCTATAATGCCTGTGATGGTCATAGTGATCTCCTACTTCTGCGCAACAAAAAACCAACGGGTGCTGGTTTCTGTCGGTTCCTTGTCCTCAAAGTCCGCATAGAGTTTGAAGGACTTGAATCCGGCCTGTTCTAGCAAAATATCATAGGTCAAGACCTCATAGGTCCGCTCCTCATGCACTTCATCGTGACGACTAAAGGAGCCGTCAGACTCCTTGACAAAGAAAGTCAACTCATGCACGATGGAGTGAGGAGCTTCGTCCTCGTAGGTATCCCAGAGCATTGCAAAATCTTCTGCATTTTCATGGTAAGAATAGCCTGGAAAAACTTCATCTATCTGGTAGGTGGAATGCACATCAAAGATAAAGACCCCGTCCTCATTGAGGGCATTATAAACTTCCTTAAAGACGTCTCCGACTTCCACCTCATCCTGCATGTAGCAGATAGAGTCCGAATAACAGGTGACAAAATCATATTTACCTGCCTTGGACAAATCCAGCATATTACCTTCAATAAATTCAATCTTTTGCCTGGCGGAAGTTGCTCTCTTCTCAGCAATCTTCAACATATCCCCACTCAAGTCAAGTCCAGTCACATCAAAACCAGCCTGAGAGAAGCGCACAGATTGAATTCCTGTCCCACAAGCCAGTTCCAAGAGTTTCTTTCTCTCCTTGGTCTTAGGCAAATGACGCAGCGAAAAATCCGTCCATTTATCGTATAAACTATCGTCCATGACTGCATCATAGACCGCCGCAAAGGTTTCATAAGTTGCCATAATCATGATACAAAGAGCTCCATGATAAACACCACTAGCCCTTTACCTTTCCATCAATTTCTTTTAAAATAAGCAAAGAAACCCAGTTGACTGCAACTGAGTTCATCTCCTATGCTAAGGCTTCTGAAATATCTACTGAATCTGCCTCATGCCAGAGTTTTTCTAGGTTATAGTGGGCACGCATTTCTTCTGAGAAGATATGCACAACAACCCCACCGAGATCTAGCAAGACCCAGCCTCCAGCTGCATCGCCTTCGACATGGCTTCCTTTAAAACCCGCTTCCGCTACTTTTTCACGGATATTGTCAGCGATAGCGTCCAACTGACGGCTATTCATTGAGCTAGTGATAACAAAGTAGTCAGTCACGCTAGTCAAATCTTGTACATCAAGTGCGAGGATATCCTCCGCACGTTTCTCATCAGCCGCTTTCACGACTAGTTCTAGTAATTCTTTTTCGTTCATTTAGTCCTCTTTCAAATAGTGCACAAAAGCGTTATAGGTTTCAAGGGTTTGGGGATATATGGGGAATCCCTGATGGGCTAGATGCTCCACGGTACGAGCTGTTTCGTAGGCCACCGCCTTATTGAGCGATAGACTCGCAATCTCACGTGCCTGGTCCACTCCAGGAAAGGCTCGATTATGCTCGATATAGTCTGCGACATAGATGACCTTATCTAGATCTGTCATCTGGTCAGCCCCGACTGTATGGATTTCAATGGCTCGCAGGATTTCAGAATCATCCAAATCCAAGTCTTCCTGAATCTTGTATATACCAACCATGCCATGCCAGACATTATTGCCCCAGTTTTTGAGGTCGGGGTCTAGCTGGTAACGGTCAATCAAATCCAGAAATTCCTGATCTGACAGCTTTTTAGCATAGTCATGAAGAAGGCCTGCAAGACCTGCCTTCTCAACATCTACTCCAAATTGCTGGGCTAGTTCTATAGCTGCACGCTCCACACCCAAGCAATGGGTTAAGCGTTTTTCAGGCAGAAGCTCTGCCATTTTTTCCAACAAAGCCTCACGAGAGCAGTTGATATAGTCTTGATAGGCCATCAGTATAGACCCTCCTTCTCGATGTAGTCTAGCACAGGCTGAGGTAGGAGAAAATTGGGTTTCCGTTCCTGGGCAAGGAAGTCACGCACCATGCTGGACGAGATATCCATGAGAGGCACATCCACCCAGATAACTGGATAGGAAGTGCCAGCCTTGTAGCGTGGGCGCTGAACTCCCACAAACTGAACCATATCTACCAGTTCATCAATTCGGTACCACTTAGGCAGATAGTCCACCATGTCAGCACCGATGATAAAGTAATAATCCGTATCAGGATGTTGCTCTGTCAAAATCTTCATAGTGTCATAGGTGTAAGAAATGCCCTTACGTTCCAACTCAATAGTTTCAATGTCCAGACCTTCAATCCCCTCAATCGCCAACTCAATCATCTTGAGGCGATGGTGCTCAGGGATGGTTTCCTTTTTATCTACATGAGGAGGTTGGTATTCAGGCATGAGTAGAACTTGGTCCAGTCCCAACTGTTGCCGTACTTGGTCCGCAACAATCAGATGGGCATTGTGAACAGGGTTAAAATTCCCTCCTAAAATACCGACTTGTTTGCGTTTTTTCTCCTTGATTTCTGGCTCCAACTCTACCTTGGTAAAGGGAGTCAATAGTTCGATTGCCATAGGCTAGTCTCCTTTATTTCTCTGTAAAAACAGTTATTTGGAGTAGGTTTTTAGATTTCTTTGACTTTTTTAGAAATCTTGCGATTTTCTTTCTTGATAGATTGTTTAAACAAAATCAAGATGCGTCCGATTTTTTGGACTGTATCCACACCGATTTCTTCTTCCAAAATTTCAGCTACTTCGTGGATATTTTCATCGGTATTTTGCAAGAGCGTTACTTTAATCAATTCGCGGGCGTCAAGAGCTTGACGAACGCTGGTTTTGATTTGGTCGTTCAGTCCATTTTTCCCAATTTGGATGATGGGTTTGAGGGTGTGTGCCTGACTGTTGAGGAAGGCACGTTGTTTTGATGTTAATGACATAATTTCTTTAAAAGAGTTTCTTTTTATACTTTTCTAAAGTGGTGGCGGACGTCAGCAAAGTCCTTCGGACTTTCATGACTAAAATTTGAGTCTATAGTCTCAAATTTTCCGCAGTTGGTACAATCACTTGTACCAACTGACACCACGGCGAAAAGTATTCTCTACGGGCTCGCAACGCTCGCCTTAATAAAGACAACCCTTTCCTTTCTGTGTTTAAATAATGGCTTTTCGTGTGACGACGGCAACGCCTTCTGGTGCCCAGACTGCGACTTTGGCTGTGCCTGTTACACGGATCCAGCCGAGTCCAGAGATGACTAGGTCTGTCTTTTCCTTAATGTTAAATACATGCTGGACTAGTTTTGGAAAATCTTCTTTTTCCTTGCTATTTGGTGGTGTCAGAAGGGTTCCGACGTGCTTATCGTAAAAGGCAGTCGCTCCTTCTAGCTTGGTACGATGGAGTTTGAGTTCATTATCAAAGAAGGCTGTGAAACCTTGCTTCTCACCTGCAATGAAGTCAAAGCGTCCGAGACCTCCTAAAAACAGGGTTTGTTCAGGATTGAGCTGATAGGTCTTAGGTTTGATTTCCTTTTTGGGGCTGACATACTTGAGGTTTTTAGCCGTCAAGTAGTGAGCCATCTGGTGACGGTGGATAATCCCCGGTGTATCGTAGATATAAGATCCGTCATCAAGCGGAATCTCGATTTTGTCCAAGGTTGTCCCTGGGAAGCGCGAAGTCGTGATGACATTCTGATCACCCGTGATTTCTTGGATAATAGCATTGATTAGAGTTGATTTTCCAACGTTGGTTACACCGACCACATAGACATCACGGCCCTTACGGTAGTGTTCAATCTTGTCAATGACTTCCTTAATAGCATGTTTGTTTTGGGCCGAAGTTAGGACGACATCAACTGGACGAAGTCCTTCTTCGTGTGCACGTTCCATGAGCCACTGGCTAATCTTACCAGGCTTAACTGACTTAGGGAGGATATCTTTTTTATTTCCTACCAAAAGGACATCATTACCTGAGACAAAACGTGGCAAGCCTGGGATGACAGAGCCGTTAAAATCAAAGATATCAATGACATTGACCACTAAGGCATCACTGTCTCCCACCTCGTGCAAGAGCTTGAGGAAATCATCGTCTGTCAACTGGACATCCGTGATTTCATTGTAGTGGCGGAGACGGAAACAGCGTTGGCAATAGACTTCGCCAGTTTCCAAACCTTTTTCAAGTGCCGACTGGGGGGTAAATCCAAGACCAGACTTGTCTGTCGTCTGAATGGTTGCTCCACAACCAATACAGAGAATTTCTTCCATAGTTAAATTCCTTTTTTATATGTAATCGGTCCGTACTTTTCAGTGATTTTTCGCATCACACGGCGCTCACGAGCTCGGTTAATCTGCGTTTTGATCGAGTCATGTTGGACCAAGGGCTTGACTAAAATCGAGCGAATGCCTGCACGGTGGGCTGCTCGAATATCTGTCATGAGCTGGTCGCCAACCATGACCACTTCACTTTTCTCATAGTGGAATTCCTTCATGGCACGGTTAATCCCAAATGTGAAGGGCTTCAGAGCCCAATAAACGTAGTCAATCCCAAACTTCTCAACTGCGCGTTGAACTCGTTTTTTGGTATTATTTGAGACTACGATAATAGCAATGCCCGCATCCTGAAGATCATGTAGCCATTGCTTCATCTCTGGCGTCCCGTCAGGGTTGTTCCAAGCAATGAGGGTATTGTCCAAATCGACCAAAACAGCCTTGATTCCCTGCGCCTGCAGGCTTTGGACTGTCAAATCATAAACTGCTTCTACAGCAAAGTCTGGCATGTAGTTTTCAATCACCATTTTGGCTCCTTTTCTTAACTTTTTTTCGCAATTTTCCTTAATAACAATGACAAAACAATCCACAACCCAGCACTAGCCAAACTGATGTAGAGCCAAGCATGGGGCTCATCTGTTAAAGGGAGCGGAACATTCATTCCGAAAAAGCCTGTCACTACTGCCAAAACCGCTAGCAAGACTGAAATGATGGTCAAGGTTGTCAAATTATCATTCAGATTGTTGTTTAGGATGTTGTTGTAAGATGCTGATAGTTGTTGGAGGACTTGAGAAATCAAGTCTGTCATGGATACCAGCTGATGAGCCTCAATCATGGCATCATCAAACTGCTCTCGCTCAACCTCGTTAAAACTGCGATAGAGGGCATGCCCTTGAATATGCTCCAGCAACATGCGATTTTGCTTAGCAGCCGCAGTGAGGTAAACCATACCAGTCTCCAAGTCGGAAAGGGCAAAAAGGTTTTTCTTAGTAGTCCGCTGGCGCAAGAGACCATTGACCTCGTCCTTACTCTTATCCATCTGCTCGATGACAGGATAGTAGGCATTGCTGATGATTTCCAGACTGGCAAAGAGAAACTTGTAAATCGAAAGCATGTCATGACTCTCCAGATAACGAGTCATCTGTTCAATGACATAGGCGTTCTTGGTATTACTAATGGTAATCAGGCGACGATGTTCCACGATAAAGGTCATGGGAAAAGCTTCATAGTATGCCTTATCCTTTTTCAAGTTCAAGACATTGTAGATAAAGGTCACAGTCCCATTTTCACGGTGATAATCCATGTGGGCACGCTCATTTCTATCCAATGCGTATTCAATGGTTTCCTTGTCCAAACCGTAGATTTCAGAAAGGTCCTCTAGTTTTTTCAACTTGTCCAAATCTAAGTTAATCCAGGTACAACCATTGCCCAACTGTTTTTCTAAAAACATCTTCTCTCCTTTACCAAACTCTTTCTATTGTACCATAAATCTGCTAAAATTTCAGGCCTGGTCATTACGAGAGAAATTGCTGACGACGGTGATATTCCGATTGGGAACGAAGTGCAGAACCTGGTCTTCTCCTCTGAGTTGCGTTGTTCGAATGCCAACACTAACCACCTTGCCCGATACAGTAATAGGACCATTTGTCAGAACGACCTCATCTCCCACATCCAGTTGACGTTCAAAGAGGATGAAAAAGCCATTGATGACATCAGACAGAAAACCTTGAGCTCCCATCCCAATAGCCACCCCAGCAATCCCAGCCCCTGCCAGCAAACTAGAGACTGGCAAGCCCAAAATAGACAAGATACAGTAAAGTAAAAAGAAATAGAGGGTATAATTAAACACATTCTCTAATAAACGTGAGATGGTTTTCTGACGCCCGACATCATGACGAGACATTTTTAGAGAAGGTTTAACAATTCTCTGCACCATGGTATGGAGCAATTTCTTAGCTATATAAAAGAGTAAAAATAGGAATAACAGAGAAATTATCTTGGTTAAGATATTCTCAATAATCGTTGTTATATCAAGCTTATTGAGGTAGGTTTGAAAAAATTCTTGCATAGAAAACTCCTTTCATTTATTATACCATACTTTCACAAGTGATGAGTCTCCATAAATATTCAAAAATAATAGCCAAAATAGACAGAAAATTCTTGATTTTAGTTCATATTTATACTATAATCATAAACATTACACAACAAAGGAGATTGTTATGAAAAAATGCATTCATGCTTGGAATAAGGCAAGCCTAATCAAACGGATTTTGATTGGTATGCTTATTGGAGGAACCCTAGGTCTGACACTTCCTAACATTTCAGGAATTGGTTTACTTGGAGATCTCTTTGTTGGCGGTCTAAAAGCCATCGCACCTATTCTAGTCTTTGCCCTCGTTGCTAACGCCCTTTCCCAACATCAAAAGGGACAAGATAGCAACATGAAAACGGTTATCTTCCTTTACTTGGTAGGAACCTTTGCAGCGGCACTTGTTGCTGTCCTAGCAAGTTTCATCGTCCCTGTTGAGATTACCTTAAATAGTGCCAATACAGAAATCGCACCACCAGATGGGATTGGACAAGTCCTCAGTAACCTCTTGCTCAAACTGGTTGACAATCCAGTCAATTCCCTCGTTACTGCTAACTACATCGGTATCCTATCCTGGGCAGTTGTTTTCGGGATTGCTATGAGAGAAGCCAGCAAAAATAGTAAAGAATTGCTGAAAACCATAGCTGATGTGACTTCTAAGATTGTCGAATGGATTATCAACCTAGCTCCATTTGGTATCCTTGGTCTTGTCTTCAAAACCATCTCTGATAAGGGAATCGGAAGCCTCGCTAACTACGGAATCTTGCTTGCCCTCTTGGTGACAACTATGTTCTTTGTCGCTCTGGTTGTCAATCCATTGATTGCCTTTCTCTTTATGAAGAGAAATCCTTATCCCCTCGTTTGGAAATGTTTGCGTGTCAGCGGTGTTACAGCCTTCTTTACTCGTAGTTCTGCGGCGAACATCCCTGTCAACATGAAACTTTGTCACGACCTTGGACTAGATCCAGATACCTATTCGGTTTCTATCCCACTCGGTTCTACTATCAACATGGCCGGAGCAGCGATTACTATTAACGTTTTAACCCTTGCTGCAGTAAATACTTTGGGAATCCCTGTTGACTTTGCGACAGCCTTTGTACTCAGTGTAGTGGCAGCAATCTCAGCCTGTGGTGCTTCTGGTATTGCTGGAGGATCCCTCCTTCTTATCCCAGTTGCTTGTAGCCTTTTCGGTATTTCTAACGATATTGCCATGCAAGTTGTTGGGGTTGGATTTGTGATTGGTGTCATTCAAGACTCATGTGAAACAGCCCTCAACTCTTCTACAGATGTCCTCTTCACAGCTGTTGCCGAATACGCAGCAGCCCGTAAGAAATAACTCATAAAGACAAGCCTGCTCAGGTCTTGTCTTTTCCGCTTTTATCTAACTTACTAGGAAATCCTTATGTCTATTAGCCAACGTACGACCAAGCTCATCTTAGCTACCTGTCTTGCCTGCCTTCTTGCTTATTTTTTCAATCTCTCCTCAGCAATTTCAGCTGGAATCATCGCCCTCTTGAGCCTATCCGACACCCGTAGAAGTACCTTAAAACTGGCCCGCAATCGGCTCTTTTCTATGCTTCTAGCTCTTGCTATTGGCGTTTTGGCTTTTCACTTGAGCGGATTTCATATCTGGAGCCTCGGACTCTATCTGGCACTTTATGTACCTCTAGCCTACAAGATGGGATGGGAAATTGGCATCACACCAAGTAGCGTTTTGGTTAGCCATCTCTTGGTGCAAGAGTCAACCTCTCTAGACCTTCTAGTCAATGAATTCCTTCTCTTTGCTATCGGTACAGGATTTGCCTTACTTGTCAATCTCTACATGCCTTCACGAGAAGAGGAAATTCATCACTACCACACATTGGTGGAAGAAAAGTTAAAAGATATTCTCCAGCGCTTCAAATATTATTTATCCAGAGGTGACGGACGCAACCGAGCACAGTTGGTTGAAGAATTGGACACCCTTTTGGAAGAAGCCCTCAGACTGGTCTATTTGGATCACTCAGACCACCTCTTTCACCAGACCGATTATAATATCCACTACTTTGAGATGAGACAGCGGCAAAGTCGTATCCTGCGAAACATGGCCCAGCAAATCAACACCTGTCACCTAGCTGCCAGTGAGAGCCTGATTTTGGCCCAACTCTTTTCAAAAATTGCAGGGCAACTGAGCCAGACCAATCCTGCTTCTGATTTGCTAGATGAAATTGAACGTTATCTGGAAGTCTTCCGTAATCGCAGTCTTCCCAAAACAAGAGACGAATTTGAAACCCGTGCCACACTTCTTCAACTCCTACGTGAAGCCAAAACCTTCATCCAAGTAAAAGTCGACTTTTACCAAAAATATGGACAGTAAAAAAGAAAACTTCAGACCAATCACAAAAGGTGAATATCTGAAGTTTTCTTTTATTTGTAAGTTATCACCATAAAGGTTAATAGTAGGATGAATAAGGCCAAACTCACCAATAAAGTCAGCACCTTGACCAAGGTGTTGCTTTGCCAGTAGCTTGGTTTACCAATATTACTAGTCACATCCATAGAGAATAATTGATTTTGACGGGGTTGTATGGTCACCAATACAATCAAAGTGAGAGATAGGACAATAGCTAAAACAATCAGTATGTCAATCATAGGCCTACCTCAAAATTCCTAGCAAAGTAAAGAGTAAACCAATCAGAATCATTAAACCCAAGATGAGTGAAAAAGTTTTACTAATCTTTTCCCCTCGGCTTTCTTTTTCCTTCTTGATAGGTTTTTGTTTCAACTCTTCCATGCGACCTTCAACGTCTTTGTAAAATAAATCTTCATCTGACATGTTAGCCTCCTAAAACAGTTTGCATGGTTTCCTGATATCGCACCAAGTCAACATAATTTGCATGTTGGCCTTGTTTGCCAAGTGCCTGACGCATTTGATCAACATCTGAAAGAGCCAGTTTAATTGTCTCAACCAAAGCAGAAACTTCACTACTTTCAAATAAATGGTCTGGAGCAATATAAAGTTTATTGTGGACCGTCTGATTGAAGCCCAGAATCAAGAGATTGTGCTCAAAGGCCTGACGCACCGCCTGCAACAACTCATTGCTGTGATTGATATCCAAGTAAATATCCGACAATTGATACAGCTCCTGAATCTTCTGTGGACTAGCGTTCTGATAAAGGACCACATTAGGATAGCGAAGCATGTCTAAGAGCTTAGAAGACATCTCTGTCACCGCCGCAATACGGAAAGTGACATCAGGCAGGGCTTCTACGATTGCTTCTACTTGCTCAATCTGATCTGAATTAGTCAAGATTAAGGCATCTCGTCTTAGGAAATTATCCCGTTTAAACTGATAATGGTAACCCAAGTGCACAAACTGATCATGGTATTTCTCGTCAGTCAACTCTAAAGCACGTTCATAAGTCGCCTTGTTTGGAATGATGATTTTCTTAGTACGCACATCATCGCTTTCCAAAATCAACTGCATATTACCTGGAATGGCATCATAGAGAGGTTCCTGCCAAACCAAAACATCTGAGCCAGATTTATCTGGGTGATGGAAGGAAACCAAGAAAGGAGTCGCTAGAGTATTAAAGACAATCTGATGCTTATCTAACTCCAAATCTTGCAAAAAGAAGGTAATAAATTCAACCTTATTAGCAAAGTAACGCATAGGTTGACCAGGTAAGGTCAATAAGATATCACCCGTCACATGGTTTTCAAGTAACACCTCCTGACCATTGACATCTTGGTAAACCGTCATCACCGGCTCACTATCTGCACTGTAGGTCGTTGTAGCAAAACAAGCTCCGAAACGATTGTAATGATCAACTTGACGGACTCGACCTTCCAGGTCTTTCCAATCTACTTGCTTAACCAAGCGAGCCTGCATTCCATCAGCATAATGAATAACAGCTCTCTCCTGTGTCATATCCTCAATACGAGCAGACTGATTATTGCCTGAAATTTCCCAAAAAGCTGGAACAGGGACTTGGTTAAAATAGAGAGGTTTTCCATCCTCGTAACCTAGATAATAGGTAAAAGGAGATACCAGACCATCAGGCAGAAAACCATCTGCATCGATGACCACTCCAAGTTGAGAAAGACCAGTAGCTACTAGACTTTCATGTAAATCTTGACTTTCCTGACTATAACGATCATAAAGTTCAATCATGGAGCACCTCCTCTACTGTTTTCTTCCACTTTTCTAAAATTTCTTCGGTTAAGAAACCTTCTGCAATTTGATAAGAATGGGCACGCATAGCTTCCAAACGATTTTCTTGATACAATTGACAAATCTTAGCTTCATAAGCTTGCTTGATTTGGTCTTCTACATGATCAGATGAACTTGGTATCAAATAACCATTTTGCCCATCTTCTATAAAGGTCTGATTACCATAAGGAACATCAAAACCAATTAGAGGAAGTCCTGAACCAATAGCTTCCATCAAGGTCAGACCAAATCCTTCGCTGGTTGAAGCCGTCAAGTAGACCTCATACTGGCTATAAATCTGCGAAAGTTCCGCATGCCCCTTGAGTTGGATATAATCCTCTGCCTTATGAGTAGCAATAATGTCTCGAAGAAGAGCGTCTTCTCCGCCACTACCATAAATATCAAAGGTCAATTCAGGGATTTCCTTACGCGCCTCGATAACCGCCTTGACCAACCAGTCAATGTGTTTTTCTTTGGCAAGACGTGAAGCAGTAATCAATGAAAATGGCTTACGTCCTTGACTTGACTCAGTCAAGGAATCAATACTACCTACAGGAATGGTAACAATCTTTGGTCGGTGATGTGTATATTTGGCAAATTGCTCTTGCAACACTTCATTTTGTCTGTCAGTTGATACGATAAAGAAATCAACCTTATCTGCATTGGTAAACTGATAGTCATAATAGTTGTTCCAAAGGATATAGTCCTCGTTTGTAGCATTTTCACTATAATGCTCCGCATGAACAACTACCGCTAGATGTGCTGCCTGTGCTTCCTCAAACACAACCTGTCCAATACCTGTCTCCCTATCCAGAATAACCAAATCAGACTTGTTCAAATTCAAGGATTTCATAAAAGCACGCATGAAAGCTGGCTTCCCATAGAAAACCTTATCCTTAAAACGGTAAACTTCTTCCTTCCCTTGATTCATCAAGATATCATAGGCTGGAGTTCCGTTTTCATTGTAAAAAGTTCGTTGGTATAACACTGCAACATTGTCCTTGGGAGCAAAGTATTCGCTACAATAACGAGTATAAGAGAAGTAATCTTTCCGAATCAGGTTCCCCTTAAATACATACTCCACATGTTGGACCAAGTCCTTATTCTCATCCACCAAATAACAGGTGACAAACTTATCTTGGTCAGAAAAGAAGATACGCAAAACCTTGCCATTCTTTTCTCTACAACTTTCAACACCGTCAACAGTAGCTAAGACATCAGCAACTGTTACACTAGTCGGTGCAATCTTGATATCTGTAAAGTGATTATAAAGCCAGATAACTTGCTCATCATCAAAAGCAATATTGGATGTTAAATGCTCAATGTTATCAGCTAAAATCATATCTGTAAAGATAAATTTAGAGGGTAAATTCAAACTTCGAAAAATACCGGCACGATAGGCTTGAGCATATTCTACACCGCTACTGGCCCAACCAATTCCTAAATTTATATTGTAAATTGTCATATTTTCTCCTCTTATGGAAAATGAGTCACGATTTCACCTTTTGGAGAAATATCTACTCTGCTCAGTAGAAGGTTTCGAACCATATCCTTCTTCACTTGCCTTTTCATCTCTTCAAATCCATGATAAGCTTCTTGATAATACTCGACAATAGGATTCTTTTGAGCAGCTGATTGCCCGCCAATCGCAAAAGTTAATTGTTGAAGATAGTCTACTTGTTCAACCCAATTATCATCAATGGCCTTTAGCAAGGCCAAACGCTGAAAATCTGAAAAGAAGTCATGAATTTCCAGAAGTGTTCGTTTCTCTTCTAGACTTTTTTGGACTGTTGTCTCCAAAACTCGTTTGATAGCATCCTTATCCGTAATATCCAACTCTTGAGGAACTGCATGATAAAGAAAACTGATATTTTTTACGATAAAGTGATACAATTCCTCTTTGCTTTCAAATTGTTCGTTTGACAAACTCTTTTTTATGAACTCATCTAGTACATCTACAACAAAACCATCTAGATCCTCAGTCCCATCAATCAAGCGGTTTCTTTGACTATAGACCATCTCTCTCTGGATATTCATACTCTCAGCATATTCTAATGTTTGACTTCTCGCTGATCTAGCAGCGCTATCGCTTGCTTTCTGTGCTTTTTCTACTAATTTCCGATAACGCCTTCCTTCTAGGGGGTCAGGGCTTATCTGCTGGTTTACTGTATAATCCTTATACATCTTATGAACCCAAGGAGGACCAAACTTCTTGATAACATCGTCTTCTAGTGAGACAAAAAATTTCGATAGTCCTGGATCTCCTTGGCGACCAGAACGCCCTCTAATCTGTAAGTCAATTCGCTTACTTTCCATTCGCTCCGTACCAATAACCACCAAGCCTCCAAGCTCCGCAACTCCTGGTCCAAGTTTAATATCTGTACCTCGACCAGCCATTGAAGTCGCAACTGTTACAGCCCCCATACGTCCCGATTCAGCAATCATCTGA
Source organism: Streptococcus mitis (assembly GCF_013305725.1). Lineage (NCBI taxonomy): Bacteria > Bacillati > Bacillota > Bacilli > Lactobacillales > Streptococcaceae > Streptococcus > Streptococcus mitis. Next base: position 1,671,991 of record NZ_CP047883.1, read on the forward strand.
GCTTCACGCGCCGCATTATGAGCATTTAAAACGTTATGAGCAATTCCTTCCCGTAACAATAGGGAGGAGTAGAGTTCAGACATTTCTACGGATCCAACAAAAATCAATAAAGGATTACCCTTTTCATGATAATATTTAATCTCAGCAAGTGAAGCATACACTTTTTCAGGTAGGGTAACATAGAGATTATCTGAATAATCAATTCGTTGATTCTTACGATTAGTAGGAATTCGAATGACTGACATCCCATAAGTTTCTAAAAACTCTTTCTCTGCAACCTTTCCTGTTCCAGTCATCCCAGAAATTTTTTTAAACTTCTTAAATAAGCTTTGGTAGGTAATCGAAGCCATTGCCCGAGTTTCTTCAGACAAAGAAACATGCTCTTTTGCCTCAATGGCTTGGTGTAACCCACCCTGTAATTTGGTCATTTCTAATAAACGTCCCGTACCTTGATCTAGCAATACAAGTTCTTCGTCTTTCTCGCCCTTACGAATAATATAGTCTTTATCCCTTTTAAATAAGGTATGAGCTCGTAGAGCAAAGATTAAGTGTCTTGCTAGTACGCTATTCTCTTCGGAATAGAGATTATCAATACCTAAAAAGCTCTCCGCAGTTTTAGCGCCCTTAGTAGTGAGCCATACTTCTTTTTTCTCTTCTTTAAAGATATAGTCTTGGCCCTCAACTAGAGTTGTCATCAAGGTATCAATAATTTCATAGAAATTAGACTGTACTCTAGGTGAGCCTGAAATAACAAGTGGTATTTGAGCGCTATCTAGCAGGACTGCATCAACTTCATCTATGATGACAAAGTTAAATTCTGGCATATATTTTTTATCCTCACTAGAAGCTAGATTATCAAGCAAATAGTCAAAACCAAGACCACTGTTAGTAGTATACACCACATCTGCACTATAAACTTCCCGCTTATCCTCTGGTGTTAACTCTTCATCATCATCTTCTTCAGGAAAAGGAATCCGAATCGTCAATCCTAGGAATTCGTAGACTTGTCCCATTTCTTCTGCATCACGCTTAGCAAGATAGTCATTAGTAGTCACTAGCATGACACCTTGCCCTGACAAAGCATTGAGGTAAACCGGCATCGTAGCAGTCAGAGTTTTACCCTCACCTGTATTCATCTCAGCAACATTCCCTTGGTGGATGACAATCCCACCCATGACTTGTACATCATAGGGAAACATCCCCAAGATTCGCTTATCAGCCTCTCTGACAACCGCAAAAGCCTCTACTAGAATATCATCTAAGCTTTCTCCAGCAGTTAATCTCTCTTTAAATTCTTGTGTTTTACCTGCTAATTCATCATCTGTTAGCGAGGCCATCTCTTCTTTTTTTAGATTGATTTGATGCAAGATTTTTTTCACCTTGCTCAATTGTCTATTGTTATTCCACATCTTGTTTAGAATAATCCTCTTCTATTGAAAATGAATGAAAGTCAACTGATTGAAGACCTGCGCTCAACAGCTGTACTTTGTAATGATAGGCCTCTTCTGGATAGGTAAAGGTGAAATCAAAATCTTTTTCAATCACTTGATCAACCTGCTTATCGTAACGATCCATAAAAATGAGTCTAAAATATAAACCATTTTGAGGTTGAACAGTCATCTGACTAACCAAACGGTAACGATGGCCCTTTTTTAAAAGAGGTAAGGTTGGGGTTAAGCGATTTCCCTGAAAATTAAAACTTGAGGTCCACTCATGAATCATAGTACCAGAATTCACCATACTATTTTCAAAATAAACATGATCACGTGAATGGTAGATAACGACTGACCCATATAAAAAGCTATTCTCTGCTAAAACTCCTAAGCTGGCCCCTCGAAATTCTCCCCAATAAATTTCTTTATTCCGTTTGATAATCATTAAAACTTTCTCCCAAAATTTTGCTCTAATACTATCTTATAAAAATTCATAAACCATGTTGTACTTGTAGCACTATCATCGTTATGGCGACCCGAAGTACCTTTTACCATGATGTGAGCCCCCGAATGATAAAGGGCCTCTACTAATCCCTCAAAAGCGCGTGGATCATAATCTTCCTCTTTCATATATGAGAGTCCAAAAATTGTTTGGCTAAAATCTGCTTTTTTAAAGGCAGTCCAAAAGCGGTCATCCAGTGCTCTCATGGCATCTATGCTAGCATCTCCCTTAGAATGATGACGTAAAATATCAAAAGCAGTCGGGAAAATTCCAGGTGCTTCGAGTCTACCTCTTTCAGCTATCAAGCCAAGATTGGTTAAGGGTTTAGCAACTATAACTGCTCGGGGTTCAAAAAAAGAGCTATAATACATAGAACCATAGGTTCCCATAGACATCCCTGAAAGGATTAATTCCTTATTTGAAAATCCTAACAAATCTAAATACTCTTGAATAACATTTCGAATCCCATTTTCAAGATATTCATCACCTAAATAGAAGGCTCCACCATCTATCCGAGGATCAGAAAATAAGATAAAAGGAGCTCCCAAATATTTCATAATACCAAAACCTTCAAACCCTTCTGCTCGTCGATAACCAGAAAAGTAGATATTCAGAGGTGGCTTAAAGTCTCCTGGATAGAAGAAGTAATTGATTTCCTCACGCTTGTCATTATGAATAATGCCACCACCAAGAACATACTTACCAAATTGGTAGCGTGTTAAACGCTGGTGAAGAGCTCCGATTCTCAGACGTCCTGCTCCTCGCGCTTCTAGAGAAATACTGATAAATGAGGAAAAATCATCGTCCAATACAAGGGCGGTCTCCATATCCTCAACTGTAAAAACTCGTTCTTTAACAAAACCAGCAGTGGACCCATCTTGGATATTCCGAACAACAAGGCGAATATCACAAGTCCAATCTTTCTCATATTCTAGCCAGAGTTCTACTGGGTTAAACTCGCTTGCTCGGATATTATACTTCCAGCTAATTAAGGGGCGGAAGTCGTCACCGTACTTCCCTAATAGTTCTAAATTTTCATAACCATTATAACGAACCTGCCCCGTAAAAGCAGGATTGACAATCATATCAATCGCAACTAACTTATCCCCATACTGACCTCTAAACAAGGCCTTAGATAGGAGTCGTAACAGTTCTGCTGGATTTGAAAAGTCTGCTGTTTGAGCACAAGTTTTTTTCAAAAAATCTTGAACATCTTCTGTTTGAGGTTCAGCTGTATCGGGATAGAAAATAGTATAAGGAGTCACCATTCTCATCAAAGGAAGCAAATCAGATAGATGCTCAGGATTTTCAACTAAAACAGCTGAAAAAGTCTTTAATCCTTCCATTTTCATGACCTTCCTTATGGCAGTCGTTGATCCTGGCCAAAAGAAATGCCAATCCATATTTTCAGGAAGTTCACAGTCATGGCTCCAATTTTTAGTTCCTATCTGCAAAATCTGTAATTTATTACTCACTATTTGCCTCCTCTAACCATTTTTCCCACTTGTCTACAAATTGATCACCTGTATTTTGTCGAATCTTATCAATTGAGTAAATTAAGGCTTGATTCCAATGTTTCAGGGTATCTAAAAAGTAGTGTCCTGCCTTACTAAACTCTGATAAATCTGATAGAATATAACCATTTTGTAAGTGAGTCACATATTCTGACTCTTTTAAGTTGATTTGAGGAATTCCTGCACTAATCCCTGCAATCTGTGTGTAAATATTAGCGACTGGATTCAAATCAACAATTAAACGAGTATATTCTAACTCACGAATTAAGCCCATCTCATCATTTAGATTGATAATCTTAAAGCGATAATCATCTCTAGTATTTTCCTCTAATGTATTTTCTGCATCAGATAACACAGAATCCTTTAATAGATCCCTCGGGTTAAGACGCTCCATAATCAGCATATCGAGTTGATTTTGCAAATCTTCAATTTGATAACCTTCTGCATTGAATAACGAAAAAACAACCTCCGTCAAAGGATTTTTCGAGACAAAATGTAAGATTTCATACAAAACTTTTGGATCTTGTTGCATCTGTACATCTAGTTGGACATAAATTTTTGATTCCTTTAATCGTTGACTAACTCCTAATTTCAAACGCGTATCAAAAGAAGGTAAATGATGCATTTTTGAAGCAAATTGGGGATAGGTCTCTTGTAATCGCTCAAGAAAATCTTTCCGATCACTAATCAAAAATCTGGACTTCTCCACTACCTGACGATGATCTTGTAAATTATCTGCTTGATTTCTTTCAATAAAGAAACTTATAATTTTAGGAGCCTTTTCTGGCAATCTTTCTAACAATTGATTTTGAAACTTGGTGTTAGCTGCCAAGACAAATGAATCTCCAACCTCATAATCTCGATTTAAAAATTTTATTAAGAATTCCCAGATAACCTCATCTATACTATCATAAGTTAATTTTCCAAAACGATAGCCTACTGCTGGATTTACCTTTACAACCGGCTGTTCTCCTTGCAAATTTTCCCTTAATTGCCACTGACCAATAGCGTTGTAATAATAACGAGTAGCTGGTCTTTGATCCCTATACTCTACAAGACTAGACAAAAAACCACGATCATCAAAATAGCAAATAAAATCAACTTGGTTATCTTTAAAATACGTGATGTAGCTGATAAAGCCTTCTGAACCATATTCAATTTCAGCATAAAGTGCCCCTTGCTGTTTAACTGCAATCACAAAGGGAGTATAGATAAAGTCACAATCTTCATCCCACGCTAAATCCTTTAATTGCAAAGGATGCATCTCCTCATTTTCAATATTTTGTATAGCATCAAAAACAGAAAAGACTTCCGACTCTAATAGATCTTGTCTATGTAGCAAGTAACGCAGATGAGGATGATAAGTCAACCATAGTATCTTAGATTCTAGTTCTTGGCGTTTAAAAATTCGAATTTGGTGCAACACATCATCAAATTCTAAGCGATAAGGAGTCCTATACCAAGGTACAATACTTGCCTGCCAAGATTGATTGTTATTTTCTAAAAAAGGGATGAAATAATACATATATTCTCCTCACAATTATGAATCGATTTCTAAGAGTTGTCTATAGTTCTCATTTAATGTCAAGGCATCAATTTCTTCCTTGATATTAAACACCATTCCATTAAAAATAAAGAATAAACCTGGAAGCATCGTTAGTTGCATATAGCGCGGATCATATAATACAATCAACATTGGTAATCCTGCCATCAGAACAGTATAGGTAGAACCAATAACTGCAAAACGCAAGATCAACCAATTGATATACCGGCTTGTTTCTTCTCCTGGATATATATTATAGATATACTCCCCAGATTTTTTCATCTTCTCAGCAATTTCTTCTCCATTCATATTAATAAAAGAGAAAGCAAGTCCCAATATAAACAGTACCACAATATATGTATACAGCCAGACCGGGCGTCCAATTGCAAATTGGCCTATCCAATCCTGTATCCAGGAAGCATTTGGAAAAATAACTTGGAGTAACATTAGAAAATACTGCGGAATAGATACGAAGGACATGGCGTACATAAAAGGCATTCCTCCTGCAGGATTTAGCTGTATATCCAAATAAGAATAACGTTTAAAGCGATTGTGTATCATAATCTTATTTACCAGAATTCGATAACGAGCTCTCTGAACTCTAACTGCAATCGCTAAAAATACAACTGAAAGCATCAAAAGAGCCACAATCAATAAGGGACCAACTTGTAATTCTTTGATACTTTTTAAGATGTTTTCTGGCATACTAGACACCATACTTGACATCAAGATAACTAGAGACCCTCCGACACCAAACAAAGAATTCAAATCTGATAACCAGACTAAGAAAAAGGTGCCCGCAATCAAGAGTAGAACATTCATGGTCAAGACTAGCCCATAACTCACCCCTGACTGAATAGGGAGATTTAGAGTAATGGCTAATGATTGGATTAAAGCAATGACAAACGTTAATATCATTTTTCGTCGATCTTGAACTTCTAGTGGTAAACTCCCCAATCCAAGTTTTTTAGACATACTAAACATTTGCCATAAAATCATAGCCGACATCCATGGAGACAGTCCAACTGAAAATAGGGAAAGACTCCGAAGATTACCACCTGTTATAGCAGTTGAAAAGGCTAAGAAAGCTGTAGTTCCACCCAAAAAATTCGTGTCATTTACGTTTACAAAGGGAAGGGTCAATCTACTTCCTAAAACGTAAATAAATAAGAAGGAAATCGTCCACATGACTCTTTTAACGATGACCGATGTCAATTTTTTCTTCAAATTTTTCTCCTACTTTATTTAATCAATGAAATATTCTAATAAAAATGGCTAAATCTATAAATAAATCTTTTGCCAATAATGGTATTCCCTCATCCTAATGGATGAGGGCATTCCATAACTATCATGCTCTAGATATCCAAAACTTGCATCACTGCATCAATCAATAGTTTTTTTGTAAAGTAGCCTTGTTTCAAGGCATAACTAACTTTATATACATTTTCAACCATGTATTGATAAGCTTCTGCTGTTGTTTCCTCTACTAGACGATTGGCCTCTTCCAAACTATCCACTACATAACCTAAGCCTTTTTCCCTTATGAAACTGGCATTTGAGAGATAGGATGGCACTACTACTGGAATTCCAGCAGCAAGATAGGTGCTAACTTTATGAGAGATATTCAAGCGATAATAGTCTGCCTCATCCGCTGGATTTTCGCTAGTTCCCCATACTAAACCAAATCCTCCCTCTGACAAAGCAAGAAGCAACTCTGGATCAGTTTTCCAACCTTTAAAGGAAACTCTTGGGTTACGATTCTCTTGATTAGATTCGGAGAAAATATCGAGAGGGGGTGAGTAAGCCCAGTTGGATAAGTGCTCAAAACGCTTCACACTACCCGCAAAAGATAGTTTTTTCTGAAAAGCAGGTTGTCTCAAAGGATAGTTATGAACATGGTCCCACATGCCTTGGATAATAATTTTTTGAACTGTCAATCCTTCCTGAATGAGCCGTTCCTTCATTTTCTCTGACGGAACAACTACTAGATCCGATTGGTTGTACATCTCAATGTACTCAGGCATCAAGTAATAATTTGATGGAAACATGAGAGGTGGTACATCATGGATAAAAGTAATGATTTTCGTATTTAAAATCTTACATTTCCTGATAAAGGCCTGGTCATACTCTCTCCCATTCCATGTAGGAGATTGATAAACAACAATATCTCCGTAACCTACTTTAGCCATGACACCATCTAAACGACTATTCAGCTCACCTTGACTATCACTATAAATATCGTAAAAGTAAAAACCAAGTTCGTGAAAGTCTAACTTTCTTGCAATTTTAACGGTTTCATTCTGGGCAATTAAAGCTGTACTCTGTCCAGACATACCGTAAATATTTGTAATATTTATCTTCATAATTCTATTTAAATCCTTACAACAACTTGCTTATTATAGATTTCATCCTCAACTAGCTGAATTTCTTGATCAAAATTATGCTCTGCGGTATGCTTGTGTGAGAATTTTACTTTTGAAGTTGCTCCCATCTTAAACCACTCATATTCGGAATCAATATGACCTAAATCAATCGCTTGTATATCTTTTTTGCTTAAATGATAAGCTAAAACCTTGGCTGTAGGGCCAAGCATCAAGAATACTAATTTACCATCGGCATGCTTCTCTATCGCTTCTTGAATAGCCTGAACTTTACTGTAGGCATTTCTAGAAGGGCAGATAATACGCTCAACCGACTGAACATTGTCAAAAAGATCGTTCCCAACTCCTGAACGTGAGTTTTCACCTTCGACGATCAAGATATCTCGTTTATCCCAAAGTTTCTTTAATTTTTCAAAGTGAGTAACCGAAGCAGACTTATCTTTAAGATCCATATAAGGACGGGATATAAAAGTCGAACCATAAAAGCTTGCTGTACAAAATCTATGATAAGCTTCTTTATATTGCTCCAAATGTTTTTGCCAAAAGTTGACAGCTTCGGGGTTATAGCGTTCCAATCCTTCAAAAACATCTGAAAGACAAATCAGCAATTCTGGGGAACTCTCTAGTTGGATTATACTTCTAAGTTGCTCTGCCAGTTTCTCATCATAGTCTTGATATGGGATCCCATGTCCCATCATAATATCCATTTCTCCATCCCCATAGCGAATAACAGAAGAATCGTACTCTAGTATATAATCAAGACTCTGTTGGATATCCAGCACCTTTGGATAAGTTTGATGCTTTTTTACAGGCAACTTCCCATTTTGACAATATTCTTCAATAACGAGAATCATCTCTTCAGGATGCCCTTGATCATAGAGGAACTGCCCTTGCTTACCGTGAGCAACACTTTCAAAAGCAAACACTGGTTTTCCCACTTGTTGAAAACGTCCAATAATGCCATCAACTTCAACATCAGCATTAATATCTAGTAAGAAGTCACAGCCCTCAACCAAACTATCAATCAAATCTGGTTGCCCGGCGATATCCGATAAGACCGAAACATTTGGGTAAGCTAGTAAAGCTGTAATACTATCAGCTACCATAACTGGGGCAGCTACATAAAACTTGACATTTGGTAGATTTTCAATCAAGTATCCCATATTTCTCAAGTCACTTGAGTATGTATATACTAGAGCTGAGTGTTGAATCCCTGTGTACTGACTTACCTGATCTTTTGTCAAACAAGGCGTTACCTGACTCATATCCGACCAATCTTGGGTATTATAATACCACCAAACATCTCGATAGATGGAACGCTCATACAGTCCCCATGGCTTTCTCTCTGTCAAATAATGAATAATCGGTGGATAAGTCCCTAGCTCTGGTCGATAATCTGAGAAATGAGTGTGCAAGGTAATGCAGTTATATTTAAAATCTAAAGCCAACCAGCGGTCTTTAAATAAGAGATTCAAAATGCTTTGATCATCCTGAGCAACCTTATCATGCAACTCATTAGTCATCTCAATCAATTGTTTGCGAACTTCTTCTTGTTTCCATAGTCGATTATTGACTAACATCACACCTGAATTAAAAATATGTTCACCAAAATAAATTTCTCCTCCCAGATCTTTAGCAGCAGCCAACGGATAGTCGCCCAAATCTACGGCAAATAGAGGACTTAGATCTCCTGTGACAACCAAGTCACAATCCAGATATAAAACCTTATCTTCTTCAACAAAATCTGAGATAAAATAACGTAAAAATACTGCATAGTGAATATTGGTCTTATATTGACTGATATGGGAACTATTGACACGAGCATTGACGATTTCACAGTCTAGTTTCTTTAACTTACGATTGAGATTGTAAAACCATTCCGTGGGAAAGTCGCTATTAATTAAATAAAAACGAATTTGTCTATTATGAGAGCAGATTGACTTAATTGTCGTCACAACCTGATCAGCATATTGATAATTGGCACCTAGTACGATTGCTTTCATGTTCATTTTGTCTTTCTTTAATTCTTTGATTGCTTCTATCATTGACTGTGGAGATTGCGAAGAGACTACTATTTTTTCCAATTGGTTTTTATTGGTTATATCAAAAGTCATTACTGGCTTATCTGCATTGATATAGCGATCGACAATAAATTCCATAGAACTTCCCTTATGGATATCCAGATAAGCATCTGACTTTTCAATCATTTCATCAATCACTACTCCAACCATACTAGGATATAGGTGAACATTGGGATAGTTATCTAAAGCCAGAAGGATATCTCCCATATCCGTATAAGCGCCGATATGAAAACCGACTTCAGGAAGAGCCTTGGCTAGTTCATCAATATAAAGAACATCCTGCGAATCTGTAAATGTAAATAGATTGACATCATGAAGGTCATAAACTCTTTTAATAATAAAATGTCCAGCATAATGGTCAGCAATTTGACAGAAACTAATATCTCGGAAAGCCCACCATAAATCCCGATAGCGATATCCCATCAGTGTGGACCATGGTTTCCTATAGGTCGTATAGTGGATAATCAATGGTTCTTGATCCAATTCAAAATGTGAATCCCAATGACTATAAAATGCGATAACATCATGACCAACTTGAAGATTGAAATGCTTATTTAAATCTAACCAGTGATTCTGGAATACTAAATTGAAAATGGTTTGATCTCCATTAAACCCTTCTGTATTAGTATGATCAAGATATGACATATACTCCACTGTCTTATCAAACAACATGGAAGTAACATCCTTTTCTCGCCACTTTTGACTATCAATAACCAACATCCCTGAGTTAAAACCATTACCATCAGCATCCCTTACTGCTGCTATAGAGTAATCTCCAAGATCAAGTTCAAATAATGAGCTCAAATCTCCGTTAATAATAATATCACTATCTAAGTAAACCACTCTTTCTTCCTTGACAAGTCTTGGAATTAAGAATCGAGCGTAAGCTATAGGGGAAATGTGCTCTTGTGTTCTCCACTCAGAATCAATCGCGTTACCAATATAAATATCCTCTACAATGCTTCCTAATCTTTCCACTTGAATCTTAAGTTCAAGGATCCAATCGCTAGGGATATTCTGATGCAGAATATAAAGCTTAACATTTTGGTTATAGTATAAAATAGATTTTATCGTTGTGAGTATTGGGGTAAGATAATGTTTATCCCCAGCAAGTACAATTGCCTTCATATAAATCCTTTTAGTTGCTTAATCGTGCGCAATAGGCTTTTATAGCTTCCACCATTTTCTCCGGTTCGGATGATGAAAAAACGTAACTTCTTCCACTTGAATCATGACTAGTATTGTCGAAAGCGAAGATTGGTTTGTTTTTATGATGAATTTCTTCGATAATAGCCCCTACAACTCCACCATGATTGATATCCAGATAAAAATCCATCTTATCCATGGTTTCCTTCTTGTTAAAAGGACTAAAGTTGGGATAAATTGAAAGATTCAAAAATCGTTGCATATCAACTACGCTCTCAGCAAAATCTGTTGGAGCCAATACTGTAACATGAAGTTCCGGCAATTCAGATAATAGGTATTCTATTGATTCTAGACCAGCACTATTTGTAAAAATACAAGTATGATATAAGGGAGCCTTCACCAGTTCTGAAAATGAACGTCTGATGATATCTGTTTCTAGCAATACATCATTCCAGTTCAAACCATAATAAAACCACCATAACTTACGAAAACGTGTCAGCGTCAAATGGGTCCATGGTTTAAATTCCGTGGTATAGTGAATAATCTTTGGTTCATACTTTCCGTAATAGTTAGACTGATACCATTCCATATTCCCACTTAAATGGAGAAATTGATCCAAACCAACCATAAAATTATACTCTTTATCCAAATGTAGCCACTGGTCACCAAAATACATATTGAGAACGCCTTGGTCTCCATAAACATGTTCATGATGTTTGGCAGTCAACTCCAGTAGACTTTGTGTCAAACAATTTTCTCTCCATTTCTTTGCATCAATTACCATCACACCTGAATTAAAGGTTGTTAACCAACCACTCTGATCAACATCCTGAACAGCTGCGATAGCATATCCCTGTAAATCCAAGAAAAATAAGTCATCTAATTTTGCATTGACAATCGTATCCGAGTCTAAATAAAGAACCCTATCTTCTATAACTTCATCTGCAATAAAATATCTAAAGAAAGCAGCATAGGATAAGATTGCATTCGGTAAGTGAAAATCACGAAGATTATGAGCTGTTTTTTTGACATTTATAATCTCAGATCCAATAATCTTCAAACGATGTCTCATCAATAAAAACCATTCACTAGGTAGGTCGTCATTAAACACATAAAACTTTACTTTATGATTATGAACTGAAACTGACTTTATAACGGTTTCTACCTTATCAATATAATTAATATCAGCTCCAAGAGCAATCACTTTTTTATGCATTCCTATCTCCACCTTCTCTTATTTTTCTAATCAATTCATCTATTTCACCAACTGTAAAGACCGTGCTTTCTCCATTGGAAAAATGATTGGTACAATCAAGTGAGTAAATTGTCTTTCCTTGTAGCACCATTTCCTGCAACACTTGCTCCATAGCGGGTCCATAGTTAATATCTAGATAAACATCTGTTTTATCTATTATATCCTGCTTCATTTTAGGATCAGCACATGGATAAATATAACAATTTGAATAACGTTGCAATTCTATAATATTAGGGGAAAAGTATGTTGGAGCTACAATATGAAATTGAATATCTGGCAATCTTGCAAGTAAATATCCTATACTTTCGATATCTCCTGTATTAGTAAAAACACTTACATGATGGGATATAGGTAAAATCAATTCTTCAAATCGTTCTGTTAATACATAAGAATCCAAGAGGATATCATTCCAATTCAAACCATAATAAAACCACCAAATTTCCCGAAAGCGATTAAAGCGAAAATGTTTCCACGGTTTATTCTCCGTCGTGTAGTGGATAATATTAGGAACACCATCAAATAATTCGTACCAGCCATAATCTCCCAAATAGTGTCTATGGGCATCTTGACCCACTTGTAAATTATAGGTTAAATCCAAGCGTTTCCATCTATCTTTAAACAATATATTAAAAATCCCCTGATCTCCGTATACATGTTCATGATGAGCTATAGTTAACTCAAATAACTGTCTGGAAATATCTTCTTCACGCCACCTATCCGTATCAATTAGTAATACGCCTGAATTAAACTCCTCATCAGTAGTAGGAATATCTGGAACAGCTCCAAGTGGGTAACCATCCAAATCAATATCAAACAACGCTGCCAAACTAGAGGTTACGACAATATCACTATCAAGATAGAGAACCTTCTTCTCAAAAACATAATTAGGAATAAAATATCGAAGGTAGGCTGCAGAACTAAGGTGAGGTGTAGGAAGATGGAAGTGACTGATTGTATCATTTGTTATTTTTATATTTATAATTTCAGAATTTAATACAGACAATCTTTTGTTCATCAATTGAAACCACTCTGTAGGAAAATCACTGTTGAAAATATAAAAACTTATATCTGAATTGTGACTACAGACTGACTTTATCGTTGTTTCCACCTTATCCATATAATTGCTATCTGCCCCAAGTACTATAGCTTTTTTTGATTGTATATTATTCCCCTTCATCCCTAGTCTCCATTGTCATCTTTCTCTAATTGCTGACGAATCGCCTCAACCATTTTATTTTTTTCTTCTATCTTAAAAACTTGTATATCATCATTAATTCTGTGAACTACGTTTGAAAAAGCAAATATCTTCTTTCCTTTTTCTATAGATCTACCCACGATACCATCTACTTCTTCCCAATGATTAATATCAAGATATATATCTGAACGAATCAATAAATCTTCAATGATGTCATTATGGTGAATATTTGTATATAGATTGACATTATCAAACTGATCAAATTTTTCTAAATAAGGAGAAATATTTGTTTTGGCTACTATATGAAATGCAACGTCTGATAATTCGGTAACTAAAAATTCTAGCTCCTCTAGAGTATCAGATGCAGTCAAGGTAAAAGCATGATAATAATAATTTTTCCTAGGAGTAATTTTTAAGTTTTGTTCAGAAGTAACAATTGAATCAGCTGGAATGTCTTTATAAATTAATGCATTAGCTCCAATAATTACATTATCCCCAATCGAAACTCCTTTTAGTATTACTACATTACTTCCTATCCAACAATTATTACCAATTGTTATTTTTTCACAATTAAATCTAAGTTTTTCAACATGATAATTAGAGTATCTATGATTGCTATCAAAAATCCTTACACCATCTCCAAACATGGTATCCTTGCCAATTTCAATTTCCTTTCCACAACGGATAGAACAATGGTCATTGAAAAAGACTCTATTACCAATACTAAGCTTTGCTCCTTCACTAACTTCCAAACTTGTAAAAGAACGCATTGTTACTCCCTGGCCGATCTGAAGGAAAGCCCCCTCTGATATTTCAACATGGTGATACTCTCCCTGAAAGTTAATTGGAATATTCAAATTCATCTCTATCTCCTTGAAATATTAAAAATATAATATACTTTTAATATTTAGCTAAAACCCAAGGTAACTTCAATTACTACCTTTTATTTCTTATACAAATCTAGTCTAAACAAAATTTCTCTATACTCGTCAGTATCTGTGAGATTATAAGTTTCACATAAGTATTTATATTCATTTAGAATATTCACAAAACGAGTTCTCATAACACTAGTATCAATACCAGCAAGAATAAGATCCGCAAGTTTTAAACTAAATACTTGCAAAATATCCTGTACCCAAGATATATCAAATTGCGAAGTCATAATACTGCCTTGTCTAACACGATAGATATAAAGATTATCGTTTACAAAAATTGTTTTCTGACTTTTTATAAACAACCTATGAATAGTTGCCTCATCGTCAAAACGCCGACCATTAGTGAATGGAACTTGCAAGAGCAAGTTTTTTTTAAACAGCTTAAAAACAGGCATAATAAAGGCCGAAGCGTTTAGATGCCAATGACCTGCTTGACGATTTATTAATTCTTGAGCTGATAATTCTTCAATACAAAAATCTCTTTCTAGTACATAGAATTTACACTGCCCATCATTCTCATCATAAATAAAATAATTGCCGATTACAATATCCGCCCCAGTCTCTTCCACTTGTTTATGCAAAGTTTCGACCATTCTATTTTCAGCAATATCGTCTGAATCTACAAAAAGAACATACTCCCCGAGCGCTTGAGCAACACCGAAGTTTTTAGCTAAGGCTGCACCTTTATTTTCAGTATGAAACACACGAATCCGGCTATCCAATTCAGAAAATCTATCACATATTTCCCTCGAAGTATCTGTAGAACCATCATTTACCAGAACTATATCTAGATTCGTATAAGTCTGATTCAAAACACTTTGAATGCATTCTTCCAGATAATTTTCTACATTATACACAGGTATAACTACACTAATTAAATCTTCCAATTATACTCCCTTATTATGAATCCCTAACTTATTTATGATTAACTACTCTAAAAACGAGACTCTTTAGAAATTCCCTCTATATATTATACCATTTTTACACTATTTCATAAACAATTACATGGATAACTACTAACTTTTAAAGCGAATAAAAATTTCCAACCACTGATTCTATTATCGCTTTTTCTTAACTTTTTAAGATATGTAAGACTACTATTTTTTAGGCTCATTGTAATAACTTTGTAACCTTAACTTTCAACAATTTTAATATAAAGGAAGAATTATCTTACTCCCCTCCACGTTGTAACTTTTTGATCAACCCAATACAGTTGACAGAGAAAAAAACTCCAAAAGTTTTTTCAACTCTTGGAGTTTTTTCTGACTGATTAGCCAATTCTCAACTATCTACCAATCCCCTTTATTCTTCGTTATCATTTTTACGGCGTTTCGCTACTAAACCTAATCCTGTCAGACCAGCTACTGCTCCAAGAAGAGCTGAAGAAACCGAAGCTGATTCACCAGTATTCGGTAACTGCTTACCTGCCTTAGCTGGAATAGTTTGAGGCTCTGAGTTAATCGAGGTTGAGTGTACCATTGATTCACTCATACTTACCGATAATGACAATGATTGAGATACAGATGTACTTACTGAATCTGAAGCAATAATACTATTGATATCTAAGCTATCAAGCGATCTGATCTCTGCAAGCCCCTTACTTGTTACAACAGATGTACTTGCTGATGTGCTAGCCGATGTGCTGGCACTTGTTGAAGCCGACGTACTTGCTGACGTGCTTGCCGATGTACTTGCACTTGTCGAAGCTGACGTACTTGCTGATGTACTTGCTGATGTGCTTGCACTTGTTGAAGCTGATGTACTTGCTGATGTGCTTGCGCTCGTTGAAGCTGACGTACTTGCCGATGTACTTGCACTTGTTGAAGCCGACGTACTTGCGCTTGTTGAAGCTGATGTGCTTGCTGACGTGCTTGCGCTCGTTGAAGCTGATGTACTTGCTGATGTGCTGGCACTTGTTGAAGCTGACGTACTTGCTGATGTGCTTGCACTTGTCGAAGCGGACGTACTTGCCGACGTGCTTGCCGATGTACTTGCACTTGTTGAAGCTGATGTACTTGCTGATGTGCTAGCCGATGTACTTGCGCTGGTTGAAGCTGACGTACTTGCTGACGTGCTTGCGCTCGTTGAAGCTGATGTACTTGCTGATGTGCTTGCGCTCGTTGAAGCTGACGTACTTGCTGACGTGCTTGCACTTGTTGAAGCCGACGTACTTGCTGACGTGCTTGCGCTCGTTGAAGCTGACGTGCTTGCCGATGTACTTGCACTTGTCGAAGCTGACGTACTTGCTGATGTACTTGCACTCGTTGAAGCTGATGTACTTGCTGACGTACTTGCGCTTGTTGAAGCCGACGTACTTGCTGATGTGCTTGCACTTGTTGAAGCGGATGTACTTGCTGATGTGCTAGCCGATGTACTTGCGCTGGTTGAAGCCGACGTACTTGCTGACGTGCTTGCGCTCGTTGAAGCCGACGTACTTGCTGACGTGCTTGCGCTCGTTGAAGCGGATGTACTTGCTGATGTGCTTGCACTCGTTGAAGCTGATGTACTTGCACTTGTCGAAGCTGACGTACTTGCACTTGTTGAAGCCGACGTACTTGCTGATGTGCTAGCCGATGTACTTGCGCTCGTTGAAGCTGATGTACTTGCGCTGGTTGAAGCGGATGTACTTGCTGACGTGCTTGCACTTGTTGAAGCCGACGTACTTGCTGACGTGCTTGCGCTCGTTGAAGCTGACGTGCTTGCCGATGTACTTGCACTTGTCGAAGCTGACGTACTTGCTGATGTACTTGCACTCGTTGAAGCTGATGTACTTGCTGATGTGCTTGCGCTCGTTGAAGCTGACGTGCTTGCCGATGTACTTGCACTTGTCGAAGCTGACGTACTTGCTGATGTGCTTGCGCTTGTTGAAGCTGACGTGCTTGCACTTGTTGAAGCTGACGTGCTAGCCGATGTACTTGCGCTCGTTGAAGCGGATGTACTTGCTGATGTGCTTGCGCTCGTTGAAGCTGACGTACTTGCTGACGTGCTTGCACTTGTTGAAGCCGACGTACTTGCTGACGTGCTTGCGCTCGTTGAAGCTGACGTGCTTGCCGATGTACTTGCACTTGTCGAAGCTGACGTACTTGCTGATGTACTTGCACTCGTTGAAGCTGATGTACTTGCTGATGTGCTTGCGCTCGTTGAAGCTGACGTACTTGCTGACGTGCTTGCACTTGTCGAAGCTGACGTACTTGCTGATGTGCTTGCGCTTGTTGAAGCTGACGTGCTTGCACTTGTTGAAGCTGACGTGCTAGCCGATGTACTTGCGCTCGTTGAAGCGGATGTACTTGCTGATGTGCTTGCGCTCGTTGAAGCTGACGTACTTGCTGACGTGCTTGCACTTGTTGAAGCCGACGTACTTGCTGACGTGCTTGCGCTCGTTGAAGCTGACGTGCTTGCCGATGTACTTGCACTTGTCGAAGCTGACGTACTTGCTGATGTACTTGCACTCGTTGAAGCTGATGTACTTGCTGACGTACTTGCGCTTGTTGAAGCCGACGTACTTGCTGATGTGCTTGCACTTGTTGAAGCGGATGTACTTGCTGATGTGCTAGCCGATGTACTTGCGCTGGTTGAAGCCGACGTACTTGCTGACGTGCTTGCGCTCGTTGAAGCAGATGTACTTGCACTTGTCGAAGCTGACGTACTTGCTGATGTGCTTGCACTTGTTGAAGCTGACGTACTTGCTGACGTGCTTGCACTTGTTGAAGCCGATGTACTTGCTGATGTGCTTGCACTTGTTGAAGCCGACGTACTTGCTGATGTGCTAGCCGATGTACTTGCGCTGGTTGAAGCCGACGTACTTGCTGACGTGCTTGCGCTCGTTGAAGCCGACGTACTTGCTGACGTGCTTGCGCTCGTTGAAGCGGATGTACTTGCTGATGTGCTTGCGCTCGTTGAAGCGGATGTACTTGCTGACGTGCTTGCACTTGTTGAAGCTGACGTACTTGCTGACGTGCTTGCACTTGTTGAAGCGGACGTACTTGCTGACGTGCTTGCGCTTGTTGAAGCTGACGTGCTTGCCGATGTGCTTGCGCTTGTTGAAGCGGACGTACTTGCTGATGTACTTGCACTTGTTGAAGCGGACGTACTTGCTGATGTGCTTGCACTTGTTGAAGCGGACGTACTTGCACTTGTTGAAGCTGATGTACTTGCCGATGTGCTTGCACTTGTTGAAGCGGACGTACTTGCCGATGTACTTGCGCTCGTTGAAGCCGACGTACTTGCTGACGTGCTTGCACTTGTTGAAGCTGATGTACTTGCCGATGTACTTGCGCTTGTTGAAGCCGACGTACTTGCTGACGTGCTTGCGCTCGTTGAAGCCGACGTACTTGCTGACGTGCTTGCGCTCGTTGAAGCGGATGTACTTGCTGATGTGCTTGCGCTCGTTGAAGCGGATGTACTTGCTGACGTGCTTGCACTTGTTGAAGCTGACGTACTTGCTGATGTGCTTGCACTTGTTGAAACTGACGTACTTGCCGATGTGCTTGCACTTGTTGAAGCCGACGTGCTTGCTGACGTGCTTGCGCTTGTTGAAGCTGACGTGCTAGCTGATGTGCTTGCACTTGTTGAAGCCGACGTACTTGCACTTGTTGAAGCTGACGTGCTTGCCGATGTGCTTGCGCTTGTTGAAGCGGACGTACTTGCTGATGTACTTGCACTTGTTGAAGCGGACGTACTTGCTGATGTGCTTGCACTTGTTGAAGCGGACGTACTTGCACTTGTTGAAGCTGATGTACTTGCCGATGTGCTTGCACTTGTTGAAGCGGACGTACTTGCCGATGTACTTGCGCTCGTTGAAGCCGACGTACTTGCTGACGTGCTTGCACTTGTTGAAGCTGATGTACTTGCCGATGTACTTGCGCTTGTTGAAGCCGACGTACTTGCTGACGTGCTTGCGCTCGTTGAAGCCGACGTACTTGCTGACGTGCTTGCGCTCGTTGAAGCGGATGTACTTGCTGATGTGCTTGCGCTCGTTGAAGCGGATGTACTTGCTGACGTGCTTGCACTTGTTGAAGCTGACGTACTTGCTGACGTGCTTGCACTTGTTGAAGCGGACGTACTTGCTGACGTGCTTGCGCTTGTTGAAGCTGACGTGCTTGCCGATGTGCTTGCGCTTGTTGAAGCGGACGTACTTGCTGATGTACTTGCACTTGTTGAAGCGGACGTACTTGCTGATGTGCTTGCACTTGTTGAAGCGGACGTACTTGCACTTGTTGAAGCTGATGTACTTGCCGATGTGCTTGCACTTGTTGAAGCGGACGTACTTGCCGATGTACTTGCGCTCGTTGAAGCCGACGTACTTGCTGACGTGCTTGCACTTGTTGAAGCTGATGTACTTGCCGATGTACTTGCGCTTGTTGAAGCCGACGTACTTGCTGACGTGCTTGCACTTGTTGAAGCTGATGTACTTGCCGATGTACTTGCGCTTGTTGAAGCCGACGTACTTGCTGACGTGCTTGCGCTCGTTGAAGCCGACGTACTTGCTGACGTGCTTGCACTTGTTGAAGCGGACGTACTTGCTGATGTGCTTGCACTTGTTGAAGCGGATGTACTTGCTGATGTGCTAGCCGATGTACTTGCGCTGGTTGAAGCCGACGTACTTGCTGACGTGCTTGCGCTCGTTGAAGCAGATGTACTTGCACTTGTCGAAGCTGACGTACTTGCTGATGTGCTTGCACTTGTTGAAGCTGACGTACTTGCTGACGTGCTTGCACTTGTTGAAGCGGATGTACTTGCTGATGTGCTTGCGCTCGTTGAAGCGGATGTACTTGCTGACGTGCTTGCACTTGTTGAAGCTGACGTACTTGCTGATGTGCTTGCACTTGTTGAAACTGACGTACTTGCCGATGTGCTTGCACTTGTTGAAGCCGACGTGCTTGCTGACGTGCTTGCGCTTGTTGAAGCTGACGTGCTAGCTGATGTGCTTGCACTTGTTGAAGCCGACGTACTTGCACTTGTTGAAGCTGACGTGCTTGCCGATGTGCTTGCGCTTGTTGAAGCGGACGTACTTGCTGATGTGCTTGCACTCGTTGAAGCTGATGTACTTGCACTTGTCGAAGCTGACGTACTTGCACTTGTTGAAGCCGACGTACTTGCTGATGTGCTAGCCGATGTACTTGCGCTCGTTGAAGCTGATGTACTTGCGCTGGTTGAAGCGGATGTACTTGCTGACGTGCTTGCACTTGTTGAAGCCGACGTACTTGCTGACGTGCTTGCGCTCGTTGAAGCTGACGTGCTTGCCGATGTACTTGCACTTGTCGAAGCTGACGTACTTGCTGATGTACTTGCACTCGTTGAAGCTGATGTACTTGCTGATGTGCTTGCGCTCGTTGAAGCTGACGTGCTTGCCGATGTACTTGCACTTGTCGAAGCTGACGTACTTGCTGATGTGCTTGCGCTTGTTGAAGCTGACGTGCTTGCACTTGTTGAAGCTGACGTGCTAGCCGATGTACTTGCGCTCGTTGAAGCGGATGTACTTGCTGATGTGCTTGCGCTCGTTGAAGCTGACGTACTTGCTGACGTGCTTGCACTTGTTGAAGCCGACGTACTTGCTGACGTGCTTGCGCTCGTTGAAGCTGACGTGCTTGCCGATGTACTTGCACTTGTCGAAGCTGACGTACTTGCTGATGTACTTGCACTCGTTGAAGCTGATGTACTTGCTGACGTACTTGCGCTTGTTGAAGCCGACGTACTTGCTGATGTGCTTGCACTTGTTGAAGCGGATGTACTTGCTGATGTGCTAGCCGATGTACTTGCGCTGGTTGAAGCCGACGTACTTGCTGACGTGCTTGCGCTCGTTGAAGCAGATGTACTTGCACTTGTCGAAGCTGACGTACTTGCTGATGTGCTTGCACTTGTTGAAGCTGACGTACTTGCTGACGTGCTTGCACTTGTTGAAGCCGATGTACTTGCTGATGTGCTTGCACTTGTTGAAGCCGACGTACTTGCTGATGTGCTAGCCGATGTACTTGCGCTGGTTGAAGCCGACGTACTTGCTGACGTGCTTGCGCTCGTTGAAGCCGACGTACTTGCTGACGTGCTTGCGCTCGTTGAAGCGGATGTACTTGCTGATGTGCTTGCGCTCGTTGAAGCGGATGTACTTGCTGACGTGCTTGCACTTGTTGAAGCTGACGTACTTGCTGACGTGCTTGCACTTGTTGAAGCTGACGTACTTGCTGACGTGCTTGCGCTCGTTGAAGCGGATGTACTTGCTGATGTGCTTGCACTCGTTGAAGCTGATGTACTTGCACTTGTCGAAGCTGACGTACTTGCTGACGTGCTTGCACTTGTTGAAGCTGATGTACTTGCTGATGTGCTAGCCGATGTACTTGCGCTGGTTGAAGCCGACGTACTTGCGCTGGTTGAAGCCGACGTACTTGCTGATGTGCTTGCCGATGTGCTTGCACTTGTTGAAGCCGACGTGCTTGCTGACGTGCTTGCACTTGTTGAAGCTGACGTACTTGCTGATGTGCTTGCACTTGTTGAAGCCGACGTACTTGCTGACGTGCTTGCGCTCGTTGAAGCGGATGTACTTGCTGATGTGCTTGCACTCGTTGAAGCTGATGTACTTGCACTTGTCGAAGCTGACGTACTTGCTGACGTGCTTGCACTTGTTGAAGCTGATGTACTTGCTGATGTGCTAGCCGATGTACTTGCGCTGGTTGAAGCCGACGTACTTGCGCTGGTTGAAGCCGACGTACTTGCTGATGTGCTTGCCGATGTGCTTGCACTTGTTGAAGCCGACGTGCTTGCTGACGTGCTTGCACTTGTTGAAGCTGATGTACTTGCTGACGTGCTTGCGCTCGTTGAAGCGGATGTACTTGCACTTGTTGAAGCTGACGTACTTGCTGATGTGCTTGCACTTGTTGAAGCTGACGTACTTGCTGATGTGCTTGCACTTGTTGAAGCTGACGTACTTGCCGATGTGCTTGCGCTCGTTGAAGCGGACGTACTTGCTGATGTGCTTGCACTTGTTGAAGCGGACGTACTTGCTGATGTACTTGCACTTGTTGAAGCTGATGTGCTAGCCGATGTACTTGCGCTTGTTGAAGCTGATGTACTTGCTGACGTGCTTGCACTTGTTGAAGCTGACGTACTTGCCGATGTACTTGCCGACGTGCTTGCACTCACCGATGCACTTGTTGAAGCTGACTCTGATGCACTTGTTGAAGCTGACTCTGAACGATATTTCTTATCTGAAACAGTTTCATCTTGACTATAGACCGTTGGTGCATACGGTTGACTACCAGATGTTACTTTAGCATTATCTTTATAATAAACTGTTGCAACACCATTCTCACTTACGTCAATACTAGAAATACGATCCCGACCGTTTGGAGTCACTTTATCATGAGCTTTTCTTATTTCTTCACGAACGTTTTCCTTATCAGTTTCTGTTAAGTGATTTTTATCCTTAACTTCTGTCAGATTAATAGCAGGCTTCTTAAACAAGTTTTGCAACTGATCTTGCTGAATTCGAATTTCTCCTACATCAACAGTGTTGCCACTAGGATCTGTAGCAGTGAGCCAACGTCCCCAGGTGTTCCCTGATTTCCACGCAAGATCTTTATTAGCAACCGCATTAATAGTAAATGTGGTCTGGTCATCATTGGTTAAAGTATTGATAATATTTGTGATAGGACCAGTTCCCCACTCAGGTGTGTTTTCGAAGAAATCTGTCAAATCTTTTCTATTACCAGAAACCTTTAAGGTGACTAACTTACCACTGTTATCTTTACCTGTATAAGTAATCTGGATTTTATCTCCAGCATAGAACAAATAGCGACCATTGCCATCTCTCTTAGGCTCTTGACCATTTACTGTTACAGTATAAGTAATTGTTGGTTTCACACGTTCAGGAGTAATCCTACTTGTCGTTACTTCTGAATTCAGACCAGCAACTGTAGATTTAGCTGTTACATCACCTGTCGGAAGAAGACCGTTATTGCCGTCGTAAGCTTTTTTCAGGTCAGTAGGTTCAAATGTCACACTTGTTTCATTGGCCTTAGCTCTCTTCTCGAACGTATGGCCTGCTAAAGTCAAGGTTACAAGAGCTCCAGGCGTTACATTCGTAACAACGATCGAACGATTTGGCAAACCACCCGTTTCATTAGTAGAATCTACTGAGATAGCTGGTGCTTGTGGATTTACTTTCACAGTAACAGGGACGTTTTGTTTAACTTTGACACCCGTTGAGTCTGCAGGTAACTCTACCTCCACTTGCTTGGTAAATGTTCCAACTGTCGTAAGTGACGGCGCACCACCAACCCACGTGTATTTAGTGTTTGTTGCGTTAAAATCTGGAGTTCCTGTTACTCTTGTAACCGCTTCTTTAGGATTGGCTACAGCTTGTTTATAACCAGCTTCATCCGTCTTGTTTTGCGTGAAAACATAAGAACGGTCTGATTCAAACTTATAGACATCATGAACAACATCAACGGTCTTATTTAATTTAACAGCGTCTCCCGCACCCATACGACCAACAGGATAAGTAAAGGTCACTTGGTAGTTGTGTCGACCTGTTTCTGCTGTGCTAATCGGTGAACTTGAAACAGCCTGACCATTTTTTCTCCAAGTTTTACTAACTCCATCTGGGTAGGCATCGTCTCCTTGCTTAGTCACATAATTATGCAAATCTGTTCCATTATGAGGAGCTGTACCTTGGATATCATTCACCGGTCCTTTAGGAGCAATCGTAGCTAAAACCTTATAGTTGACCGTTACATCATCGGTTGAACCATCCGAATAGGTAACACGCGCAACGGCACTCTTTGTTCCAGTAGTCGAATTGTTAATCGGATTCAACCATCTAACTGTCGCACCCGCAGGTAAAGCTTTTCCACCTTCAAGCTGAACAAAATTAGCTGCTTTTCCCAAATCCGCTGGATTTCCCAAATCCGCTACTGTTTCACCCGCATAGGTATAAATGGTATCTACTTTAGCTACGGCATTATACTTATCCGTTTGATCCTTGACAACAAACTTGATATAACCTTCGTTATTATCAGTACTATTTGATGTATTCTGGTTATCCGTAGTTACGAGTTTACGTTCAGTAAATGCCCCTTTTTGCAGGCTTTTATTTAGGGTGCCTGTCAAAGTAATAGTAGCATTGTCTTGGTTTGTCGTAGAAGTGATTGGATTTGAACGAGTGACACCAGTAAAGCCACCATAGTTAGAAGCACTACCATCCGCAGCTCCAGATGTCGTCGTCAATTTCAATGAATTGATTTTTCCAGAGTCATCCGTCGCTTTTAGGGTAATATTGACCGGTTCGTTGCGGTATAGATAGATTTCTTTCGTTGCCGGATTGTCATAAGGAATAACTAACTTAGGACGTTCGTTGACTGTTACTGACTGTGGAATTGGATCGCTACGCGTACCATCTTTGTAAATAATCGTCGCTGTACCATCGGCCTGAACTTCGATATCCTGGATACGGTAAGTTGTCTTATCATTTTTGGCATAGATAGCAGCCTTAACATCATTCTTCTCAGGCTCCGTGAGATTATTCTTATCTACAACAGGCGTGAACTCAGGATTTTTTATTGTAAATTCTGATTCATGCTTATAACGCTCATTCAAAGCACGTTGCTTAATAAAGAAGTTTCCTGTATTTGCATCCCCAGCTTGAGTATAGTTACCAGCCTTATCTGTTGCGACAGCATTTCTGCGCCAATGATTCCCATTAGCAAATGCCAAATCA
The DNA here is from genome assembly GCF_013305725.1 of Streptococcus mitis. Classification (NCBI taxonomy): domain Bacteria; kingdom Bacillati; phylum Bacillota; class Bacilli; order Lactobacillales; family Streptococcaceae; genus Streptococcus; species Streptococcus mitis. The sequence continues at coordinate 1,696,684 of NZ_CP047883.1, forward strand.
TCCTTCATGTGTCCTGTAACAGTAATTCGAGCTGGACTAGATTCAGTCGCAACGATTTCACCATTAGGATCTGACAGGGAAGCAACTGTCCCCGTACCATATTTTGAATCTTTAAAGATATTGTCAGCCAAGTCAGAAGCAGGTCTGAAATTGTCTGATTCTGGAACAAGTTTAAATTCTCTCAACTTGCCCTTGTTATCAGTCGCAGTCATATCAACTGTGAAATCATCACCCGCATAGATATAGTAATATTTACCTCCTGCTATTGGTCCTGTTTCTGCAGCTAGAGGTTTACCATTACGGGTCACAGTAACGGTTGTTACTGGAGGTATTTTTTCCTTCTCTAAAGAAGCATTGATGACACTAGTAGAACCGTCACGATAAGTAACCGTGATAGTACCATCTGTTGCAACGTCAATTTTAGATTTGGTACCAGGGTAAGATAGCGTAAAGCTACCATCTGGATTGGTCGTTTGACTTGCTTGAGCAATATTTGGAGCAAGATCTCCATTTTTAGATAAATCAACTAAGTTTGATTGTTTTCCAACAAAATTATTATAAACTTCCTTAACTTCATCAGGTGTCAAATGGTTCAAATCAGAAACCTGAACAGTATCGCCACTTTGGATATCATGACGTTCGTTGAAACCTTTAATATAGTAGCCTACATTAGCAGCAGCTTGGGCACCAGAATTATCAGTTCCGACGAAGCGGTAAATATATGTTTTTCCTACTTCTGCTGACGCATCGTTTCCACCAATTGTTCCCTGAATTCGAGCTGTTACGTTAGCATTCCCTAAGTATTGATTATTATTAGGGCCTGCATAACCCACCCCAGGAATTACATTACGATTCTCAATATTAAAATATTTAATACGAACACCAGTACCCTGTAGTCCCACAGGATCATCAATAACATCTCCATTAAAGACTTCCTTATAAGGAGTTACATTAAAACGTAATTTTGAGTTGGTATTCGTTTCCGTTGGAGTTTGTTGTCTATACCCTGTTGGAACACTTGCTGATTGAACTGCCGAACCATTCCCTGGAGTATTTTCATAAATAGGAGCAGAACTTACTTGAACCTGCATATTCGCAGTCGCAGTCGGAACATTATTATCGTATTTAACCCTTACTACAACTTGTCCCTCTAAGTTCCTGTTTTGGCCATGACGATAACTATAACCCGCCTCTAAACCATGTGTATATGTTTTTTCCATTGCACTACCGTTAAAGGTCGCACTTTGGACATGTCCACCTTTGCCTACTTCGATTTTTACACCGACATGACTCAAGGCACTATCAGCATGGACATTCATGGTGTATGTCGCGATACCAGTAGCCTTATCAAAAGTAGCAGTTGGACTACTTACATTCATACGTCCGTCATTCTGAATAGGAGCCCAACTCGCACGAAGAGAAGCACCGCGCAACATTGCTTTACCATTACGGGCATCACGCGCGCCTGATTGCGCTCTTAAAACAGCATTGACAATAGAATTACGAGCCAAGGTAGCTTTTTGCACCACCTCTGTCCAGTCACTCGTTGGATCTGTCAAAGCTTTTTCAATAGCTGTCACTGCTGCATTTACCTTAGTAATTGCAGAATCAGTGTTTGGCAAACCAGCAGCTTTCGCTAAGTATTCACCTATTTCAGCTGAAAGCTTGGTTAACTTCTTACGATTTTCTTCATTTTGTTTAGCAGAAACTTCGGAAGTTGCGATGGCTCCAGCAGTAACTCCTACGATACTAGTCATGGTAGAAGTTGATTGAGCAGCACTTGCACTAACCTTCCCATCAATTTCAGTTGCCTTCAGTAGAGCAGAATCGATTTTAAGGCTAGTTGATTCTGTTGATACAGAAGCATCTCGCTCAGTTGCTGTAGCAGATGTGCTCTGTTCACCTGATAAAGTTGACGCTAAAGAAAAACTACTCGGCTTACTTGTTGATTGACTGATACTAGTAGAGGTGCTGACAGATGCACTTGTCGAAGCACTATTAGAAGTACTGGCTGAGGTACTTGCAGAGGTACTTGCAGAAGTACTCGTCGAAGCACTGGCTGACGAACTCTTAGATACAGATTCTGACATCGAAGCGCTTGCGCTTACAGAAGTAGACAAGCTAGCAGAATTTTCCGAGTTACTTAGAGATGTCGTACCCAAAACTACTGTATCATTTGTAACCAAAAGATCTGGATTTTCCAGTGTTTTTTCCACAGCTACTGTTTCATTTGCAAACACTTTTGTTTGAGTAGCAACAGTACCCCCTAAAACAGCCCCTGTGGCAGCAAGTCCCTTGATAATATCCAGACCTGTAATAGACGGATTTACTTTATCCTCTACTACTTCTGTCATGACTTGAGTCGTGTCTACACCACCCCGCAAGACCTTGAACAAACCAAAAAGAGAGGTTGAAGCTCGCAACCAATGTTTTCCTGATTTGATCAACTTATACCGCGTCACACGGTCCGTTTCTCTATACTTACCTTTCTGACGTCTAAAAAACATGTTTTACCCTTTCGTTACATACCATAAGTGGACAATCCACCCGATTTTAATCATACTTTTATAGTATACCCCAAGTGCAAACGATAGTCAAGCATCTTAATATATTTTTATATAATACGATGCTTCAAACTAACTTGTATAGATTGTCCCAAATCATCCTTACATATTACACTCATAAAATTACCTAAAACAAAATTCAATCCACTTTTTATGCTTTCTTTCTATAAATTCATATTATAAAAATAAAACTATAACAATGCTCATACCATCAACAAACTCACCTTTTCATAATTGTTATGTTGTAATATTTTCGAATCAAAAAAGCTGTGAATCATGACATTCACAGCAGTCACCGATTTTTAAGCCACTACACGGAGTTTGGCAAATCGATTCTATTTACAAACGAAGTTAGCTAGACCACTCACTAGCAGTTACGACGGAAAAATCCACGAATCAATATCATTCGCGGACTTTTACTAGTGAAGCGTTTAGGTAGACCGCCATAGCGGTTACCTATTATTAGATTACGACACTGAGTTTTACAAATCAATTCCATTTGTAAAACTCAGTTAGTGAGGCAGGCAGGTAGGCAACTTTCTACCAATCACGACGTAAAGTTTTACGAATCGATAATATTCGTAAAACTTTACTAGTGGAGCGCCTAGCCAAGTTCCATAGAAACTTGGCGTTAGTTACTTGATTGTGTAACAATCTAAGTAACTTTGGCGATCTACATCTTCTCTTCCAACTCTACGTCTGGATACTTGTCCGCAAACCAGCGGAGGGCAAAGTCATTTTCAAAGAGAAAGACTGGTTGGTCGAAACGGTCTTTAGCCAAGATATTTCGGCTTGACGACATCCGTTCATCCAAGTCCTCAGGCTTGATCCAACGAACGGTCTTTTTACCCATTGGGCTCATAACTACTTCAGCGTTGTACTCGCCTTCCATGCGGTGTTTAAAGACTTCAAACTGGAGTTGACCGACAGCTCCCAGCATGTACTCGCCTGTTTGGTAATTCTTATAAAGCTGGATGGCTCCTTCTTGTACCAGTTGCTCAATCCCCTTATGGAAGGATTTTTGCTTCATGACATTCTTAGCAGAAACTTTCATGAAAATTTCAGGTGTAAAGGTTGGTAGGGGTTCAAATTCAAACTTGTTTTTTCCAACTGTTAAAGTGTCCCCAACCTGATAAGTACCGGTATCGTAAACACCGATGATATCACCTGCCACGGCATTGGTCACATTCTCACGACTTTCCGCCATAAACTGAGTGACATTTGAAAGTTTAGCACCCTTACCAGTACGAGGCAGGTTGACACTCATGCCACGCTCAAATTCCCCTGATACGATACGGACAAAGGCGATACGGTCACGGTGACGAGGATCCATGTTGGCTTGGATTTTAAAGACAAATCCTGAGAAATCCTCGTCATAAGGATCCACAATTTCTCCATCTGTTTTCTTGTGCCCATGTGGTTCTGGAGCAAACTTGAGGAAGGTTTCAAGGAAGGTCTGCACACCAAAGTTTGTCAAAGCTGAACCGAAAAAGACAGGTGTTAATTCTCCAGCAAGGATAGCTTCCTCTGAGAATTCATTTCCAGCTTCATTTAAAAGTTCAATATCATCTTTGACTTGCTCGTAGAAAGGATTGCTACCAAAAAGCTTGTCCCCATCTTCTAGGCTAGCAAAACGCTCATCCCCCTTGTAAAGTTCCAAGCGTTGGTTATAGAGGTCATAGAGCCCTTCAAAAGCTTTCCCCATCCCGATTGGCCAGTTCATCGGATAACTCGCAATACCTAGGACTTCTTCTAGTTCTTGCAATAGGTCCAGTGGCTCACGGCCATCACGGTCCAGCTTGTTCATAAAGGTAAAGACTGGAATCCCACGGTGCTTGACAACCTCAAACAATTTCTTGGTTTGGGCCTCGATACCCTTGGCAGAATCGACGACCATGACCGCAGCATCCACCGCCATCAAGGTACGATAAGTATCTTCTGAGAAGTCCTCGTGCCCTGGGGTGTCTAGGATATTCACGCGCTTACCATCGTAGTCAAACTGCATCACAGATGAAGTCACCGAAATCCCACGTTGTTTCTCGATATCCATCCAGTCAGACTTGGCAAAAGTCCCTGTTTTCTTTCCTTTTACGGTACCAGCTTCACGAATCTCGCCCCCAAAGTAGAGCAACTGCTCAGTGATGGTTGTTTTCCCGGCGTCAGGGTGGGAGATGATAGCAAAGGTACGACGTTTCTTAATTTCTTCTTGAATATTCATAAGTTCTCTTTCTTTGATTCTCTATTTTTCTTTTTTCAATAGCTAAGAATGATTTTTACATTGGATTGTACCATTCCTTTCAACATTCCATTATATCGGATTTTAGCATTTTTTTCAATTTCTATTTCTTTTCACTTCCCCCTCCCTTATTTATAGGAAAATATGGTAAAATAGAACAGACTAAAAATCATCATTTCACGAAAGGATGCAAGATGAAAATTACGCAAGAAGAGGTAACACACGTTGCCAATCTTTCAAAATTAAGATTCTCTGAAGAAGAAACTGCTGCCTTTGCGACGACCTTATCTAAGATTGTTGACATGGTTGAATTGCTGGGCGAAGTTGACACAGCTGGTGTCGCACCAACTACAACTATGGCTGACCGCAAGACCGTACTCCGCCCTGATGTGGCCGAAGAAGGAACAGATCGCGATCGCTTGTTTAAAAATGTACCTGAAAAAGACAACTACTATATCAAGGTACCAGCTATCCTAGACGATGGAGGAGATGCCTAATGACTTTTAACAATAAAACCATTGAAGACTTGCACAATCTCCTTGTTTCTAAGGAAATTTCTGCAACCGAATTAACACAAGCAACGCTTGAAGATATCAAGTCTCGCGAGACAGCTATCAACGCTTTTGTTACCATCGCTGAAGAGCAGGCTCTTGCTCAAGCCAAAGCCATTGATGAAGCTGGAATTGACGCTGATAATGTCCTTTCAGGAATTCCACTTGCCGTTAAGGATAACATCTCTACTGACGGTATCCTCACAACTGCTGCCTCAAAAATGCTCTACAACTACGAACCTATCTTTGATGCGACAGCTGTATCAAATGCTAAATCAAAAGGCATGATTGTCGTCGGAAAAACCAACATGGACGAATTTGCCATGGGTGGTTCTGGTGAAACTTCTTACTATGGTGCTACTAAAAATGCATGGGACCATACCAAGGTTCCTGGTGGTTCATCAAGTGGTTCTGCCGCAGCTGTAGCCTCAGGGCAAGTTCGCTTGTCACTTGGTTCTGATACTGGTGGCTCCATCCGCCAACCAGCTGCCTTCAATGGGATCGTTGGTCTCAAACCAACCTACGGAACGGTTTCTCGTTTCGGTCTCATTGCCTTTGGTAGCTCATTGGACCAAATTGGACCTTTTGCTCCTACTGTTAAGGAGAATGCCCTCTTGCTCAACGCTATTGCAAGCGAAGATGCTAAAGACTCGACTTCTGCTCCTGTCCGCATTGCCGACTTTACCTCAAAAATCGGGCATGACATCAAGGGCATGAAAATCGCTTTGCCTAAAGAATATCTTGGTGAAGGAATTGACCCAGAGGTTAAGGAAGCCATTCTTAATGCGGCTAAACACTTTGAAAAACTTGGTGCCATCGTTGAAGAAGTCAGCCTTCCTCACTCTAAATACGGTGTTGCCGTTTACTACATCATCGCTTCATCAGAAGCTTCATCAAACTTGCAACGTTTTGACGGTATCCGTTACGGCTACCGCGCAGAAGATGCAACCAACCTTGATGAAATCTATGTAAACAGTCGTAGCCAAGGTTTTGGTGAAGAAGTGAAACGTCGTATCATGCTAGGCACTTTCAGTCTTTCATCAGGTTACTACGATGCCTACTACAAGAAGGCTGGTCAGGTTCGTACACTCATCATTCAAGATTTCGAAAAAGTCTTCGCGGATTACGACTTGATTTTGGGTCCAACTGCTCCAAGTGTTGCCTATGACTTGGACTCACTCAACCATGACCCAGTTGCCATGTACTTGGCTGACCTCTTGACCATTCCAGTCAACTTGGCAGGACTTCCAGGGATTTCGATTCCTGCTGGATTCTCTCAAGGTCTACCTGTCGGTCTCCAATTGATCGGTCCTAAGTATTCTGAGGAAACTATTTACCAAGCTGCTGCTGCTTTTGAGGCGACAACAGACTACCACAAACAACAACCCGTGATTTTTGGAGGTGATAACTAATGAACTTTGAAACAGTCATTGGACTTGAAGTCCACGTAGAGCTCAACACCAATTCAAAAATCTTCTCACCCACTTCTGCCCACTTTGGAAATGACCAAAATGCCAACACTAACGTGATTGACTGGTCTTTCCCAGGAGTTCTGCCAGTTCTTAATAAAGGTGTTGTTGATGCCGGTATCAAAGCTGCTCTTGCCCTCAACATGGACATCCACAAAAAGATGCACTTTGACCGCAAGAACTACTTCTATCCTGATAATCCCAAAGCCTACCAAATTTCTCAGTTTGATGAGCCAATCGGTTATAACGGCTGGATTGAAGTCGAGCTAGAAGACGGTACGACTAAGAAAATCGGTATCGAACGTGCCCACCTAGAGGAAGACGCTGGTAAAAACACCCACGGTACAGATGGCTACTCTTATGTAGACCTCAACCGCCAAGGGGTGCCATTGATTGAGATTGTCTCTGAAGCCGACATGCGCTCACCAGAAGAAGCCTACGCTTATCTAACAGCCCTCAAGGAAGTTATCCAGTACGCTGGCATTTCTGACGTTAAGATGGAAGAAGGGTCTATGCGTGTGGATGCCAATATCTCTCTTCGTCCGTATGGTCAAGAGAAATTCGGTACCAAAACTGAGTTGAAGAACCTCAACTCCTTCTCAAACGTTCGTAAGGGTCTTGAATACGAAGTGCAACGTCAGGCTGAAATCCTTCGCTCAGGTGGTCAAATTCGCCAAGAAACACGCCGTTACGATGAAGCTAACAAAGCAACTATCCTCATGCGTGTCAAGGAAGGGGCTGCAGACTACCGCTACTTCCCAGAACCAGACCTACCTCTCTTTGAAATCTCAGACGAGTGGATTGAGGAAATGCGTACAGAGTTACCAGAGTTTCCAAAAGAACGCCGTGTTCGCTATGTAGCTGACCTTGGCTTGTCAGACTATGATGCCAGCCAGTTGACTGCAAATAAAGTTACTTCTGACTTCTTTGAGAAAGCTGTTGCCCTCGGTGGCGATGCTAAGCAAGTCTCAAACTGGCTCCAAGGTGAGGTTGCTCAGTTCTTGAACGCTGAAGGCAAGACACTGGAACAAATCGAATTGACACCAGAAAACTTGGTTGAAATGATTGCCATCATCGAAGACGGCACTATTTCTTCTAAGATTGCCAAGAAAGTCTTTGTCCACCTTGCTAAAAATGGCGGTGGAGCGCGTGAATACGTGGAAAAAGCAGGCATGGTTCAAATCTCAGATCCAGATATTCTGATTCCAATCATCCACCAAGTCTTCGCCGATAACGAGGCTGCTGTTGCCGACTTCAAGTCAGGCAAACGCAACGCAGACAAGGCCTTCACAGGCTTCCTCATGAAAGCAACCAAAGGCCAAGCCAACCCACAAGTCGCCCTTAAACTCCTTGCCCAAGAATTAGCGAAGTTGAAAAATGAGTAACTCATTTAAAGTATAACTGACACAAGACTGCTAAAAAATTAGCAGTTCTGATGGCTTGCAGTATGCATTCATATAGTTAGGAGACATATGAAAAAGTTATATACTCTTCTCACCACCTGTTTACTACTCCTTTTCGTTACACCGATGCAATCCATCGATGCAGGGGTAGGACATTCTCGAAGTGGTAGCTCTAGCCGTAGTAGCTCCAGTTCAAATGGTAGCCGAAGCCGTTCCAGTAGCAGTAATAGCGGTAGTTCTTCCTACAGAAGTAGCTACAGTTCTGGAGACGGTTCCTATAGTTCGAGTTACTCTGAGCAAGAGTTGTACGGAATTGTAGTCTTTTTAATAGGTATTTACGTAGTTGTCTTAGTTCTAAAGAATAAAAGTAATCAAAGCTCATCAGAAAAATCCTATAGTAGCGCTACTGTATATAATCCCCAAAACCATCGTCGAGTTGAACACAATACATTAGCTACTAGTCGTGTTAAATATGGCGATCCAAACTTTGATGCCGATGCTTTCGCTTCATGGGTTAAAGAAGTCTATATTCAGTTACAGGCAGCCTGGACTAAAAAGGATTGGAATTTGGCTCGCTCTCTTGAAAGTACCAGCCTTTATTCCCAACATAGTATACAACTCGAAGATCATATCCGGGCGAAAACAACTAATGTTTTAGAAAAAGTCTATGTTGAAAATGTTCGCATTAAAGATTTCTACGAAAATCCTGATGGTAACGATACCCTTGTTGTGATCTTGTCATCTACACTCAGGGACTATGTCATTGAAGACCAAAGCAAACGTGTCATCGAAGGTGATCCTCAAGAGGACTTGTTTACAGTCTATCAAATGAACTTTATCCGTAAACACGGAAGTCAAACTGAACTAAATGTCAGTGATGAAGCCATCAGTGACCACTGTCCCAACTGTGGTGCCCCATTGAAAATCTCTGCTATCAGTAAATGTGACTATTGCGATGCTGATCTAACACGCAGTCCAAACCAATGGGTACTCGATACCTACGATGTTGTGGATGAAGACGAACTTTATAATTAGGAGGAAATTATGGGATTTATTCGTGCCGCCCTATCTTCAGGGCTTAATAGTTTCAATGATAGCAAATTTAAAGAAGCTATTGTTCTTCCAAATAACCTAACAGCTGATGCCTTGGCCATTAAAGGACAACTTCTTACAAAAGATCCTGACGGCACTTCTAGACAAAGCAACCAAAATACTGGACTTTTAACAGATGGTTCTGTAGTCATTGTTCCACAAGGTTATGTAGCTATTCTTGTCAACAACGGAACCTTCCTTGGCGATGTCTTAGAAGCTGGTAGCCACGAATGGCGTTCTGAAGATAATGCCTGGCTTCTTGAAAAGGGTGGTATAAAGGGTACTTGGGAAAATTTCAAAAACCGCTTCTCTTTTGGTGGTCAAGTCATTACCCAACAGGAAATCATCTTTATCCGTATGCAACCCATCGCAGGTAATAAATTTGGTACTCAAAACGCCGTAGAGTATTTCAGTGAACGCTATCAACAATTGCTCAATATTCGTTTCTACGGCTTGTTTGATATCAAAGTTGCTGATCCAGTCCTATTTTATGTCAGCTCCATCAGTCAACAAATTGAAGATCATAGAGCATTTACCCTGAAAGATATCGCTCAGGGAACTCTCAGACAAAATATCTCTCCTAAAATTGCTATTGCAATCGCCAAATTTACAAACGAAAACCGAGTTGATATCTATAGTCTTAATGCCAATCAAGATACTTTCAACGATCTAGCAAAACAAGAAGTTAACAAGGTATGGACTGGACTTTACGGAATTGAAACAACCAATATCCTGCTTGAAGATTTGAGCTATGACCAAGAAAGCTTGAATATTATTCGTAAACTTGATAGCGAACTAGTCGCTATGAAATACAATACGATTGAGATTGAAGAACGTCGTGCCCGTAACGAAGCTCTCATCGTTGCTGCAAACAATGAAGGCAATGGCAATGGTATGAACATAATTATGGGAATGAATCTGGGACAAACGCTTGGCGGGCAACTCAACCAACAAACTCAAGCTCCTATTCAAAATAATGGGCAAACTGCAAGTAAGAACTTTTACATCGAGGTAGACGGCAAGTATGTTCTCGTAACCAAAGATGAAGAAGGAAATATCGTACCTGTAAACTAACTCAAGTTAATCTGATATTTGAGAATTATTGCGTTTTATGGTACAATAAAGAGTAACAATATTTATTAAAGAGGTAAAAACATGATTGAAGCAAGCAAATTGAAAGCTGGTATGACATTTGAAACTGCAGACGGAAAATTAATCCGCGTTTTGGAAGCTAGCCACCACAAACCAGGTAAAGGGAACACAATCATGCGTATGAAATTGCGTGATGTCCGTACTGGTTCTACATTTGACACAAGCTACCGTCCAGAAGAAAAATTCGAACAAGCTATTATCGAAACTGTTCCAGCTCAATACTTGTACAAAATGGATGAAACTGCCTACTTCATGAACACTGAAACTTACGACCAATACGAAATCCCAGTCGTAAATGTTGAAAATGAATTGCTTTACATCCTTGAAAACTCTGATGTGAAAATTCAATTCTACGGAACTGAAGTAATCGGTGTAACTGTACCAACTACTGTTGAATTGACAGTCGCTGAAACACAACCATCTATCAAAGGTGCTACTGTTACAGGTTCTGGTAAACCAGCAACTATGGAAACTGGACTTGTTGTCAACGTTCCCGACTTCATCGAAGCTGGACAAAAATTGATCATCAACACTGCAGAAGGAACTTACGTTTCTCGTGCCTAATCTCTAGAAAGAGGTCATTCTATGGGAATTGAAGAACAATTTGGCGAAATCGTTATCGCTCCACGTGTACTTGAAAAAATCATTGCCATCGCAACTGCTAAAGTTGAGGGTGTCCACTCATTTTCAAATAAATCCGTATCTGATACCCTATCAAAATTTTCTCTAGGTCGTGGCGTTTATCTTAAAAATATCGAAGAAGAGCTGACAGCTGATATCTATCTCTATCTTGAGTACGGTGTGAAGGTACCAAAAGTTGCTCTTACTATTCAAAAAGCAGTCAAAGATGCTGTTCGTGATATGGCTGATGTGGAACTTTCTGCTGTTAACATCCATGTTGCAGGAATCGTTCCAGATAAAACACCAAAACCTGAGTTGAAAGATCTATTTAACGAGGACTTCCTCAATGACTAGTCCATTATTAGAATCTAGACGTGAACTTCGTAAATGCGCTTTTCAAGCCCTCATGAGCCTTGAATTCGGGACAGATGTGGAAACAGCTTGTCACTTTGCCTACACGCATGACCGTGAAGATGCAGATGTGCAAATTCCTGCCTTTCTTCTGAACTTGGTTTCTGGCGTTCAAGCTCAAAAAAACGAGTTGGATAAACAAATCAACCAGCACCTCAAGTCAGGCTGGACAGTTGAACGCTTGACCTTGGTCGAAAAAAACTTACTACGCTTGGGAATCTTTGAAATCACATCATTTGATACACCTCAGCTGGTAGCAGTCAATGAAGCCATTGAACTTGCTAAGAATTTTTCAGATCAAAAATCAGCCCGTTTTATCAATGGACTGCTTAGTCAATTTGTAACTGAAGAAAATGAATAATCGAAAAGGTGTTTGGTTTTCCAAGCACCTTTTACTTCTTCCTTGATACAGAGTAAGAATCACATAAAAACTAGAACTGACTGCCAGTTCTAGTTTTTATGTATTCTGAGGTATTAGTATTTTCTAAATCGTTGATAACGCTCTTCCAACAACGCTTCTAACGGTTTTTGTGAAAGCATGGCTAGCTCAGTTTGGAGTTCTTTTTTTACACTCTTAATCAGTTCTTTACTAGAAAGTCCTGCTTCAGAAATCACCTTATCCACCACGTCCATTTCTAACAATTCATGTGAAGTGATTTTCATCAGTTCTGCCGCTTCCATGGCACGAGTGCCATCCTTCCATAAAACGGAAGCAAAGCCTTCTGGGCTGAGAATGGCATAGATAGAATTTTCCAGCATCCAGACACGGTCTGCGACTGCTAGAGCCAAAGCCCCACCTGAACCACCTTCACCGATAATGATGGCGATAATAGGAACTTTCAAGTCACTCATTTCCATGAGATTGCGAGCGATAGCTTCACCTTGACCACGTTCTTCCGCGCCGACACCAGGATAGGCACCTGCTGTATTGATAAAGGTCACAACTGGACGGCCAAATTTTTCAGCCTGTTTCATCAAACGTAGGGCCTTACGGTAGCCTTCTGGATGAGGTTGGCCAAAATTCCGTTTAAGGTTATCTTGCAAGCTCTTGCCTTTTTGGATACCAACCACTGTTACAGCTTGGTCTCCAAGCCAGCCGATACCACCAACAACTGCACCATCGTCACGAAAAGAACGGTCACCGTGTAATTGGATAAATTCATCAAAAATGCCTGCCGCAAAGTCCAAAGTTGTCAAGCGGCTCTGCTCACGCGCTTCTCTGACTATTTTTGCAATATTCATCTAGGACTCCCTCCATGCAATCTGACTAGGCTGGCAATGGTATCTGGCAAGTCTCTTCTTTTGACAATAGCATCCACAAAGCCATGCTCCAGTAGGAATTCTGCCTTTTGGAAATCCTCAGGCAAGTTTTCACGAACCGTATTTTCAATCACACGACGCCCAGCAAAACCAACCAAACTCTGTGGTTCAGCTAGAATAATATCTCCTTCCATAGCGAAAGAAGCTGTTACTCCACCTGTCGTTGGATCTGTCAAAATGGTCAGATAAAAGAGACCAGCATTTGAATGTCGTTTAACTGCTGCAGAGATCTTGGCCATCTGCATGAGACTCATGATTCCTTCCTGCATACGAGCTCCACCAGATGCTGTGAAGAGAACAACTGGCAACTGTTCAGCAGTCGCATACTCAAACAAGCGAGTGATTTTCTCCCCTACAACCGTACCCATAGATGCCATGATAAAGTTGGAGTCCATAATCCCAAGAGCCACAGTCTGACCTTTAATAAGAGCAGTTCCTGTCACAACAGCTTCATCTAGACCTGTTTTTTCACGCATAGCTGCTAGTTTCTTTTGATAACCAGGGAAATGCAAGGGATCCTTGCTTTCAATCCCTGAAAACAATTCCTTGAAGGTTCCCATATCAATCGTCAAAGCCAAGCGTTCTTGGGCAGAAATACGAAAGGTGTAACTACAGTGTGGACAGATACGCTCACTTCCCAGATCCTTCTGATAAATAGTATGCTTACAGCCTGGACACTGGGAGAATAATTCATCTGGAACCTCTGGCTTAGCTTGAGGTTTTTCCCTAACCGAACGATTGGGATTGATTCGAATATACTTATCTTTTTTACTAAATAGAGCCATTGATTCCCCTTTTCGGTTTAAACTCTTGAAGTCATTTTATTCTTTTTCTTGATATTTAGGTAAGAAGGTTTCCATCAAGAAGGAAGTATCATAATCTCCAGCAATGACATTGCTATCTGAAATGAGGTCAAGCTGGAAATCTGCATTGGTCTGCACCCCCTCTATCTCTAGTTCATAGAGGGCACGTTGCATTTTCATCAAGGCGTCAAAACGATTTTCGCCGTGTACGATGATTTTGGCAATCATACTATCATAATAAGGCGGAATGGTATAGCCTGGATAAACTGCTGAATCCACGCGTAAGCCAACTCCTCCACTTGGCAGATAGAGATTGGTAATCTTACCTGGACTTGGAGCAAAATTGAAGGATGGATTTTCTGCATTAATACGACACTCGATAGCATGACCGCGTAGGACAATATCTTCTTGCCTAACAGACAGAGGCTGACCTGCCGCAATGCGAATCTGTTCCTTAACGATATCAACGCCTGAAACAAATTCTGTTACTGGATGTTCTACTTGTACACGAGTATTCATCTCCATGAAGTAGAAATTGCCACTTGCTTCATCAAGGAGAAACTCAATGGTCCCTGCATTCTCATAGCCAACAGACTCTGCTGCTCGAACAGCAGCAGCACCGATTTCATTACGCAACGTTTTTCCGATTGCAATCGAAGGACTTTCTTCCAAAACCTTTTGGTTATTCCGTTGAAGAGAACAATCCCGTTCCCCCAAGTGAATCACATGTCCATGCTCATCTCCTAGGATTTGAACCTCGATGTGACGAGCTGGATAGATAACCCGTTCTATGTACATGGCACCATTGCCATAATTGGCCTTGGCTTCACTAGAGGCAGTTTCAAAGGCTGAAACGAGGTCTTCTGGTTTTTCAACCTTACGAATCCCTTTACCGCCTCCACCTGCTGAAGCCTTGAGCATAACAGGATAGCCAATTTTTTCAGCAACAATCAAAGCTTCTTCAGAGTTATGCACTTCTCCATCTGAACCTGGTATGACAGGCACACCAGCTTTGATCATCTGGGCACGCGCATTGATTTTGTCACCCATCATATCCATGACATGACCAGATGGACCGATAAACTTGATACCAACTTCTTCACACATGGTAGCAAATTTGGAATTTTCACTGAGAAATCCAAAACCTGGGTGAATAGCTTCTGCCTCAGTCAAAACTGCGGCTGATAGAACCGCGTTAATATTAAGATAAGACTCTGTTGCCTTACCAGGACCGATACAAACTGCTTCATCTGCCAAAAGCGTATGAAGGGCTTCCTTATCGGCAGTCGAATAAACCGCCACCGTCGCAATCCCCAATTCACGCGCCGCACGGATAATACGAACCGCAATTTCACCACGATTGGCAATTAAAATTTTTCGAAACATGGAGAACCTCCTTAGTTCCCTATTGCAAAGGTAAGAGTACCACTAGCTGCAAGCTTGCCATCCACTTCAGCCTTTGCTTCAACCACAGCGATTGTGCCACGACGTTTTACAAAAGTAGCTGTCATAACCAATTGGTCGCCTGGTACAACTTGCTTCTTGAATTTAACCTTATCCATACCAGCGTAAAAGACCAGTTTCCCCTTATTTTCAGGCTTAGACAACTCCAAAACACCAGCAGTTTGCGCCAAGGCTTCCATGATTAGAACACCTGGCATAACTGGATATTGAGGAAAATGGCCGTTAAAGAAGGGCTCGTTGATAGTCACATTTTTGATGGCAACAATGGTATCCTCGCTCACTTCCAAAACACGATCCACTAGGAGCATGGGATAGCGGTGAGGCAGAGCTTCTTTGATTCCTTGAATATCGATCATTTGATACGTACCAATCCTTTACCAAACTCAACCATTTCTTCATTGGAAACGAGAATTTCCGTTACCACACCATCCTTAGGTGCTGGAATTTCATTCATGACTTTCATGGCTTCGATAATAACTAATGTTTGGCCTTTTTTAACACTATCACCAACTGAAACGAAGGCAGGTTTATCTGGACCAGCAGCCAAGTAAGCCACTCCAACAAGTGGGCTCTCTACAACATCTCCCTCAGCAGCCACACTTGTTTCAGATGGGGCTGGAACTTCTTCCACTACAGTTTCTGCTGAAGCAGATGTAGGAGCTACTGGACTTGGTGTTGCTAGAACGGGCGCTGGAGCGACTTGAGGTACAACTTGAGGTACAACTTGAGGTACAACTTCAGACACAAGTCTAGCTTCATTCTTGCTAAACTCCAACTCATCCGTCCCATTTTTATAAGAAAATTCTCTCAAACTTGACTGGTCAAATTGAGCCATCAAGTCTTTAATATCGTTTAAATTCATATTTATTTATTCTCCCAACGTTTGAAAGCAAGAACTGCATTGTGGCCACCAAAACCAAAAGTATTTGAAATAGCGTATGGAATTTCTTGCTCCAAGCCTTGTCCATAAACGACATTGGCTTCGATATAATCTGATACTTCGCTTGTCCCAGCTGTCATTGGTACAAAGTTATGACGCATAGCCTCGATTGTTACGATAGCTTCTACTGCACCTGCAGCACCCAGCAAATGGCCCGTGAATGATTTGGTTGATGACACAGGTACTTCCTTACCAAGAACAGCTACAATAGCTCCACTTTCTCCTTTTTCATTAGCAGGAGTTGACGTTCCGTGAGCATTGACATAGGCTACTTGCTCTGGAGAAATCTCAGCTTCTTCCAAGGCTAGTTTAATGGCTTTGATAGCTCCCTGACCTTCTGGATGAGGAGAAGTCATATGGTAGGCATCACAAGTATTTCCGTAACCAACTACTTCAGCAAGGATGGTTGCCCCACGTTTTTCAGCATGTTCAAGACTTTCAAGAACCAACATCCCTGAACCTTCACCCATAACAAACCCATTGCGGTCCTTATCAAATGGAATAGAAGCACGAGTTGGATCCTCTGTAGTAGAGAGAGCTGTTAGGGCTTGGAAACCTGCGATCGCAAAAGGTGTGATAGAGGCTTCTGAACCACCTACCAACATAACATCTTGGAAACCAAACTTAATTGAGCGGAAGGCATCCCCAATCGCGTCATTTGATGAAGCGCAGGCAGTATTGATGGATTTACAAACACCGTTTGCTCCAAAACGCATAGCGACATTTCCTGAAGCCATATTTGGCAAGGCTTTTGGAAGGGTCAATGGTTTCACACGTTTTGGTCCTTTGTCATTTAAGCGAAGCACTTGATCTTCAATTTCCTTGATTCCACCAATACCTGAGGCAACAATAACACCAAAACGATCTTTATCAAGAGCCTCTACATCGAGATTAGCGTGATTGACAGCCTCTTGGGCTGCGTACAAAGCATACAAAGAGTAGTTATCAAAACGATTGGTATCTTTCTTTACAAAGTATTTATCAAAAGGAAAATCTTGGATTTCTGCTGCATTATGCACATCAAAGTCACTATGATCAAATTTTGTAATTGGACCAATTCCGATTTTTCCAGTTGTCAAACTATTCCAAAATTCTTCTGGTGTATTTCCGATTGGAGATGTTACTCCATAACCTGTTACTACTACGCGATTTAGTTTCATCTTTTTTACCTCTAGCTTCTGCTACATACTTAAGCCACCATCAATGGCAACCACTTGACCAGTTAGATAATCTTGGCCTGCTAAAAATACTGTCAAATCTGCAACCTGCTCTGCCTGCCCAAATTCTTTCATAGGAATTTGTGCCAGCATAGCATCTTTTACCTTGTCTGATAGAACAGCTGTCATATCGGACTCAATCATTCCAGGTGCAATAGCATTAACCCTGATATTGCGATTGGCCACTTCACGCGCCACAGACTTGGTAAAACCAATCAAACCAGCCTTAGAAGCTGCATAGTTAGCTTGACCGATATTTCCCATCAAACCAACAACACTAGACATATTAATGATAGCACCTTCTCTAGCTTTTATCATCGGTTTCAAGACTGATTGTGTCATGTTAAAGGCACCAGTCAGGTTAACCTTGAGCACTTTTTCAAAATCTGCTTCTGTCATCTTGAGCATTAGGGTATCTTGGGTAATCCCTGCATTGTTGACCAAAACATCTACTGAACCCAGCTCTACAATAGCTTGATCAACCATACGCTTAGCATCTGCAAAATTTGATACATCTCCTGAAATGGGAACCACCTTGACACCATAGTTTGAAAACTCAGCGAGCAATTCTTCTGAGATTGCCCCACGACTGTTTAAAACAATATTGGCTCCTGCCTGAGCAAACTTGTGGGCGATGGCAAGACCAATCCCACGACTCGAACCTGTAATAAAGATATTTTTATTTTTTAGTTGCATTCTTTTCTCCTGTTTCCTCTTGTATTTGTGGAAGAAGGGATTACTCGTTTTCTAGCAAGGCTTCCAAACTCGCCTGATCTTCAACATTGGCTAGTTTAGCTGTTTTATCAATTTTTTTGACAAAGCCTGACAAGACTTTCCCTGGGCCAATCTCGATAAAGTTGGTTACTCCTGCTTCTTG
The DNA here is from genome assembly GCF_013305725.1 of Streptococcus mitis. NCBI lineage: Bacteria > Bacillati > Bacillota > Bacilli > Lactobacillales > Streptococcaceae > Streptococcus > Streptococcus mitis. Next base: position 1,714,804 of record NZ_CP047883.1, read on the forward strand.
CATAACTGCAATACTTTCATAGAAACGAACTGGTTCCTTGACCTGACGCGTCAAGAGTTGAACTATATCTTCTTTTTGCATGACAGCAGCTTCTGTATTACCAACTAGGGGACAAGTAAAATCTGCAAAACTTACTTGAGCAAGAGTTTCAGCTAGTTTCTGGCTAGCAGGCTCAAGGAGAGCGGTATGAAAGGGACCTGACACCTTGAGTGGAATCAAGCGTTTGGCACCTGCTTCTTGCACGAGTTCAACAGCTCGGTCAACTGCAGCCACTTCTCCACCAATCACGATTTGTGCAGGTGTATTATAGTTGGCTGGAGTAACCACTCCAAGCTCAGAAGCTTTTTGACAGGCTTCTTCAATAACCTCTACTGGCGTATTGAGAACTGCGACCATCTTGCCAGAGCCAGCAGGAGCCGCTTCTTCCATAAAAACTCCACGCTTAGCTACCAAGGAAACCGCATCTTCAAAATCCAAGGCACCGCTGGCTACTAAGGCAGAGTATTCTCCAAGTGACAAACCAGCAACCATATCAGGCTGATAGCCCTTTTCTTTCAATAAACGATAGATAGCAACTGAAGTCGCTAAAATAGCTGGTTGCGTATAGCGAGTCTGATTGAGTTTTTCTTCTTCTGTATCAATAAGATGACGCAAATCATAACCAAGCACCTGACTTGCTTGATCAATCGTTTTTTTGACAATCGGATACTGATCATAGAAATCCCGTCCCATACCTAGATACTGGGCACCTTGGCCAGCAAATAAAAAGGCTGTTTTAGTCATTTCTTACAACTCCTGCCCAACGAGAGGCTTCTTCTTGAATTTTCTTAGCTGCTCCGTAATACAAATCTTTTAGGATTTCTTCAACAGTTTCTTCTTTGGAAACAAGCCCTGCAATTTGACCTGCCATAACAGATCCACCATCCACATCTCCCTGAACAACTGCTTTGGCTAGAGCACCTGCTCCCATTTGTTCAAAAATTTCCAAATCTGGATTTTCTTGTTTAAAGGCATCTTTTTCAGCCTGTTCAAAATCACGAGTCAACTGATTTTTAATCGCACGAACAGCATGTCCAAAGTGTTGAGCTGAAATCGTAGTATCAATATCTCTAGCTTTTAAAATTTTCGCCTTATAATTTGGATGGGCATTAGACTCTTTTGCAACGACAAAGCGAGTTCCAACCTGAACAGCTTCTGCACCTAGCATAAAACCAGCAGCAGCACCTTCACCATCCGCAATCCCTCCTGCAGCAATAACAGGAACAGATACAGCAGCAGCAACCTGACGCACCAAGGTCATAGTTGTTAATTTACCGATATGCCCCCCGGCCTCCATTCCTTCTGCAATAACAGCGTCCGCACCGATTTTTTCCATGCGTTTAGCTAAAGCAACACTAGGTACAACAGGAATAACCGTAATACCAGCTTCATGGAAACGTTCCATGTATTTGCTTGGATTTCCTGCGCCTGTTGTAACTACCTTAACCCCTTCCTCAATAACGAGGTCTACAATATCTTCCACAAAGGGAGACAAGAGCATGATGTTGACACCAAAGGGTTTATCAGTCAATGATTTGATTTTATCAATATTTGCCTTGACAACTTCTTTAGGGGCATTCCCCCCACCGATAATCCCTAGTCCTCCAGCCTTGGAAACAGCTCCTGCCAAATCACCATCAGCAACCCAGGCCATTCCTCCTTGGAAAATAGGATAATCAATGTTCAATAATTCTGTAATACGTGTTTTCATAGTGCCTCCATCGTTTCTTGCTTACGTAATAGTTCGATACCGCCATAATTTGAAAATCAAACTATTGCCTAAACAAGAGGGAGCGGGTTTCCCTACTCCTTCTATCTTATATTCTGCTTATTTTGTTTGCTCTTCAACGTAGGCAACCAAGTCACCAACTGTTTTCAAGTCATCTTCTGCTTCGATTTGGATATCAAAAGCATCTTCGATTTCTGAGATTACTTGGAACAAGTCCAATGAATCTGCGTCCAAATCATCAAAAGTTGATTCAAGTGTTACTTCTGATGCGTCTTTTCCAAGTTCTTCAACAATAATTTCTTGTACTTTTTCAAATACTGCCATGATAGGACTCCTTTAAAATAAATAGTTTTTTTATAACAATGTGTTCACCACATGATTACCTAAATTGTAAGAATGAGCGTGCCCCATGTCAAGCCTCCACCGAAGCCTGATAGTAGAACAGTCTGGCTACCATCTAAACGGATGAGACCTTGTTCTACACACTCTGAAAGTAAAATCGGGATACTTGCTGCACTGGTATTGCCATATTCCATCATATTGGCTGGAATTTTATCTCGGTTAACACCGATTTTTCTAGCCATCTTATCCAAAATACGGTCATTAGCCTGATGAAGTAGCAGATAATCCAAGTCTGTCACCTCTATAGGAGATTCATCAATAGTCTGCTTGATAGACTTGGCTACGTCCCGAATAGCAAAATCAAAGACTGCGCGTCCATCCATCTTCAAAAACGAATCTGCATTTTCTTGATCTGAAAATGGAGAATGTAAGCCTGAATGTCCGTACGTTAGACATTCGCTGCGACTTCCATCACTATTGAGACTCTCTGCTAAAAAATGCTCTTGCTCGCTAGCTTCTAACAAGACACCACCAGCACCATCTCCAAACAAAACAGCTGTTGACCGGTCTGACCAATCAACTGCCTTAGAGAGGGTCTCACTACCAATCACCAAGCCTTTTTGAAAGCGACCAGAAGCGATAAACTTTTCAGCAGTTGAAAGAGCAAATACAAATCCACTACAAGCAGCTGTTAGGTCAAAAGCAAAGGCCTTATTAGCACCAATATTAGCTTGTATACGAGCAGCTGTAGAGGGCATCATCGAATCAGGAGTAATGGTAGCTAGAATGATAAAATCCAACTCCTCTCCTGTGACTCCAGCTTTTGCCATCAGTTTCTTAGCAACCTCTGTAGCCAAATCACTAGTAGATTCTGTTCTTGAGATATGCCTTTGTCGTATTCCCGTCCGACTTGAAATCCACTCATCATTGGTATCCATAATCTGAGCCAAATCATGATTTGTAACCACTTGCTCAGGCACATAATGAGCAACCTGGCTTATTTTTGCAAAAGCCATTATCTCAAATCCTCCAAAAATTGATAAAGATTGGTCAAACCTTTGCTCATAACCTCAATTTCTTGCTTACTCATACCATCAATGATTTTTTCAACCATAGCCTTATGGAAGCGTTTATGTAGCCTATGAACCAAGCGACCTTTCTTTGTCAAATGCAGATGCACCACACGTCGATCATGTTCTGAACGAATGCGTTCAATGTACCCCTTGCGTTCGAGATTATTCAAACTAGTCGTAACTGTCCCAAGAGTCACCATCAACTCTTTCGACACTTGACTTGGTGTCACATCTGGGAATTTCCCAATCACATCAATCGTATGCATTTCTTTGATGGAGATATCCTTGAAACGACTACCTCTCAAGCTAACTTCCTCAATAACGAGGACATTGTTAAATATAGACGTTAAATATTCATTAATTCGTTGGTAGTCCAATCTTTCCTTCCCTCCTTTTCAAAAAAACTTTTAGAATCAAAACATTTGACAAGAGAATTATATCAAACTTCAAAGAATGGTGCAAGTATTTTTTTATTTTCCTGTAAATTTAGGTCGTCTTCTTTCCGAATGAGCCCGAACTCCCTCTTTGAAATCCTCTGTTTGGGCCAAAGATTCCTGTAGCTTCAATTCTAAAGCAGCATAATCTTGCCAATCTTTAAATTGGCTCTCCCAAACCAACTTCTTGATGGCTGCATAGGAATTAGCTGATCCGCGTCTCAATTTTTTAAGAAGCTGTTCTCTAGTCTGTTCAAGTTTATCAGCTTCACAGACACGGTAAACCAGGCCCCACTCTAGAGCTTTTTCTGCATTCAAAGCCTCACCTGTCATAGCTAATTGAGCAGCACGCGTCACACCAATACTTCGGCTCAAGAGATGAATTCCTCCTGCATCCGGAGCCAAGCCAACTCCAACAAAGGCTTGGATAAATTTAGCCTTATCCGTTGCCAGACAGAAATCTGCAGCAACAGCCATATTTGCTGCGGCACCTGCAACTGCCCCATCAACCTCCATCAAAACAGGCTTTGCAATTTGCTTGATTTTATAAGAAATAGTATTGACCAATTCTGCGATTTTCGTCAATGATGGAATATCATCCTCATCCACTGCTCGCTTCATCTCAACCAAATCTCCCCCAACTGAAAAGACTTTGCCATTCGCGTTGATTAAGACAAAATGCACAGCTGGATCCTCTTCTGCCAAAGTCAGGGCTTCTAAAATCTCCTCACACATGAGAATATGAAAACCATTCGCGACCTCAGGACGATTTAACGTAAGGATTGCCAAATCCTCTTTAAGCTGATAAATAATGTGTTCCATCTGGACTCCTTTTTTATTTTATAAGCAGTTTAAATTATTTCATTTTCAAAGTATATCTTTTTTAGGAGCAGAAAGCAAGAAAAAATCAACTGAAAGTGTCTCAGCCGATTAGAAAGGCTCGCTTTATACTAGAACGCATCTTATTTTCTTCATTGAAAAAAGACTTTCTTTCTGCTATAATCGTATAAAATACTTACTTTAGGAGTTCTTATGAAGGTTGTTAAATTTGGAGGTAGCTCTCTTGCCTCTGCTAGTCAATTAGAAAAAGTTTTAAACATCGTAAAAAGCGATTCAGAGCGTCGTTTTGTAGTCGTTTCTGCGCCTGGTAAACGCAATGCTGAAGATACTAAGGTTACGGATGCCTTGATTAAATACTACCGCGACTATGTTGCTGGTAACGATATTAGCAAGAGCCAAAACTGGATTATTGACCGCTATGCTGCGATGGTTAGTGAACTAGGTCTTAAACCAGCTGTGCTAGAAAAAATTTCCAAAAGCATTCGCGCCTTAGCCACTCTTCCTATTGATGAAAATGAATTTCTCTACGACACTTTTCTAGCAGCCGGTGAAAATAACAATGCTAAATTGATTGCTGCCTATTTTAACCAAAATGGGATTGATGCACGCTATGTGCACCCTCGAGAAGCTGGTATTGTGGTCACAAGTGAACCTGGTCATGCTCGAATCATTCCATCAAGTTATGACAAGATTGAGGAATTGACGAATGCAAATGAAGTCCTAGTCATTCCTGGTTTCTTTGGGGTTACCAAGGAAAATCAAATCTGTACCTTCTCACGTGGAGGCTCTGATATTACAGGTTCTATCATTGCTGCCGGTGTTAAGGCAGACCTCTATGAAAACTTTACAGACGTTGATGGTATCTTTGCAGCCCACCCTGGTATTATCCACCAACCACACTCGATTCCTGAGTTGACCTACCGTGAAATGCGTGAGTTGGCCTATGCAGGATTCTCAGTCCTTCATGATGAAGCTCTTCTACCTGCCTACCGTGGAAAAATTCCTCTAGTTATCAAGAATACCAACAATCCTGACCATCCAGGTACTCGTATTGTTTTAAAACACAGTAGTGATGAATTCCCAGTTGTGGGAATTGCTGGTGATTCTGGCTTTGTCAGCATCAACATGTCTAAATACCTCATGAACCGTGAGGTGGGATTTGGACGCAAGGTTCTGCAAATCCTTGAAGATCTTAACATCGGTTGGGAACATATGCCAACAGGTATCGACGATCTTTCAATCATCCTCCGTTCTCGCGAACTAACTCCTATCAAGGAAGAAGAAATCCTTCGTCAGTTGGTTCAAAAGGCTGAAGTAGACCATGCAGAAATCGAACACGACCTTTCTATCATTATGATTGTTGGTGAAAAGATGAAGAGCCATATCGGAGTAACTGCTACTGCGACACGCGCTCTATCTGAAAACAAGATCAACATCCAGATGATGTCGCAAGGTTCTAGTGAAGTTTCTATTATGTTCGTTGTCAATAAAGACCAAGAGAAAGCAGCAATCAAAGCCCTCTACAATGCCTTTTTCGGTGAAAGTAAGGAAGACTAACCATGGCCCAATCTCTTAACAAAACAGTGCTTCTCAATACAACAGGTACCTCCTACCTCTCTATAGCTGGGAAAGTTGGGAAATTTCTTGTCGGAGATCAGGCTCTGGAATTTTACCCAGATGTCAATGTCGAACAATTTATCCAGATTCCTTGGAGCCATATCAACCAGATTGGGGCCAATGTCACTGGGCGAAAAATCAGTCGCCACTTCGAAGTCTTTACAGACAGAGGAAAATTCCTCTTTGCTTCAAAAGACTCAGGTGCCATTCTTAAAATTGCTCGCGAAAAACTGGGCAATGACAAGGTCGTCAAACTTCCGACCCTGATTCAGACAATTAGCCAAAAATTTAAAAATCTATTTGCAAAAAAGTAGAAACTTTAGTATAATCATAGCAACGGATAAGTAGGTTATCTTCTTCTTTCAGAAAGTCTGCGGGTGCTGCGAGCAGATAGGAGGGATAGGTGAAATTCTACCGTTAGTAACAATTACATACACAATCAAGTGCACACCTGTGAAGTTGGATGGAACCGTGGCCCTGCCACTCCAACGCTTTGTCAGGTGTGCTTTTTTCATAAAGGAGTTCTTATGTTAGATATCAAACGTATTCGTACAGACTTTGATTCTGTCGCAGGAAAATTGGCTACACGTGGTGTAGATGCTGCTGTCTTAAACGAGATGAAAGAAATCGATGCTAAACGTCGTGATATTTTAGTCAAGGTTGAAACTCTCAAGGCTGAACGTAACACAGTTTCAGCTGAGATTGCCCAAGCTAAGCGCAACAAGGAAAATGCAGATGACAAGATTGCTGCCATGCAGAATCTATCTGCTGAGGTTAAAGCCTTGGATGCTGAATTGGCAGAAATCGATGCTAAATTGACAGAATTTACTACTACTCTTCCAAACATCCCAGCTGACAGCGTTCCTGTTGGAGCTGATGAAGATGACAACGTGGAAGTTCGCCGTTGGGGTACTCCACGCGAGTTCGATTTCGAGCCAAAAGCTCACTGGGATCTGGGTGAAGACCTTGGCATCCTTGACTGGGAACGTGGGGGTAAGGTAACAGGAGCTCGCTTCCTCTTCTATAAAGGTCTCGGCGCTCGTTTGGAACGTGCCATCTACAACTTTATGTTGGATGAACATGGAAAAGAAGGCTATACAGAAGTCATCACACCTTACATGGTTAACCATGATTCTATGTTTGGGACTGGTCAATATCCAAAATTCAAGGAAGATACTTTTGAACTCAGCGATAGCAATTATGTCCTTATCCCTACAGCTGAAGTTCCTCTGACAAACTACTACCGTGATGAAATCCTTGATGGTAAAGACCTGCCAATCTACTTTACTGCTATGAGCCCATCATTCCGTTCCGAGGCTGGTTCTGCTGGTCGTGATACTCGTGGCTTGATTCGTTTGCACCAATTCCACAAGGTTGAAATGGTTAAATTTGCCAAGCCAGAAGAATCTTACGAAGAATTGGAAAAAATGACAGCCAACGCTGAAAATATCCTTCAAAAACTCAACCTTCCATATCGTGTCGTTGCTCTCTCTACAGGAGATATGGGCTTCTCAGCTGCTAAAACTTACGACTTGGAAGTTTGGATTCCAGCACAAAATACCTACCGTGAAATTTCAAGCTGTTCAAACACAGAAGATTTCCAAGCCCGTCGTGCCCAAATCCGTTACCGTGATGAAGCAGATGGCAAGGTGAAATTGCTCCATACCTTGAACGGTTCTGGACTTGCAGTTGGACGTACAGTGGCTGCTATTCTTGAAAACTACCAAAATGCAGATGGTTCTGTGACCATCCCAGAAGTTCTTCGTCCATACATGGGTGACGCTGAAGTTATCAAACCATAAAAATAAGGCCTAGCTATTTCTAGCTAGACCTTTTTTCGTAACCAAATCAAATAAGCACCTAATACAAAGAGCAAAATGATTAGGCAAATAACAGTTTCAGCCACTACCAAATAATCCAAAAATGGAAGTTTCAAGATTCCCTGAGCCATCTTAAGCGAAGTAGCTGTGATAATGGTCGGGAAGGTGAGGGCTGAAAAGGCTGGTTGAAAGCCTTGTTTTAAAATATTGGGCAGGCGAGTCAAAACAAAGAAAAAGAAGGATTGAGAAGCCAAAATCATGACGATTAAGACCCAGGTTTGTAGGCTGGCTCCTCCAACCCGAACCAGAGAAGCCAAGAGTAGAGAGAAAGGAGCACAGTAGATTCCTTCTTGCCCAAGCAAGGCTAGTGGGAGCGGATGTTTCTTTAAATCGCTATAAATAAGGGGATAGAGATAGAAGGTTAGGAGAAAACCAAAACTCAAGGTCGCATAGGCAATTTCGATGATACCTACAAGAGGATAGGTCAAGGCTGCTACTGCTATCCCCACATAGAGAACCGTCCAGCTAGGAGTCGCATGAACCCTCCGCCCCGGATAGGCAAATTTAATGGTGAAACCAGCAATCAAGAACAAATCCAAGAGAAATGAAAACCACCAAAGTCCTTGCGCTACCAAAGGGAAATGAGGGAAGACTCGAAAGACATAAGTCGATAAAATCATCCCAGCCATGGGAAAGGTCGCCATTCCTGACAAAAGAGGAGGCTTGGTCAATTCTTGCTTGGTTTCCTTCCAATTAAAGAGATGCAGCATTAGAAAGTAAGTCCACAAAACCAAACCTGTCAGACTCAACAGATGGGACAGAACCGGCAACGTATCTAAAACGAGATTTCCAGCTCCTGCCAAACCTAGCAAACAACCAGAAAATACCAAGGGGAGTTTTTTCATCCTAACCTCCAATAATCATGTTAGTTTCAGTATAACATAAAAGCGCTTAAATGAGGACTTAATACTCATCGAAAATCTCTTCAAACCACGTCAGCTTTATCTGCAACCTCAAAGCTGTGCTTTGAGCAACCTGCGGCTAGCTTCCTAGTTTGCTCTTTGATTTTCATTGAGTATAAAAAAAACGAAGTCCAATTATTTCAGACTTCATTTTTTACTCAGATAATGATTAAGCATAAGGTTGCAATTCTGGGTTAATTGGTGTATTGGCTAGATTGTTGGCATAGTTACATAGGCTTGCTAGGCTGACACCAAGAACCACATCCAAGGCATTTTGTTGGGTGTAGCCTGCTTCTAAAAACTCAGCCAAGGCTTCATCACCTACACGACCCTTGGTATTGATTACCGCCAAGGTAAACTTAGCTAAGGTGTCCAATTTAGGATCTGTTTCAATTGGAGTACGATTGCGAAGGGCTTGCAGAAGGTCATCATTCATCTGGATTTGTTTGATTGAAAAGGCGGTGTGACCTGCGACACAGAAGGCACAACCATTGGTCACAGCTGCCGTGATTTGCACCACTTCGCGCTCAACAGGTGTCAGGCTATTGCGACGGTTAATAGCTCCGACAGTACGGTAAGCCTCTAAAGCAGTAGGTGCATTAGCCAAGAGACCGATTAGGTTAGGAATATAGCCATTGTTATCTTTTTCTACTGTTTCAAGAACCTCTTTCACTTCTGCTGGCGCTGATTCTACTGTATGAATTGTAAATGTTGTCATCATAAAACCTCTTTTCATGTTGTTGAAATCTAGTCTATCACAGATTCTATACCGTGTATAATATATATTTTAAATTACACTGATAGAAATTTTTTATGAAAGCAAAAAAATCACACGCGATGTGTGATTTCATTATTTATTAAAATACTTTTTAGTCTCAGCAATAACGACTGGCGATAAAACTAAGAGGGCAATCAAGTTCGGCAGAGCCATCAAGGCATTGACAATATCTGCGATAATCCAAACCATATCCAACTCGATAAATCCTCCCAACAAGACCATGAGTACAAAGACCACACGGTAGAGCCAGATAAAGCGAACCCCAAAGAGAAACTCGAAACAGCGTTCTCCGTAATAGTTCCAACCTAGAATCGTTGTAAAGGCAAAGAGCACAAGGAAGATGGTCAAAAGGGCAGGTCCAAAGTGTGAAAAGACTGTTGAGAAGGCTGACTGAGTCAAGGCAACCCCATTCAAATCACCACTCCAAACACCAGTTACCAAGATGGTTAAACCAGTCAAGGTACAGATAATGAGGGTATCAATAAAGGTTCCTGTCATGGAAATCAAGCCTTGCTCTACTGGTTCATTTGTCTTAGCCGCAGCTGCTGCAATCGGAGCCGAACCCAGACCAGATTCGTTTGAGAACACACCACGCGCAACACCATTTTGAATAGCCATCCGAATGCTAGCACCGGCAAATCCACCTACCGCAGCAACTGGACTAAAAGCGGATGTCAAGATTAAAGCGATTGTAGCAGGTATTTTCCCGATATTAAAGAAAATAACTGTAAGAGTTCCCAAAATATAAATAATAGCCATAAAAGGAACAACAGTAGTTGAAACCTTAGAAATGGACTTGAGTCCTCCAAAGACTGCAATTGCTACAAATACTGACAAGACAAGAGCGGTGATGGCTGGCGAAATAGTTGTTGTATTTTGGATAGATTCTGTAATCGAGTTGACCTGGGTGAAGGTTCCGATTCCCAACAAAGCTACTAGCACACCTGCCAGGGCAAAGAAGATAGCAAGGGGACGCCACTTTTCTCCCATCCCTAGAAGGATATAGTGCATGGGACCTCCCGCTACTGCACCATGGTCGTCCTTGGTACGGTATTTAATGGCTAATAATCCTTCCGCATACTTGGTTGCCATTCCAAAGAAAGCAGCCATCCACATCCAAAAGAGGGCTCCTGGGCCACCGACCTTGATAGCCGTCGCCACCCCGATAATATTTCCCGTACCAACTGTCGCTGCGAGTGCTGTACACAAGGCCGCAAAACTGGATACATCGCCATGCCCTTTGTCCTTAGTAAAAATAAGCTGGAAGGCCTTTGGCAGACGCAAAATCTGCAAAAGTCCTAGACGGGCAGTTAGGTAAATCCCTGTCCCAACCAATAAAATCAAGAGGGGTGGACCCCAAGCAAAAGCATCAATTGATTTAAGCAATTCTAACATTTCCTTCTCCTATCTTTTCAACCCCAAAAGAAAGAGCACATGCAAGATACATGTACTCTGGAATGCTTAGATAAATGCTAAAAAGCGGTCTATCCTAGCTCTGTCCTTTTACCTGAGAGTTTGAGCAGTTGCCTGCCTTGCCCCTTCGGTGCCTTTACGGTCTCTCCAGAGTTCCGTCCATTTACAGTCATGGAAAATCAAACGATTTACCACTTCTATTAAACTTCATTCGGTGTTGGTATTTAATTGATTCTTATTTTACAAAAAATGTTGGCTTTTGTCAATGTGTTTATTAGTAAAACTTAATTCAACAGTTTTTACTGTATAAAGCCCAGAATACTGCTATCCTTTAAAAGTGACAATAGTCGCACCACTGCCTCCCGCATTTTGTGGGGCATAGCCGAAACTCTTGACATGTTTGTTTCTTTGTAGGTATTTGGTGACACCTTCACGGATAACACCTGTTCCGATACCATGGATGATATCAACTTGAGCCATATTGTTAAGCAAGGCTTGGTCGATAAAGGCATCTAGCTCATTCATAGCTTCTTCATAGCGTTTTCCTCGAAGATCCAGTCTGGCTTGTGGACCACGACCAGAAGTTCGTTTCACAACATTGACTTGTTTCTTCTTGACCTGCTTTTCTTGCTGAGCTTGAACAAGGTCAAATTCTTTCTCTTCCAAGGTCATCTTAATCAATCCGACTTGGGCTTCCCAGCGGCCGTCCTTGAGTTGACTGGTCAAGGTACCTCGCTGACCATAGCTGAGCACCACGATATCATCTCCCACCTTTGGAGCTCGTTTTTTCTTGGCCTTTTGAAGGACCTTGTTTTTAGACAAATCTACTTTTTCAGGAGCCAATTTTTTCAACTTGGCCTTGGCTTCAATAATTTCGTGGGGCTTGAGTTGAGATTTACTATGGAGATTTTTAAGAATCTGGTCACTCTCACTTAGGGCCATGTCCACAATCTCAGCAGCCTGTTCACGCGCCTTATTAAGCTCGGTTTCCTTTTCACGATTGAGCTCGTTGTAAAGTTTTTTGAGAGCACGGTTCATCTTGAGATTTTCTTGCTCCACCTCACGGATATTGTCCAAGCGTTTACGACTTTCAAGCGTCTGCTCTTCCAGTTGCTCAATAATCCGGTTGACATCATTGTCCTGATCGACCTGCTGGCTAGCATCTCCTACGATAACTTCAGATAGTCCTAGACGTTTGGCAATTTCAAAGGCATTGCTTCGACCAGGAACACCCTGCATAAAGCGATAGGTCGGGCGAAGAGTTGCAGTATCAAACTCCATGCTGGCATTTTGCACAAAGGCTGTCTCGATACCGTAGGCCTTGAGCTCTGGATAGTGAGTAGTAGCCATAGTCTTGACTTGACGCAGGCGAAGGTCCTCTAAAATAGCCATAGCAAGGGCTGCTCCTTCTTGAGGATCTGTACCAGCCCCCAACTCATCCAAGAGTAAGAGTGAATGTTGGTTGACCTTGCCAAGAATATCCACAATATTGGTCATGTGGCTAGAGAAGGTAGACAAGCTCTGTTCAATAGACTGTTCATCGCCAATATCAGCAAAAATTTCTTCAAAAATACCAACACGACTTCCCTTGTCTGCTAAAATCGGCAAACCGGACTGGGCCATAACCTGTGTCAAGCCCAGAGTTTTAAGCATGATGGTCTTCCCACCTGTATTGGGACCTGTAATGACAATCGCTGTTAAATCTTGACCAAAATGGACATCATTTGCAACGGCATTTTTGACCAAAGGATGGCAGACATGGAGCAGTTGAATCTCTTGATTTTCTGATAGCTGAGGAACTACTGCTTGCCTTTCTTGGATAAAACGAAGCTTGGCACGAATCAAATCCAAACGGCCGATAATCCAAGCATCATTGGCAATCTCAGCCGCATGAGGGCGAACACGCTCAGAAATTTCTTGGAGAATGCGAAGCATTTCATAGCGCTCATCTGCTCGTAAACTGGCAATTTCTTCGCTCAGTTTGACCACCTCACGGGGTTCAATATAGACGGTATTTCCACTAGCAGAAATATCATGAACGACACCTGCAATCTTATTGCGGTAGGTGTTTTTGACAGGTAGAACCTGACGGCCATTTCTACTGGCAACAATCCCTTCTGTCAACATCTGCGCTTTTTGTTTGAGCAAATCTTGCAAGACATCGCGTACCTGACTCTCGCTATCATGGATTTTTCGACGGATGCGCGCCAATTCTTCACTGGCAAAATTTTCAATGAAACCTGCATCATTAAAGGCCTGAAGATTTCCTTGTAATTGCGGAAAATCATGTAATTTCTCAAACCAAAGAGCTAATTCTTCCAAGCTGACATTTTCCAGATTGGCGTAAAAACTTTGCAGTTCTCGGCTGGCAAGAAGCACGCGCTTCAAGAGGAGGAACTCCTCGATATTGAGGTCCGCTCCCATCTCCAACCGCTTGCAGACTCCTGCGATTTCCTTGGTTGCAAGAATGGTAAAATGCGGTTGCTCAACAAAGAGTGCCTGCATTTCCTTCATCTCAGCAAAAGCCTGTTTGATTTTATCTGCCTTAGCAGTCGGAGCCAGCTGTCTCAATTGCTCCAAGCCCTGCTCGGTCAACAAATGGGGTTCAAACAAGGCCTTGACCTTATTGAACTCTAATGTTTCTAATATTTTCTTGTTCATCTTTATTTCCTTGTTTTTGAATGTCTAGGTGTGGTATACTCAATGAAAATCAAAGAGCAAACTAGGAAGCTAGCCACAGGCTGCTCAAAAGAGTGTTTTGAGATTGCAGATGGAAGCTGACGTAGTTTGAAGAGATTTTCAAAGAGTATTAGCTTTTTACATTCTGATAGATTCTTGTCAATCTGTAAACAAAGGGCTAGGAAAACTCCTGCCCTTTTTATCCGATTAAATTTGTCACCCAGATTTGTTTGAGCCAACTGGTTGTTACCGGTATGCTCTGGATGATGTGTTTTGCGACAATACTCTTTTCAAGAGGATTTTGTATAGCTGCCATGGGAATGGTCGCCAAGATGGTCAAGACCATTTGCAAGACAAATAAGGTTACCAACATGGACAATATCCCTGCTGTAACTTGGAACAACTTACCACCCAGTTTTTTACTAGGAATCAAGTGTAAGAGGAGACCAAGCAAACGACCGATGCTATAGACTATCCCAAATACAAGCAAGTAGCCGATACCCGCGTAAAAGACCTTATCCAACTGAAAGAGTTGATCCGATGGGAAAAAGAAAGTTCCCTGACCTTCCTGCGGATTTGCATAAGGGACCAACAAATGAAATTGCTCTCCAAGTCCCTTATAAAACTGGCCAGCCACAAAAGCCGATGCCATAGCTGAAATAAGGTAATAAACCTGTAAGAGCAGGCCTCTCCGATAGCCGATATAAAATCCCCAAGCCAAGACCAATAGAAGAAGGAGTGAAATCATAAGGAATCCTCAATCTTGCTCTGTTCTTGCTTGCAAGTCACAAGCTTGTGACGGAGTTCTTCTAATTCTTGCTCCTTATCATCAAATTCAATCTCACGGCTGAGCTGAGTTGATAAACAGTTGACCGCCAACAAAAGAGCGATTGTTTCATCATCTGCACTAGGCATTTGTTCTTTAATTGCTTGGTATTTTTCTGTCGCAACCTTGGCGATTTCCTCCATAAAAAGGTTATCATGCTCGCTTGTCAAGGTTAATGATTTTTTCCCGAATGTAAATTTGAATCGATTTAGATTTGCCATAAAATTCACCTCACGATATTATACCAAAATTCGCTAATTTTGTCAGTTTTTACAAATTTGCCTGCTTTTGTGGTACAATAGAAACTATGGCAAGTATAACACTCACACCAAGCGAAAAGGAGATTCAGGCTTTTCTTGAACACTATCAAACCAGTCTGGCTCCCAGCAAGAATCCCTATATTCGCTACTTTTTGCGACTACCTCAAGCAACGGTTTCTATCTATACTTCTGGAAAGGTCTTGCTTCAGGGTGAAGGAGCTGAAAAATATGCTAGTTTCTTTGGCTATGAGGTTGTAGAGGAAAACAGGGGTCAAAATTTCCCTTTGATTGGGACAGATGAGGTAGGGAATGGTTCCTACTTTGGTGGGCTTGCAGTTGTGGCTTCCTTTGTCACACCTGACCAGCATGCCTTCTTGCGAAAACTAGGTGTGGGGGATTCTAAGACTCTGACAGACCAAAAGATCCGTCAGATTGCCCCTATCCTCAAAGAAAAAATCCAGCACCAGGCACTGCTTCTCTCACCAAGCAAGTACAACGAGGTCATCGGAGACCGCTACAACGCTGTTTCGGTTAAGGTGGCCCTCCATAATCAGGCTATCTATCTCCTTCTTCAAAAAGGTGTTCAGCCTGAGAAAATTGTGATTGATGCCTTTACCAGTGCTAAAAATTATGACAAGTACTTGGCACAAGAGGCCAATCGTTTCAGCAATCCTATCAGCTTAGAAGAAAAGGCTGAGGGCAAATACTTGGCTGTCGCAGTTTCTTCTATCATTGCGCGTGATCTCTTTCTGGAAAATCTTGAAAATCTAGGACGAGAGCTGGGCTATCAACTTCCAAGTGGAGCTGGAACGACTTCTGATAAGGTAGCTAGCCAGATTTTGCAAGCCTATGGTATGCAAGGACTCAATTTCTGCGCCAAACTGCACTTTAAAAATACTGAAAAAGCGAAAAAACGCTTAGAAAGGTAAGTTATGAATTCATTTAAAAATTTCTTAAAAGAGTGGGGATTGTTCCTCCTAATTCTGTCATTACTAGCTTTAAGTCGTATCTTTTTTTGGAGCAATGTTCGCGTAGAAGGGCATTCCATGGATCCTACCCTAGCGGATGGCGAAATACTCTTTGTCGTTAAGCACCTCTCTATTGACCGTTTTGATATCGTGGTGGCCCATGAGGAAGATGGCAATAAGGACATTGTCAAACGTGTCATCGGAATGCCTGGCGACACCATCCGTTACGAAAACGATAAACTTTACATCAATGATAAAGAGACGGACGAACCTTACCTAGCTGACTACATCAAACGCTTCAAGGAGGACAAACTCCAAAGCACATACTCAGGCAAGGGATTTGAAGGAAATAAAGGAACTTTCTTTAGAAGTATTGCTGAAAAAGCCCAAGCTTTCACAGTTGATGTCAACTACAATACCAACTTTAGCTTTACTGTTCCAGAAGGAGAATACCTTCTCCTCGGAGACGACCGCTTGGTTTCGAGCGACAGCCGCCACGTAGGTACCTTTAAAGCAAAAGATATCACAGGGGAAGCTAAATTCCGCTTCTGGCCAATCACCCGTATCGGAACATTTTAAGAGACCTAAGAGGCCGAGAATCACCAATCTCAGCCTCTTCTTCTATCGTGAGAATATGATTATTCACTATCCAGTTTGATTAAGATAGAAACAAAGTTATACTCAATGAAAATCAAAGAGCAAACTAGGAAGCTAGCCGCAGGCTGTACTTGAGTACGGCAAGGCGAAGCTGACGTGGTTTGAAGAGATTTTCGAAGAGTATTAACTCTCACCTATTTATGCAAAGGAATCTTATGGAAGTTTATTTTTCAGGAACCATTGAACGGATTATTTTTGAAAATCCCAGCAATTTTTATCGCATCCTCCTCCTAGAAATCGACGATACGGACGCAGAGGATTTTGATGATTTTGAAATTATTGTCACCGGTACCATGGCTGACGTGATTGAGGGAGAAGACTATACTTTTTGGGGACAAATTGTCCAGCACTCCAAGTATGGGGAACAACTGCAAATCAGTCGTTATGAAAGAGCAAAACCAACTAGCAAGGGCTTGGTCAAGTACTTTTCAAGTAGCCATTTCAAGGGAATTGGTCTCAAGACAGCTCAGAAAATCGTGGATACCTATGGCGACAATACCATTGACGAAATTCTGCAACACCCAGAAAAGTTAGAAGGCATTGCAGGACTATCTGCAAAAAATCGCGAGGCTTTCGTCTCCACTCTCCGTCTCAACTACGGAACCGAGATGGTTTTGGCCAAACTAGCCAACTACGGCATTCCCAATAAACTAGCCTTCCAGATTCAAGATTTTTACAAGGAAGAAACCCTTGATGTGGTTGAAAATTATCCCTATCAGCTAGTTGAGGATATCAAGGGTTTGGGATTTACCATTGCTGACCAACTAGCGGAGGAACTGGGCATCGAAAGTCAGGCTCCTGAGCGCTTTCGTGCCGGTCTAGTTCACAGTCTTTTTCAGGCCTGTATTGAAACAGGGGACACCTATGTTGAAGCACGGGATTTGCTGGAACAAACCCTTAATCTCCTTGAATCTTCTCGCCCCGTGGAACTGGATCCCAGCCAAGTGGCCCAAGAACTCTCCTACCTGATTGAAGAAGACAAGGTTCAGCAGGTTGATACCAAGATTTTTGACAACAGCCTCTTTTTCGCTGAGGAAGGCATCCGCAGTCACTTGGTTCGTATCCTTGAAAAAGGAAAACAGAAGAGTCATGATTTAGAAACCATTCAAAAACATATCGCTACTGTCGAAGAAGATCTGGAGATTGAATATGATAACATTCAAAAACAGGCTATCTGTGATGCTATCCAGAATAAGGTCTTTATCCTGACAGGTGGACCTGGTACTGGTAAGACAACTGTTATCAATGGGATCATCGCTGTCTATGCTCTTTTAGAAGGACTTGACCTCAGGAAAAAAAGCAACCTGCCGATTCTTCTTGCTGCTCCAACTGGACGAGCCGCTCGGCGCATGAATGAATTGACAGGTTTGCCTAGCGCGACCATACACCGCCATTTGGGAATGACAGGGGACGATGATACCAGTCATCTGGAAGATTATCTGGATGCTGACTTTATCATCGTAGATGAATTTTCCATGGTGGATACTTGGCTGGCCAACCAACTCTTCTCCAACATCTCTTCTAACAGTAAAATTCTCATCGTAGGTGACAGCGACCAACTACCGTCTGTCAGCCCTGGACAGGTTCTAGCGGATCTGCTTCATATTCCCTTGATTCCTCAGACTCGTTTGGAAAAAATTTACCGACAAAGCGAAGAATCAACCATCGTCACCCTAGCTAGTCAGATTCGACAGGGTATCTTGCCAGCTGATTTCACCCAGAAAAAAGCAGACCGTTCCTACTTTGAAATTGCTAGTGGCCATATTCCTGCTACGATTGAGAAAATCTTAGGCGCTGCCCTAAGAAGTGGTATCCCTGCCCGTGATATCCAAGTTCTGGCGCCCATGTACCGAGGAACAGCAGGGATTGATGCCATCAATCAGCTCATGCAAGACCTCCTGAACCCACCACAAAAAGATCAACTCAGTTTTGAAGCTCCCCAGTGCCACTATCGCAAGGGAGACAAGGTCATTCATTTGGTCAACGATGCTGAAATCAATGTCTTTAATGGAGATTTAGGAGCCATCACAGACCTGATTCCGAGTAAATACACTGAGTCGAAACAAGACGAGATTGTCATTGATTTTGATGGCAACGAGGTTTCTTACCCACGTAACGAATGGTACAAAATTCGCTTGGCCTATGCCATGAGTATCCATAAGTCCCAGGGAAGTGAGTTCCCTGTTGTCATCCTACCTATCACCAGTGCTAGTAGGCGTATGCTGGAGCGCAATCTCATCTATACAGCCATTACACGCGCCAAAAGCAAGCTTATCTTACTAGGCGAATTACAGGCCTTCGACTATGCTACCCAACATATCGGAACTGCCCGAAAAACCTATCTGATTGAACGTTTCAGTGATTTATTGGAGAATGTTGAAGAAAAGCAACCAGCTGTCTCTGAAACTGCCACATCAAGTGCCTCTGAACAATCCTACATCCTAACCGAAGAAAACTGGGATAGCATCCCCGCCATGATTGGGATTACAGATGCAGACCTCAAAGAGATTTTTGGAAAATAGTGCATAAGAAAACCCACCAATTCAGGTGGGATTTTTGTTTATTAAGATTATTTAACTGTTGCTGTGCTTGTGATCAATTCAACAGCTTTTTTAATTGTGATATCATGTTTCAACATATCAGCTGAAAGCAAGCTTTGTACTTGTGCCACTTCCATGTTGTAGTCTGCCGCCAATTGCTCGATTTCTTTTTGGATTTCTTCTTCTGAAGCGTCAAATCCTTCAGCTTTCGCAACTGCTTCGATAACAAGGTTAGTCTTCGTACGTGACTCAGCTTCTCCCTCGTATTGTTTGTGAAGATCTTCTTGAGTAGTTCCAGTGATTTGGAAGTACATGTCAGGGTTGATACCTTGACGTTGCAAGTTTCCAAGGAATTCATTTACTGAACGGTGAACTTCTTCGTGGATCATTTCTTCTGGAAGTTCTACGATTTCAGCGTTCTCTACAGCTTTATCAATTGCTGCACCTTCAACTGCATCTTTGTAAGCTTCTTCTTTAGCTTCAGACAATTCTTTGCGGTATTTTTCTTTCAATTCAGCAAGTGTTTCAACTTCTTCATCGATGTCTTTTGCAAGCTCATCGTCAAGAGCTGGAACTTCTTTAGCTTTTACTTCGTGGATAGTTGTTACGAATTTAGCTTCTTTACCTGCAAGGTCTTCTGCTTGGTAGTCTTCTGGGAATGTTACAACGACATCAACAGTTTCGCCAGCTGAGTGACCTACCAATTGGTCTTCGAAACCAGGGATGAATTGACCTGAACCAAGTCCAAGTGAGAAGTTTTCACCTTTTCCGCTATCAAATTCAACACCATCGATAGAACCAACGAAATCGATGACAACAGTGTCGCCGTTTTCAGCAGCAGCTTCTTTGATAACCAATTCAGCCAAGTTGTTGCGTTCACGTTCGATACGCTCTTCAACGTCAGCGTCTGTTACTTCTTTTTCTACATCTACTGATACTTCAAGGTTTTTGTAGTCACCCAATTTTACTTCAGGTTTTGTAACAACTTCAGCTGTGATAACCCAGTCTTGACCTTTTTCCATTGAAGTCACGTCAATTTTTGGTTGTGCAACTACTTCAAGACCAGCTTCTTTTACTGCAGCTTCATAAGCGTTTGGCAAAAGAGCGTTCATAACATCTTGGTAAAGTGACTCTTCACCAAATTTTTTGTCGAAGATAGGGCGTGGAAGGTGACCTTTACGGAAACCTGGAACATTAAGAGATTTCTTCACTGAGTTGAAGACACGGTCCAATTCTGGTTTGATTTGGTCTTGAGAGATAGTAAAAGTCAAGACACCACGGTTTGTTTCTTTGTTTTCAAATGATACAGACATTCTGTCATTTCTCCTTAAAATTTTTTAAATACAGTCTATTATAACATAAATGGGCGACTTTTTTCAAGTAATGAATGCGCTTTTCAATGACGCTAGAGGTACTGGCTTGCTTCTTTGATACTAAGGTCAGCCATTCTTTCCTGGTTTTTCTCAATGAAGCCTGCTACCCAAGTTGGATTGGTTTTGGAGTAGTCTCTTAGAGCCCAGCCAATGGCTTTATTGATAAAGAATTCTGTTTGGTTCAAATTATGAAGCAGAATCTTTTCCATTAATTGAACATTGGTCTTCTCTTTTCTTAACAACTGGTGGTCAATAGCGACACGTCTCAACCAGATATTATCTGATAGGCTCCATTTAAAGATTATTTCTTCTAGTTCAGGGTGGTCATACACCAAACTCCCTACTACTCGATCTAGGATATCTACGGTATCCCACTAGGATTTTGTGACGACTAACCGCTCAAGCTTAGGTAAATCGTTCTCCGTTAGATAAGACTGCATGGCTTTCAAATAATTTGCAGCCACATACTGGTATTCTCTAGATTCTTTTTCCCAGCAAGTATCTACAAAATTCCAGTCGATAATCTTTGTTTTTTTCGCTTTTGGAAAGTATTTTTTATAGAGTGCATTTCTTTCAGGAGCCGCAATACCTAGGAAGAAAAATTGATGGCGCATATAGACTTCCATGGGCCCTGCATTTTTTGAATCTTTTGCCGCTTCTAGCTCAACAAGTAAATCTGTTAGACTCATCTAAAACTCCTCATGCCCCACCAAGTGGTGCTGAAAGGCATAGACTGCAGCCTGGGTACGATCGCTGACTTCAAGTTTGGCTAGGATATTAGACACATGGGTCTTGACCGTCTTGAGAGAGATAAAAAGTTCGTCTGCGATGCGCTGATTTTCATAGCCCTTAGCGATGAGTTGGAGAACATCTCGCTCACGCGCAGTCAAGTCCTCATGTAGTTCTATGTGATTGCGGTGGTATTCGACCTTCTTGCTGACCTCTTGTTCAATAGCCAGCTCGCCAGCAGCCACCTTACGGACGGCATGGAGTAGTTCGTCTGCACTAGAAGTCTTGAGCATATATCCCCTAGCACCAGCATTTAAGACAGGCATGATTTTTTCATTGTCCAAGTAAGAACTCACAATCAAAATCTTAGCTTCAGGCCATTCTTTGAGGATGGCCAAGGTCGCATCAATCCCATTCATCTCAGGCATGACGATATCCATGACAATAACATCCGGACGCAATTCCAAAGCTAAGTCAATACCCTGAAACCCGTTGGACGCTTCCCCTACAACTTCTACATCATCTTGGAGGTCAAAGTAGCTTTTCAATCCCAATCGAACCATTTCGTGGTCATCTACTAGTAAAATTTTCATCTTTACTCCTTTATCATTCCTTATCGAGCAGGGGAATACGGATATCAACTGCCAGCCCTTGCTTGGGAGCTGTTAATAACTGAACCGTCCCTGCCATATCTTCAACCCGCTCCTTGATATTACGTAGTCCATAACTCAAGTCATCTAAACTCCCTAACTGAAAACCAATTCCATTGTCTACCACCTTCAGTTGCAATTCAACATCCGTCTGATAGAGATAGACATCCAAACAAGAGGCCTGGGCATGGCGGAGGGTATTGCTGATCAATTCTTGCAGGATACGGAAGATATGTTCCTCGATTTTCTTGGGCAATTTCGTCACATTTTGCTTAAGACTAACTCTGAGATCACTCTTGTCCTCAAGCTCTTTTAAGAGGATTTGAATTCCCTCAACCAGACTCTTCTGCTCTAGTTCAACCGGTCGCAAATGCAAGAGCAAGACCCGCAAATCCTTCTGGGCGGTTTCTAAAATAGCTGTGACACTCTGCAACTGGGTCTGCATCTTTTCTCTATCCAATTTCAAAGCCTGTTGACTAATACCCGATAAAATCATGTGGGCCGCAAACAACTCCTGACTGACCGTATCATGCAAATCCCGAGCAATCCGCTTCCGTTCCTTCTCGATGATTTCCTCTTCCTGAGCAAGACTGTGATTTTCTGCTTTTTGAAGAGCTTCTGTCAAGAGGTTAAGTTTGCCTGACAAGGACTTGAAGCTGGCATCCAAATCTGGATCTGCAAGCTGAACCACTTCTTGCCCTGCCAACAAACGCTTGAGATTAGCCTGCATTTTTCTTAGAGAAAGCTCTTCAACACCTCTCCAAAACAAGGCTAAGAGAAAGGTCATGGACATACTGAAGACCAATAATAAAAAAACAAATTTTTCTGTTTTTTCTATATCATGCAAGAAAATAGACCAGTCAAAGTCAAGCATTTCCAGCAAGCTGTGGGAGAAAAATAAGACAAACAAAATGGAGGTGAGAGCAATCATTACATAGGCTTGTTTTTTCATCCTCTGACCACCTCCACATCGCCAATCATAGTGGTCAAGAAAATCTTGACACTCTTGTTACTCTTGAGATAGTCTCTTGTTTCTTGATGATAGTGTTCATTGCGGAGGGCTCGCTTGGGCTGGTTGAAAAAAGTCAAATCACCATAGAGGCAGTTAACGCTAAGACTGACTTCCACATCTACAGGTACAATGATTTTGGTCGTTCCTACCATCTTTCTGAGAATAATGACATTGTCATGATTGGTTAGAATGACCCTCTCTAGATGAATTGTATCCTTGCCCATGAGGCGAAAGAGATTGATATCATCAAACTGGCAAGTCTGGTAGCTTGAAAAATGATGAAGATTTCCAAACCAACGATTTTTCTCCTTCTTAACCGTAACCACCTCTTCAAAAACCAAATTGGTCTGCTCTTTTTCTTGGTTCATCATCGGATAAAGTAGAAAGAGGCTATAGATAACCGCAACAAAAATAGCTAGAATCACAAAAGGATTGAGCATGACGATAAAAAAGAAGAGAATGGTTGCCACTACTAAAAGAAGATTATTGCCCTCTTTACCAGTGTAATAGCGAATCAAAAGTAAAAAGAGGAATAAAATCAGCAGAAAACGCGAAAAATGCTCTGATACCATCAAAATCAGAGCTCCTGTCAAAAGACAAGCTTCAATAAATAAAAAGATTTTAAATTTTCTCATAGTGCATCCTCTCCCTTCTATTTTATCACAATTCAAAAAAGTCACCTCAGTCTGAGGATGGAAAAAAGGCGGTGGTTACGCCTTTTTCATCTGATCATTTGCTTCTTTTAATTTTCCATAAAGAAGATAGTCTACTTTTTGCAAATCTGCTATGGTGGCACAATTAAGGGCACACATGATGAGTCGTAGATCTTCTTTCCAGCCTTGGATAATGCCAATCACTTCTTCAACTGAATAGGTTTCAACCAATTCCAGAACTGTTCGAGACAGTCCTACAGCCTTAGCACCAAAGACCAAGCACTTAATCATATCCAGTGGATTGCGAACGCCTCCACTAACCAAGAGTTCGACCTTGTCTTTCCAGTCTTGGGTATTGAGAAGGGCTTGCATGGTAGACTGGCCCCATTGATTGAGGTAGTCACGTTGACCACTGCGACGGTTTTCGATATAGGCAAAGCTGGTACCGCCACGACCTGATAGGTCAACAGTTCGAACACCCAATCCATAGGCTCTCTCGATGGTCTTCACATCCATTCCAAAGCCCACTTCCTTGAGGACAATCGGAACGGGGATTTGCTTGCTATAGTCTGCCAGATGCGATTGCCAGCTTCTGAACTTCCTTTCTCCCTCAGGCATGAGCAATTCCTGCATAACATTGACATGCACTTGCAAGAGAACAGGATTCATCTCTTCTACAGTCTGAAGGCCTAACTCGACAGGCTTGTCCAATCCAATATTGGTTCCAAGAAGGAGATTTGGATGATCAGACTTGACAGAAAAAGAGTCATCTGCTGGATCTTTGAGGGCTGCGCTATAAGAACCCGTTACAAATAAAATACCACAGGCTTCCGCCACCTGAGCCAGCTTTTGATTGATTTCTCTTCCCTTATCGCTTCCACCCGTCATGGCATTGATATAAAAAGGAAAATCCCACTTTCGACCAGCAAACTCTGTCGACAGATCGACTTCATCCAGGTCGTAAAGAGGCAAGGAAGAATGAATCAACTCCACATCATCAAAGCTATTATAGGAACTTTTCTGCTCAAGGGCATAGCGGATGTGCTCATCCTTACGATTTGTCGTCATGTCCTATCCTTTCTTGGTATAAGAGCTCAATCCCCAGATCGGCCCAACGGTTTTTTAGGTTTTTAGTTGATTGCTCATCAAAACTCAAGGCAATACCACAATCACCACCACCAGCACCGCTACTCTTGGCAACAGCTTGCAAATCTTGACTAGCTTCTTTCAACTGTCTGAGCGAAGGCGTGTAAATATCTGTGCTCAAGCCTTCTAAGAGCTTGCTGGCCACTTCTACTTGCTCGATAATTTTTTCTGATTTCCCCTGCTCCAAGGCTTCTACTAAAGCAGCCACCGTTTCTTTTGAGGAGCTTAAAAAATTCTGATTGATATTTTGCTTGATTTGCTGGACCATGTGACTCGATACAGCCACTTCCTTGGTCCATCCCACTAGGAAATCACATTCTAAAGTTGGTTCCACTTGCGAAATTGAAAAGCCCCAATCACGCTCTAAAACAGTCGCCAAATTTTCTTCTTTCAACCAAGTTGCTACCTGCTGGCGATCAAATGACTGGTAGAGAACCAAATCTTCTGCCACAATACAGGCAAGGTCCCCCATAGAACCATTGTCTCCTCGCTTGAGCAAGACAGCGCTAGCCAGCTTGAACAAGAGCTCCTGATCAACCGAAATATCATATAAAGCCAGTAAGGTCTTGATGACCAAAACAACGACGCTACCGCTAGAACCTAGACCAAACTTTTTCCCTTCCCGTTCCATTTTTCCTCGGATTTCCAAAGAAAAAGGTCGCAAGGTCTGCCCACGATAAACGAGGAAATTTTCCACTAAAGCAATCGTTTCTTGAATCAAACTGTAGTCAGGATTTGGTGTCAAATCCACTGCGAAATCAAACATATCTGAGTAGATACGGTAACTATCAGAAAAAGCAATCTCCCCCTTCATATAGATGGGGATGGCCTTTATCAAGGCCAACTGCCCTGGCTCTAAAATAGCATATTCGCCTGCCCAATAGAGCTTTCCGCAAGTTTTAACAGCAATCATCTTGGCTTAAATCCTTTGTTTTTGACACAATCAAGCGGTAACGCTGACTGAAGATTTCAGATAAATGCTCCAAGTCTTTCTCCTGACAAAGAACTTTGACATTGGGACCAGCATCCATAGTAAAGTAGCAGGCTTCTCCTTTCTCACGAAGCTGGCGGACAAAGTCCATGGCTTCATAGCTTGCATCCGTCAGATAAGAAAAGGCTGGTGATGCTGTTTTGGTCGTAGCGTGCATAGCAAGGGCATTTTTCTCAGTCAATTCCCCAACCTTGACAAAATCATTTTCTTTGAGGTAAACCAGCATATCCTGATAATCCTTCTCAGACTGACGCACCCATTCATCAAAGGTCGTCGAGGTTTCCACACAAAGTTTCATCCCGTCACGGCTAGAGATTGGTTTTTTCTTGTCCTCTAGCACCAACATAATCATAGCTAGTTTCAAGTCTGTCTCTACAGGGTAAATCTCTCCGCTATCCTTGTCCCAGGCTCCTAGCGGTCCATAAAAACTCCGAGAGGAAGATCCTGAGGCAAACTTCGCTTCCTGCGCTAACTGACTTCTATCCAATCCAAGCTTGAAATAAGCATTGCAAGCCTTGACCAAGGCAGACAAACCACTAGAACTTGATGACAAGCCCGCTGCGGTAGGCATATTATTTTGAGTATCAATTCGAACAAAGCCTTCTCCAACTGGACGGTAGCGGTCAATAATCTTGCTCATCTTAGCATGCTCTGCCTCATTTTGTAGCTGACCATTGATATAAAAGACATCAGCTGTCGCATCCGTCGGTAGAGATGACAGAGTCGTCTCTGTGTACATATTTTCCAAAGTCAGAGAGATACTGCTAGTAGCAGGCACCATCTCTTTTTCTTTTTTCTTTCCCCAATATTTGATAATAGCAATATTTGCGTAGGAACGTACTGTTACAGGCTCTCGATCCATGTCTGAACAGCTCCTTTCTCTTCTAATCTTTCTGCTAGTTCTTGTGCGTGTGTTAAATTATCTGCCAAGGCTATGATACAGCCTCCTAGTCCACCACCGCTCATCTTGGCACCCAGAGCACCATGGCTAAGAGCCGTTTCAACTAGAGAATCCGCCTCAGGGCTACTAACACCAATTTCTTTTAGATGTAAATGCGCTTGACTGAGGATTTGTCCCAGTCCTTCAGCATCTTTTTGTGAAATCGCTTCTTCTGCTTGCTGGGTCAATTCTCCCAGGGCATGCAAAAACGGCAGGGCATCCTTCCCCTTGCT
This sequence comes from Streptococcus mitis, assembly GCF_013305725.1. Taxonomy (NCBI): domain Bacteria; kingdom Bacillati; phylum Bacillota; class Bacilli; order Lactobacillales; family Streptococcaceae; genus Streptococcus; species Streptococcus mitis. Next base: position 1,741,508 of record NZ_CP047883.1, read on the forward strand.
TTGAACCACTTGGATGGCTTCACGAGTCTGGCCATAAACGCCTGTATCAGCAATCACCAAATAGGCGGATAAATCCATCTCAAGCTCTGTAAATCCTACATTCTTAATAAAGCGAATAGGCTGGTCACTGAGACAGGTCTTGGCATCCAAACCACTCGGATTCATATGAGCAATCATCTCAGCCCGATTGACCAAGATTTCTAATACATCATGAGGCAGTTCTGCCTCATAGTAGTCAAAAACCGCACGAATAGCCGCTATGCTGATAGCAGCTGACGAACCCATTCCCCGTTTTTCAGGGATAGCCGAGTCAATCTCACAGCGAATGCAGGCTTCTTTGATATCCAAATACTCCAGCGAAGCATAAACTGCCATGGACAAGGTATCCTCCTCATAGAGGCGCCAAGGACTTTCTGCAGGAACTACCTTACAAGTCACCTCCACCTCCAAAAGAGGCAAGGAAATAGCAGGATAGCCGTAAACGACCGCATGCTCCCCTATTAAAATAATCTTACTATGTGCCTGACCGACACCAACCTTTTTTGTCATTTTTTCCTTTTGCTAGACGAAAAAGCCGTCTCATACTCAATGAAAATCAAAAAGCAAACTAGGAAACTAGCCGCAGGTTGCTCAAAACACTGTTTTGAGGTTGTAGATAAGACTGACGAAGTCAGTCACATATATACGGTAAGGCGACGCTGACGTGGTTTGAATTTGATTTTCGAAGAGTATTATTTTTTCCTACAAGTATTTATTCTCTCCTATCTATTTTATTATATTTTCACAAAAAAAGCGATTGTTTCCTTCACAATCGCCTCTTTCATTATTGAACCCATTCGCCATTATAATTGATAGAATAGCCATCTACGGTCGTATTCACTGCTAAAGCACCTGAGCTATAAGCATAGTACCATTTGCCATTGACCTGGAACCAGCCTGTCTTCATATCTCCATTACCTGCATTTAGGTAGTACCAAGTTGAACCATCTTGATACCAACCAGTTACCATAGCTCCTGATGAACGGAGATAGTACCACTTGTTACCAAGGTATTGCCAGCCCGTTTTCATATCACCATTTTCAGCATCTAAATAGTACCAAGTTGAGCCTTCTTGATACCAGCCAGTCGCCATAGCTCCTGATGAACGGAGGTAGTACCACTTATTGCCAATTTGCTTCCAACCAGTTTGCATGATACCAGTTTCTGGGTCTAGGTAATACCACGGAGCAGGTTTGCTTCTATCAATGCCAAAAGTAACATGGAAATCTTGAGTCCAACCCTTAGCAACTTCACCAATTGGTAGTGGATTGTAAGAATCATCGCCAGAAATTCCTAGCTTATTTAAATAATACCAATTGCCGTCTTCATAAGTCCAACCTGTCTTTACAGCATAATTATTATCAAAATAATAAGTTCTCTTTTCAGCAGATGGAGCATATTGTTCACCGTATACTTTTCCTGTATTTTCAGACGTTTTTGCCTCTAGTACCTGTTTATCTGTTTGTTCTAGCAAAGCACCATCTTGTCCAAAATAGTACCACTTCTCCTGAAGACCAATTTCTACGACTGGACGATTATTAAATAAATTATCACGATAACCTGTTCCATGAATTTCTACGTATTGCCAACCGACAACCATCTCTCCTCTATCACCAAAATAGTAGGTTTTACCGTCTATTTTATGCCAATAGATTGCTTTATGATCATCTTTTACATAATATTTTCTATTATCCTTATCAACAAATTGGCCACCTGTGGTATCCGCAAATACAGTATTTGTAGCTAACAAACCAAAGAAAAATGTTGCTAGTGCGACTTGCATCATTTTTTTCAAAAGCTTCATTTGTATCTCCTCCAAGATTAAATCCACTCACCAGATGAAGCAAAGTTATAGACTTTACCATCGATAGTTTGGCTACCTGTAACCATTGCTCCATTTGAATTGAGATAATACCAGTTTCCATTTACTTTTGTCCAACCTGTCTTCATATCTCCATTACTTGCATTTAGATAGTACCAAGTTGAACCATCTTTCACCCAACCAGTTGCCATAGCTCCTGATGAACGGAGATAGTACCACTTGTTGCCAAGGTATTGCCAGCCAGTTTTCATATCACCATTTACTTGGTCTAGGTAATACCAAGTTGAGCTTTCCTGATACCAGCCAGTTGTCATAGCTCCTGATGAACGGAGGTAGTACCACTTATTGCCAATTTGCTTCCAACCAGTTTGCATGATACCAGTTTCTGAATCTAGATAGTACCAAGTGGAAGCATCTTGAATCCAACCAGAACGTTTCTCACCACCAATATAGTTTTCTCCATTAATTTCCGTTTTAGCTAGATAATACCAATTAGACTGGTCATAAAGCCAACCTGTCTCTAAAGAATGATTTTGATTAAAGTAATAGTTCGTGTAAAAACTCTTCTCTTCTTTATCTTCCGGATTTGTACGTTTTTCCCCATACTTTCTTCCAACACTGTCTTTAGTTTTAACCTCTAATGCTTTCCAACCAACAAACTCTTGTAGCACTCCATTTTTATCGAAATAGTACCACTCTGACTTTGGAAAACCTTCTAATCTGATACCATTTGGGTAAGGAGCAATTGTACTACCTTTAGATGGAAACGGAATATATTGCCAGCCGACAACCATCTCTCCAGATAGAGGATCAAAATAATAGTACTTACCATCAATCACTCGCCAGTAGGTTTCTTTGAGTTCCCCCTTCTTGTAGTAGGTTCTACCATTTTCTTGGACAAATTGCCAACCTTCTGAATCAGCATCATCCGCCAATACTGCACTTGTTGCTAGCAAACCGAAGAAAAAGACTGCTAATGCAATTTGCATCAATTTTTTTATTATTTTCATTAGACGTATCCTCCATGACTGATTATAGCAAAGACCAAACCGCATGTCAATATATAGAAAATCCCTCAAAAAAAGCAGTTACAAAACTGCAACTGCTTTTCTATTCTTGCATGGTGTAACCAACACCACGCACGGTTTTAATGTAGCTTTTTTGACCTTTTACATCAAGCTTGCTACGTAGATAACGGATATAGACATCCACGATATTGGTTTCGGTCGCACTTTCATACTTCCAGACACTTTCCAACAACTGCTCACGAGTCAGAACTTTCTTGCTTCCCATAAGAGTAGCCAAGAGGTCATACTCACGACGAGTCAAAGCAATCATCTCCTCGCCACGATAAACGGTATGATGCTCTACATCCATACGCAGATTACGGTAAGATGTTGGAACCTTCATCTGACTACAGTGTTGGTCGATAAAGTCCCGACCTCTGAAAATCGCTGAAATACGAGCTACCAAATTATCAATAATAACTGGCTTATAGATGTAAGAAACGGCAAAGCGTTGGATTGTTTCAATCTGATCTTGCAATTCTTCGCGATGGTCCAAGACCATGATGACTGAAGCTGGCTTAGTCCGACTCAGCTTATCTGCAAAATTCTGGGCTGTCATATCCCCCAGACGAGCATTCAATAAAATCAAGTCATAGTCTGTCTGAAGAGCCATGGAGAGGGCTTTTTGCCCCTCCTCAACCTGATCAACTCGGTATTGCTCTTTTTGGAGTTCCAAACTTAAAAAATGAGCTAGATTTCGTTCTTTCTCAAGTAATAAAATCCGTTTCCCCATGGCAGACCTACTTATTTTTCGTCATACCAAGAGTAGTGGAAGGTTCCTTCTTTGTCTTTACGTTGGTAAGTGTGGGCACCAAAGTAGTCACGTTGCGCTTGGATCAAGTTAGCTGGAAGGTCAGCTGAACGGTAGCTATCAAAGTAAGTAATAGCTGCTGAGAAAGTTGGCACTGGTACACCAGCTTGAACCGCAAGAGCTACGATATCACGCACTGCTTGTTGGTACTTAGCAGTGACATCCAAGAAGTATTCATCCAAAAGAAGGTTAGCAAGGTCTGCATCACGGTTGTAAGCATCTGTAATTTTTTGCAAGAAACGAGAACGGATGATACAGCCATCACGCCAGATAGATGCGATATCTGCAAATGGCAAGTTCCAGTTGTTTTCTTTAGAAGCTACACGCAATTGCGCAAAACCTTGTGCGTATGAAATGATTTTTGAGAAGTAAAGGGCTTGACGGATTTTTTCAATCAACTCAGCCTTGTCTCCTTCAAATTTGAAGGCAGCTGGTTTTGGAAGAACCTTGCTAGCATGCACACGTTCTTCTTTGTAAGTAGAGATGTAACGTGCAAATACTGACTCAGTGATGAGTGACAATGGCACACCTAGGTCAAGAGATGATTGGCTAGTCCATTTACCAGTTCCCTTGTTACCTGCGGCATCAAGGATGTAGTCTACGATTGGTCCATCTTGACCTTCATCGTCTTTACGGCTCAAGATATCAGCTGTGATTTCGATCAAGTAGCTGTCCAATTCACCCTTGTTCCACTCAGTAAAGATTTCAGCCATATCTTCTGCAGAAAGGCCTAGCAAGTGTTGCATCAAGTCATAGCTTTCTGCGATCAATTGCATATCACCGTACTCGATACCGTTGTGAACCATTTTCACATAGTGACCAGCTCCATCAGGACCGATGTAAGTCACACATGGTTTGCCATCTTCTGGTGCTTTAGCTGAGATTTCTTCAAGAACATCCGCAACCAATTCGTAGGCTTCTTTTTGTCCACCAGGCATGATAGAAGGACCTTCAAGGGCACCTTTTTCACCACCAGAAACTCCAGTACCGATAAAGTTGATGCCTGAGTTTGCCAATTCTTCATTACGACGGATTGTATCTTTGTAGAAAGTGTTTCCTCCGTCGATCAAGATATCACCCTTATCAAGGTGTGGAAGAAGGGCTTGAATTGTAGCATCTGTACCAGGTCCAGCTTGAACCATGAGCATGATGCGACGAGGTTTTTCGATTGAGTTTACAAAACTTTCAACGTCATAGCTTGGTACAAAGTTCTTTTCAGGATGGCAAGCAATTACATCTTCAGTTTTTTCTTTACTACGGTTGTAAATAGCAACTGTGTAACCACGAGATTCAATATTAAGGGCAAGGTTACGACCCATTACGGCCATACCAACAACACCAAAGTTAGCTTTTGTCATTTGACACTCCTCTTGTTTAATTTGTTTTATTTTATCATTTTTACTTTTGAAAAGAAAGAATTTTGTAACGACTGCTTAGTAGTCCAAAGCATCCGCATGTCCAGAACCATTTCCAACAAAGTATCCTGTCTTACAGTTAAGGGTAAAGAGATAGGTTCCATCTGGCTTGTAGAGATTGTAATAACCATTGCCATTAACGATATTGACACGTTCAAGGATATATTGGTTACCAGTGATATAACCACGTGAACGTGAAGTCGCTAGAATCTGTTCTAAGACACCATCCGCGAAATCCCAGGCAGAGTTATTACTATCATCAATAGCCGATTGATTGAACGGCACACGACTCGAAGCTCTCTGGAGGTCAACTCCAGAACTTGATAAACCGCCATGGCTATCATCACGTGCAGAAACTGAATTGTTTGATGAGGCGCTTGAAGATGGACTTGTGTTGTCTGCAGCCCTCTCTGTTGATGAACTTGAACTTTCTTGGCTGGAGCTTGAACTTGAAGGAGCTGTTTGTTGACTCTTACCTAGACTAATAGCCTTATCTAGTAATTTATCAAGCTCCGTATTTCCAGTTTTAATATCTGTAAATTTAGCATCCGATTTAGCTTTAGCGTTAGTGTCCAAAACACCATCAACAATAGCTGGCTTCTCAAATTGAGCATTGACATCTTGAATGGCCTTGATTTGAGTTGCTAGGCTATCATATTTAGATTTGGCAAGTGTATGTTCACGACTACCTTCCAGCTTATCAAGTAAGGTTTTAAGTTGGCTCAGCTTATCAAACTGACTATTTTTCAAAGCCGTTTTGTTGCTATCTATATAGAAGGCATCATAGAGAGTATTAAACTCTTGTAATGCTGTTTGCGTAGCTTGGTCGGTTGAAGCTGATTGTGAAGATTGTATCTCTTGGTTTGAGCGTGAAATTTGACGGTAGACAAAATAGCTCCCCAGCAGGATAACAATTACAATCAGTACTGAAGCGATGATCATCACTCGTTTCTTTATAGAATCTGCTTCTGTTTCTGGCTCTATGGCAGTAGCTCTCGACAGTAAAACTGTATCATCTTCTTGGACCTCGTCATCTTCATCAACACCTTCTTCAGTTACAACTAGAGGTTCTATCTTTTGACTATCTTCCTCGAGAGGAGGCAAAACAAAGTCTGAACTATTTGTGTCTGTAGCATCTATAGAAGATTCTTCTCCTAACTCCTCATCTGCAGTAGTATCACTCGTTTCTCGAACTGCTTGAATCAATTCCTCTAAACTTTGAGTGGCTGCTAGCTCTTCTTTTTTGAACTGTCGTGTTTCAAACTTATCTGCTTCAATCTCTTCACGATGTTGCTTTATATATTTGTCTAGAATACTATCTTCTGGAAGCACCCCAGCTTCAACTTCCTCATTCTTACGAATAACTTGACCTACTGTCAAATCTTTAGCTTCATCAAAATCAAATTGTGGCTCTTGGTCATGTTTCTCATGCCGATCACGTCTCTTCTGATCCATATCTTATCCTTTCTACTTCACTTCTTGGCGCTTAACACGCTGACCAAAATATTGATATAAATCAACTTTTAAGGTTCCATTGTACAACTTACGCTTCTTATCCGCTTGACTACCGTACTTGGTCTCAAAGGCTTCATCACTGGTTAAGATAAACTTGCTCCACGTTTTCAGAGGAGCAAATACTTGACCCATCTCAGCATAAAGCTTGGTAACCCCTGCATCATCTGACAAGCGTTCACCATAAGGCGGGTTAGAGATAATCACTCCATTGATTTTATCAGAACGCAAATCCTGCACGCGCATCTGCTTAAAGGTAATATCTCCTGCAACCCCTGCCGCCTGGGCATTAGCCTTAGCAATTTCCACCATACGTGCATCGATATCACAGCCCATGATGTCCAGTTCCAGTTCACGATCCACTTTCTTAGCTGCTTCTGTACGCACTTCTTGAATCAGTCGATCGCTAATCCAGTTCCATTCCTCAAAGGCAAAAGAGCGACGAAGACCAGGAGCCATCTTCCTAGCCATCATAACTGCCTCGATACAGAAAGTTCCTGAACCACAGGTCGGATCAATCAAGGGCTTATCTGGATACCAGTTAGAAAGTTGTAAAATGGCTGCCGCCATGTTTTCCTTGATAGGAGCGCCACCCTTTTCCGTACGATAACCACGTTTAAAGAGGCTAGTCCCTGTCGTATCAATCATGACAGTTGCTATGTCTTTAAGAATAGAGACCTCAATCTTAAACTCTGGACCATTCTCCATCAGAGGAACACCTTCTGGGCGAGCATAGTGTTTTTGTAATTTCTTGACAACAGCCTTCTTTGAAATAGCCTGTACACTTGGCTCATTGTGAAGTTTAGATTTAACACATTTAGCTTTTGAAATCGGAAAACGAGCCCCAAGCGGCAAATAATTTTCCCAATCTAGAGCGAAAACTCCCTGAAAGAGCTCCTCAAAAGTCTTAGCTGGGAACGTTCCTACGATAATTTTAATACGGTCTGCTGCCCGAAGCCAGAGGTTGGTTTCGATAATGCCTCTCACGTCTCCTTGAAAACGAACACGTCCATTTTCAACCTGACAATCGTAGCCCAACTCTCGCACTTCACGTCCCACAACAGCCTCAAGACCCGCTGCAGCAGTAGCGATTAAATTAAATTCTTTTTTCATTTTCAGTCTTATAAGACCTTTCTATATGTCCACTTTAAAAAATGAGGTTGAGAAAGTTTTCTCAGCCCCAACCTATATGCAATTTTCTATAAGCCATGTTTTGTTCCAGAAGTGACTAGGACCACTTCCTTCGATAATCATCTGTCTACCACTAACAGCTTACAGCTGATAGCAGTCAGAGTACTACGTTCGTTTCCGTGTACTCCATGCCCCGACCGAAATTTGGGTTGCTAGCTTGAGGGGTTTACCGCGTTCCACTCTCTCTGTTTCCAGAAAGACTCCGTCACTGTGGCACTTTCAAGCCTACTCCGACCTATCCAAGGACTTAGCCATTTCGACTGCCGTAACGATTTCTCGTCCCTAGGCTTATGGTTTCGCCTAGCACAAACACTACAGGCATCACAGCCTGTGCTAGCATGGACTTTCCTCATGAAAAGAAATTCTCCTCACGCGATTATCCAAAAATTGCACTTTTCAAATAAGCTCTTATAAATTAGAGTTATCCAAAATTTGTTTACCAAATACTTCTTTTTCAAGACGATTTAGACGTTTTAAAATATCAAAATTCGTCATAGAAGTTGTTGCTGTCATTTCAAGTGGTTCTGCTTGAACCGGTGTAGATTCAGGTTTGCGAGACAATTCTTCCTTCAACTCTGCAACTTCTTGACGGAGAGACTTGACTAAGGCAGCATAAGTTTCATAGTCCTTGATGACATCGTCCAAAAATTCATCAACTTCAACTTTACTATACCCACGGACTTCACGTCCAAACTCTTGCTCGAAAATATCTTTCGCTGAAAAAATAATACCTGCCATCTCTCTCTCCATTCTCGGTTTCTAATAGTATTATTATATAAAAAAAGGCAAACAAAAATCAAGGTCAAAGGCCTACTTTTCAGAAAAATTTTCTGCTAGCTCATTTAAGTCTTCAAACGTTAACCTTTTTATGCGATAACCTTCCTGATTTTTCATCAAATTGTCTATAAATTTTAATTTGGTCTCATTTTCTGAATCATAGAAAAAATAAGCTAAATCAGTGTTTTCCAGTAAAAATCGTTGGTAATCTCGTAATTGCCCCATATGTTCATATTTAGGATAGGCATATTTGACAAAATCGACCTGCTTAAATTGGCTAAGTTTAAGCTGATTCGCTTCATTCCAATTTTCCCCGTGTGTTTCAAAATCAAAAATGGTCGCTAGGCTGAAATCATATTCGTCTTTCATTTCATTTGCGACATCAAGCACCCAAGATTCAAATCCCAAGTTCCCTGTAAAGACCAGCCATTTAATCCCTTCTTCTACTAAACTTTCTAAATCACGGCGAATGGCTTTCTTTATAATTTTTAACCTGATATCTTTTTCATTAAACAAACCCAAATCAAAGTTAGAATATCCCATGATTAAAGCTGTAGTCATTTTTACACCTTTCTTTCTATTTTTATGGTATAATAGAGTGATGTTATTGTACCAATAAGGAGAAATATGGTCAACTATCCTCATAAAATTTCATCAAAAAAAAGCCAAACATCCATTTCTCAACCAAAAAATTTCGCAAATCGAGGAATGACTTTTGAAAAGATGATTAACGCTACAAACGACTACTATCTGACGCATGGCATGGCAGTTATCCATAAAAAGCCAACGCCTGTTCAGATTGTTCGAGTAGACTATCCTCAACGTAGTCGAGCCAAAATTGTAGAAGCCTACTTTAGACAAGCTTCCACAACAGATTACTCTGGCGTATATAGAGGACATTACATTGACTTTGAAGCCAAGGAAACACGACAAAAGAATGCTATTCCAATGAAGAATTTTCACCTTCATCAGATTCAGCATATGGAACAAGTCCTTGCCCAGCAAGGAATTTGCTTTGTGCTCCTGCACTTTTCTTCTCAACAAGAAACTTATTTATTGCCGGCTATTGACTTGATTCGTTTCTATCATCAAGACAAGGGACAAAAGTCAATGCCACTTGGATATATTCAAGAATATGGATATTTGGTTGAGCAAGGCGCCTTTCCTCAAATTCCCTATCTCGACATTATCAAAGAACATTTACTAGGTGGTAAAACAAGATGAACAAACAAACTATCCTGCGAATAGCTAAGTATGCAAGTATCGGCTTCTTAACTGTATTTATCGCAGCTGTTGTCCTAGGCGGAGGGCTTTTTCTCTACTATGTTAGCAAAGCTCCATCTCTGTCCGAAAGTAAACTAGTCGCTACAACTTCAAGTAAGATATACGATAACAAAGACGAACTGATTGCCGATCTTGGAGCAGAACGTCGTGTCAATGCACAATCAAATGAAATTCCAACGGAATTAGTTAATGCTATTATTTCCATTGAAGACCATCGTTTCTTTAATCACCGTGGAGTTGATACTATTCGTATTCTTGGGGCAGCATTGAGAAATCTCCGAGGTGGAGGGGGACTCCAAGGAGCTTCAACCTTAACTCAGCAATTGATTAAGTTGACTTATTTTTCTACTTCAACTGCTGATCAAACCTTATCACGTAAAGCACAGGAGGCTTGGCTAGCGGTTCAACTAGAGCAAAAAGCTACGAAACAAGAAATACTAACCTACTACATTAATAAGGTCTACATGTCAAACGGTAACTACGGAATGCAAACTGCTGCACAGAACTACTACGGAAAAGATCTTAAAGATTTGAATTTACCGCAGTTAGCACTCCTCGCAGGAATGCCTCAGGCTCCAAATCAGTATGACCCATACTCTCATCCTGAAGCAGCTCAGGAACGACGTAATCTTGTCCTATCTGAGATGAAGGGTCAAGGATTCATCACAGCAGAGCAATATGAAAAAGCAATCAACACACCAATTACTGAAGGTCTACAAAGCCTAAAATCCGGTAACAGTTATCCTGCTTACATGGACAATTACCTAAAGGAAGTAATTGATCAAGTAGAGCAAGAAACTGGCTACAACCTTCTAACTACCGGTATGGAAGTATACACCAATGTTGACACCGAGGTTCAACAACGTCTCTGGGATATTTACAATACTGATGAATACGTTAATTATCCTGATGATGAACTCCAAGTAGCTTCAACTATCGTAGATGTAACAAATGGTAAAGTCATTGCTCAGTTAGGTTCTCGTCACCAATCAAGTAATGTATCTTTCGGAATCAACCAAGCCGTTGAAACCAATCGTGACTGGGGTTCTACTATGAAACCAATCACCGACTATGCTCCTGCCTTAGAATACGGTATCTACGATTCAACTGCTTCAATTGTTCACGATGTTCCTTATAACTATCCTGGAACAGATACACCTGTTTACAACTGGGATAAAGGTTACTTCGGAAATATTACTATCCAGTATGCTCTTCAACAATCACGTAATGTCACAGCGGTTGAAACTCTTAATAAGGTTGGTTTAGATAAAGCAAAAACCTTCCTAAACGGACTCGGTATTGATTATCCAAGTCTGCACTATGCGAATGCTATCTCTAGTAATACAACTGAATCCAACAAACAGTACGGAGCAAGTAGTGAGAAAATGGCAGCTGCCTACGCAGCTTTTGCAAATGGTGGTATCTACCATAAACCAATGTATGTTAACAAGGTTGTCTTTAGTGACGGCAGCTCAAAAGAATTTTCTGACCCTGGCACTCGGGCTATGAAAGAGACGACTGCCTATATGATGACAGAAATGATGAAAACTGTTTTAGCATACGGAACAGGTCGTGGTGCCTATCTTCCATGGCTACCTCAAGCTGGTAAAACTGGTACATCAAATTATACAGATGAAGAAATTGAGAAATATATCAAAAACTCAGGCTATGTTGCACCAGATGAAATGTTTGTCGGCTATACTCGTAAATATTCGATGGCTATATGGACGGGTTACTCAAATCGTCTTACTCCTATTGTTGGTGATGGCTTCTATGTTGCAGCCAAGGTTTACCGCTCAATGATGACTTATCTTTCTGAAGATAATCATCCTGGAGATTGGACTATGCCTGAGGGCTTATATCGAAGTGGCGAATATGTCTTTAAGAACGGTGCTCGTCCTACATGGACTGCTCCTTCTACTCAACAAAGTTCTACACCCGCTCCTGCGAGTCAAGCTCCAGAAACCTCAACCTCTCAGTCAAGTGTAACGACACCAAACTCAAACGTAAATCCAAATGCAAATACAGCTACTCCCAATGCTGGAACCAATGAGAATACGGTAACACAACAACCAAGTACCAATCAAGGTCAGCCTAACCAAAATCCTCAGCCAGCTCAACAATAAATTACTAACCACCCAAAAATTGGGTGGTTTTTCAATCTTTTCTTTGTTAAATCAAATAATTAGATAAGAAAAACCTGAGAAGGCCAATTTTACTTCTCAGGTTTTTTGTTCTATACACTCCACTGATTTAGAATACTATTAAGAAAGAGTTTAATTGTCATACACAACTAATCTTTTTTACTTTTTGCTACAAAGATAGCAGATAAGGCTAGTCCAACACTTGCTAAGAAAATAGCTGTTTCTGACTGCTTTTCACCAGTTTCTGGCAATCTCTTGTCTTCCTTGGCAACTTGAACTGGTGCTTCTGGAGTCTGAGCTTTTTCTAACGAACTTAGTTTAAACTCTGGTTTTTCTACTGTCGGTGCTGGTTGGTCACCTACGGTTGACAATGGACCTGTATACTCTGGTAGTTCATGTTTCAAGGCCATAACGGAGTTGACTCCACCTTGGAACTCTGGTTTCTCTACTGTTGGAGTGGCTTGATCGCCTACGGTTGATACCGGACCTGTGTACTCTGGTAGCTCATGTTTCAAGGCCATAACGGAGTTCACTCCACCTTGGAACTCTGATTTCTCTACTGTTGGAGCGGCTTGGTCGCCTACGGTTGATACTGGGCCTGTATAAGCTGGTAGTTCATGCTTCAAGGCCATAACGGAGTTGACTCCACCCTTGAACTCTGGTTTCTCTACTGTTGGAGCGACTTGGTCGCCTACGGTTGATACTGGGCTTGTATAAGCTGGTAGCTCATGTTTCAAGGCCATAACGGAGTTGACTCCACCTTGGAACTCAGGCTTCTCAACTGTCGGTGTAGCTTGATCGCCTACGGTTGATACTGGGCCTGTATAAGCTGGTAGTTCATGTACCAAGGCTTCAACTGCATTCACACCACCTGTAAATTCAGGTACCTCAAGCACTGGTGCTGCTTCTTCACTCTTACTTGATTGAACAGGTTCTTCTGTCAATTCTTGATAGAAGCTCGCCAATTCATAAAACTCAGCCTTGCCACCTTCCCAGACCAGTTTAACATCTAGAAGAGAACCACCATTTCGGATAGCAAAGGTTTGGAGACTAGATGTAATGACACCAAGATCTGTCCAACTTTCTTGTCCATCCTTAAGTGTTCTCGCTTGAACTCGTGCTTTCGCTCCTTCAGGAAGGCTTGAAACGAGACGAAGATGGTTAGCATTGGTTGGTTCTGACAAGTGGTAAACCATTTCACCCTTATCATTTTCCGCCTTGTAACTAGTCAAGACTTTTCCATCTACAAGATTAGTATAGAAGTTGCCTCGGCTTTCGCCACCGTTTCCTTCTACAGTTGGATCATTGATTGGTTTGACAAATTCGCCATCATTGATCACCAATTCTGTAAATCCTACAAAACGAGCATCATAGTCAGCTGTATAGAGGACACGAAGATAGTTTGCTTTGACTGGTGTCGTCAATTCACCCTCGATGTAACGATTTCCTGGCATCTTAGAATCATGTGTCCAACCATCTGTCAATGAATCATCGTGTGGACTATTGGCTACACCATCTCCCACTGTCACAACATCCGTCCAAGTTTTACCGTCTTGGCTGACTTGGATTTTACCATCACGAAGATAGTTTTGAGTTCCGTCTTGGATGTAAGCTCTGATCTTCTTGATAGTGCGTTCACTACCAAGTTTCAAGGTTACATGGCCATCTTTATGAGCATAGTCTGAAAACTCAACAAAGTTGTTGTACACACCATCAAACAATTGATCTAGGTTATTAATCTTACGAACATCATTGCTTCCATATGTTGGATGAATGCCCATAGTTGTTGATTCTAGTGTTGTTGGTTGGACTTCTTTGGTAGTTACTAGGAGTGAAGTAGATGGAACAGCCTGCTCTTGGTCTGTTTTATTCACAAGACGAACATAACGTACCAAGTGGGTCGCTACAGATCTATCAGTCAATTGGCTAGCTGGTGTCCATTCTTGAGCATTTGCAGAGTACTCAAGGCTAAGAGCTGGATTTGTTTGACCTTGGAGTTGGATGCTCTTGACTTGATGGATTCGGTCAAATTTCATACCTAGATAGCTATGAGCAGGAAGTTTAGTTCCAGCTGGAATTTGAAGCTCGTAACTGCCCAAGCTATCCACTACTGGTGTTTCCTTCAAGGCATCCACGTTGGTGTCTGTTAAATCGCTATTTCCAGAACGTGTCTCAACAGAGAAGTCTTGGATACGCCACCAAAGGTCACTTGCCTTGGTATTACGTACTCGGATGTAACGAGCATTGATAGCTCTAGTCACTTCCTTAGTTTGTTCTCCTGATAGGCGATCTAACTCTTGCCATGCAGATCCATCTGTAGAGTACTCAAGTACACCTGCGGCAAGTTTATCGCCAGTTCCTTGGCGAAGACGAACTTTAGTGACTGACTTGACTTCACCTAGGTCAAGTTGTGCCCAGGCATCTACTGGAGTCGTATTGCTGCCATCAGCATTTGCCATCATAGCTTCTGTATTATCTTTACCATCAGTAATTTGACTTGCTGATGTTCTCAATTTATAAACTAGATTTGAGCTGAGGCTAATTGTAGCAGTTTGTTGTTTACGAGCGTTCTCTACTGGACGATTTACTGCAATCTCGCGAACTGCAAACCAGGTGTCATCACGATCTTCTGTAGCAATCATACGTACTGCTTTAGCTTTGATGTTAAGATTCTCAAACTGAACAAGTGACTCATTACCAACATAAGTTGGTTCTTTCAAACTTACCCAGTTATCATTTTCATCCAAATACTGAACTTCAGCCTTGCTAAATGTATCACTTGGATTTGCCTGAGTTCCCATAGCAAAGGTCAAGGTTTGGATATCTACCGGTTTGTTGAACTTCATACCAATATAATCACCTGTCTTGATACTATTTGGTGATTTAATCAAAGCATGAGTTGCCAAGTCACCATCCGTTACTTCTGCCAAACCACCTTCTACACCTGTTCGATTAGTAATAAAGGTGCTGATGATTTGGTCAGGGTGCAAGACTTTTTGAACTTCAGACGCTAGGACTTCCTTCAAAGATAGGATAAATGGACGGATATGTTGAACACCCAATTCAGCCTTTTCAAGATGGTCTACATAATGGAAGGTATGAGTTTGAGACTGTTCATACAATTTCAAACCTTTATAGTAGCTATCCCAAAGTTTGGCTGCATCATTTGTAGCCATAGCCTCTGTTCCTGTTAGGAAGGCATCAAGGGCATTCATTTGGTCGATTGCATTATCCAACCAATAGTGGATCTGTGCAACCATCTTTTGATCACCTGATGCTTTATAAAGTTCAGCTGCTTCTTTAATCTTGGCAAATTCTGCACGCAAGGTTGCACGTTCTGCAGTTACATCCTGACCCGCTTTGAGCTTAGTCATGAAGTCTGTCAATTTTGGAGCTAATTCAACTGATTCTTCTAGTTTAACAACACGACCGTCCATATTTTGGTTGATCATGTGCTTACCAAGTTCGCGGAAGGCTGCTGATACCTTGCTATCTTCAAAATGACCATTTTCAACAAAGTTGAAGGCAATGTCATTGAGTTTCTTAGCTTCTTCTTCTGATTTCCACTGTTTCCATGTATATTGAGCTCCAGCAAAGAGGGCAATCTTAGATGGTTCAGACTGTTGCATTGGATTCAACATGATACCAGACAGCAAGCTTGGATCTACATTCGGATGAAGGAATTTCTCACCACCACCTAGAATCAAGTGTTGTTTAGAGTTATCTGTAACTGGCCAGTTCACCCAAAGTGATACTGGACGATAAGTTTTACCACCTGCAGTTAGATTGTTCTTGAGAGTTGATAAGAAACCTTCAGAAACTTCACCCCAAATCTTACCACCCGTCAAGGTCATAGATGTTGAACTTGGGAGATTTTCATTTAGAGATTTCAACTCTGCTTCACGCCCATTACCCCAATACTGACCTGGAACAAAGATCATTTCTTTGCGAAGACCGCTATAAGTTCCTTGCATTTCTGTCAACCAGTTGGTCATATCCTGCATCAAGCGGTTGTAGCTATTATAGCCTCCAACTGGGCTTGGGGCATCATCGGCTAGAATACCAAATTCACGGACACCCACTTTCATCAACTGAGTAAATTTGGCCTTGATGGTTGCCAAATCTTCTTGGTAATGCGCTTCATTACCAAAGCGGATACGGTTGTTCATGAATGGATGAATGGTCCAGACATAGCGAGTTTTACTTTGATTTCCGACGCGAGCAAGTTCACGAATTTCAGCTAGTTTTTCTTCTGGGTAAAGTTCACGCCATTTCTTGTTGTGGTATGGATCATCTTTTGGTGCGAAGAAGTATTGGGTCAATTTCAAATCGCCACCAAAACGCATGAGTTCAGCACGATCTGCATTAGACCATGGATTTCCATAGTAACCTTCGATGAAACCACGGTTCTTGATTTCAGCGTAATCTTCCACTGTCACATTGCGAAGAACTGGAACTTGACTTTCCTTGAGCATGTGTTTCAAGGTTGTCAAACCATAGAAGACCGCATCTGTGTCTTTTCCGACGATGGAAATTGAGTTGTCCTTGACGGTTAAGGCATAGGCGTCAATCTTGTCAAAGAGACCTGCTGAAACGTTAGATAAGTTTTGTTCTGCTTGTGATCCGCGTCCATGTACTCCAAGATAGATATTAGTTGCGCCAGCAACTGCTGATTGACTAGTAGTGTAGGATACTTGATTGTCCTGCAAGACACTCTTCAAGCGATTACGAGTATAAATATCGAGTTGATCTCCCATTACTAAATTGACTTGCTTACGAAGAGCTGTCACTCCTTCTCCATAAGTCACTTTTTGTGGAGTTGGGAAAACCTTGTACTCTTTCTTGAGATAATCTGCGCTCTTGCTGGCAGCTGCAATACTATCTTCGCTAGCTGGTTTGCTTGCTGTGAATTGATCCGCAAGTTCAACTGTTCCATCACCTGTTTGCTCGACTTTTGGAGTTTCAGGTGTAGATGGTTGTTCTGGTTCTGGTGTCTCTTGTCCCTCTTTGATAGGTTTCAATAGATGAACTTCAGCTGCACTTGCAAAGCCCCCAACACCTGCTAGAACTTTCAACTCAACCTTGTTAGTCTGAACAGGAGCAAAGTTGACTGTTTTTTCTTGGGTATTGTTGTCCCAGTTTCCTTCTGAAACCTTGACCATTTGGCCATCTTTTTGTGCATAGATCTCGTAGCGAGTCACGACTCCATTTCCACCACCTGGACGTGGGAGATAAGTCAAACCATTGACTTTTTCTGCTTCTTTCAAAGTCATAGAAAGAGTGTACGGAGCAGTATCACCAGTCCATTTAGTATGCCAGAAGGTGTTTGGATCATTGTCAAAGGCTTTTTCAACAGTGCCTTCAGTCGCTGTTCCTGGTGTTTCTTGACTAGTTGCAGAAACTGTGAAATGATCTGTTGGAATCAAACGAGGATTTACAAATGGTTTATCTGACAACTCTGCACTATGTAAAATTCCTTTGAATCCACCGATGCTTTCAAGCGGTAGAACCAAGCTATTGTGAGCAAAGCGAGGGTGATCTGGATTTGCGATACGTTCAATCTTCTCACCATCCACATAGAATTCCGTTGATTGTGGTTTAGTCACAATAGAGATTTGATAACGTTTGTTCTTTTCAAGTTTTTTCTTGAACTGGATATGGAACTGTTCAAATTGATAAGCAAGATAGCCGTCTTTATCAGCTAGATAGATACGGTTGTCTCCACTTGTTGAGAAGGTTTGTTCACCGTCTCCAGTGACAGTTACATCAAACTTCAAGACATGACTTGGACCAACATCACCAGCTAAGCCTTCAATACTACTGTCTTTGTCAAATGCTAAACCTTGATCAGATGCTTTTACTTTCTTACTTGCATAGTTTTTCACAGTTTCAGAATTGATAGTAAACAAATCACTTTGATCAATCGCTCTGTCAGGATTTGACTGTGGCGCATAAGGGCTCGCTGGTAGGATACGTTCTGCAAATGTCGATGCCGCACGGTCAGATCCCCAAGTACGTTCTGCAGTTGTTTGCATGCTCTTGAAGAAGCGTTTAAAGATATCATAAGATGTCAAACCTGTCTCATGAAGGTCGATATTGTCATTCCAAACTGCGTGGCCACCACCAATTATATTTGGATTTGATGCTTCTAGAAGTAGGCCATGACCAGTTCTGAAATCGTTTGGTGTCCAACCATTATATTGAGTTTCATAGTTAGCATAATCACCATAAGCAGCTTGACGATTATCTCCATTCGGAACGCTATATGTTGGGATATCTGTGATATTAATAATCTTAGCTCCTTGAGCAATAGCTTCTTTTGGTTGCTGCCAGCCAATACTCCAGATATCAACTTCTACATCTTTCCAATCAACCGCTGTTTTACCTCGTTTCGCACTGAGCGATCCCCAAATACGAGGTGTATAGCCTTTCCCTTTAATGTATTTAATAAGGTCATTGACATAACGACGATAGCTTTCTCTACTTCCGTAGTATTCATCCGTTCCGATATGAACAGTAGATACCCCATGAAGTGGTGCATCTGGACCATCAAGAAGTTTGTCATAAACTGATTTGACAAAAGCCAGCGTTTCATCGTATTTATTATCTAGATCGAGCATAGCTACGCGCTCTACGTTATGTTTACCTCTGTAATCGCTCAGGCTACCTTGATACATGAGGTCAGGGCGAACTTTGACAAATGACAGAGCATGACCTGGTGTGTCAATTTCTGGAACTAGATTGATATGCAAGGCCTTAGCAAGTTTAATCAGATTTTGCATCTCTTCTTTAGTATAGTGCTCATCTGATGTTAATTTTTGACCATTCTTACCGACAATATCTGTCTCTACACGGAAACCTGTCTTAGCATGTTCTAGAACATACTTAAGCTCTTCTTCTTGTGTTAGGTTCTTACCTGCCAAGTGTTCCTTTAGGAAGATATAGTTATCGTTGAGGTGCAACTGCAAGTCGTTCATCTTGTAGTAAGCCATGTTGAGCATGATGTCTACAAGGGTGTCATAAGGGATAAATTTACGACCTGTATCTAGCATAAAGCCACGGTGGCTGAAGCTTGGGAAATCACGAATTTCTCCATTTTGGAGATTGCTTTCCCCCATTTGAAGAAGAGTACGAGTAGCATAGAAGGCTCCTGTGTTCGTTGCAGCTTCGATGGTAATGACACCATCTTGAATCATGATGCCATAACCTTCCTTACCATAACCCTTATTTTCAACCTTTTTAAACTCGATTCGTTTTTGAGCCTGCTTGTCACCTGTCGCAAGTTCCAATCCACGGCTTGCAAGGTCTGACTGGTAGAAGGTTGCTACCTGATTAAAGCCTGAATCTCCTGTCGCAAGAACTGTATCTGACGTGATAGAAGATTGACCTTCTTTTCCATACCATTGTTGAACAGCTGGTGCTACTTTTGGTTTGACACCCACACCTTCGTCCTGATGTAGCCCCTTGATGACTACTTCAAATTCTTTAGTAAAAGTATGTGAATCTTTAATTTGCTCTACCATAACCTTAACGCGTTGATCAGTTAGAGGCTTATAAATGTGATTTTGAAGGTCAATCACACCTTGTTTGTTGCTACCGATAAGACTGACTTTTCCTGGTAGAGTTGGCAAGACAAGAGACTGTCCATCTTTAGCTATAGTCAATTCTGTAACCTGACGGATATCCGTTATCTTACTTGTATCAGGAATATTCGAATAAGCTCGAATTTCTTGAATACCAACATTTCTCCAGCCCATTGTGCCCGCTTGGTAGTCATTGATTTCTAACTTGAGATATTTAGCTTGAATACTATTGGCTAAGTCAACTTTCTCATCTAAAACAGGTTCTCCAGTCTTGGTATGAGCTAGCTTCCATTGTTTTTCTCCACTAGCATTTACATCATCTTGACCTGCATAGTAGAGGCTCCATGATTTGATATTAGGGTCATTTTGCCCATTGCGAACACGACGATCCCAATCAATTTCCACATGTCTAATAAGTGTAGTCTTGGGAAGAGTTAATTCGAAAGTTGGTTTGTTAATATTTGGATTTGTTGCCCAACGAGTATCAGGATCCCCATCTACTGCCTTGTCAGCAGTAAAAGGAGTACCAGTTTCTGAGTCGTTTGCTTGGACAGTGACACCTTCTAAGTGGTTACGATCTTCTCTATCTTCCATTTGCTTTTCAACTGGTTTGATTGTAGGTGTAGCTGGTTCTACAGGTTTAGAATCTGCTTTTGGTGTTTCAACCGGCTTCAGAGTCTCAGCTGGTTTGGGAGCTGTTGGAGTTGTTGCTGGGCTTGTTTCTTCAGTTGCTGCAGGACTTGTTCCTGCAGTATTTTCATGATTTTCTTCATGACCTGTATCTGCCGTTGCCTCTGATTCAGCTTTCTTTAAAACAGCTGCTAAATCGTCCGGCAACTTATCTAGGGGCTGAGCTTGTGTGATAGTTCCTTCTTTCTCAGGTGTTCCACCTGTCTCAGCAGCCTGCACTACATTTGCACCAAAGATACTAGCACCGATCATTACAGAGGCTGCACCAATTGCAAATTTTCGAATACTATAGTGACAGCGTCTTTCAAAAAAATGTCTATCCATCTTTATCCTATTCCTTTCATCCACTTATTACAGTAAGCGGTCTCATTTCCCATTTAAAAATGGAGAGAACCTAGAGGTTCTCTCCAACTAAGTTATTTCTGTCTGAATTCTAGTTCCGGTAAACTCTAAAATCCAGTCTTCTTTAATTTTCTTTACGTTTTGTTGCAAGGACAGCAGCAGATAAGGCAAGACTGACGCCAGCTAGGAAGATAGCTGTATCAGATTGGCTTTCTCCTGTTTCTGGCAATCTCTTCTGCTCTTCTGTTGAAACTGAAGTTTTAGATTCTGCAAGTTTTCCTTGGCCCAATTGACTAACCTGATACTCAGGTTTTTCAATAGTTGGTGCTGCTTGATCGCCTGCTGTAGCCAATAGTCCTGTGTAGGCTGGCTTTTCGTTTACCAAAGCTTCTACCGCATTAGCACCGCCTTTATATTCTGGCAATTCATGAACTAAGGCTTCTACTGCATTAGCGCCGCCTTTATATTCTGGCAATTCATGAACTAAGGCTTCTACCGCATTGGCTCCACCTTTGTATTCCGGAACTTCATTGACAGCTGCTTCTACTGCATTCACACCGCCTTTATATTCTGGCAATTCATGAACTAAGGCTTCTACCGTATTGGCTCCACCTTTGTATTCTGAAACTTCATTGACAGCTGCTTCTGCCGCATTGACGCCGCCTTTGTATTCTGGAACTTCATTAACAACTGCTTCTTCACCTGCTGTTCCAACTGGGCCTTTATACTCAGGTACCTCAAGAATTGGTGGTACTTCTTCACCTGCTGTTCCAAGCGGGCCTTTATACTCAGGCACTTCAAGAATCGGTGCTCCCTCCTCACCTTTGCTACTTGTAGGAGCATCTGGTTTAGCAGTCTGATCTTGTAGTTGGTTGAGATATTCTGCAAAGTAGGCAACCATTCTTTCAGTCAAGAGATGGTTATCCGTAGCATATTTCATGCTAGCTACTACACTTGCTACCTCCTCTTGATTCTCTTTGCTGGTCAATTTTTGAGCTTTCGCTAAAGCTGTTTCATAACCTGACAAATCAAGAGCTGTTTCTGTAGCCTGTGGACGACTAAAGATTAACTCAGCAGCAGCTTGATATTTGTCACCACCGTCTCCATAAGACTTGGTACCTGTCAAAACAATTTTCTTAGCTTTGATTGTCTTACCGAAGTCAATATCTTTTGGTTTATTGTTATCTGGCCAATCAGTTGCAGTGAAAGTATGTTCTTTACCAGATTCATCTGTCACAACCAATTTCACATCACGCAAGTTACCATTTGATCCTGATCCACGTGGCACATAACGGAAGCCTGTGATTTCTGTTGCTTCTTTCAATACCATGGTTGCAGGTTTACCAACATCTCCACCATTCCAAGACGTATGCCATAGACTTGACAAGTTACCATCAAAGGCATTGGCCAAATCTTCTCCCGCTTGCGCTGGAGCATTTAGACTTTCAAAGTCTTCTGCTACCAAGGCTGTTTTCTTTTGTACCAATGCATTCTTCAGAGCGTCAATCTTAGCAATTTCAGTACGCGCTTCTTCTACACTAATGTCATCATCTGCTTGACTGAGGTTAAAGACAGCTTCCTTCAAGGCATCCATAGATTCCTTGGTATAGTTGGTCATGGCAACCGTTGGCAAGTAATTCTTCAGAGCATTTTCTGTCAACATCTTACCAGTTAGAGTGACTTCCTCGATTTGAAGTTTATCCATGATGAAGTCATTGTAACCACGGAAGTTCGCATTTCCACCAGAATCTCCACGAGTATTGCTTGCGTTACCAGTTGAGTAGATACCAACCCAAGTATCGCCTGTTTCTGCACCTGTTACAAGGAAGGTTACCTTCTTAGCTTTCTTAGAATCTGTCCAAGTATTTGGCAATTCATGCATTTCCAAATTGCTTGCTTGATTACCGCGACGACCTGACTGGAATTCTCCCTTACCGACTACAAAGGCGTAGGTATTGTCAGATCCTGCTTCGTATTCAAAGGTTACACGATAAGTCTTACCAGCTTCAAAACGGAAGTTTTGAGGAATTGTTTGGTAAACCAAGTTACGACGGCTAACTAGCCCATTTGTCTTCAATGACCAATTTCCTTCGATAACATCATCGACTTTCTTACCATTCCAATCACGTTGTGTATATGGATCATGTTTTTCAGATAAGTGAGTACGATTATCCTCAACTCCTTCGATACCACCAATTACAAATGGGAAAATACCTTGAGCGACATTTTCAAAGTCTTGTTTAAAGGTTCCTTTAGCTGTATCATGATTATCTCCGTACATACTTGAATTGTTTTCAAAAGTACGAATTTCATCAAAGTAAGTTGCTTCATCACCAGCTTCACGACTCAAAGTAAGAGTGACATTTGATACATCTGAACCTGTTGTAAAGAAGGCATACATGTTTTGGAAGTAACTTGTATCGTCAACTGTAGCATTGTCACGACGAGTATTATGGGCATAGGCCTTAACATAGTTAAGAGCTAGTGACTTATTGGTATAGCTAGTCACTTCTTTTTCACCAGTATTCACTGTGATACTTGCCTTAGCATTACTACGGTTGTCAACACCGACATAAACGGCATACTTAGTATTTGGTTTCAAGCCAGTCAGTTTCTGAGTAAGGCTGACTGTGCTCTTGTTGCCTTGGATACGAAGCATTTCATTTGCGCCTTGTGATTTGACAATTTCTGCCTTAGAAGCATCACCAGAAATAGTCCAGTGTTTTAAAGTTCCACTGTTAAATCCTTGGTCATAGATATGCATACCTTCACTCCATGACATTTCAGGATTGGTTTGTTTTGAACGGTAGAGAACATATGGTTGATTTGCAGTAAGATCTAGGGTAATCTTGCCATCTTTTACTGTTAATTCTTGCTCTTCTGTCTTACCTTGGTCAGTTAGCTTGTAAAGATAAACCTTACTCTTTGCCCAATCGCTAGGAAGCGTCCAAGTTGTTGCACCAGCTTGCGTATTGAAGTAGTACATCTTTTCCTTATCAGCAGGAAGTTTCTTACCATTTGCATCCCAGTTCCATGGAGTCAAGTAAGCTGAACCATCTTGGATGACACGTCCATTGAGAGTCACTGTACGTTCACGGTATTGCGGGCTATTGATATCATTTGACTTACGAGTCACAACTACCTTATTGTTGTCAGCATCTACCAATTCCACTCGCATTTCTGGAGTCCATTTATAGGTGCTACCGTTATCAGACATGGTAACAGGTGTACCATTTTCCCACTTGCTTACAGTGAAGTGTTGGAAGTACTTGGTCATGACATCATGAGCAAACAAATTGGTTACATAGCCATTGTAGTCACTTCGTCCTTGCCAGCCTTCAAAGTCTTTCATGCTGTAACCACCTAGAAGTGGATAGTTGGCTGCACCACCGTAACTTCTGTAATCCCCAACCCAAGAATCTTTTTGGTGGTTGCGGATAAAGCGCGTGATGGCACTGTTGATACCTTTATTAGTGTAGCCACCATAGGTCAAGTCAGCTGCCCAGTGTTGGAAGGTAGAGTCGTATTCACCACCATGGCCCCACTCAATCGCAAAGCGCCACCCTTGTTTGTTAATTTCTTTAGCAAGAACGTGGGTAGCCCAGGCACCATTATCACCTGATTGGCCATTGCCCCAAACGTCGACATAGATAAAGTCGAGACCTTCACCCAGTTTTTTCTTCAACTCTTCCCAGCGAGCTAAGCGTCCATGCGCCAAATCATAAGCAGCATCAATGTTGATACCTTGGTCTAGCCAGTTCCAACCATAGCTGTAGCTTCCATCTGGATTCTTACGAAGAATATTTTCGTTAAAGTATTTAGACTCAGGATAAGTTTCAGAAGCGTTAACGTGGATACCTAGATGAGCTCCATATTTCTTCGCTTTCTCAATCAAAGCCTTGAAGTCTTCGACACCACCAATACGTTTACCAATATCAGCATAGTTCAAGTGGCCTGAGTCATGGCCTTCACTACCATAACCTTTAAGAAGAACACCTTGTCCAAGACCATCTGTATGAAGATTGATCTTCTTGATACCATCCAAGGTCATAAGGAATGGGTTTTGTGCTTGAGAACCAAAGTTCATCGCAATACGATAAGCTGTGATATCCTTGACTTTTTCCCAACCTTGAGGGTTGTTCATGATGCTACGATAAGCAATGGCACCATCTTGCCAGTCCACTTTCTTATCCGCATTAGCATCTTCAGTGATTACAACCTTGGCACTTGGAAGTTCTTTAGTGTATTCTGGGAAGACAATGCCCTTATAAGCTTTTTCCCATTGCCATTCAGAGCTATGAATTCCGACATAGTTAGCATTTCCGACTGTTTCTTTATAGGCTGTCAAACGAGTCCAGTCATTAGAGCCACCACCGTAGCTGTTTTGAGAATTACTCCAAACACCTGCAGCGAGCTTATCTGTAGAAACAAATCCATACATGTAACCCTTAGCCAAGTCCTTCATTGGATTGGTTACTTCAATATGATCATCCCCGCTGACATGCGTATTGTTTGACATAGTTGCCCCATCAAACTTAGCACCAGCTTGGTCACTTGAAACAGATACGAGGGCGTTGCCAAGAAAACTAATTGTCGAAATTAATTTTCTCTCATCATCAATCTTTTGACCTGGAGTGACTTGATTGTGGTTGACAATCTTAGTTACATCAAAATGTAATTGATTGTCCACAACTTGCAAACGAACTGTCATATCTGCATTGATAAGATTAGCCTCATCACGGAGTTTCATTTCATATTCTGCAGTTGTTTCATTAATTTTCTTATAAGTAACCTCAGGAGTGATTTTATGGTTATTGATAAATACTTTATTGAACTGTTGAACCTGTCCTGGCAAAGTATGACCATTCAAGGTATATTCCTTGACACGTGGAAAGGCTTGGTCAATCACTGCTTTTAGGACTTTAGACTGGATGGTATCATAAGTAACTTTACTATCATCTACCACCGCACCAGTTTCTTTTTCAGCAGTGGCTTCAGTAGTTTGAACTCCATCCTGATTGTCAGTCTTAATATTCACAACTGTCTTTTCAGTACCATATGTACCAGCTTTAAGTAAGATTTTCTTTTCATTTTTAAGATTTTCATTAACAGCAGCTGGTAAAGTAACCGTATCAAAAAGTTTTACATCATTATTTGTTGCATTTAGCTGACCATCTGATTTTAGGCTAATAGTCAGATGATTCACTGAGCCATTTACTGGAGCTGCAACACGGCCTCCCTGATACCATGTGCTATTACCTGGTGTCTTGTATTCCCAGAACCAACCTTCTTTGTCGTATCCAACAAAGACATTATTATTTGTATCTTTAAATTTCAAGAAAACACCAAAACGTGATTTGCCTGTTTCAGATTCTTCTTTGAAAGTAAGATCTACATTCGCATTACCATTTGCATCCACAGTCAATCCTTGTTTTTCAAACAAGGCTGGTTTGCCGGCATTGTCATTTTGATCTGTTGAAGACAACTTATTGTAACGAACACCATTTTCTTCACGAATGGCTACAGTCCCTTGTTGTTCTTTTCTGGCTACAGTTTGCCATTCAGGAGTGACTTCCTTTGGTGTCTCTGGCTTAGCTGTCGCTGGTTTTTCTTCTTTCGGCTTATCTTCTTTTGGCTTTTCTTCAACTGGTTTTTCAGTTTCCTCTAAATTCGCTGGTTTTGAACTAGAGATTCCCTTAATATGATCTTGAATCCATTTTAATTGAGCTGGAGAGAAAAGGATGCCTCCACTACGAACTCCAACCACACCATTTTGATGAACCCCAATCAATTTACCATCCATGTCAAAGATACCGCCACCGCTAGCACCCGGTTGTCCACCTTGATAACCAACTCCTTGAACACCTTCACCATAAGATTCAGCAAAATCCACAGCACTGTTAATAACTGGCGCCAACTTGCCAGCAGGATAGCCAAACATATTGACTTTATCCCCAACTTTCTTAACAACTGGCTTTTCTGTGACTTCTACAGGAGCATTTTCAAGAACTGTACGCAATCTCACAAGAGCCAAATCGTTCTTATAGCCCTTTAGATAGCCATCTCGATCCCAGTGAATCACATCTTTCTTGCTAAATTTTACATCTTCTAAACCAGGGTAGGATATGCTGAAAATATCTCCATCCCCTTTATCATTATCCACAACCTTACGGATATTTCCATCTTGTTGATCCTTGATAAAGTTGTGAGAAACAGTCAAAACAAGATCCTTACCAATGACAATACCACTACCTTCTCCTGATGGAGTCTTAATCTTAACAGTAGCGCCATAGTTCAATTCTCCATTTTTTGTTTTGGCAACATCTTCAGGAACTAGACTACCAGTATCTTGTGCTAATTGGTCTTTATTTACCTCTTTACCATTATCAGTGGCTTTTTCAACTTTGCCTTCCAATTCTTTCGGCAACTTGTCAGTAGTTTCTTTGTTTTTCTTTTCAAGAGCTAATAACTCTTCTTCAGTTTTTGGTCCATCTGTTGTTTCAGCAGAACCTGGATTTGCTACTGCAGCTTCCTTATCGAACTCTCGTCCATTATCGCTCGCTTTTTTATCCAAATCAGCCAGCTCACTTGGCAAATTATCTGTTGAGCCAACTGTTGGTGTGTTAGCCATTACTGGAGCAGTAGCAAAAAAACTAGCCCCAATCATAACTGAAGCAGCACCTAGTGCAAATTTACGAATACTGTATGTACAGCGTTTTTCAAAAAATCGTTTATCCATTAACCCCTAATTCCTTTCATCAACTTTCGTAAGCGTTTACATTTCTTGTTCGAAAAATACTCCTTTCTATCTGAAAAGTGCAATGCTTAACGTTTATAAAAAAAATAATTGCACTTTTAATATAACAAATATTGGCAGATAAAGCAATAGAAAAGCTAGGAAAATTGCTAATTTTTTCTTTATTCTTGCAAAATAATACTCTGCCATTTAGAGGGAGTTATCATAAAATAAAAAGGATTTAGCATTCCTATCGAATGCCAAATCCTCTATCAATCTGTTTCAATAGATGATTAAAATCTACTTCACATGATTTGCTAAATCTTCTTGAGCTTTTTTATTAGACTCTTCTTTTTCTTTCATCCATTTTTCTTGAGCTTTTTGATACTCATCAACTGTCACAGCTTTATCCTGTACTTCTAGATATTTGTACAAGAGAGCTTCACTTGTTCCTTTGTTTCCAGAATAAGCAAATGGAAGTGTGAATGGTACCATCTTAGACAACATTGGACGACCTGTCTGTGATGTTGTTGGAATGATCAAGGCACTATCTGTCAACCAAGCTTGGGCAGCAGCATATTTTTCATAACGTTTTGAAACGTTACCAACTTCTTCACCAGCTTCTACAACCATCTTTTCATAATCTTCCAAACCAACTTTCTTAGCAGCAGCATTGTTAGTTCCAGAATCAAATCCTAGATAAGTCTTAGTATTTTCTCCAACAGATGGCTTGATGATATCAAGGTAAGTAGATGGGTCTGCAAAGTCTGGAGACCAACCAACGTTATCTGAGATATCCCAATCTTCGCCAGCAGCTGTTTCAGCAAAGTAAGTAATGTTCAAGACATCGTCTTTTTGAAGTTGTTGAATATCCACAACAACATTTTCTGTTCCCAAAGTTGCTTCAACTGATTGTTTGAAAGATTGAACACGTTGAACTTTTGTTGTGTTTGTTTGATCAACAGGCATGTCCAAATGAATTGGGAACTGTACTCCTTCTGCCTGAAGAGCAGTCTTAGCCTTAGCAAATTCTGCTTTAGCTTTTTCAGGATTGTACAGACCGTCTTGAGCATCTGCTAAGTTAACATTACTCCATTCATCTCCGTAAGTTGCCAATTTTTCTTTTACTAACTCACCAAAGTTTTTTCCATCTGCTTGTACAAATGTAGGTGGTACAAACACGTTACGAAGAAGTTTAGTTGCCCCACTAGCACCATTTACCTGTGAAGCATAGGCTGTTCTGTCAAAACCAAATGCAAGTGCTTGACGGAAGTCTTTGTTAAGAAGTGCTTTCTTAGTTGATGTCTTCTGTTCATCTGTAGTCTTAGATGTAAATTTATATGACTGACGATCAATGTTAGTACCTACCAAGTAAGTAGTTGAATCCTGTTGGGTATAAACAATGTTATCTTTAAATGATTTCTCAGTCTCTGGATAGCTTGCGCTAGTTGGGAAGAGACGGGCCATAGTGAAGCTACCATCCTTGAAGGCTTCAGTCGGTTTGTTGGTATCTTGTCCATCCCAGAATGATAATTTGACCTTATCAATATGGACATTGTCCTTATCCCAGTAGTTTGGATTTTTAGCAAATTCAACAGAAGATTTAGCTACAATAGATTTGAGCAAGAATGGACCATTGTAGAGAATACTACTTGGATCTGTTCCTTTGGCAAAATCGTCTCCCTTAGAGTTTAAGAACTCTTCATTAACTGGAGCCATCACTCCCATTGTTGTCTTAGAATTCCAAAAACTTTCTGGTTTATTCAAGGTGTATTGAACTGTTTGATCATCAAGAGCCTTGATTCCGACTTGTGAGAAATCTTTGATTTCACCTTTCACATAAGCATCCAAGCCTTTAATTGACTCTTGCACAAGGTAAAGACCATCTGATTTTTTATCAGCTGCATATTTCAGACCTGTAACAAAATCTTGCGCTTTAACTGCAGCGTATTCTTCACCTTCAGATGTATACCATTTTGCATCCTTACGAATCGTGTAGGTGTAAGTCAAACCATCTTTAGATACTGACCAGTCTTCGGCCATTGATGGTACAAAATTACCGTAACGATCATTTTCCAACAAACCATCCACTACGTTGCTAGTGATATTTGCTGTCGCAGCCTTACCAGTTGTCAAGTAGTTCAGGTTGTCCGGATCTGTTTCATAAATGTATGAGAATGTCTTCTCACCTTTAGCACCTGAACCTGAGCCAGAGCAAGCAGCTAAAACACCAGTTGCCAATAACGTAACACCCGCAAGGGCAAGAAATTTTGAACTTTTCATCATTTTTCTCCTTTGAAAACTTTCTATCCATTATAGCCTCTTTTCACAAACATGTCAACAGAATTTTCAGAATTTTTGAATTAATTTGATATATTCTGAAAAATCATCTTAAAATGAATTACTAGAATGATAAATTTCATAAAATAGTTCTTTAATTCTTCACTTAAAACTCCCTTAAGATAAGAAAAGAGGGAATCCAGTAACTCCCTCATCTATCTATTTGTGTAATTTTTAGATTCATTAATTTAAAGCTTGCAATGCGGAAAGAAGATAAGAACCCTCACGAATTTTTTGACCTACGGCCTTAGCATTTTTTACCAAATCCTGATACTCTTCTTGAGACAAATTGTCTAATACTTCTTCCAAGTCAAGTAAACTCTCAACACTAATTCCACACTCTTTTTCTAAGACGAAATTAGCCAAAGCAGATTGCCCCCAGACAATAATAGGAAAACCAGAAGCCAAATAAAGGGAAGCCTTGTGGGAATTATTGTATCTCAAATACTCACCAAACACGCCGCTACAAGTTTTAGAACTATCACCATCCCAAACTAAACCAAAGCTTCCTTCTAACGCTGACGGTAGTTCATCTGGAAGAAATGAACCAAAATAAGTTTCATTGGATAGCTTTCTAGCCTCATCAAAACCAACACCATAGAGGTTATATGCCGGTCTTGCAGGCAACTCATATAAGTAACCTGCTTTTTCTTGGGCTAAATTTCCAGCTACAATAATAGCCCCTTCCTTCGATAAATCTTCTTTGTCCTGATAACTCGGGATCAGATAGTCAAAAATGCCTAAACTAATTATTTTCTTCTCAGAAATCCCCTTATCAACAAGCACTGATTTCATAACTGGATTATGAGCAATAAGACCATCAGCTTGTTTCAAAAGACTTGACTCTTGAAGATGAACACGAATTTTATGCTTCAAGGGTACTGTATCCAAATTGGCATAGCGCAAAACTTCTAAATCATGGATAATAAAGTGAACCTTCACTCCTTTACGTTGCATTCTTTTGACTAAATGAGTCGTAAAGAAACTATGATGAAGCATAGGAAATTGAATAAGTAGCTGATCCCCTTCCTTCAACTTAGATATAGCTTTGGATAGGGCTTTGGCCTTATGTCGTTGGGCTCTAATAGTCCCCATTTGATACCAATCATCTACCATCAATAACAAAGGACTATAGCCCTCACGAACTACTATTTCTTCAACATCGTTTCGAGCCTTATTCCCCGCATTTCGTGCACCAGAATCCTTCAGAAATTCTTCTTTTAGATAATATTTCATCGATTAATTTTATCCTTCATTATCTCATTTAAACTCTTCCTCTACAACATTTAAAGCACGTTCAATGACCACATGCATGTCGTAGTATTTATAATCAGCCAAACGTCCACAGAAAATTACCTTATCATTCTGTGCTGCTTCTTCTTGATATTTATCAAACATAGCATTGTTTCTCTCATCATTGATTGGATAATAAGGTTCATCTCCACGTTTCCAATCAGCTGGGTATTCACGAGTAATAACCGTTTTATCTTGTGTTCCGTACTCAAAATGTTTATGCTCAATAATGCGAGTATAAGGAATTTCTCGTTCTGTATAATTAACAACGGCATTTCCTTGATAATTTTCCTCATCTAGAACTTCATGCTCAAAACGAAGACTACGGTATTCTAACTCACCATGTTTATAATCGAAATATTGGTCAATCATCCCTGTAAAGACAACTTTTTCAGCAGAAGCTTCTAATTCCTGACGATTGGCAAAAAAGTCAACTCCAAGTTCTACTTCTACATCCTTCAGCATATTTTCGATAATGACATTATAGCCACCGATTGGAATCCCTTGGTAACGGTCATTGAAGTAGTTATTATCAAAAGTCAAACGAACTGGTAGACGTTTGATGATAAACGGTGGAAGGTCAGTCGCAGAACGTCCCCATTGCTTTTCAGTATATCCTTTAATCAACTTTTCATAAATATCTGGACCGATCAACTTAATAGCTTGCTCTTCCAAGTTTTTAGGTTCAACGTCCTTCATATGAGCCGTTTGCTCAGCAATCTTATTTTTAACTTCTTGAGGAGTTTTTGTCCCCCACATAGCATAGAAAGTATTCATATTGAAAGGTAGATTATAAAGGCTCCCCTTGTAATTAGCTACAGGCGAGTTGATATAGTTGTTAAATTCAGCAAATTGATTAACATAATCCCAGACTTTCTTGTTAGAAGTATGGAAGATATGAGCACCATATTTATGAACATTGACTCCTTCAACATTCTCACAGTAGATATTTCCACCAATGTGGTCACGTTTATCAATAACTTTTACTTTTTTCCCACGCTTGGTTGCTTCATAAGCAAAAATTGCTCCAGACAAACCAGCGCCAACGATTAGATAATCATACATATTAAATCTCCATTATTAAACAATACAGTTCCTTTTTTTATCACTAAATTTTGATTCTAGAACGCCAAAATTGATAAATCAAAACTATTGTAGCATTTAAAATAATCTATCCACTGTATAGGAAGAATTCTTAAGCAATAATCTGTGAAAAATTATCATTTAATTTAATCCTATCAAAAGTATTTGTTGAAAACAACATAAATATAAAAATATTGAATGAAGGGACAAACCAAAATGCTTCAATCATACAGTTCAAAGCAATTATAGAAAGAATTGCCACATATAAATATTGACCTTTTCTATACTGCTCTTTCGCTGAAATGATATAAATTATAATTAGTAACACTACGGGAACAATACCATATGTAAACAGCATCTGGACGTAAGAGGAATCTACATAGTTATATCCAATTACCGCTTCCGTCTTTCCACCTGAACCAATAAACAAAACATCTCTAGTACCAAATAAATTTAAAGTAAAGGAACTAAATGCATTTCTTCCTAACGCTAACCTACCCGTAATTAATTTATTAATTGAAACCAGAAAAGGTGAACTCCAAGAAAACATATAAGATAAATACATCATTAACGATGAAAAAATCAGTACTGAATATGGGAGTATTGCATAGATGCGAAGTTTCTTTTCTCCAACAACATAAAAATATATATAAATAATCGTTGCTAATAAAATAGACAATGCATTTAAGCGTGCGTCACAATATTTAATAACAAATGCAGCTAGTAAAAGTCCCACAATTGATCTCATCCAAATCAATCTATCTTTTAATAAATAAGAATAAGCTATAAATAAATAGAAACAATGGGAAGCGAAATCGGTAGGATAAATAAATCCAAATGAATTTCGAATCACTCCCCCTCGATTATATTGTAAATTTGGGACTATTCCTAAAAGTGATAATATAAATACAACTATCAATACTATACTAGAGACAAAAATATAATTTTTCAAAATTACTTTCATATCAACATTGACTAAAAAAACTAGTAATGTCGAATAAACAAGAAAATTAAGCCTACCAGTTTGTAAATATACTACAATTCCTGTTAAGAGAAGTAAGATAGATAATACCAGATATTTGTAAGAAATTCTCATTTTATACAAAAATCGAAGTCCTAAAAGCAATACAACTACAAACAGATAATTTGCTTTGACTTGAAAAAAAGTCCTATCCAACATTGTTGTAGATATAGCACTAAAAAATACCACTATCGCTACAACAATGTTAACCAGTAGGTTTTCAATATTTATTTTTTTCATTTTTTGATAAAGAATAATATAGAATAAACTAAAATGATTATTTTAAATCATAGGAATTTTAGCTCATCTACAATCTCCCTTCCTCACTTTCCTAAACTTTTAACACTTTACAATATTACCTAAAAAACTCTCATCTATAAAATTATTTAATTAATTTATAGTGATATTCTTACCATTTTACTTATTAAATAATTGCTCTTTTAACTCTTTTAGACTAACTACTCTAAATAATAAGATTTGCAGAATATAAAGTATTCCCCCTATGACTGCACATATAACAACATTAACCAATGGTGCAAAATGCATACCTGTCTTTAACAATGAAAGAGCAAAATACATAAGGATAGACGCTGAAAGTATTTTAAACATTGAAGCAAAAATTGGCACTTCTCTCAGATATTCTCTTGTAAAATATAATTGAATGAACCATACTAAGGCTTCCGTCAATACCGATACAACTGATGCACCAATATAGCCAAATTTAGGTAGTAAGATCAGATTTAATCCCACACTAATAATTGCTGGAACCGTAGTTGAAGTCATAAATTCTTTATTTTTATTATGAGGTATCAAAATTTGGATTCCCATAATATTCGTCCACCCAATAAAAAACATTCTAAAAATCATAATTGCTATTGCATACCTAGCATCTTGGAAGTCATTGCCCAAGAAAAATTTTACAAAATCATTATTAACAATTAGCATGCCCGCAATAATTGGAAAAATTACCAAATTGTAAATTAAAAAAGATACCTGATGCATTCGATTCACGGCTTCATTATTTCCTTTTGATAAAAGATTTGAAACACGTGGAAGCATGACACTTCCCAGAGAAGTTACCAAAGTAAGTAAAATATTCACCAATTTTAAAGCTTGATCATAAATACCAACATCAGTAGTTGATGCTAAAGCACCGAGCATTGTTCTATCTAAAGTAACATACAAAGATATTGCTATTTGAGGTAAAAACAGTAATATCACCGGTTTAAGATGTTTCTTGGCATAATTGAAATCAAATTGTGGCTTACCTATAAATTCTAGAGCTGGCAGCCACATACTTAATTGTCCCAAAAATTCAAATATAGTTAATAAAAAGACATATAGATATAAATCATTCTGAGACTTTATGAACAAAAATATTGAAATAACACCTATGAGTTTGACAGTGATATTTCTAACAGTTATCTTCCTAAAATCTTCTAGTCCTTGAAAAAGCCAAGTAATATCTAATCCCCTAGATAATAGAGATAATACCAATATATAAGCTACTGGATTTTGCATAAATGAAAATGAAAAGCACAGACCAATATATAGAAATATCGATATACAAGTCGCAGTAAACTGCAAGGTATAAATACCCCAAAAATTACTAGGGATATTATTTCTATGAGCTGAAATCTCTTTTGTCCCATAATTAGCTACTCCTAATGTTGCCAAAAAAATAAAGTAAGCAACAATCGAATTAAAATAGCCAAAAGTTCCTAAATCATTTGAACTGAAAACCCTTGTAACATACGGTGTTGTTATGAAAGGTAGTACAATGGTTAGTAATTGATAAGAGAGATTGTAAGCATAGTTTTTTAAAACCTTCATGACTATCTAACCCATTTTCCCTCTGACTTTTTTATACAATTTTGCAGATACGAGAAACAATATATATTTCAATTTATTTTTCCTTGTAACATTTGAATTCGGAATAACATCTTTGAAATATTGAATGTATTCTTTTCTAATTTTATTAACTTCAGCATACATATCTGAACTAAGCATAGCATGTACAATATGCAGACCATTAAAAACATAGCGAACATTCAAGGCTCTTCTCATATCCCTATCACCTGAATAGTCTCGTTCAACATAACTTCTATTCCATTCCATTGCCTTGTAAAAATCTAAGAGACGATCACTATACTTAGAATTTACAATACTTCCTGGTCTTCGATAGTATTTATAAAGATTTAGATCACTAACAGCAATATTTTCACAGAAAGCAATATGCTCATAAGCAAGAGCTAAATCTTCATACAACATCCCATTAGGATATGGAAACCTTAATAAGATTTCTTTCTTATATAGTTTACCACCTGAATGTGTCCCAACATAATTTCCATAAAACATTTGTTCTAAAGCTGTTCTACGATCTAATTTTCCAGAATATTTCTCTCTGAAATCTCCTAGGAAATCACTATTTTCATAGTTTCTAACTTCAATCACTGGAGTTGCTACAAGATCAACTCTATACTTATCTCTAAGTTCTACTAAATATTCAATGGCTCTATGGTCATAATAATCGTCTGAATCAATGAAAACAATCCAATCTGTTGAAGATTCTTTTACCCCAGTATTGCGGGCATTGGACAATCCCCCATTTTCAATATGCAGAACTTTTATTCTGTCATCTTCTCGAGCATATTGGTCACAAATTTCTCCAGAACTATCCGTCGAACCATCATCTACTAGGATTATTTCAATATTTTTATATGTTTGTTGTCTTAGACTTTCTACACAATAACTCAAACAGTTCTCAACATTGTACACTGGTACAACAATAGAAATCTGATCCATTATGATAATCCTTCCAAAATGATATCAACAATACGCTCACAAGCTTTTCCATCTCCATATGGATTACTTGCTTTACTCATCTTGCTGTACTCTGTTTCATCTTCTAGAAGCAGTTTGAAATTAGTATAAATATTTTCTTCTTCTGTTCCTACTAATTTCAAAGTGCCTGCAGCAATCCCCTCTGGACGTTCTGTTGTATCACGCATTACCAATACTGGTTTACCTAAAGAAGGTGCTTCTTCTTGTACACCACCCGAATCTGTTAAAATCATGTAGCTTTGATTCATAAAATTATGAAAATCAATGACTTCTAGAGGTTCAATGATTTTCATACGTTCATTGTCACCAAACACCTTACTTGCTAACTCACGAACCTTAGGATTCTTATGAATAGGATATACGACTTTAACATCTTCAAATTCATTCAGGATACGATTAACTGCGTTAAACATATTTTCCATGGGTTGGCCAAGATTTTCACGTCTATGGGCTGTTAGCATGATTAGTTTACTGTCCTTAGCCCACTCCAAAATAGGATGGTCATAATGATCTTGAACGGTTATCTTTAAGGCATCGATGACAGTATTTCCAGTAACATAGATATTCTCTCTTCCCTCTTTTAGAAGATTTTCTTTAGCCACTTCTGTCGGAGCAAAATTGAAATCCGAAATAATTGAAGTAGTCTGACGATTGAATTCTTCAGGAAATGGGCTTTGAAGATTATAAGTTCTCAATCCTGCCTCTACATGTCCAACTTTAATTCCCATGTAAAATGCAGCTAAAGCTGTCGCAAAAGTGGTTGTAGTATCCCCATGAACAAGAACAATATCTGGTTTTTCCTGCTCTAAAACTGCTTGAATTTTATCTAAAATACTTGTCGTGATTGTAAATAGTGTTTGATTTGCCTTCATAATTCCCAAATCATAATCAGGAACAACTTTAAAGACATCTAAAACTTGCTCTAACATTTCTTTATGTTGACCAGTTACACACACAAGTGTCTTGATTGAATCATTTTTCTTCAGTTCATTCACTAAGGGACACATTTTTATTGCTTCTGGACGCGTCCCAAAAACTAACATTACTTTTTTCATTTTGAATCTCCCATTAGTTTTTGATAAAATTTACGATAATTCTCTAAAAATAAAGGATAACTAAACTTCTCTTCATAATCTTTTTTAGCTTGATAAGCTAACCTTGTTCTAAGAGTTGAGTCAGTCGCCAGACTCTCAATAGCAGAAGCTAAGGACCTAGCATCTTTAGCAGGAACCAAGATCCCATTTTCTTTTGTAACAACTTCATTAATGCCAGGAATATCTGTCGCAACCATGGTTTTTCCATTCATAAATGCTTCGATAACATTTAGAGCCAAGCCTTCAAATAATGACGAAGACACTAGGAAATCAAAACTATTAATGCATTCCACTATATCCTGTCTATACCCTAAAAAAGATACTTTATCTTCCAGATTTAGTTCTTTAACCTTGTTTTCTAATTCGTCTCTTAGCTCTCCATCCCCAACGATAAATAAACGCAGTTTTTCATCTGAAATCAAAGATATCGCATCAAGCAGATAAGTCAAACCTTTTTGTTCAGATAATCTTGCAATACAGCCTAGCTTGATTCCATCAAACTTCATAATCTCATCAACTTGTCTATTTGACTGTTTCAAGATTACTCCGTTATAAATAACAGTGCTATTTGCAACTCCCACATCATCTTTCAAATTTTGATTAACTGCTTGACCAACTGCAATACTATAGGCATTTTTCAGTGAAAATCTATATAAAGACAACTTATCTTTAAAGACATTATGAGCAGTGTAAACATGGACTAGCTTCGGATTAATCAGTTTTAACAAACGAATATAAAAAGCTGCCATTCGATGATGCGTATGAACCAGAGTAATATCATTTGTCTTAATAATTTGATAAATTTCAAGAAGCAATTTCAACACAGTAAGAGGATTTTTGCTGTCTATATCTTGAATTTTATGATGGATAATTCCTTGGGTCTCTAATTCTGGTTCCCAAAGGCCTCCTGTAGAAGCAACATGGACACTATCAAACTCATCTTTCAAATCAGAACTCAACTGGTACACGATTCTCTCAGCACCACCAATATCCATCGTTCGTGAAATATGTAAAATATTATTTTTTCGTTTTTCGTTTCTCATCTAAAACTCGCTTAATAAAGGTAACATTCCCTACAAAGTATCGTTTAAAGAGACGCTTTGGTTCATTAGCAACTCGGAACAACCACTCCAAGTTTGATTTCTGCATCCAAAGTGGGGCACGCTGAATGTGACCAGACAATACATCAAAACTACCACCTACACCCATAAAAATAGAATTCACTCCATTATCCATAAATTTTTGGATGATGTATTCTTTTTTAGGTGAAGTAATTCCAACAAATACAAAGTCGGGATTCTTTTCACGAATATCTTCCTGAATATCTTGTTCATCTTCCTCAGAAAAATAACCATTGCGATGTCCAACAACTCGTAGATTGGGATACTCTTCTTTAAAATTTTGTAGCATATCTTGCAAAACTTCTTCTTTAGCACCAAAGAAATACACTGAATAAGATTTTTCATCGGCTAATTTTAATAATCTTTGCATTAAATCAATTCCAGCAACTCGT
Organism: Streptococcus mitis; assembly: GCF_013305725.1. Lineage (NCBI taxonomy): Bacteria > Bacillati > Bacillota > Bacilli > Lactobacillales > Streptococcaceae > Streptococcus > Streptococcus mitis. The sequence continues at coordinate 1,780,109 of NZ_CP047883.1, forward strand.
TCTGGAACTTGGTAGCCCAAAAATCGAGAAGCTAGAACTACTGATGCACCATCTGCATTGATGATCTCAGACTCGTTAACTATCTTCTTAATGGCTTCATCTGATTGACATTGGTTAATCTTATCAGCATTTACGCCCATTAAATGAAGAGGACGTTGTTCAATGATAAATTTTTCAACCGCTTGTACTGTTTCATCCATTGTTAAAGGGTCAATCCTGACCCCCATTAAATCAAAACTATTCAAATTAATCTCCCCATGTAGACTCGAAATGACCCTTACGTTCTGCTTCTTCGGGTAACTTCATGTAATCACCATATATTTTTGTTAAATATTCATCTGGATTTGCATGGCAACTTATTTCTAAGTTCTCAAACTCTAGTAATTGTGGTTCACCGAATACTTCTTTTCTAGCAAGTTCACGTTCTCTGTATGAACCTAGTACATTCCCTACTATTGAACTAGTTTCAAAATCATATTGTTTAATTAGATTTTGTAATTTGTTGTTAATAGTGGCTGTTTTTAGAAGTTTATTTAATTTCAAAACTTTTGATATACTCACAATTGCATTTTCAAAACTTCCCCGATCTCTGTCATGTAAACGATCGATTACCGAAATTTTAGAAAGTGCACGATAGAATTTAATTTTGTTTGTTTGAATAAAATAATGAAAACGATCATCTGGATAACCATCCAAAGGGAAAATATCTATGAATGGACTACATAGTTCATCTCCAAATGGAATTTGTAAGGATGTATCCATAATAGAGGTATTACCTAAATTATCATCATGAAGTCTCAAAACAACATGTTCTGGAAGTTCCTTGTTACAAATAGACAAGAATTTTTCATAATCTTTTCGAGGCATTCCTAAATCCATATCATCATCCCAAGGAATAAATCCTTTATGACGAATTGCTCCTAGCAATGTTCCTCCCAAAGCATAATATCTTAAGTTATATTTACTACAAATAGCAATAAAACTTTTCAATAAAGATAATTCTCCTAGTTGAATTTCCCTCACTTTATTCATAAAATCACTTCGCTCCATCTCTCATAAATACAACTTTAACTGTTTTTAGTAGAATTTCAATATCTTTCCAAATTGTCCAATCGTCTATATAAGCGACATCTAATTTAACGACTTCATCAAAATTCTTAATCTCACTTCTACCACTAACTTGCCAAAGTCCAGTGATACCCGGTTTAAAACTCAATCGACGTTTTTGTTCAGGTGTGTATGTCTCATATTCATCAACTGTTGGCGGTCTTGTTCCAACTAGACTCATATCCCCTTTCAAAACATTCCAAAACTGAGGAAGTTCATCCAAGCTAGTTTTACGGATAAAGCGACCAATTTTTGTAATGCGAGGATCATTGTCCATCTTAAACATACCACCCTGCATAGTATTTTGCTCCAGCAATTCTCTCTTTTTATCCTCAGCATCAATACACATTGATCTAAATTTATAAAAAGTAAAATGTCGGCCGTTTTTTCCTATACGAGTCTGGGCAAAAATAGCAGGTCCACCATCTTTTCGAATAGCTGGCACTAGAACTATGCTGACTAAGCCACAAATCATTAAACCAAAAATAGAACCAATAATATCTATGACACGCTTAGCAATGACATGACTATTTTTATAAAATTTCGTCGAAAAAGTAATGACATTTAGACCAGCCATCCCACGGATTTTCTTGTCACGCCCTAGATTATGGTCAAAAGCATTTAGATTAACCGTTACATCAATTCCCATCGTTTCAAAACGAGAAATAAATTCACCAATATCATATTCTTCACTAGGAAGATTGATAAACACTTCGTCCACAACTTCGTGAGTTGCAAAATTCAAAATATCTTCGACTGGTACGACTGTAATAATATCATGTTGGAAATTAGGTTTATCTAATACACTAACAGCCACCAGTTCTCCAAAGAAATCACCAGCATCAAGTAATTTATCCATCACTTTCTCAACTCTAGATGTTGCTGTAATCAAGAATAGTTTTTTACTCCATTTCAAATTAGGAAATATCCGTTTCGAATAATACTTGATACAAATATTGACTAGATACATAAGAATAGAGTGTAAGGTTAAAAAATACACCATGCCTCGTCTAGATATGCTAAAGCGTTCTTCTAAAAAGAAATTAGAAAGACTAATTGCCAACGCAAAGAAAATGATATATTTTGCCAAGCAAACAAATTCAATCAAATTCCCTCGTCTAAAAAAATCTTGACCGTAATCGCTAAAATAAAATACTATGTAGTGGAGAATATATAGGACAATCATTGTTGTTGAAAGAATATCTGTCTCTTTAACAAAACTAAGAGAATACCCCAGTAACACTACTATAAAACTCTGGATTACTGCCAGAGATATTTTTATCCCTTTCTCTTCCATAACTACTTCCTTAGTCTATCCCTTATTTTTTACCGTAAGAACCATACTCACCGTAAGAACCATATTTCTCAGCTGAAGTATTGAATTTATTTAATACAACTCCTAAGAATGGTTTATTCGTTTGTTCCAATTGACCTTTAGCCTTCTGAACATCCTTTCTGTTAGCCTCCCCTGCCGCAGTAACTAAAACAGATGCATCACATTTTTGTGTGATAATAGCTGCGTCGATAACGATACCAATAGGCGCTGTATCTACAATAATATAATCAAAATATTTGCGAAGTGTATCAATCATAGTACTAAAGTTCTCACTTTGCAATAAAGCAGTTGGGTTTGGTGAGATAGACCCAGCTTGAACCACAAATAGATTTTCAACATTGGTATCACATAGACCATTAGATAGATCTGTTGTCCCAGATAAAAATTCTGTCAACCCCGTGATTTTTTCACGCGATTTGAAGACACCTGACATGACAGAATTCCGAATATCAGCATCTACTAACAAGGTCTTATAACCTGCACGCGCGAATGCCCAAGCAATATTTGTAGAAGTCGTTGACTTTCCTTCACCCGGTTTTACAGAGGTGATAGAAATTACTTGTAAATTATTTCCACTCAATTGTATATTCGTACGCAAGGCATTATAGTATTCTTCCGCTTTTTTGGCCAGATCTAATTTTTTCTGTGCTATTTCTAATGTCGGCATATCTCTCTCCTATTTCAATTTATCCAAATTAGGAACAACTCCCAATAATGCGATTTGCATAACATCTTCAATATCCTCTGGACGTTTCACTCGTGTATCAACCAGTTCAACAATAAGAACAGCGATAACCATAAATACTGTTCCTCCAAGTAGTCCAATAATTGTATTTCTACGAATATTTGGAGAAGATGGTGCTATAGCGGGACGAGCTTCTTCAAGTGTTGTGACATCAGAAACGCGTGTGATACTGATAATCTTTTCAGCTGCTACTTCTCTCAATGAGTTAGCAATACGACTAGCTTCCTCAGGGACCCTATCATTAACTGAAATAGAAACGATACGGGTATCGACTGGTACAGTTACCTTGACTTTACTAGCCAAAGCTTTTGGTGACAGATCTAATTTCAAATCAGATGTAACTTTTTCTAAAACATCTTGAGACAAAATAATTTCACGATAGTCTTTAACCAAGTATGATCCAGCTTGCAAGTCTTGGTTTGTCAAACCAGGCTTATCTCCCTGATTACGGTTGACTACATAAATCCGTGTAGTACTAGTGAACTCCGGTTTGACGATAAAAGCACTATAAGCAAAAGCTAAAGCTCCAGCTACAATTGCTACCAATGCAACTAGAATTTTTCTTTTCCAAAGAATTTTAAATAGGTGAAATACATCGATTTCCATAGTATTTTGTTCTTTCATATTTTCTCCTAAATTATTTGATCCATTATAATTTTCCTAGGGTTCTCTACAAATAGCTCTTCCGCCTTGGCTCTACCATACTTTTTAGAAATAATATGATAAGCCTCCTCCATATAGGGGGGTCTACTATCTAAGTTATGCATATCACTTGCAATGACATGAACCAAGTCTCTCTCCAAAAAATATTGGGCTCTCTTTTTCATAAATTTATAGGTTTCACCAAAGAGCTTAGGTTTTAGAACATGAGAACTATTTACTTGCGTATAGCAGCCCATATCAATCAGTTCCCTAACACGTTTTTCATTGTTTTCCAACGCATCATAACGTTCAATATGAGCAATCACCGGGGTAATCCCTAACATCAAAACATTGCTTAACCCTCTATGAATATCGCGATAGGGTGTATTCATACTAAATTCAATCAAAGCATAACGACTATCATTAAGAGTAGGAATACGCTTGTTTTCAAGTTTTTCTAGAACATCTGGAGTATAGTATATCTCTGCTCCGTAAGCAATGACCAAATCATCTGCCACTTCTTTAGCAATCTCACGAACCTTTAAAAAATTCGTCGCTATTTTTTCTTCTGGAGTCTCAAACATCCCTTTTCGACGATGGGAAGTCGAAACAATCATCCTAACCCCTTGATTATATGCTTCTCTTAAAAGGGCTTTACTATCTTCTATAGACTTTGGCCCATCATCTACATCAAAGACAATGTGAGAGTGGATATCAATCATATCATCTTCCCTCCATCACATCTTGTATCGCACTTTTAGCAGCTGCTAGACTACTATCATCGATTTCCATCATATAGAGATTACTATCTGGCATAGCATAAGAAGGAAGTCCCATTTGACCTGTACCTTTGAGGTCTTGAGAGTTGACTTTATAACTACCCCCACTCTCCAATTGAGCATTAACCAAATCCATCATCGTTTCGATCGGCATATTTGTTTGGAGGGAATCTTGCAGGCCTTGAATAATGTCACTATAATTTTTTAAGGCTTCGGTAGAAGTTAATTTCTGAATGATTGCGACAATGACCTTTTGTTGATTACGACCACGGTCACGATCCCCATCAGCTAAAGAGTAACGTTCACGAACAAACCCAAGAGCTTGCTCAGAATCTAAATGAACATTTCCTACTGGGAAATGGAACTTTCCATGACGAGATGTAAACTCCTGATCATTGTGCACATCTACACCGCCTAAAAGGTCAATCAACTTCAGGAACGAAGTAAAGTTCAAGCGAACATAGTAGTTAATATCAACTCCATAAAGATTTTCCAAAGTATGAATAGAGGAGTCTACTCCATAAATACCTGCATGAGTCAATTTATCTTTTTGATTATTCCCTCCGTCTGCAATCGGAACATAGGAATCTCGAGGGGTTGTTGTCAATAGAATTTTTTTAGAATCTAGATTAACAGTCATCAAAATATTGACATCAGATCGAGAAACTGAACTAATTGGACCATAAGTATCAATTCCACTTACATAGACATTGAAGGATTGGTTCTTAGAAACTTTAGGAGCAGCTACTTCTTTTGTGATATTTTTAGTGTAGATTTTCCTAATTTTTGATGCATAATCAGGGTATTCAGATTCTATAATATTTTCAAAAACGCTATTTAATACAATCGCTTTTGCTTCACCTGATACCAAACTCTTATAAGCCGCAAGATATGAAGTGCTTTGTTCAACAGTCAATTCTTTGCTCTGACTAGTTTTGATATCAGCTATCAATTTTTGAATATTCTCATTATCTGTATCCGTAGGCCCTGTAACACTATCTAGTTGTGTGACATTATGAACCTCACTGTCTTTCAGAACAACAACACTCATTGAATATTCTGAGTAATTCGACGTAGAATTGATATGACTAGTAAAGCCGACAAATTGTTGCAGTGCAAAGAAAGAAACTGAACTCACTAAAATAGCTAGTATTAAAAAGAAAATTGTAAATTTTTCTGCTTTTCTATAAATGATCAAAAGCAGACTCGCTAAAGCGACCAAAATCACTACGGCTGCCGTTATAACATTCAGGTATCTAAACGCCAATATATTATGTCTAAAAATCAAAAACAGCAAAAAACCACCCAATAATACATAAATGGTTAATAAAGCTATATTAACACTCCGCTTAACTTTCCCCGAACGGGCTCTTTTTGAACGTTTATTCATAGTTTTCCCCTATATGTTGATTATCAGAATTATTATATCACAATCATGAAATAATTTCCATTTATTCCTTTTTTTATCAGCGTTTTCATCGCTTTTTCTTTACTAAAATTACCTGAAAATTATACCTATTTTGTAAATTGGCTTCTTATACAAAAAACAAGGATACTGATGGTAAAGTATCCTTGTTCTTATTTTTTATTTGATATGACTTTCAAATTCTTTTTGGCTTTTTTCAATAGCCTTCTTACTTTCTTCTTCCCACTTAGCCTTAGCTTCATCAAATTGTTTCTTGGTAACAGGGTCTTTTTGAAGTTTCATGTACTTGTAGTTATTTCCATCACCTTTGATACCCACTAGAGAGTAAGCACGTGTAAATGGAGTTACTTTGGTGACAGAGGCTGTACCACCATTTGACATCGTAGACATGATTAGAGAATTATCAATCATCCAAGCTTGTGCTTCAGCATATTTTTCATAACGCTTAGCAACATCTTTGTTTTCCGCATCTGCCTCTTTTAAAAGTTTCGTATAAGTATCGAGACCTAAACTCTTAATCAGTTCTTGATCTTCCTTAGCATCCAAACCAAAAATCTTGAGATAGAAACCATCTTCTGCATTAAATGGATCAAGATAAGTTGACGGATCTTGGTAATCACCCACCCAACCATCAAAGTTCAAGTCGTAATCACGAGACGCCGGATTCGGAGCAAGAAATGCAACATTGCTGAAATCATCCGTAGATAATTGTTGCACATCAACCACAATATTGTCATCCCCAAATACGGTCTCTAAGGTCTGTTTAACCGAATTCATACCAGAAACCGCGTTTTTATTGGTTTGATCAACAGGAACATCAATATGAATAGGGAAGGTCACCCCTTTTGATTCCAATTCCTTTTTAGATTCCGCAAATTTTGCTTGGGCCTTTTCCTTATTGAAGTATCCGTCTTGGGCATCCGCCAAGTTAATGCCTGACCATTCTGTTCCGTACTGAACAAGTTTAGAAGACACCACATCTCCGAAACTCTTATCTCCCACTTGTACAAAAGTAGGAGGAACAAGGGTGTTACGAAGGGTCTTGCTTGCTGCTTCTTGACCATTAGATTGGGCAGAATAAGCCGTACGATCGATGGCAAAGTTCAACGCTTGACGGAAGTTCTTATTTAAAATTGCTATTTGAGTTGATTTCTTTTGTTCATCTGTTGTTTTAGCTGTATGGTTATAAGCTTTACGGTTAACATTAAAGTTAAAGTACCAAGATGTCTTGTCTTGTAAGCTATAAACAATATTGTCTTGATATTTTTCTTTTGTCTTGGCATAGTTAGAGCTGTTTGGATAAACTCCTGCCAGAGAATAGGCCCCACTTTCAAAATTTCGAATAGTCATCTCTTGATCAGAACCATCAAAATAAGCCAGTTTAACTTTTTCAATGGTTACTTTATCATGATCATAATAGTGTGGATTCTTCACATACTCGATCGAAGATTTTGATGTAAAACCTTTTAACAAGTAAGGTCCGTTGTAAAGGATACTACTTGGCGTCAAGGTACCAAATTCTTTTTCCTTTGACTTCAAAAACTCTTCATTGACTGGGAAGAGAATACTGTTAGTCGTCTTAGAATTCCAATAAGGCTCTGGTCTTGTCAAAGTGTACTCAACCGTATAGTCATCCAAGGCTTTGACACCAACAGTAGAGAAATCATTTGTCACACCAGTCACATAGTCATTCAATCCCTTGATTGAATTTTGAATGAGATCCATCGCTTGCCCCTTGTTATCCGAAGCATATTTGATCCCAGTAACAAAGTCCTGTGCTTTTACTGGAGCATATTCTTCTCCATCAGCTGTATACCACTTGGCATCTTTTCTGAGTTTATAGGTATAGGTTAAACCATCCGCTGAAACTGACCAATCTTCAGCCAGAGCTGGCGTTAGATTCCCATAGCTATCATTTTCTAGCAAACCATCCACAAGATTAGTAATTATAGATGTATTATCTGCATAATAATCCAAAAGATAATTAAAAGTTGTTGGATTTCCACTAAAAGTTGACGAATACGTCTTTGTATCTGTGTTAGATTGCCCACAAGCTGAGAGTAAAATCCCTGTAGCTAGGACAAGACCAGTTCCGATGAGTCTTTTTTTCATTGTCATCACCCACTCCTTTATGTCACTTTTTATAACATAACCATATTTTATCAAATTTATCCAAAAATGTAAAGTTACTAGTTTCTAAGCGAATAGCATTCCGTAAGCAAAAAAGGAAGCACAGATTCTCCGCAACTTCCTTGTCTTGTTATAAACTATTTGACGTGTTTTTCAAGTTCTTTTTGGTATTTGGCATTTGTTTCGATTTTTTCTTTCTGCCATTTCTTGAGAGCTTCTTCATATTCTTTTGTAGTCACAACATCCTTTTGCAACTCCAAGCCTTTGAATACAAATGGATCTCCCTTGATTCCGACTTGAGAGTATGCTTTTGTGAATGGTACAGTACGGCTAACAGTTGGAGAACCACCTGAAGAAGCAACTGGGATTAAAAGTGAGCTATCCGATACCCAAGCTTGAGCTTTAGCGTATTTTTCATAACGCTTATTGAGGTCACTTGTTTCAGCTGCAGCATCGTCCAAGAGTTTCTTATATTCGTCCAGTCCAACTTGAGCCATCACTTCTGGATCTTTTCCACGAGTAATCCCCAAGTGTTTAAGAGCAGAACCCTTCTTAGCATCGAGAATGTTGAGGTAGGTAGCTGGGTCTTGATAGTCTGGTCCCCAACCAGTTCCGTTCAAATCATAGTCTTTTTGTGCTGGAACCTTAGCTTGAGACGTGATGCTCATTTTTTCATTATCAGTCATTTGAAGGACATCGATAATGACATTATCAGTACCAAGTGTTGATTCGATAGATTGCTTAAGTGAGTTAGTTTGCTGGACAGCAATCACATCTGTTTGTTCAACCGGAATATCCAAACGAATTGGGAAGGCCACACCCTTTGCTTGCAATTCTGTCTTTGCTTTTGCAAAGGCAGCCTTGGCTTTTTCTGGATTATAAATCGTATCCTTACCATCTGTCAAAGCTACATCTTTCCACTGGTCTCCATAAGAAACCAACTGCTCTTGAGCCAGTTCACCAAAGGTCTTTTCACCAACTTGGACATAGTCATGAGGCACTAGGCTATTACGAATAATCTTGTCCGCACCTTCTTCCCCGTTCAACTGAGCCGTATAAGAGTGACGATCAAGGGCAAAGTTCAAGGCTTGACGGAAGTTTTTATTGAGAAGAGCTTCTTTTGTTGATGTTTTTTGAGCCTCTTCGGTTTTGGCTGTTTTATTGTAAGACTGGCGATTTACGTTAACAGTGAGATAGTAGCTTGTCGCTTCTTGTGGACTGTAGACAATCTTATCTCCGTATTCTTTCTTAGTGGACTCAAAGTTTGAGCTTGTTGGGAAGAGACGAGCTGTTGTATAGGCACCTTGTGTAAAGCTACGAATCAAGGATTCTTGGTCTGATCCATCATAGAAGGTTAGTTTAATGCTGTCAATCTTAACATTGTCCTTATCCCAGTAGTTTGGATTTTTTTCATATTCGATAGCAGATTTTGACGTCAATGATTTCAATAGATAAGGACCATTATAAAGAATACTTGACGGAGTAGGAGTTCCGTAGTCTTTTCCTTTAGAATTCAGAAATTCTTCATTAACTGGAAGCATGGTTGCAGTTGTGACTTTAGAATTCCAGAAACTTTCTGGTTTGTTGAGCGTATATTCAACCGTGTAATCATCAACAGCTTTTACACCTACAGTAGAAAAGTCGTTACTTTCACCACTGATATAGGCGGCCAATCCTTTAATAGAATCTTGAAGGAGAGAGAGACCGTCTGATTTACCATCAGCTGCATGTTTCAAACCTGTAACAAAGTCTTGAGCCTTGACTTCGGCATACTCTTCACCCTCAGAAGTATACCATTTTACACCCTTACGAAGTTTGTAGGTATAAGTCAAACCATCTTTAGAAACGGACCAGTCTTCTGCAAGCGATGGAATTAAGTTTCCATACTTATCATTTTCCAAAAGGCCATCGACAACGTTTGCTATAACGTCAGAAGTTGAGCTCTTGCTCGTCACACTGTAGTCCAAAGATGATGGATCCATAGCGTAGACATAAGAAAATGTTTTAGGAGCGTCCGCATTCTTTTCGCTTTTGCCACAAGCTGCAAAAAGAAAGGCCGCACTCAAGGTCACTCCCGCTCCTAAGAGCCACTTTTTCGATTTCATATGCAATCTCCTTTAAGATAGTTTTTTCACCATTATAACCTATTTTTCTATAAATGCAAGAGCTTTTGAGAGATTTTTTAGAAAATTCTAACAAATATTTTTAAAAGAGTTCTCTGAAAAACTTTTAGCAAAAAATTCAAACTCTATAAACTCGAGGCCCTCACTTTTTAGTCAGTCATTTCCACACAGAAAGCATCCCATGGAGCTAAGATTTGTTTTTCAAAGACTTCCTGAGCCACGGTGTTTTCAATCAAGACCGATTTGACGTTTCCTTCTACGGTCAAGTCTTGCTCTTCATTGGACAAGTTGGCCACAACTAGAAAACGACGGTCGCCATCTTTACGAATATAGGCAAAGACCTTGTCAGCTGTTTCCAAGAGTTCAAAGTTAGCTCGAATCAGCCAGCTATTCTCCTTACGTATTTGGACCAGTTTCTGATAGGTATAGAAAATAGAATCTGGATTTGCCAGCGCTTCTTGAACGTTGATTGCTTGATAGTTTGGATTCACTGCCAACCAAGGTTGACCTGTTGAGAAACCAGCATTTTTGCTCTCGTCCCATTGCATAGGGGTACGGGCATTGTCACGACCAATGACACGGATACTGTCCATGATTTCTTCCATCGGAACACCTTTTTCAAGAGCTTCACGCGCATAGTTGAGGGATTCAATATCTTCTACTTGATCCAGCGTTTCAAACGGATAATTTGTCATCCCAATTTCCTCACCTTGGTAGATATAAGGAGTCCCTCTCATGAGATGAAGCAAGATAGCAAAGGCTTTGGCAGATTTTTCGCGGTATTCATGGTCATTTCCCCAGATTGATACGATACGAGGAAGGTCATGATTGTTCCAGAAGAGCGAATTCCAACCGTCCTCAACTCCTAACTCTGTCTGCCATTTGTTGAAAATCTCTTTTAACTTAGCAATATTCAGTTCTTTTTGATAGTGCCATTTAGGCTGACCTTCCTGATACTGAAGACCGATATGTTCAAAATGGAAGACCATAGACAATTCTTGCCCCTTTGGATCTGAGTAGAACTTGGCAATCTCGGGCGTTGCTCCCCAAGTCTCCCCTACTGTCAAGAGATCCTTATCTCCAAAGGTCGCCTGATTCATTTCCTTGAGATAGGGGTGGAGCATAGGACCATTATTGACTACCTTCTCGTCAGGAATTTTCCCAATCATGTCAATGACATCCATGCGGAAACCACCAATGCCTTTATCAATCCAGAAGTTCATCATCTCATAGATTTTCTGACGAAGTTTTTCATTTTCCCAGTTGAGATCAGGCTGTTTCTTACTGAAAAAGTGGAGATAATATTGACCTGACTTTTCATCATATTCCCAAGCAGAACCACTAAAGATAGAATCTAAATCGTTAGGTTCATCTCGCCAGATATAGTAGTCTCGCTCAGGGCTATCAGGATTTTCACAGGCCTCGACAAACCAAGCATGTTCATCTGAGGTATGATTGACCACCAAGTCCATGATGATACGAATATCACGCTTCTTAGCTTCCGCAATCAATTGGTCCATACCCTCCATGGTTCCGAAAATAGCTGCAATCGCTTGATAATCAGCAATATCATAGCCATTATCATCCATGGGACTGTCATAAACAGGAGAAAGCCAAATCGCTGTGATTCCTAACTTAGCTAGATAGTCTAACTTACTGGTAATACCTGGCAAATCGCCAATTCCATCTCCGTTGCTATCCATAAAGCTCTTAGGATAAACTTGATAGACTACGGCATTGTGCCACCATTTTTCTTGCATCTTCTTACCTCATTATTTTAATAATCTACAGTCTATGATAGCGCTTTTCAGATTTTTATGCAAGCGTTTGCCTAATCTTTTTGATTCCTTTTTTAACTCCATAGTTTCCTAACTTCCATTTTTTTATTATAATAGAGGTCAGAGGTAAAAAAATGAAAAAACAAGCTTTTAGTTCTGAACAATATTTGAATCTACAGCGCGACCACATTTTGGAGTGCATTAACCAATTTGACGGCAAGCTCTACTTGGAGTTTGGTGGCAAAATGTTAGAAGATTTTCACGCTGCTCGTGTTCTTCCTGGTTATGAGCCTGACAACAAAATCAAGCTCTTGCAAGAATTGAAAGAGCAAGTCGAGGTTGTAATTGCCATTAATGCTAACAACATCGAACATTCCAAAGCACGTGGTGACTTGGGCATTTCTTATGACCAAGAAGTTCTTCGTTTGATTGATAAATTCAATGAATTGGGAATTTTTGTTGGCTCCGTTGTCATCACACAGTACGCTGGGCAACCAGCTGCAGATGCCTTCCGCAACCAACTCGATAAAAACGGAATTGATTCTTATCTTCACTATCCAATCAAAGGATATCCGACGGATATGGATCACATCATTTCACCAGAAGGTATGGGGAAAAACGACTACATCAAAACCAGTCGAAACTTGATTGTCGTAACCGCTCCTGGACCTGGTTCTGGAAAATTGGCAACCTGTATGTCCAATATGTACCACGACCAAATCAATGGCATCAAATCTGGCTACGCTAAATTTGAAACCTTCCCAGTTTGGAATCTCCCCCTTCATCACCCAGTCAACTTGGCCTACGAGGCTGCTACAGCAGACCTTGATGATGTCAACATGATTGACCCCTTCCATCTCCAAACTTACGGAGAAACCACTGTCAACTACAACCGTGATATCGAAATCTTCCCAGTGCTCAAGCGCATGTTGGAACGTATCCTAGGAGAGTCTCCATACGCTTCACCGACAGATATGGGGGTCAACATGGTTGGTTTCGCTATTACAGATGATGAGGCTGCTGTCGAAGCCTCTAAACAAGAAATCATACGCCGTTACTATCAAACTGTTCTTGATTTTAAAGCCGAAAAAGTTGGCGAAGCTGCTGTCAAGAAAATCGAGTTGCTTATGAATGACCTCGGTATCACACCTGCAGACCGTAAGGTTGCTGTCGTTGCGCGTCAAAAAGCAGAAGAAACTAGCGGACCAGCCCTAGCCCTTGAATTGCCAAGCGGAGAAATCGTCACAGGTAAGAACTCAGAACTCTTTGGCCCTACAGCGGCTGCCTTGATCAACGCCATCAAGAAATCAGCTGACATCGCTAAAGAAGTAAAACTAATCGAACCTGAAGTTGTTAAGCCAATCCAAGGTCTTAAAATCGATCATCTCGGTAGCCGCAATCCACGCCTTCATTCAAATGAAATCCTGATTGCACTTGCTATCACAGCTACAGAAAATCCTGATGCTGCTCGTGCTATGGAAGAACTTGGCAACCTCAAAGGAAGCGAAGCCCACTCAACCATCATCTTAACCGATGAAGACAAGAATGTCCTTCGTAAACTGGGTATCAACGTAACCTTTGACCCTTACTACCAATACGACCGCTTGTATCGTAAATAAAGATTTCAACCTCTCCACTCTCGGAGAGGTTTTCTCTCTGCCTCAAGAGCCGGCTTTATGTTATAATGAAAGAAGAAAACTGAAAGGATTTACCATGTCAAAAGAAGTTATTGTTGAAAGTTTTGAACTTGACCACACCATTGTTAAAGCACCCTATGTTCGCTTGATTGGGGAAGAAACAGGGCCAAAGGGAGACATCATCTCCAATTATGATATTCGTTTAGTGCAACCCAATGAAGACTCTATCCCTACTGCTGGCCTTCACACTATCGAGCACCTCTTGGCCAAACTCATCCGTACCCGCATCGACGGCATGATTGACTGTTCACCTTTTGGTTGCCGCACAGGCTTCCACATGATTATGTGGGGGCGTCATACCAGCGCTGAAATTGCGGCTGTTATCAAGGATTCGCTCAAGGAAATCGCTGAGACTACTACTTGGGAAGACGTCCCTGGAACAACCATCGAATCTTGCGGCAACTACAAGGATCACAGCCTCTTTTCTGCTAAAGAATGGGCAAAACTCATCCTTGAACAAGGAATTTCAGACGATGCCTTTGAACGTCATGTCATCTAAACACAAAAAAGGAACCGGCTTTTTAGCTGGTTCCTTTTTTTTATTCTCAAAATCTCTAGTTAAGCTTTCTCACGAATAACCAAACCACCATCTTCCATATCTGCTTCTAGGTGTCTGGCATCTAGGTGATCCAAATGGAAGTCTGTCACCTTATCACGAATTTCTTGTTCAACCACGCGACGGAGAGGACGAACACCCATGACTTCGTCATAACCTTCTTCTGTGATATAGTCCTTAGCTGCTTGACTGACTACCAAATCAATCTCTTTCTTAGCCAAGGTTTGGTTAACTTCAGCCAACATTAAGTCCACAATCTTAGAAAGGTCTTCCTTAGTCAAGTGTGAGAACTCAATAACTGCGTTAAAGCGGTTGAGGAATTCTGGACGGAAGAAAGGTTTCAAACGGTCCATCAATTCTGGTTTATCCGCATCTTCTGTCAAGTTGGCTTCATAGCCAAATCCAGCATTTGAGGTCGCAATAATGACAGTGTTCTTGAAGTTTACTGTGTTTCCTTGACCATCTGTCAAACGACCATCATCTAGAACTTGGAGGAGAAGGGTAATGACTTGAGGATCAGCCTTTTCAATTTCATCCAAGAGAATGATAGAGTATGGATTGCGACGAACACGTTCTGTTAAGGTATTGCTATTGTCATCATAACCTACATAGCCTGCTGTTGTACCAATTAGCTTAGAAACAGCTGTGCGGTCACTGTATTCAGACATATCCAAACGGATGATCGCATCCTTGGTTCCAAACATATCTAGCGCCAATTGCTTAGCAAGTTCTGTCTTACCAACCCCAGTTGGTCCTACAAAGAGGAAGCTACCGATTGGGCGATTACCTTCATCAAAACCAGCACGATTACGACGGATGGCACGGGCTACAGCTTCAACTGCCTTATCTTGACCGATTACCTTATCTTGCAGACGATGAGCCATATCTTTCAAACGTTCGATATCAGATGCTCCCATTTGTGACACTGGAATACCCGTCATCCGTTCTACAGATTCAGCCACATCGTTGACACTTGCAGTCACCTTCATATCTTCTGTGTGGTTTTCGATTTTCTTTTCCAATTCTGCAATGCGTGTTTTATAGTTTAGAGCTGCTTCAAAATCTTCTGCCTCAACTGCTTTTTCTTGCTTGTCTTTTTCTGCCTCAATTTCTCGTTCAACTGCATGCACATCTGTTACTGGATGTTGAGCTGCCAAGTGAGCTGCCGTTACGTCTACAAGGTCAATAGCCTTATCAGGCAAGCTACGTTGTGGAATATATTGGACAGAATAATCCACCGCTGCTTTCAAAACTTCGTCTGGCAAAATGACATTGTGGTGTTGCTGATAGAGGTCACGAATTCCTTGAAGAATTTTATATGTATCCTCTGCTGAAGGAGCATTGACTTTGACTTCGTTGAAACGACGAGCAAGAGCTGCATTCTTCAAGATGGTGTTACGGTATTCATCCTGAGTTGTCGCTCCAATAACGGTCAATTCTCCACGAGATAGAGCTGGCTTGAGAATGTCCGCAAGTCCCTTAGATCCACTATCTCCACCAGTGCTACCAGCACCGAGAATTTGGTGAATTTCATCAAAGAAGAGGATAATATTCCCTGCTTCTTTTACTTCATTGACTAAGTTTTGAACGTTTTCTTCAAAGCTACCACGATATTGAGTACCAGCCTCAAGACCTGAGATATCAATGGAAATAATTTCCTTATTCTTAATAGCAGCTGGAACATCACCGTTCACAATAGCTTGCGCTAGACCTTCGACAACGGCTGTCTTACCAACACCTGCGTCTCCGACTAAAACAGGATTGTTCTTGGTACGGCGTGAGAGGATTTCAGATGTCTCTTGAATTTCCTTGTTTCGTCCGATGACTGGATCCAGCTTGCCCTCACGCGCTTCTGCTGTCAAGTTTCGACCCAGTTTAGCAAGGACACCGTCTTGTTTCATACCTGATGTCTGTTGTGGCATTTGTCCATCAGTTTCTGCATTTCCTGGCAATTGACCAGTTGCACGATAGTGAGC
Organism: Streptococcus mitis; assembly: GCF_013305725.1. Lineage (NCBI taxonomy): Bacteria > Bacillati > Bacillota > Bacilli > Lactobacillales > Streptococcaceae > Streptococcus > Streptococcus mitis. The sequence goes on from NZ_CP047883.1 coordinate 1,796,404, forward strand.
AAATTCCTCAGATGTCACTTCACGTCCATTAATCAAGTAACGACGATTTTCAGAACTATATCCTCGCATACCACCCATCAATTGGTTAAATAAATCATCCATGTTGTTAAAATTATTAAAGTTGTTATTCATATTCTTTACCTCTTTTTATTATTTATTATTACTGATATTGACTATCTTTGACCTTTGTTTTAAAAAATTTAGACTAGCTAAATCGCTACTCTACGTACTATTTCTGGTTTTTCTTTTTCAAGCAGGAGTAGACTATCTTTACTTCTGAAGATTTCTAGATTAAACATAGACCCCACCTCTTTCTATTTTACTTTAAATAAGTGTTCTAGTAAGGTTTTCATTTACCTTACGTTTATAATATACTACATTAGTCAGAAAAGGTCAAGATATTTGACTTTAATTGACCAATAAATTTTACAAAAAGAAGAACTAGCTTTTAACTAGTCCTTCTTTGTATTATTTTATATAATCTTAGCTCAATGCATCCAAGGCATCATCCATTGAAAGAACTTCGTGGAATACACGTTGTGTCAATTCAGTTTTTTGTTCTGGAGTGAGGTATTTAGTGTTTACACAGTATCCAGAGATACGTACGATAACGTCTTCTCCTGACATGATTTTTTCGTAAACATCGTTCAAGTCCATAACGTTCAAGTTAACGTGTTGTCCACCGTTTTCGAAGTAACCATCAAGGATTGTTACCAAGTTATCAACTTGTTCGTCACGAGTCTTACCAAGAGCGCGAGGTGATACTTGTGTAGTCAATGAGATACCATCAGCTGCATAACTAAAGTCAAGGCTAGAAAGTGAGTTCAAGTTTTGCAACCATCCACCTTTAGCTTTGTTAGATGGGTTAGCACCTGGTGAGAAGAACTCAAGTTTAGACAAGTTCACAGAACCATCTTCGTTGAGGTATACACCTTTGTGGACTGGTGAGTTACCAGTTTGTTTAGAGTAAGCAACGTTAGATGTGATAGTCAAAAGTGAAACTGTAGCTTCTGCGTCTTTGTAAAGTTTGTGGCTACGTAGACGAGTTGTGTAAGCTTCAATCAACCATTCTGCCAATTCGTTTGAACGTGGGTCATCTTCACCCCAACGTGGGTATTCACCGATTGTTTCGTAATCGTAGATGTAGCCATTTTCATCACGGATTGGTTTAACTGTAGCGTATTTGATAGCTGACAATGTATCAACAGTGTTAGCAAATCCACAGATACCGAATCCCATGTTCGCACGTTGTTTAGTTGGCAAGAAGGCCATTTGAACAGCTTCGTAGTTGTACTTATCAGTCATGTAGTGGATGATGTTCAAAGCATCTACATAAGTGTCAGTCAACCAGTCAAGAGATTTTTCAAAGTTAGCTTTAACTGATTCAAATTCAAGAACTTCGTCACGGATTGGTTCGATATCAAATACTTTGTAGTCTTTATGAACATCGTCGTAACCACCGTTCAAACCAGTAAGAAGGGCTTTCAATACGTTTACACGAGCACCGAAGTACTGGATGTTGTGGCGTTGTTCTTCATTTTCTGGATCAAGTGGAGACACACAGCATGAAATACAGCTCATTTCACCATATCCGTCTTTAGCCATTGTTGTAACACCTTCGTATTGGATAGAAGAGTGTTTGTGGCTCATGTGCATACAGTAGCGACGGAAGTTGTATGGCAATTTATCAGTCCAAAGAACTGTCAAGTTTGGTTCTGGAGAGTTACCGATGTTGTCAAGGGTGTTCAAGAAACGGTAGTCCATCTTAGTAACACGGTGACGACCGTCGTTACCCATACCAGCCATAGAAGTTGTGATGAAAGTTGGGTCACCTGAGTACAATTGGTCGTAAGCTTTTGTACGAGCAAATTTAACTGTACGAAGTTTCATAACGAAATCATCAACGAATTCTTGGATTTCTGATTCAGTAAATGTACCACGAGCAAGGTCACGTTCTGCAAAGATATCCAATACGATTGGCACACGTCCTAGAGATGTAGCAGCACCGTTGATAACACGGCAGACAGCCATGAAGGCGATGTTAACCCATTGGATAGCTTCTTTAACGTTCATAGCTGGTTTGCGAACATCAACTCCGTAAAGGTCACCCAAGCGAACAACTTGTTGCAATGCTTGGTATTGAAGATTGATTTCTTCACGAAGACGGATTGTTTCTTCATCGATTTCTTCGATTGCATTCCAGTCGTTTACTTTTTCTTGCATCAAGTAGTCTGCACCGTAAAGAGCAAGACGTGCGTAAACACCGATGATACGTCCGCGTGAGTATGCATCTGGAAGACCAGTTACAGTGTGAGCGTGACGAGCGCGACGAATGTTTGAAGTGTAAGCACGGAAGATACCGTCGTTAACTGTTGTTACATATTTAGTAAAGATTTCGTGAACAGCTGGATCTGGTTCGTATCCATTTTCTTTCAAAGTAGTTTCAGCCATACGGATACCACCTTTTGGCATGAAGTTCAATTTGAAGAGTTCATCGTTTTGGATACCGAAGATAACTTCGTTTTCTTTATCGATAAATCCTGCTGGGATATCAGCGATAGATGTTGGACGAGTGTCCATTGGGAAACGAGTTTCTTCGTAGTGTGCTTTAGTTTCTTCTACAATTTTTTTGATGTGAAGTGAACGTTCTGTTGGTCCTGCAAGGAAGCTTTCGTCTCCATCATAAGGTGTGTAGTTAGCTTGTACGAAGCGTGATACACTTGCTTTTTCTTTCCAATCTACGCCTTTGAAGCCTTCCCAAGCTTTGTCAAAAATATCTTGTGCTTCAACAACTGTCTTAACAACCATGTTAATGTCCTCTTTTTTCTTTCTAGCAACAGTCATCTGTTACATTCATGAGACAAGTATACCACACAGTAACCGATTTCAACAAGTGGAAAATCCCTATTTTTGCACTTTCTTTTCTAAAACAGTCTATATTTTACCCTAAACTGTATTATATTTTTGAAAAAATAAAGTCCTTTTTCCTTTTTTTCAGAAAAAAGGGTATAATGAAAGAAAATAAGCAGTAAAAAGGGGGCTAGGCATGTTGATTTTTCCTTTGTTAAATGATTTGTCAAGAAAAATCATTCATATTGACATGGATGCCTTTTTTGCTGCAGTAGAAATCAGGGATAATCCTAAACTCAGAGGAAAACCTATCATTATCGGAAGCGACCCTCGGCAAACAGGTGGACGGGGAGTCGTTTCTACCTGTAGCTATGAGGCACGAGCTTTTGGTGTCCATTCAGCCATGAGCTCTAAGGAAGCCTATGAGCGTTGTCCCCAGGCCGTCTTCATCTCAGGGAATTATGAGAAGTACAAAGCTGTGGGATTTCAGATTCGAGCTATTTTCAAGCGCTATACAGATTTGATTGAACCTATGAGTATTGACGAAGCCTATTTGGATGTAACAGAAAATAAACTCGGTATCAAGTCAGCTGTCAAAATCGCTCGCCTCATTCAAGAGGATATCTGGCAAGAACTCCATCTAACTGCTTCTGCCGGTGTTTCCTACAACAAGTTCTTAGCTAAAATGGCGAGTGATTATCAAAAGCCACATGGTTTGACAGTGATTTTACCTGAACAAGCTGAAGATTTTCTCAAACAAATGGATATTTCCAAGTTTCATGGAGTAGGAAAAAAGACGGTAGAACGTCTTCATCAAATGGGTGTTTTTACTGGCGCTGACCTACTTGAAGTTCCTGAAGTGACTCTGATAGACCGTTTTGGTAGACTGGGTTATGACCTTTATCGAAAGGCTCGAGGTATCCACAATTCTCCCGTTAAATCCAATCGCATCCGTAAATCAATCGGGAAAGAGAAAACCTATGGTAAGATTCTCCAGGATGACGAAGATATCAAAAAAGAGCTGACTCTTCTCTCTGAAAAAGTAGCTCACAATCTCAGCAAGCAGGACAAAGCTGGAAAAATCATTATCCTAAAGATTCGTTATACTGACTTCTCTACTCTCACTAGACGAAAAAGCCTCCCACAAGCTACACAGGATGCTAGCCAAATTGCGCAAACGGCCCTACAACTATACGAGGAACTAGCTGAAAAAGAAAAAGGTATCCGTCTACTAGGAATCACAGTGACTGGATTTTAAAACCTTGAAGAGTCTGAACCCTTCAAGGTTTTTCTTATACAAATAAACGCACAAAACTATAGAGCAACAAGACACTACCGAGTACGATACGGTATTTACCAAAAAGGGTAAAGTCGTGTTTTTTTACATAGCTTGTCAAGAAGCGAATAGCCACCATGCTAACTGCAAAAGCTACTCCCATAGCGACCAAGAGCAAAAACAATTGCCCAAAACTCAAGAGCTGTCCTGCTTTTATAAATTTAAAAATCTTTAAGGCACTGGCTCCAAACATAACAGGAATTCCAAGATAGAAGGTAAATTCTGTCACAACAGAACGACTAGTTCCATTCAACAAACCACCGACAATCGTTGCTCCAGAACGGCTTGTCCCTGGTAAAAGGGCAAGAACTTGGAAGAGTCCGATATAGAAAGCTGTCGTATAAGGAAGCTTGTCCAACTCTGTCACACTTGGCTCTATAGCACGCGCTTTATTGCGCTTTTCCAAATAGATAAAGGCAATCCCATAGATAATCAACATGAGAGCAACTGAAACCATATTATGGAAGTGAGTATCAAACCAATCATCAAATTTAAAGACGGCAAGTAAAGGCAAAGTGGCAACCAAGACCTTCAACCACAGTCTCCAAGTCTTACGAACTTCCTGCTTGTCTTTACCCGGTTTAAAGGGATTGAGCTTATTAAAGTAAATCACCATAACCGCCAAAATCGCACCAAGCTGAATCACGACATTAAACATGGACATAAAGACTTCATTTTGATTTTGGTATTGGATAAATTCCTCTGCTAAAATCAAGTGACCTGTACTTGAAATCGGCAGCCATTCCGTAATTCCTTCAACAATCCCAAAGAAGATAGATTTTAAAATTTCAATAAGATACATAGATTACTCCTTTTTCTATCTTCCATTATAGCATATTTTTTCAGCCAGTGATAGCTCTCTTTAAAAGGCGCCGATACTGCCACCGCCTCCGCCTCCAGAGAAGCCTCCGCCAGAACTTCCACTTCCAGAAGATACGGAGTAGGTACTTGCTGTATTTGCGACACTGGCATAATGGCTCATTTGCGCGCTTGAATGATAAAACATACTATGCCAACCATAAGCTACATATAGATTGATATCTGGATTTTCCACTTGGATATGATGAACCTTCATCAAATGGCTGACCTTGTCCGCATAGCCAAATAAGGTTGCATAGACCAAGAGGCGATTCCAGACCACAATACTTTCCAATTCAGCCTGATCCAATCGTGCAATCTCACGCAACATATTTTCAAAACTGGTCCAGAGATAGTATACTTCTGCTCCTGCTTCATTTAGGACACCATCACGATTATCTAATCGAAGCTTCCAATAATAGAAAACAGCCAAAACCAAACCTAGAAAACCAAGTATTGGCAAGGGGATGTAAAGATATCCATAAACATCCAAACTGTACAAGAACAAACCAAATCCGATAAATAGGGACAAGATAGTCAAGACACCCATACCTACTTGCAAGGCCTTTTCCCCACCAGTTAAAAGACGATAATAATCTGGAAGTCCCCAGAAGATAACCCGATTTCTCACTCCTTCTTGCATCTCTTTCAATACTTCTTCAAAAGAAGATTTGAGCTGACGCCCCTTTGCTTGAATCCGTTTTTCATCAGAAACTTTTGCTCTACGATAAAGACTATCAGATACCTTGTAATCCGCAAACAAATTGGAAAGAGTTTCTTCTTTTTTGCCTGAAAAAGCTAGATTTAGACAGTCTTTCTCAAAACTGGACAAACCGTCTTCTTTTACCAGTCTCAAGCCAACTGCATCTCCCTCTGAAATAATAGAGACATTTCCACGGTCAATCACATCTAACAAGGTAGCTTGAATAAGTTGGTCAAAGGTGAATTTGCCAGCTCCTTTGGTTAGAGGACTCACTTCATCCAAGGAAGTCGAGTAGACAGCCTCTGATAAAACCATAGGTTCTAATTCCATTGGTGGTTCATAGAGACGATGATTTTTGGCATATTTAACCGAAGGAGTGGTCTTTCTTCTATAGATGAAATAGAAGCAGACGCTCAATAACAGAGAGATGGAAAGTATGGAAGGAAACACCCAAGTAACGAGTTGTTTACTCTGATCTTTTTCTTTAAAAATCGAGTCTTCTATCTTATTAAACTCTTCTAAACGATTCCCTTTCAATCCCTGATCCCTAGCGCTAGCAAAATCGGTCCGAGGCCAATAGGCATGTAACTCAACTCCACGTTTAGCCGGAAGATTGTCTAAACGGATAGTATAATCAAGGTTACTCTTTTCAACCGTTCCCTCTCTAAAAAGTTTCCCTGTATGGAAAAAGAGTTTTTCAGCTCCCTTATCTCCCCTTACATGAAATTCAAACTTTCCAATAGTCCCTGAACTATCTGTTAAAGGTTGCCAATTTAATTCAGCGATATCATCATAAAGGAAAAGCAAATTCTTTAAGTTCCAGACAAGGTCAACTTCAACTGTGTCGCCATCTTGACCTGGATTATAAACTTTAACAGTATAACCATCTGCCCCTTCTATCACTTCGCTAGTAACATCTGTCAGTTCAGCACCGTTTTTCGCGACCTGAACCTTTGGATGAGGGTCAATGTCAAATCCGCTAGGCATCTTGCCAGCCCGTCCAAGTCCCACAATTTGACCTTTAAAGTCCTCCTCAAACTGGTAAACTATCTTCTGTCTAAATTCTGCCGTATTGTCTGCATGAATATACAAATCTCCTTGATAAGAGTTTATCTTGAAATCAATGGCAAAAACAGAAAGTGGAAGAAGGCAAAACAAGCCTAACACCAGTAAGAAAAAAGTTTTTTTCATCAACTAAGCCCCCTTTTTATCTTTGCTATCATTATATCATTTTTTCTCAAGTAAGGGCTTACCTGTATTGAAAAATAGAGTTTTTTTCGATAAAATAGGAGACAGTTATTTTTTAATAGATTAGAAATAGGAGAAATCATGAGAAAAATATACTTATCTATTTTCACAAGTCTCTTGCTGATGCTGGGACTTGTCAATGTTGCTCAAGCCGATGAATATTTACGCATCGGGATGGAAGCAGCATATGCTCCCTTTAACTGGACTCAGGACGATGATAGCAATGGAGCTGTCAAAATCGATGGGACTAACCAGTATGCTAACGGATACGATGTTCAAATCGCCAAGAAAATCGCTAAGGACTTAGGTAAAGAACCTTTAGTTGTTAAAACCAAGTGGGAAGGTCTAGTCCCTGCCCTTACTTCTGGTAAGATTGACATGATTATCGCAGGTATGAGTCCAACTGCCGAACGCAAACAAGAAATTGCCTTTTCGAGCAGTTACTACACTAGCGAACCAGTTTTGCTTGTCAAAAAAGATTCTACTTATGCAAACGCAAAATCTTTGGATGACTTTAACGGTGCAAAAATCACTTCTCAACAAGGTGTCTACCTTTATGACTTGATTGGTCAAATCCCAGGCGCTAAAAAAGAAACTGCCATGGGAGACTTCGCTCAAATGCGCCAAGCACTTGAAGCTGGTGTTATCGATGCTTATGTTTCTGAACGACCAGAAGCTCTGACTGCTGAAGCTGCTAACTCTAAGTTCAAGATGGTTCAAGTAGAACCAGGTTTCAAAACTGGGGAAGAAGATACGGCTATTGCCATTGGACTTCGTAAAGATGACAATCGTATTAGTCAAATCAATACCAGCATTGAAACCATTTCAAAAGACGACCAAGTTGCCTTGATGGATCGTATGATCAAAGAGCAACCTGCCGAAGCTACAACAACTGAAGAGACTAGCAGTAGTTTCTTTAGCCAAGTCGCTAAAATTCTTTCTGAAAACTGGCAACAACTCTTGCGTGGTGCTGGTATCACTCTTTTAATCTCTATCGTCGGAACCATCACAGGTCTCATTATTGGACTTGCCATTGGTGTTTTCCGTACTGCTCCTCTGTCTGAGAATAAAGCCATTTATGGCCTACAAAAACTAGTTAGCTGGATCCTCAATGTCTACATTGAAATTTTCCGTGGTACCCCAATGATCGTTCAATCGATGGTTATCTACTATGGAACTGCCCAAGCTTTCGGTATCAACCTTGACCGTACACTAGCTGCTATCTTAATCGTTTCAATCAATACCGGTGCCTACATGACTGAAATCGTCCGTGGTGGTATCCTAGCAGTTGACAAGGGACAATTTGAAGCCGCAACTGCTCTTGGTATGACTCATAACCAAACCATGCGTAAGATTGTTCTACCTCAGGTAGTCCGTAACATCCTACCAGCAACTGGTAATGAATTTGTCATCAATATCAAAGATACATCTGTATTGAACGTTATCTCTGTTGTCGAACTTTATTTCTCAGGAAATACCGTGGCAACACAAACCTATCAATACTTCCAGACATTTACAATCATCGCCGTGATTTACTTTGTCCTCACCTTCACCGTAACACGTATCCTACGCTTTATTGAGCGCCGCATGGACATGGATACCTATACTACAGGTGCTAACCAAATGCAAACGGAGGATTTGAAATAATGACACAAGCAATCCTTGAAATTAAACACCTCAAAAAATCCTATGGACAAAACGAAGTGTTAAAAGACATTTCTCTCACTGTCCACAAGGGAGAAGTTATCTCTATCATCGGAAGCTCTGGAAGCGGAAAATCAACCTTCCTACGCTCCATCAACCTCCTTGAAACGCCAACTGATGGACAAATCCTTTATCATGGACAAAACGTCCTCGAAAAAGGCTATGACCTCACGCAATACCGTGAAAAGTTGGGGATGGTTTTCCAATCCTTTAACCTCTTTGAAAATCTCAACGTTCTTGAAAACACAATCGTCGCTCAGACAACTGTCCTTAAACGCGAACGTACAGAAGCTGAAAAGATTGCCAAAGAAAACCTTGAAAAGGTCGGCATGGGAGAACGCTACTGGCAAGCGAAACCAAAACAACTCTCAGGAGGTCAAAAACAACGTGTGGCCATCGCTCGTGCCCTCTCCATGAATCCGGACGCTATTCTCTTTGATGAACCAACATCAGCTCTCGATCCAGAAATGGTTGGAGAAGTCCTCAAAATCATGCAAGATCTGGCTCAGGAAGGCTTGACTATGATTGTCGTAACTCACGAAATGGAATTCGCCCGTGATGTCTCTCACCGTGTTATCTTTATGGATAAGGGTGTGATTGCTGAAGAAGGCAAGCCAGAAGACCTCTTCACCAATCCTAAAGAAGACCGTACAAAAGAGTTCCTTCAACGTTATCTCAAATAAAAAGAAAAGGCTGCATCAACCGTGCAGTCTTTTTACTAGCCAAAAAATGAAAAGGCAGACCCTATTCAAGAATCCACCATTATCCAAAGATTAATCTTCAAATTTTTCATGATTTTTATCATAGAAATCAATTAAACCTAGAGCCGTTTCAAACGAAATATTTTTTACTTTTGCACGCCCCTGAGCTAGAGCAATGATAGACATTTCACGCGCATTCGTTTCTTTAGAGATACGGTAGCCTGTGATTTTCTTATCACGAACCCAGCCAACAACTGATTCTACTTTTTCAAAGTTTGACTTAGCCATGTCCTTCTCCTATTTTCTTATTTACGATATTTAATTGTATACGTTTTTATGCTTTTTGTCAATAAAAAAACATATATTCAATAAAATAAACGCCCTTATTTTTACTTGCTATCTTATTAAAGCTGATAATATGTAGGTTTTTCATTGCCGAAAACAATTTTTATAGCTCTTTAAAATAACTGTATTATTAAACCTTATTTATGTAATAATATTTATATTTGACAGATGCTGATTCTCGATAATCTAGACATATTCTAGTCTTATTTCATATTATTTATTCCACTGCAAAACAAAAAAATTTGACAAAATAATCTTCTGCTCTAAACCATTTCTAACGAGTATTTTTCTCCTTTTAGACTTTTCCTGTCTACACCAGCATTCAATCATTTGGTCAACTGGACCAGTTATTTACTTTATCAAGTTTACTTTTTATTTCTCCTACCCATTAAAAGGCGAGTAGCTAGGAAACCGTAGTATTCTATGTTTCATTTTTTCTACGGTCTTCATCTTACGAGTATCCCGTCACTCTTCTCAGTAACCTCAGTTTAAGACATCTCATTAGTATTGATTATTTCTTCTAATTCCTATTATATTTAGAAAAATTTCATATTAGCTATATATAAAATAGTAGATTCCAAAAAACTCCTTACATATAACAAGTAATTTTACTCCCTTACTATAAACTGAATCAAAAAAACATAGGTACTATAATGAGTTATGATAGAAATAGCGTAATCGATTTCCTAAGTCCATAGGAATCGCCCCCTTTCTTCACCCTCATTATAGCACCTATACATCAGTTGTGCAAATAATATGATATTTTTTTATTAGTCCTCAGACAAGCATATTATAGAGCGTTTCATTACCATTTAAGTTAATATAAGATGGATCAAAACCTTCCATTCGACGAATCAAGCCTGCATAATCATGCTTATCTGCCAAGGCAATCCCAATCAATACTGGGCCTGTCCCCTTGCTAGCTCGTTTGATATACTCAAAACGTGTGATATCATCATTTGGCCCCAAGATATCATTTACAAACTCACGCAAAGCCCCCGGACGCTGTGGAAAATTAACCACAAAGTAATGCTTGATCCCATCATAAATCAAGGCACGCTCTTCCATTTCCGGCATACGGTTGATATCATTATTTCCTCCAGAAATGATACAACAAATGGTTTTCCCCTTGATATATTCAGCCAAAACCTCTAAAGAAGCGATACTAGCAGCTCCAGCAGGTTCTGCGACAATCCCTTGCTTAGAGTAGAGGTCAATCAAGGTTTCAGAAATCAATCCCTCATCGACACCTACCAAAGTTTGAACATGTTGACGAGTTGCCTCATAGGTCAACTGTCCTACCTTTTGCACAGCAATCCCATCTGCAAATTTGTCAATTTCTTTTAGTTTGACAGGCCCACCAGCTTCAAAGGCAGCCTTCATAGAACGCGCTCCATTAGCCTCTACCCCAATGACTTCAATTTCTGGACTTGTTTCCTTGATATAGGTAGAAACCCCAGCAATGAGACCACCGCCGCCAACAGGAACCAAAATAGCATCAAAATCAATCGATTCTTTTCGAGCTTCTTCTAAAATCTCATAAGCAACGGTCCCTTGACCTGCTTGAACATGGGCATCATCAAAGGGATCAATAAAGGTACGATTTTCAGAGACTGTAAATTCTTGAGCTGCCTTAGCAGAAGCATCAAAGGTATCTCCAACTAGTTTAATGGTTACAAAGTCCCCACCAAAAAAGCGAACTTGACCAATCTTTTGTTGCGGAGTAGTAATGGGCATAAAGATAGTAGCAGGAATTTTCATCTCATTACAAGTATAGGCAACTCCCTGCGCATGATTTCCCGCAGAAGCACAGACTACCCCACGCTCACGCTCTTCCTTGCTGAGCTGCGAAATGGCATAATAGGCACCACGAATCTTAAAAGAACGAACACGTTGAGCATTTTCCTTTTTCAAATAAATCTTAGCACCATACTTCTCCGATAAATAATGGTCATAATCCAGTGGGGTATTAACGACCACACCATTCAAGACCTTGTGAGCCTTGATTATATCTTTTGAACTTAACATCATTTTCTCCTAGACTATCTCATACTATCACAATCCATCCTCTTAAAAGAGAGATAAATTGACTATAAAAGCGAGTTAGTCCCCCAACTCGCCTTCACCTTAATTTCTATCAATTAGTTATAGATTTTGAATGCATCATCGTCATTTTTACCAACAAATGGCATTGCTTTACGCAATTCTGCACCAACTTTTTCAATTTCAAGGTTAGCTGCTTGTTCACGGTAAGCAGTCAATTTTGGACGTCCAGCTTTATAGTCATTTACAAAGTCATTTGCAAATTTACCATTTTGGATGTCTGCCAAGACAGCTTTCATGTTTTCTTTAACTTGTTCAGTAATTACACGTGGACCTGATACATAATCACCGTACTCAGCAGTATTTGAAATAGATTGACGCATTTTCTTGAATCCACCTTCGTAGATCAAGTCAACAATCAATTTCATTTCGTGAAGAACTTCAAAGTAAGCCAATTCTGGAGCGTAACCTGCTTCTGTCAAGACTTCGAAACCTGCTTCGATAAGGGCAGTCAAACCACCACAAAGTACAGCTTGTTCACCAAACAAATCTTCTTCAGTTTCTTCTTTGTAAGTTGTTTCAAGAAGACCTACACGAGCTGCTCCAACACCTTTACACCAGTCCATAGCAATGTTTTTCGCATTTCCTGTTGCATCTTGATATACTGCATAAAGAGCTGGAACACCAAATCCTTCTTCATAAGTACGACGTACCAAGTGTCCTGGTCCTTTAGGAGCACACATGAAGACATCTACATCCGCAGGAACTTTGATAAACTCAAAGTGGATATTGAAACCATGAGCAAATCCAACTGCGTTTCCAGCTTCCAAGTTTGGAGCGATTTCTGCTTCGTACAATTCTTGTTGGATTTCATCTGGTGCCAAAATCATGATAACATCAGCCAATTTAGTTGCTTCTGCTACTGTGTAAGTGTCAAATCCATCTTCTTTTGCTTTGTCAAAAGATTTACCTGGACGTACACCGATGATGACATCGCGACCTGAATCACGCAAGTTTTGAGCATGCGCATGTCCTTGCGAACCATAACCAATAACGGCGATTTTTTTACCGTCAAGTGCTGCTACTTTAACATCTTTTTCGTATTCCATTTGAACTGCCATAGTTTTTCTCTCTTTTCTATTATTTATTGCCTTTTAGGCTGGTTTAACAAATTTAAAATATTTTTATACTCAATGAAAATCAAAGAGCAAATTAGGAAGCTAGCCACAGACTGCTCAAAGCACTGCTTTGAGGTTGTAAATAAGACTGACGGAGTCAGTAACATATACCTACGGCAAGGCAAAGCTGACGTGATTTGAAGAGATTTTCGAAGAGTATTAATCGCGGGTAAATCCAGTTGCACCAGTTCGAGCAATATTGCGAATACCGTATGGTCGAATGACTCGCAATAGGGCTTCACTCTTTTCAGCATTTCCTGTCATTTGAATGGTAATCGAGCTTGGCGCTACGTCTACCACTGTTGCACGGAAAGGTTGAATAATGGCTAGAATCTCAGCACGCTTCTCTGCTGGCGCTGACATCTTAACCAAAATCACCTCACGCTCCAAATGAGGCTTGTCTGTAATATCTCGAATGCGAATCACGTCAATCTGACGATTGAGTTGCTTGATGATTTGCTCCACTTCATCATGTGAAGCTACATCAATAATAATGGTGATGCGCGATACATTTGGATCTTCTGTTGCTCCAACAGAGATGCTTTCGATATTAACCTGACGACGAGACAGGACACCGGTAAAACGATTGAGGACTCCTGAACGATTTTGTAGTTTTGCTGTTAACATTCTACGCATGGAACTTCACCCCCAACATCTCATGATTACTCTTACCAGCTGGTACCATTGGTAACACCTGTTCCTTACGAGAAATATCTACCTCGATTAGCATAGGAACATCCTCAGTGATGACTTCAAGGTCTTGAGTCAAGGTCTCGGGATTGTCAAACTTATAGTTTTTAATACCGTAAGCTTGTGCCATCAGTTGGAAATCAGGAAGGGTATCAAAGACTGACTCTGATGTTCTACCTTCATAGAAGGATTCCTGCCACTGGCGAACCATTCCAAGTGAGTGGTTGTTCAGCATAACCACCTTGATTGGTACCTTGTAAATATTCAAAATAGCCAATTCCTGGTTAGTCATTTGGAAACCGCCATCCCCAACAAACAAGACTACTTCCTTATCTGGGTTAGCAATTTTAGCACCGATTGCTGCTGGAATTCCGAATCCCATGGTTCCTAAACCACCTGAAGTCACTAACTGACGTTCATTTTGGTAGGGATAATACTGAGCTGTCCACATTTGATGTTGTCCTACGTCAGTGACAACAATGGCATCTCCATTCGTCAATTCACCGATGCGTTCAATAACAGCTTGCGGCTGAACCACACGCTCTTTCTTATCATAAGAACGAACGCGGTTCTTGTCTTTAGTGACTTTTTCAATCCATTTTTCAGTATTGTTATGAACTGTCGGCTCAGCCAGCAACATTTGCAAGGCTTTCTTAGCATCTCCAACTACAGGAATATCTGCACTGATAATCTTACCAATCTCGGCTGGGTCAATATCAATGTGAGCAACCTTAGCATTCTTAGCAAAGGTCTTAGGATTCCCCGTCAAGCGGTCATCGAAACGACAACCAATACTAATCATAAAATCAGCTTCTGTCATGGCAATATTAGCTGCGAATGACCCATGCATGCCTCCCATTCCAAGGAAGAGTGGATGACTCGTTGCAATCGTTCCTTGTCCCAAAAGACTGGTTACTACTGGAATTTGATAGCGTTCTGCAAATTCATTTAATTCTGCCGCAGCCTCAGCATAACTAATCCCACCTCCAGCTAGCAAGACTGGCTTTTTAGCCTTGGATAATTGCTTCAAGATTTTCTTGATCTGCATATCATTTGGCTCAAGAGTCGGTTGATAACTTGGTAGGTTCACTTCTGGTGAATAGATGAAGTCGGTTTCTAAAGCAGATACGTCTTTAGGTAGGTCAATTACAACTGGCCCTGTTCGACCTGTAGTTGCGATATGGACAGCTTCCGTAATGATTCGAGGGATATCAGCTGTCTCACGAACTTGGTAATTGTACTTAGTGATTGGCATGGTAATTCCCACAATGTCTGCCTCCTGAAAGGCATCCTTCCCAATCCCTGCTCTCGCCACCTGACCTGTAAAGACCAAAAGGGGAACACTGTCGCTCATGGCATCCGCAATCCCTGTAATGGCATTTGTTGCTCCCGGTCCGCTAGTGACGACGGCAACACCCAACTTTCCAGTTGATTTGGCATAACCTTCAGCTTCATGCAAACAACCTTGCTCATGGCGTCCTAGAATATGGCGAATGCCTTTAAAATTATATATCGCATCATAAAAAGGCAAGACCGCACCACCAGGATAACCAAAGATGGTATCAATTCCTAAATCACGAAGTGTTTCCAAAACTAGGTCCGACCCCGTCTTAGGAGATTCTAAACTGATTTTCTCCATTGTTCCCCTTTCTCTTCTCTTAAAAATAACTTGTTACTATCATACCATTTTTTCAAAATTTTTCAAGAGAAAAGAAGAAATTTTCTGAATTTTCTATTTTAACGTTTATTTATGAATGTTCTCCTTTTTTTATAAGTTTTTAAAAGGTAGTTTATATTTTTTTCAACTTATTTCTATTGATAATTATATATTTCTTCCGCAAATAACTTTAACTCATTTTTATATGAAATTTTTATGAGTGCATGTTTTCAGAATCTACAAAATTTATCGGAACTATACAAAAAAGGAAGCCACTAAGTGGCTTCCTTTAGAGTGAGGACTGATTAGTCTTCACCTTTGTTTTTCTTAATGATTTCTTCTTGTACTGACTTAGGTACATCTTCATAGTGGTCAAATACCATCATGAATGTACCACGTCCTTGAGATGCAGAACGAAGAACTGTTGCGTAACCGAACATTTCAGCGAGTGGAACGTAAGCACGAACGATTTGGCTGTTACCATGTGCTTCCATACCATCTACACGTCCACGACGAGCAGTTACGTGACCCATAACATCACCAAGGTTTTCTTCTGGAACAGTGATTGTTACAAGCATCATTGGCTCAAGGATAGCTGGTTGTGCTGATTTAGCAGCTTCTTTAAGGGCAAGTGAAGCCGCAATCTTGAAGGCAGTTTCAGATGAGTCGACATCGTGGTATGAACCATCGTAAAGTTTAGCTTTAACGTCAACCATTGGGTAACCTGCAAGAACACCGTTAGCCATAGATTCTACCAAACCTTTTTCAACCGCTGGGATAAATTCACGAGGAACCACACCACCGACGATTGCGTTTTCAAATTCGAATCCTTTACCTTCTTCGTTTGGAGTAAATTCAATCCATACATCACCGAATTGACCTTTACCACCAGACTGACGTTTGAAGAATCCACGTGCTTGAGTAGAAGCGCGGAATGTTTCACGGTAAGATACTTGAGGAGCACCTACGTTTGCTTCCACTTTGAACTCACGACGCATACGGTCAACAAGGACGTCAAGGTGAAGCTCACCCATACCTGAGATAACTGTTTCTCCAGTTTCAACGTTTGTTTCAACGCGGAATGTTGGATCTTCTTCAGCCAATTTTTGAAGGGCGATACCCATCTTGTCTTGGTCAGCTTTAGATTTTGGCTCAACCATCAATTGGATAACTGGTTCTGGAACGTTGATTGACTCAAGAATGATTTTAGCTTTTTCATCTGTCAATGAGTCACCAGTTGTAGTATCTTTCAAACCAACGGCAGCAGCGATATCACCTGAGTAAACAGTGTCAATTTCTTGACGGCTGTTGGCGTGCATTTGAAGGATACGTCCGATACGTTCACGTTTACCTTTAGAAGTGTTCAATACGTAAGAACCTGATTGAAGCACACCTGAGTAAACACGGAAGAATGTCAAACGACCTACGAATGGGTCAGTCATGATCTTGAAGGCAAGAGCTGCAAATGGCTCTTCGTCAGATGCTGGACGAGTTTCTTCTTCGTCTGTATCTGGGTTAACACCTTTGATTGCTGGGATGTCAAGTGGGCTTGGAAGGTAGTCAATAACCGCATCAAGCATCAATTGAACACCTTTGTTCTTGAAGGCTGAACCACACAATACTGGGAAGAATTCAACGTTGATAGTCGCTTTACGGATACCAGCTTTCAATTCTTCGTTAGTGATTTCTTCACCTTCGAGGTATTTCATCATCAATTCTTCGTCAGTTTCAGCAACTGCTTCGATCAATTTTTCACGGTATTCTTGAGCTTGGTCAAGGTATTCAGCTGGGATGTCTTCTTCAAGGATATCTGTACCAAGGTCGTTAGTATAGATTTCAGCTTTCATCTTGATCAAGTCGATGATACCACGGAAGTCATCTTCAGAACCGATTGGCAATTGGATTGGGTGTGCGTTTGCTTGAAGACGATCGTGAAGTGTGCTTACAGAGTAAAGGAAGTCAGCACCGATTTTGTCCATTTTGTTGGCAAATACGATACGTGGAACTCCATACTCAGTTGCTTGACGCCAAACTGTTTCAGTTTGAGGCTCAACACCTGATTGTGAGTCAAGAACGGTAACCGCACCATCCAATACACGAAGAGAACGTTGTACTTCGATTGTGAAGTCCACGTGTCCTGGTGTGTCGATGATGTTTACGCGGTGGTTGTTCCATTGAGCTGTTGTCGCAGCAGATGTGATAGTGATACCACGCTCTTGCTCTTGCTCCATCCAGTCCATTTGTGACGCACCTTCGTGAGTTTCACCGATTTTGTGGATTTTACCAGTGTAGTAAAGAATACGCTCAGTAGTTGTTGTTTTACCAGCATCGACGTGAGCCATGATACCGATATTACGAGTTTTTTCAAGTGAAAATTCGCGTGCCATGAGGTTTGTTTCTCCTATTTATTTTTGATTTCTATTCTATTATAACACGATTTTAATAAAAACGGATAGGCAGGACCTACCCGTTCTCAATGTTTTCATGCTATTGTTGGTTTCAACTTACGAGCTGGTAAGTTGAGTTGTAGCTAAGAGCTGATCGAGCTCAATTGAACTCGGGCTAAAAACCCAAGTTAGTTGAGTTGAGCTCAAGCTAAAAGTCTGGAGAAAAAGATGAATCTCATTGGTTGCAATCGCAACCTGCTTCGATTCCCTATTTTCTCTGGGACTTTCTTAACGCTTTCGCATCCTATCTTACCAACGGAAGTGTGCGAATGCACGGTTAGCTTCAGCCATACGGTGAGTGTCTTCACGTTTCTTAACAGCTGCACCAGTGTTGTTAGCAGCATCCAAGATTTCTTTTGCAAGACGGTCTTGCATTGTGTGTTCACCACGAAGACGAGCGATTGTTACCAACCAACGAAGTCCAAGTGTTGTACGACGTTCTGGACGAACTTCAACTGGGACTTGGTAGTTAGAACCACCAACACGACGTGCACGTACTTCAAGTACAGGCATGATGTTTTCCATAGCTGTTTCAAATACTTCAAGTGCATCGTTTCCAGTAGCTTCTTTGATTTGCTCAAAGGCACCGTAAACGATTGAAGCAGCTGTACCACGTTTACCATCAAGCATAACGCGGTTGATAAGACGAGTAACTAGTTGTGAATTGTAAAGCGGATCTGGCAATACGTCACGTTTTGGAGCTCTATTTTTACGACTCATTTCTCTTTATCCCCTTTCCTTATGCTTTTGGACGTTTAGTACCGTATTTAGAACGGCCTTGTTTACGATCGTTAACACCTGCAGTATCAAGTGCACCACGGACGATATGGTAACGTACCCCTGGAAGGTCTTTTACACGTCCACCACGAAGAAGCACCACGCTGTGCTCTTGCAAGTTGTGTCCGATACCTGGGATGTAGGCAGTAACTTCGATAAGGTTGCTCAAACGTACACGAGCGAATTTACGAAGGGCTGAGTTAGGTTTTTTAGGTGTCATTGTTCCAACACGAGTTGCAACACCACGTTTTTGTGGTGAGGAAACGTTTGTTTGAACTTTTTTATGGCTGTTGTAACCAACGTTCAAAGCTGGTGATTTAGATTTTTCTACTTTTGATTTACGCGGTTTGCGAACCAATTGGTTAATTGTAGGCATCTACATTCTCCTGTGTTTTTTTATTTTTGGTGATGATACACTTGGTGACAGCTATCATCTGTGTGTACTTTTGCAACATTTGTCAGCACGTCCCTGTACACTCTTGAGAGACCAAAAGTAAAAAGTACCGTCTATTATTGTAACAAAATTTTCCCTTGGTTGTCAAGATATTTTTCTTTTTTATTGTTAATTTTAGCTTTTTTGTAGTGCTCCCTAAAAAAAGAAAAAGGAGGAATCCCACCCTCCTAAAGTTAGTATTGTTCCATTCAATCCCATCAATTTTAGCACATAATGTTCAAAAAATATTATATCATCACAACCAACCAGATTCTTTCGCGATATTAGCTGCCTCTGTTCGATTACCAGCATCTAGTTTCGAAAGAATATTGGTGACATAGTTTCGGACTGTTCCGTTTGATAAATAAAGTTTGTCTGCAATTTCTTGGTTAGAGAAGCCCTGAGCAATTCCATTTAAAACTGCTATTTCTTGTTCTGTTAATGGATTGGGATGCGTCATCACCACTTCCATTAATTCAGGCGAATACTCCTTGCGTCCCTCTAGGACGGTGTGCAAGGTTTGCATGAGGTCTGCAATGTTTCTTTCTTTTAATACATAAGCATCTACTCCAGCCTTGACCGCACGTTCAAAATACCCTGAGCGCTTGAAGGTCGTCACTACAACCACCTTTGTTTCAAGCTTTTCTGCTCGTATCCACTCCAAGACTTCAAGACCTGTCTTAACGGGCATTTCTACGTCAAGGATGGCGATATCTACAGACTCCTTTTCTAATAGTTGGATTGCTTCTTGCCCATTCTTGGCTTGAAAGACAGACTCTACATCCGGTTGAAGCGTGAGCAACTGGCACATGGCATCTCGCAACATACTTTGATCTTCTGCAACAAGTAGTTTCATCTTAGTTTCTCTCCTTATAAGGTAGTCGAACCTGAACTTCTGTCGGTTGTTTCCAACTAATTACCTTTACTTCTCCCGAAAATGGAAGAACACGATCTCGAACTGTATGGAGGTCATCCCCCTTTATAGAAGTAAAGCCACAGCCATCATCTCTCACTGTTAGAATGAGTTCTTTCTCTGTCCGTTCTAATTTTAAGCAGACTTTAGAAGCTTTGGCATGTTTGATGATATTAGTCACCAATTCAAGCAAAATCATGGAAGCCGTTGACTCCAATTCCTGAGTTAGGCTAGCTGTATCTAGTTGATTAGCTATTTCAACCTCAATTCCAGCAATTTCTAACATCTTTTTCACCGTCTCTAATTCGGATGTCAAAGTTCTAGACTTAAGATTTTCCACAATGGTTCGCACTTCACGCATTGATTCTTTGCTAATTTGCTGTATTTCTCTTAATTCCTTTTCTACTTGTGGATAAGCCTGTATTTGAAATAACTGCAAGGCTAAATCTGTCTTGACACTGAGCATAGCAAAAGTGTGTCCCAGACTATCATGCAAGTCCTGACCGATACGACTGCGTTCATTTTCAGCAAGCAATAGATTTATCTTTGCATTTTGCTTGGCCTGAGCTTCTTTCAAATCCTCGACAATGCGAATCCGAACCAAGCCAAAAGTCATCAAATCGACAAACGTAAGAATCCCAAGCAGATAGAATAGAAACTCAACTTCGATTCTCTGAATAATCAACAGTTGCCCCACAACAAAGACTTGAGTAAGGAGAAAAGTCCAGACATGTAAAGACTTTAAACTACGTACACCAAAATGATAAATTAAGAGATTGGAAAGGAAAAAGAAGAACCAAATATAATTCGCAGCAACAAAGGCAGTATAGCTAGCTACATAGACTAGCATGATGCCCCAGAAAAGCCAAGAAAGGCGCTGGTTCTTAGTTATTAAAACACCCAAATACGCCACTACAAATAGAATATCAATCAATAAATGCCAGACAGGAAGCTCCCCAGTCACTACAGGAATGATGGAAAAAACCATAAAAATCAAACTGGCCCAATACATATAGTCTATACTTTTCATTCTTTCAAGCATTAAGCATTCTCCTTATGACCTTGAAGGTAAATGGTCAAACCAAACAAAATAGCTGAAAAAACAAGTAGATAAACTGTGGCTGATAGATTGATGCCATCCTCGTTTAAGAAGGTCTTGAGCAACTCCATCAGCTGATAAGTTGGTAGACACTTCCCGATTGCTTGCATCCAGTCTGGAAATAAAGAGATGGGCATCCAGAGCCCGCCTAAAACAGCCAAGCCTAGATAGAGAAGATTGCCCACGACAGACATCAGCTGACTAGAAGGCAAGAGTGTCAAGGTCAAGCCAAGCGCTACAAAAGCTACACTTCCAACTATCAGCAAGAACGCAGCCCCAATCCAGCTTCCTAAAGGCATATCCACACCTCTGACCAAGTGCCCAACTGAGAAAACAACCAGGATTGAGACCATATAATCAACCATCATACTTGTTATCTTTGATAGATAATATTCTACCATATTTACCGGAGTATGGCGCAATGTTTTCTGCCAGTTGTTGATTTTATCTGTATGTAAAACAGCTGGAAATGAGAAGATAGCTGTCGACATCATGGAAAAAGCCGTCATGGAGATGAGGTAGTCGCGCATAAAATTATCCGATCCACCTGGTGTGTCCTGGTACATACCTGAAAAGAATAAATAGAAGGCTGTCGGCATCCCTACGGATAATAGATAGTAGACTAATTGTCGTTTGGTCAATAGAAATTCTATCTTATTTAATGCTATCCATTGTTTCATCTTAGTCATCTCCCTTTTGTGTTTCTTCAAAGATTGTATCCAGTAAGCTACGATTATTGACTTCAATTTCTTGAATCCTACATCCTGCTCGGACTAATAGTTCCCAGAAAGCATCTGCTTCGCGTGTGACTACTTGTAGAGCATCCTGTTTTTGTGACCAGTTTTCAACCAAGTTTGACTGTTCGACAACTTCCTTATATGCTAGAGGAAGGATAAAGTGCTTTTCAATCTCCTCACTGCGCATGGCTAGAGGTGTTGTATCGCGAATCAACTCTCCCTTATTCAAGACCAAGATTCGGTCCGCTGTATGCTCTACCTCTTCGATATAATGGGAGGAATAGAGAATGGTAACTCCCTTAGCTTTTAGTTCCTGAACAATTTCCCAAAAGCCTTGACGAGTTGAAGTATCCATGGCAGCAGTTGGTTCATCTAAAAAGACAAGCTTTGGTCGCCCAATCAAGGTCAAGACAAAAGAGAAAAGACGCTTTTGCCCACCTGACAATTTTTCTGCAAATTGCTCTTTTTGTTGCTTGTCAAACTGCAATAGTTGATCGATCTCCTGGTTGCTCAAGGGATTTGGATAGATACGTTGAAAGAAAACAATCAACTCTTTTACCTTTAATTTCTGAACGATGACATTTTCTTGAGGGAGGTAGGATCTTGTGTAGTCTAACTTAGAGCTCGTCACTGGCAAGCCTTGGATGGATACTTGACCGCTGGAGACCAATTTATCTCCGAGCAAACAGTCCAAGAGTGTTGTCTTTCCAGCTCCGTTTGGCCCAATCATGGCAACACATTCACCTTCAGCTACCTCAAAGGAAATATCCTTCAAAATAGCTTTACCCTTGATGCTTTTATGCAAGCCTTGTACCTTAATCATATTCATGATATTCTCCTTTCAGCCATTCCATCCCTATAGGAAAGGCGATAAAAATCATAAATCCTAATCCCCAGGCGCCGCGAATAACTTGGTGAAGAAAGACTTGATCAAACCAACCTGTAAACATTTCTACCAACCATGCCACTAGTGATAGCCCAATAAAAAGATAGAGAATCGCTTTTTTCATTTTTCAAACTCCTTTTTCACATCTGAGACCAATTTCAAACCTTCTCGTATTATCCAAGACATCATTCCAAAGCTTGCAAACAACTCCCAAGGAAAATGATAAAATCCTTCATCCAATCCTGAAAACATGAGATAAGTCATGACTCCTGCTGCTATTAAGCTCATTGCGACAATCATTTTATTTTTCATCTCTTCTTCCTCCATTTCATACTTCAATTATAGTCCTTTGAAGTTAGCGGAGCTAGAAGCTTCTGTCACTAAGAAATATGACAAATGTCATAAAAAAAGAAAGTTGCAAAATCAACTTTCTTTTTAATCTATTAAATTTTTATTCCACACTAAATAGGTATGGGTAAACTGGTTGTTGGCCTTGGTGGATTTCGACTTCAACGTCTTCGAATTCTTCTGCGATTTCTTGGGCAATTTCATTGGCAAGTTCTTCGCTTCCGTCTTCACCGACATAGAAGGTTACGATTTCACTGTCTTCATCCAACATATGTTTCAATGTTTCTGTCAAGGTTTGGTGCATGTCAGGGTTTGACACAAGAATTTTCCCATCAACCATACCAAGATTATCGTTTTCATGGATTTCTAAACCATCGATTGTTGTATCACGTACAGCTGTTGTGACGCTTCCGCTAACGACATCTCTAAGGGTTGCAGTCATACGCTCTTGATTTTCTTCAATTGACTTGCTTGGATCAAAGGCAAGAAGACTTGTCAAACCTTGAGGAAGAGTACGAGTCTCTACCACTACTGCTGGTTGCTCCAAAACTTCTGCTGCAGATTGAGCTGCCATGAAGATGTTCTTGTTGTTTGGTAGGAAGATAATGTTACGAGCATTGACCTGCTCAACAGCCTTGATAAAGTCTTCTGTTGAAGGGTTCATAGTTTGACCGCCTTCGATAACATAATCCACACCTTGAGAACGGAAGATATCTGCTAGACCTTTACCAGCAACGACAGCAATCAAAGCATATTCTTTTTCTTCAGCTGGTTTGCTAACTTGAGCAGCTTCTTTCTCAACCTGTGCTTCGTGTTGGTTACGCATATTGTCAACTTTTACCTTAACCAAGCTACCATATTTGAGACCTTCTTGCATAACAAGTCCTGGATCTTCCGTATGGACATGGACTTTGACGATTTCATCATCATTGACAACGAGGAGAGAATCCCCAAGTTCATTCAAGTAGTTACGAAATTCGTCGTAGTCAAAATCTTTGGCATAGGTTGGACCTTGCTTAAGAGCTACCATAATTTCAGTACAGTAACCAAATGTAATGTCCTCAGTCGCCACATGACCAGCCACAGACTTATGGTGCTCTGCATTGATCATTTCACTCATGTTGGCAGGAGTGGCTACAAAGTCCTCAGATGCGATATATTCGCCAGTAAGGGCTGAAAGGAAACCTTCATAGATGAAGACCAGTCCTTGACCACCTGAGTCCACAACGCCAACTTCCTTCAAGACTGGAAGCATATCTGGCGTTTTAGCTAGAGCGGTTTTAGCACCTTCTAAGGCTGCACGCATGACTTCAACAGCGTCATCTGTCTGCTCAGCTTTTTTCTTAGCACCGATAGCAGCCCCACGAGAAACTGTCAAAATCGTTCCTTCAACTGGTTTCATCACTGCCTTATAGGCAACTTCTACACCTGATTGGAAGGCAAGGGCCAAGTCTTGACCTGTTAACTCGTCTTTATCCTTGATGGCTTGTGAAAATCCACGGAAAAGCTGAGACGTAATAACGCCTGAGTTTCCACGCGCACCCATCAAAAGACCTTTGGCAAGAATGCTCGCTACCTCGCCAACTGTAGAAGCTGGCTTGTCTGCAACTTCTTTAGCTCCATTTTCAATGGTCATTCCCATGTTTGTTCCAGTATCTCCATCTGGAACTGGAAAGACGTTTAATGAATTGACATATTCAGCTTGCTTATTCAAGCGAGTTGATGCAGCCTGCACCATTTCTTGAAATAAGCTAGTAGTAATTTTTGACACGGTTATTCTCCTACAACTTTGATATTTTGAATGTAGACATTTACAGTCTGAGCAGTAATTCCAAGTTGGTTTTCCAAACTAAAACGAACACGCTCTTGAATGTTTTTTGACACTTCGCTAATCTTTGTTCCGTAGCTCAACACGGTATATACATCAACTGCAATACTGCCATCTTCGGCCGCCTTTACGACGACACCTTTGGAATAATTTTCCTTACCTAGAAGGGCTTGGAAATTATCTTTGAGGGCATTTTTACTAGCCATACCGACCACACCAAAAATCTCAGTTGCTGCTCCACCTACGACGGTTGCAATCACTTCATCTGTTAGTTCGATTTGACCATCTTTTGTATTAATTTTTACAGTCATCCTTTTTACCTCAACTAGTTGATACTCTATTTTATCATATTTCAGCCCAAGTGTAAAAGCAGAATACTGTATCAGCGGATATTTACTCTATTTTTCAAATGATTTTATATCTACAGTAAAAGAAAAAAGACCCTAAGGTCTCCTTACTTTTATTATTAAACGCGTTCAACTTTACCTGATTTCAAAGCACGAGCTGAAGCCCAAACTTTTTTAGGTTTACCATCGATAAGAACAGTAACTTTTTGAAGGTTTGGTTTTACGGCACGTTTTGTTTGGTTCATCGCGTGTGAACGGTTGTTTCCTGATACAGTCTTACGACCTGTAAAGTAACATACTTTAGCCATTTGTGTTTTCCTCCTATTAGATCTAATATAGCGGATGTGCTAGCACCACATACCGTACTATGTTATCACACTTTCTCTGTTTTGGCAAGGGGATTGAAAGATTTGTTTGTGTCTAAATTTTTGGGAATAATCAAATATCCTTATAACTCAATAAGAAAGCGAGATTTTTCAGACAAAAAAACTGGAAAAAGTTCCTCACTTTACCCCAGCCCTTGACTATATTGCACTATTTATGCTACAATATTGTTTGACTGATTAAGCAAAGTGTGTTTTTGTCTTAATCGGTGGTGTAGAAGTTGCTGCTTCTACACCTTTTTCGTTTTTATTTACTCTATTATTGTAACACACATTAGGCAAAAAAGCAACTATTTTGTATAAAAACATGACAAAAACACCTCTAAAAAATCTTTTTTTAGAGGCTTTTGTCTGCCTTTTTGTATTATTTATGCCCTCTTTTTCTGATAACAGCTTTGTGCGGCCTATGGTTAATACGAAATCCTGCACCTAGTCCCGTATCCCTAAATTCTTCATACTCTTGTCTCCAAGATCCAAAAAATAGATTGTATAGCTGATCAATTCGTTCAAGGAGTATCATTCTGGACATAGTACAAGCCCCTTCGATGGACCAATACATCCCTCGATGTTTCATACGGTAAGTAACCTTTCGGTGCTGACTCTCCATTACCCCGATACCACGTGAGGATAACCCTCTAAGTTTAGGTGGTCTAGTGTCACAGAAATTTCTTAATAATTTCTTACGAAAATTGTAAAAATTATCAAGAGCTTCTTGACTTTCTGTGAGAGATTCAACTGTATCTAGTACGGTCTGAAGCAGGCTCTTCTGATGATTTTTGATGGCCTTAAAAGCAAGATCAAGTAGTGTAGATGGGTACGGCTTCAGGAATCTTTTAAGTTCTTCATTGACATGATAAGCATCCCAGAAATGCTCATGACGTTTAATCCGTAGGACCTTCTTAATTTCTTGAAATATTCTGCGAGAATATCCTTTACCATTGTCCGAGTTAGTGATAAGAAGAGTTCGATCAGTGATTTCAAAATGATTGCAGAGATAGTCTATCAATTCTTCCTTTGCTTGTTCATGGCTTGTATGGATAATCTCATGCTTATTCTCTAGTACATACCGATTATTACCAACCTTCTTCGCTCCAGTATGAATCAGAAAATGGGCCAAGTCTGTATTGTGTCGTTCATCATTGCTTGATGTTGTCTTGACGAGCACACCATCTCCCTCCAGGTAGATTTTATCTGCCTGTATTTTTTTCGGTTGCTCATCACCTTTAAAAAGCCGATAACGTTCCCTCTCTGAAAAGAGTTTACCTGCCATTTTTACGGACTTCAAAACAGCGTCCTTTGTTATCTCCAAACGATAAGCCATCTTAACTGTTCGACAAACTTCACGGTAGGATAAAACGGAAGCGTGTTTTGCCATGTGAAAAATCAACTCGGGAGAATAACGCATATACTTTTCTAGACCTAGCCACTCATCTACGGGATAACAGCTTTTCTTTCCCTTTCGCCAGCGATTCCTAGAAAAGGTCACCTCTCCAAATGTAAAAACAACTGTCCTCTCTGTACTATCTATCCGCTTATATCCCCTCAGTCTCATGGAGGGAGCTACTTGCTCGTCATAATCTCTTACTCGCTTCAGGAATTGCTGCTCACGTTTACGATCTAGTTCTGCGACAAATTCTTTTTCATCAAATCTAAACATACTCTCTATTGTACTGAAATCATGACTAGATTGAAAACATCACAAACTTTCTACAAGACTCTTTCAAAAATAAAAGCCTTCCCTTATTGGGAAGGTTGTTTGATTATAAGTATAAGTATAATTATATTTATAACGATAAACTTTCGATTAGCTTATCAAGGTAATCTGATGCAGACTTTGCCCCAGCTGCTTTAGCAATTTTATCCAATTTTTTCCTATTGCTTGGTTTTAAAGTAAACTGAAATTGCTTTTTGCGTTCAAAACTTTCAAAATTGGCTACATCTGAAATCTGCTCAGGTTGATGGGTTGCTTCGATAATCTGTGAAATCTCTTTTTCTTTTGGTGTGAATGCCATGACAATCTCCTTCTAATTATATTTATAATTGTATTTGTGTTTATAAATATAATTATATTGTATCATAAATTTTTGAAAAAGTCTGCTCCAGCTCAGTGAAAAACTTTTTGTGTTTTTGATAAAGCTCAGGATTCTCCTTCATATCTGCAATAGAGATCTTATCAATCGTGGAATGATTGAATAACTCTTTTGCTGGTACAATTCCTAGAAGGTTATCTGTTCCCTTTTCTTTAGCTTCAAGTCCCAGGGCTTCCAGTAACTCTCTTGATGACCCATAGTTTGGTCGGATCATATTTGCTAAGAAATATAACTCAGCAGTAATGTATGATTCCCTTGTGCGATAGTCAATTACATCCTTTCTGAATGCTTCTAACCGAGTTGATAGATTGAATTTGGCATTATAACCAAACTCTGAAGGAGTTAAGGGACTAATAATAGCGTGACTGACCGCCACAGCATTTTTAGTAGCTGTCGCAAAGTCTGGTCTACAATCAATCAAGATATAGTCAAACTGATCCAACTTTTTCTTTTCGTAGTTATCCTCTAGCCAAAGATAAAGTAACATATTTTTCTTATCGCTGTTCTCCAAATCTCGTTCCACCGTGTCAAGTTGAACTGAACCTGGAATTAGACTGATATTTTCCTTGACTTGCTTAATATCCACATCGCCTCCCTTAAAAGCATTGGCAATTGTATTCTTGCTCTCATAGATATTGTAACACTGAGTCAAATTACACTGATGGTCTAAGTCTATAAAGAGAACCTTCTGACCTTTCTTAGCCAACCATTCCCCATAATTAAAAGTTAAAGTAGTTTTTCCAACACCGCCTTTAATGGCAGCAAATGTAATAATCTTCATTTGACATCCTCCTGTTTTTCTATATCTCTATTATACCATTATAATTATATTTGTCAATATGTTTATAATTATATTTATAATTATTTTTGCAATGAAGTTTCTCCTTCCTTTTCACCAGCAATTCCTAGAAAAGGTTCTCTCTGTACTGAAATCATAACTAGATTGAAAACATCAGAAACTTCTACAAGACTTTTTCATCCTCAAATCGTCGGTCAACTTTCTCTTCACGACTACGCACGTGCTCCTTAATATCTCTATAATCTGTGTAATGTTTTAGAGTGTCGTCAAAGAACTCTTGTAAGGCTCCTTTTTCAATTTGGAATTGTTTAATCAGTTGACTGACATCTTCCAGTCCCATATCTTTTGGAACTCCTAAATCATCCAATAGTTGTACCGCTGCAAGACTATTTTCTGGAGATTGCTGGATGGCTAAAAGTGCTCCTTCAATTTTATGATAACGTCCAAGTCGCTCATCTAGCTGTCTTAATTCCTCCTGGGTAGCCTCTATCTTTTCATTAAAGCGCTCCTCCAAATGTTGAAATTGTGCTCCATCTGTCACGCCGTGCTCAACTAAGAAATTATATTCCTTAATCAGTTCACGCATAGAGGAAATTTGAGCGTTTTTAGTAACGAGTGTTTCGCCGTTTTGTTTGGCCAATTGCCTTGCGACAGTCAAGCCCATCATGTACCTATTTTTTTGAGATTGATCAGGATTGAGAAAATAAAAATAGTCTTTCTCTTTGATATAGATGGTATAATTTCCATCCTCATTTTTATCAACTTTATGAGAAGGTATTAAAATTGTACCACTATTTAAAGCTCCCATATCCATCTGCACGTAAATGCCTTGCTTGCTTTCTTGCTCGACCTGCCAGGATTCCACTTCCAATTTCAATTCAAAATCATTTGCCGTTTTTTCTTTTGATTCTTGATATTGTTCTTTCAATTCCTCCACATCAAAAACTAACTGATTCTTAGAAATTCTCTCTTTTATTTTTTCAAGAGAATAGAGTCCTTTCTTCGATAATGTATCATCTCGGACATTTCTTTGTTGGGGCTGATCGAGCAATTTATACTTCACAAATTTTCCAGAGAAATCAATCTGAAGATTAAGCGCAGCTGCCTTTTGTTTGAAATCTTCTAACGACAAAGAGTGCTTCAGAAGAAAATCAAGACGTTCCTTGATTTCAAACCGATAATTATTTTGTCTCCGCCAAGCAGAATACTTTGTATAAGAATTTTTCATAGTAGGTTCAATAATTTTAGCGCCATATCGTGCCGCATGTTTGTCCGAAATGGCTCTCAAATTTTTCAAGGTTTTCTTTTCCCAACGAAATTTCTTGAGCGTTGAGGTATTGGTGGTATTAAGTATGATATGGTTATGAAGATGATCTTTATCCGTGTGGGTTGCGATCACAAACTCATAATTTCCACCTGTCAATTCTAACATCGTTTGACGGCCAATTTCATGAACCTGCTCAGGAGTCAAGTTATCATCTGGAGAAAAAGACTGGATAATGTGATGAGCTAATACTTGTTTTCCTGAAGATAATTCTTTCAAGTCATCATCTCCTTTTTTAAAGGCCGCAGCTAATTTTGTCATGACCATTTCTTCATCTGCTACACTAAAATCAGAGATCCCATTTCCAGATACTAGCTTCATTTGAAGCTCACCATTATGATAGACAAGAGGAAAATCAAGATCACTTTCTGCAGTTTCTGATACAAGAGTTTTCGCTTCATTCAGAATATAGCGTACAGCTATTTTTAAATTGGAAGGAGTTTTAATTTGTTTGGGTGTTTTGATTACTACCATTCGTCATACGTCCTTATTGTTTTCACTTTTCGTTCCTGTAAACTTTTCTTCTCCGCACTAGAAAGTTTGACAGCCACCATCTCTTTCAACTCAGATAGATAGTCAATGACTTGTGCCACTTCCTCTGGCGTAACTCCTTGATTTTCATTGGCATGTTTGGCAATTTGGTTGATGTTCGTACCCACTCGATTGATAGCAACTCGAAGGTCTTTCAATTCAGAAAAATCAATTTGAACCACCTTCCCTTGTACCAGTTGATTCTTCGCATAGTATTGAAAAGATGGAACTCCCATTTGGGCCATCGCCGTTTTAATTTGACGATCTTCCTCTGGTGTTAGTCGTATCAATTTTTGTATATAGCGTTTTCTATTTTCTCGTTTCTGCATTATTTTTTTATCCTCTTTCTCTCAAAGTCTCTAGCATATTCTGACCAGGCATCAGCACCTGACTTCCTTGTGGCAAGCGTAGCAAATGGATATCCATTTGCGAAATTTAAAAAAATCAGAGAAGGAGAACCTTGTAGTTTTCCTTCTTGATTTTCTCAGTTTTGGGGAAATCCCCAAGCCCCTTTCCTATATCTTTTGGAGTACAACCTCTAACAATTTATCGCAACCAACTGAAGATGTTTTTGAAAATAGATGATTGCTTATCACTATTTTCTACACTTTTTTCTTTCTGACCTTGTAAC
Source organism: Streptococcus mitis (assembly GCF_013305725.1). Taxonomy (NCBI): domain Bacteria; kingdom Bacillati; phylum Bacillota; class Bacilli; order Lactobacillales; family Streptococcaceae; genus Streptococcus; species Streptococcus mitis. Next base: position 1,827,290 of record NZ_CP047883.1, read on the forward strand.
TTTTCAGCTAAGACAGAAAGTTGTTGAGCAGTTAGAGGCTGGAAAATCGACTGCCCAATTTGTATTTCTGTCAGTAAGATTTTTTCTGTGAGTACAGCTTGAAATTCTTCATCTGTAATCATCTTGAGTAGCTCAATATTTTCTTCTTCCCACTCCAAAAGAGCAGGATCTCCTTCAGGTAGTTGAGACTGTTCTTCCTCTAGTTGCTCCAGAACTTTTTGGCGAGTCAAGTCTTTAGCGTTTGGCGATACTCCTTGAACTCTGTCTCCATCCATGATTGGAATAAAGTCTGAAAGGATGATGATCAGTTGTTCTTCTTGTTCATTAGTCATGAGTGTTGTCCTCCTTGATGATGATTTGTTTTTAATTTGACCTTGGGTTTATTTGGGGTGTCCCGTTCGGTCATTTCGAGAAACCCTTCTCTTTTTTTGATTGTGCATCTGCTTTCAACTCCTGCTTGTGATCTTCGACAGCCTGCTTGCTCTGATCTTTAAACTTCTCCAGTTTTTGTTCAAAACTACGCTTCGTTTGTTTCTCCTGACTCAATCTTAATTGTTCCAATGCTTGATCCATCCGAACCATTAAACTTTTAGCTTCTTGTTGGACAATATCCAACTGTGCTTCTAAATCAGCAAGTGTCTCCTTATCAGCAGACCACCCAGATAGATAGTTAAAGGAATACTCTGACGTATCAATACCATAGTATGAAGAAACGACATAAGCGACACTTTCAGCCTGGAGTTCAGCGGTGCTTCTAGTTAGATTTTCCTTTTGAGGATTATCTGCATGATGCAACTCTGCATGAGCCATTTCATGTAAGAAAGTTTTAATAATTTGAGCCTTGTTCATCTCATTACTACGTAAAACAATTTGATTTTCTGAGACAGAATAATATCCATGTTTATTATTTTCCATCTCTTCAAATCGAACCGATACATCATTTTCTTTTGCAATAGCCATTAGGGCACGGTAAAGATTTGCATAGTCCAAATCAGTCAGCTGTTCTTTCACTTCTGCAGCTTTTGGCATCTCCTTTCCTTCTGTCTGACTAACATCAAAAACTGGTACCAAACCAAAGAATGTAACTGTTTCTGGTTTCCCATTTTTATCCAATATTGGTTGGTTATTCTCATCCTTTTTGATCTTCGTCATAGGTTTAAAAATACGTAAAGCCTTCTCACCTTTTTTCACATAGCGACCAAAGTTTTCTTTCCACTGTTTGAAAGAAGCTACTTGCCTTGCTTCAGGATTTTGTGCAAGAATTAAGCGCAAGTTGCGATTAGAATAATTATTTAGTTGGCTCATTCTCGTTAGATAGTCTTTGTACTTATCTGAATCCAGAAACTCCTTAATCCCTTCTTTAAGATGACGACTTAATCCTGCCATATCTTTATTTTGAATAAAATCTGCGACTGCAAGACTGCCAGTTGCTAAAACAATTTCATCCGCTTGTAGACTCTCCTCGCCCTCTGGTTTAGAACCTGGTTTCGATCTAAAATCATACGGATTCGTTCCCTGAAGCAACTCCTCCTCATCAGAAACTCCGTCAGCATCCGCATCACTTTTCAAACCCTGTTTGTTGTGGTCTTGTTCTTCTAGTTTGATTTCTTCCTCTTGTTTTTTTTCAAATTCATCTCGAACTGTGGCGATCGTTTGTTCAACTTTTTCTGATAAACTTTTGATTTCTTTTTGCCATTTTTCTACAAGAGCTACTTGTTCCAACGGAGAATCCTTGACTCCCAACTTCTCAAACCAAGCAGATAGATTTTCGGCCTCAACACTATCCATTCCATCAAAAGAAATAAATCCAAGACGACCATCATGACTACTATCTGTAAATCCAATTGGACTATTTTCCAAATTTCCAAATGGGAGTTGGGATAGAAGTTGATCTGCGTAAGGAGTATCTTCCAAAGCGTAACTGAACTGCGAAATATCTAACTCACTCGCCAATCTCCCCAGATGATACTGAGTGAATATAGCCCCATCTATCTTCATCAATTCTGGGTACTCTCTCATTTCTCGTGTACCAAGTCTTTCTTTATGAGCGATGGGGTTAATCTCATCCCCAATATCGTAACGGATGCTATCCTGAATCAGTTCACCATCAGGAGCGTAGATACTAAACTGAATCTTAGTTGGAGAGATGTAGCCTTCTGGGTGACCGCCAGTCACTTGTTTTAGCCCTTCCTGATGTAACTGATAGAAACTCTGGTTGGCCTTGTAAAGCTCTCTAGCGAAATCTTGATAAGATATCAGCTCAGTTTCTTTAAAGGGCAATTTAGGCCCATCTGGGCGCTCCTCAGCCCATTGAAGGCGTACATGGTAGTTCTCCTTATAAATACGATCTTGTTCCCATTCTTTATAAAAATCTGAATTTGTATCTAGGAGGCGGTCTTCTCCAGCTGCAGCAACAATCTGATCAAATTTATCATTGTACTGCTTCGCATAGTCAAGATACTGATTCCAGGCTTGATGAAATTCTTCTGGAGTTTTTGAAATGTCACCTGGCACACCTAAATTATAGACAGTATCTAAGACTTGAGTAAACGTAGCCGAATCAAGTAGGGGTTTATTCAGTGTGCTCTCTGAAGTAGTTTGTTCAGTTTCTTTAGAAACTTCTTCATACTGCTTATTCTTCAAAACTGACAGCATTTCTGCACCTTTGTCTTTAACATATTCCTCATTGATTGAAAGTTGCTCAATCTGTCCATCTCTTTCTCTATAAACACCGAGAATAATCTTTTCATCCAACAATTTAACGTTAGTTTCAAGCTCTCCCTTGAGTTTCATAAGAGAGGCTGGAATTTTTTCATCTCCAATATCTTTAAACAGTAGTAAGAAATCTTCATCTTTTGCTTTAATAGCTTCACTCATATTGAGATTGTGAAGCTTTTCAACACTGCTCAAATCATCTAAAACAAAAGAATGTGGATCTAAAATATCACGCAACATAGGAAGAACTTGCAATTTATCCTTAATTGCATTACTAATCAACATACCGTCATAATGCCCCCGACCATTTGCAATATCATCTAGGAAATTTGCTGCTCCCTTTCCCTCTTCAAAAGGTCTGATCCCTGAAAGATGGATAAAGTTATCCTTTTGAAAAGTCACCTGAAGCACATTCTTCTCTCCATGATCCGCATAAACAAAGTTGATCTTACTGTCAGCCAGTTCATTTAAATACCAGGACGCTGTACTTTGGATAGACGGCGCATATTGATTTAATCGTCTTAAATCCGCTGGTGTAATCGGATGATAATTCGCTATTCTCCGTTGCACTTTATCATAATTTGTGCTAAACTGTAAGTAAGGATAGGATGATGTCGGGTGACTGGTAACAGTTTGCTCAAAGGTACTTGTTTCAAGTACAGGTGAGGTACTGCCTTCAGCTTTAGGCTGTAAAGAACCCGTGCCACCACTGGTCCTATCATTCATTTGCTCCTGGGAATTCTCAGGAGCTTTTTCTGTGCTCTGAATTTGTTTTTTTGGCTCCCTACCATCTCCAAGAGGATTGGAAGGTTTTTCATAGATCACTGTTTTGTCCGAATCAATGACCATTTGTTTTCTAGGCTCTACTGAAAAACCTATATTATCCCAGTTTTCCTTCAACCACGTTGCATCTTCAGGAGAAAGATGGCTGGTATCAGGAAAGTGGCTTGATGCTTGAATTTCCTCCGTCTGCTCCAGTTGTTTTTCTTGCTTCAGAATCTCGTTCCAGTCTGTCTTCTCCTGGCCTTCACGTTTTGGTGGTCTTGCATCGATAACTGGGATTTTCTTCTCCCGTAGTTTGGTAATAAAGTCTGTACCTGCTTTATCGTGATCAACTGCCAGCGTGATGAGATCATCATATTTGTGATCTTGGAAAAGTGTGGATGTTTCCGCTGCAACAGATAAAAATTTAGAGGTACGTGTTAACTCACTAGCCTTGGTATAATCCCTTTCATCCATCGCAATCTCCCCTCGCTCCTGCAGAATTTCAAGAACATAGTGAGACAAAACTCCCTCTTTTAATCCTTCCATCGCAACCAGTCGAACATCGTTTAATTCGCCCTTATGAAGCTCATAATAGCTCATAAGGTCAATTGGTGCCTCTGTCACAATTAAACGCTTAGGAGAGCCTATAGAAACGTTTAAGCCACTAATAGATTCTGATTGATACATTATTTGTTTCAAGTATCCTTTGCCAGGATGACGTTCTTGATCAGGAACAAGTCCCTGGAGGCTCGCACCTACCAGTTGCTGATTTCTGTCCAAGTATTTAAAAACCAAGACATCTTCTATAACACCATCTTTATCCTTACGTTTAGCTTGGGCTAATACTCCCTTTTCCAGGAAGAAGTCGATTGTATCATCAGAGAGACCTCTAATCTCCTTGAGATAGGATCTCGCCTCCACAAATCGTTGTTCGTAAGGGGCTAGTGTATAATTGAAAGGTTGACGTTCTTCCTCTACTGGTTTTGCTTCAGGAAAGGAACCTGTCTCTAAGAATACCATGGCCTCCTTATAGCTGACATTTCGCATTTCTTGGACAAGGTTGATGGTGTCCCCATACTTATCTGCTTGTGAATACCAATGCCAGGTATTCTTCACAGTATCAATCTTAAACGAGTCATGCTCAGCCCAATAATACTCTCGATGTGACTTTCGCTTCATCTCCATTCCAAGGCTACGAGCTACTTCTAAAATATCCAGCGATTTTGCCTGTGCTTTTGTTAAAGGCATACTCTTTCCTCCTCTACTAATTCCTTAAATAAAAGATATCCTTCAGGAGTTGCATCTAGTTCACTAACAACTAATGGATCTTCCTGATTCGTTGTCACAAAAAGATGAGGAGCTAATTGATAAAAAGTCTCCTCATCTGCCTGTTTAAGTAGCTGCCAAATAGCATAACGTTCTGTGGCTAAATTTTCTAGCTTTAATGCTAGAACCTGCGAGATACTCTCCAGGTATCCTAATTGTGTTTTAGGTGTTTCCATCCTTCTATCCTTTCTGTATGTTAGGCCACGAATAACTCTTTTAGCTGCGGAGTCAAATCGTTGGCATATAAAAGCAAGCCATCGATGTCTGTTCCTTTTCGAGTATATTCGTACCAGTTTTCTTTGTCTTCAGGAGAACTTGCAATCTCATCTTTTCTAGGATGATCATAGACACTTGCTTTTTTATCTCTGAAGACATTTTGTTTAGAAATAAAAACCAATCCTTCTTCTACCCCAATTCTTGCGACTTCATCTGGAGTTAGAAGGGGACGGCCTTGAATTTGTTTATTTTCACTTGAGGATCCGTTCCGATAACTATGCGATTTTGAAGTGGATCGAGTGCGTATCGTCTGCTTACCTGACCTTGTAGAATAGTATTCCATTGTATCCTTGTCATTGGTTCCTAAAAATAGGTGAGTAGCACAGTTATTAAAGATGGTCTTCCAATCGCTTTTATATAGTGATTCTAGCTGATTGACAGCTTGAATGATAATCTTAATAGACATCTCACGACTACGAATCGAAGAGAGAACCTGGGCGAAGTTTGGAATACGGCCAATTTGCGCAAACTCGTCGAAGATAAACTGAATGTGGCGAAGATTTTTTCTACTGTAGCCAGGTACTTTACCTTGCAAGATATCATCAGCCTTATGTGTGAGAACCTCAAATCCAATCGCAAACAAGATTGAGGAAAGAAAATTAAAGGCGTTATTGGTTTCAGGAATAGCAATAAAAACGGCTGTCTTTTTCGTATTCCAGGTATCCATTTCCATGGTATCCTCACTAATCAAGTTTCGGACATCTTCGTGGTCGAAGATAGAATAGCGAGAAGACAAAATCGCTACCACACTGTTTCTTGTCTCGCCTCTGAAGTTTTGGAATAATTTCCACTGTTTATAAGCATAGTTGTTAGGTTGATGTTCGTTCAGTTCTTCAAACATCTGCTCGACAGGACTTGGTACATCTGGATCCTCTCGATACATATTTCTTAATAGATCCGCAACGTGACCCAAGTTTGGCATGTATAACTGGACTCCAGTTTCAGGATCCTTAGAGTCAAAATAGAGATAACCAATCAATGCCCGTTGAAGCATCAACTCTGCTTTAACCCAGAAGTCTTCTCCAGTATGCTCGCTATTCTTCGTTCCCTCAGTAATTGCTTCAGAGATACGATCAATATCTAGCTCAGACTTCATGTAATGAAAAGGATTAAACCGATCTGAATTCTTGAGCCGAATCAAATCAAAGATTTTAACAGCATAGCCAGCTTTCTCAAGCATCTTCCCAACTTCGTGTACTAGGTTTCCTTTAGGATCTGTCACAACAAAGTTTGAGTTCATCTGCATTAAGTTTGGCAATACAAAAGTAAAGGTTTTACCATCTCCAGGAAGACCAATGACAATCACATTTTTATTGAGCTGAACATTGTAAGCTAAGCGAAAGTTAAATAGGCCCATTTTGACCTGTTTTGAAAAAATCATATTCTTCTCAAAATCAACGTCTTCAAATCGTCTCATTTCCTTCAAAGTCGCAAAACGAGCACTACCTTGTTCTTCTCCCTGGCGATATAAATTCTTATCCATAGAAGCATAGACAAGCATTGGGAGGCCGAATCCGATTAACCCTGCATACAAGGCTCCTGAATCAAAGAAAACACCAAAAGAGAAGCGTTCCCAGTGTTCTAGCAACCAACGAAGCTGCAACATTCCCATGAAAGGTACTGCTGCAGTCGAAAGTTGGTAGTAATGGTAAAAGGACTGGAAAATAACAAATGAAAATAGCCCCGCCACCAGGTAGGGCCATATGGGCTTTCTAATCATCGTGCTTTCTCCTTCCCAATATCCTTCGTCACTACAGGGGTGGTTCCCTTATACACCGTATGACTCTTGTAGTAGGCTATTTTGTCTTCAGGAGTCATTTCATGTGGTTTCTTCAGCACTTTTTTCGCAAACTCTTCCAATTTTTCTGGGCTTTTCGTGATATCTGCCAACATCTCTTTGAGAGCCTTTTCTACCAAGATGCGATTTTTTGTTTCAAAGAAGAGATAAGTTGCACCATCTTTTTGATGATAAGTAAAACCTATCTTATACTCCTCCAGGTAATGCTTCAACTTGGCCAAGTGGACTTCACTATTTAACAATTTCTCGACATCTTTTTTTGATTTGGTGGCCATAAAATCATTAAAACGTGTCTCCCCTTCAAAGGTTCGATTCGCTGCCTTATGTTGTTTCTTTTCATAATGGGCTTTTGCGAGGGCATACAGAGCTTGTATCGTCATCTCCAGGGTAACTTTTCCTTTCAAAGCCAGAGAATGACTGACTTTTTCTTGATCCATGTAAGACCTCCTTTATTTTGGGTAATTGGATAGTTCTGGCTTAGCAATAACCTGGAATCCGTAAGGTGCTGAAGGCTCTTCCTTTACAGTAACTACCAAGCGTTTCTGACTTCTGTTCTCACCGTCTTTCACGGCTACTACATAGGTTAGCTGATAAGTTGCTTCATCAACAATCAAGCTAGATTCCAAAATCACAGACTGCAGTTGACCTGCTTGTCTATCTATCGTTAATTGAGGAGCTACGAAATCAGCCATTTTCCCTTTATCAGAGTAAAGGACTGGTAAAAAGTAACGTGAAAAGGCATCTAGTTCCCCTGTTTTTGACTGAATGGTTTTTAGATTTGAAAGATCCTTGGATACGGCCGAGAGTTGCTTTTCTTGATGGTAAACTAGCGTAAAGGATAAGCCAGCAAGTGTCAGACTTCCTACTAGACTCAATAACACCAAAACTCTTCCTAAATACACCCAAAAAGAGCGTTTAGAAGAGGGTCGAGGTTTGGGAGTTTCATGTTTCAAGGAAGAGGCTTCAGTTTTCTCTTCAGGAGCCTTCTCTAGATCTTTTGTTTTCGTCTGGCGCTTAAAGAAAGAGGGTTTTACTTCTTTTGCTGCAGCCTCCTGGTTATTCAACGTACCAGGCTTCAGGAAGAGGCTGTCTGCGATTCCCTCAAACGGCAAATAGATATCTTCTTGGTAGATCACTACATTCTTTTTATCTAGTTCCTCTACCAATAAAACGGCCTCTGCCTCCTCATGCTTAACCTTGGCATTTTCTCGCTCCAGCGCTTGATACACAAGGTCTCGATTCTTATACGTTGTGGTCTTGTTTTGTGTCAGATTGGTTAAACGGTACATGTTTTTCAGCTCCTTTCAATTTTCCTTCAGCAAGAGCTGTTTCAATATCAGCCCAGGTTAAATTATGTTTGGCCAAGTAGTTTGATCGTTCCTCATGTTTGGCCAGAATGATTTGAGTTTCTAGCTGCTGCAGTTTCTCTTCTTCCTTCTTGGCCTTGGTCATATAGTCAGCTAAGCGGTCTTCCGCTTTCTGTTTTTGTTTTTCCAAAGTTTCTAATTTTGTCATTGTTCCTTTTTCCCTTCTGTACTTTGTGTTTGGTTAGTGATTGGTTTGTTTAACGATGGAATACTCGCCTTTTCGCTGGCGTTCAAGCTGTCCACAATCAAAATAGGGTCAATATGATTTACCAGGTATTTCCCATCTTGCTTGCTGAAGCGAATCCGTATGGTTCTTGAAGATCCTACGTTTGTTTGGGCGTTAGTATAATCATACTTCTTCTGTAACTGTGTCTGAGTGTATCTCACTTGAGCTAGGACAACATTATTTTCTTGATCGATGTAGATGGTAGAAGACTTCATCTGTGTATCCACTACATAGCCCTTATAGGTTTGTACCGTTGGTTCTTCTTCAGAGTTCACTTCCTGATTGTAAGCAGCTTCTGTCATATAGGGCAAATAGCGATTTCTATTTTCTCCAAGATCCTGCTTATTGAAGTAAGCCGTCAAGAATTCCTTTACATATTCTTGCGTTAGTTCGCTTCCCTCTGCTTTGGTTTCTTGTTGCGTTGTTTCAGCTTCCTGTTTAGCTTTCTTTTGCGCTGAGGTTGCTGCACCAATCCAGAATACGAATCCTAGAACTAACACAACTCCTATAAGGATTCCTCCTATTTTAAGGAGTTTCAATTTCTCCATATCTATCATTTTCATGATTTACCTTCTTTCTTTTTTAATTCGGTGTCGCAAATGTATAGTAGTAAGCTGGATATAGGACAGAAAAATGTACCTTATCCTGTACTCCTTGGATATTACATTCTGAAACGAGGAATGAACCGTCTGGATTCACAGCTTCCACAATCGCAACATGGCCGTATACATCTGGTGTCCCACCAAATCCACCTACTACTGATACAACAGCTCCTTTTGTTGGAGTTGTACTATACCGCCATCCTTTTGCGACTAGGCTTGCCACCCAATCCTGACCATTACCAAGGTAACCATAAGCTCCTGATAAGTCTGTAATCGTTCCTAGTTCAACTAAACGATTATAGGCATACCAAGTACATTGTCCCACTTCATAACCGCTTCCTTGTTGTGTAGTCATAGAAGCCTGTGTTGGAGGGTGTTCCACTTTTGACTTATACTCTTCAGGGAAATTCCAGGAAGACGCTAACGCTCCACCTCCTCGAACTTGTTGAGTAAGAAAAGCGTGGATCTGCTTAGCGTTATTTTGGCGCTCTAGGACCTTGTCTCCAGAGTTCCCTTCCCAGTTAACCAGGAACCGCTCTGTAAGTGTCTCCACGTCTTCTGTGCTAGTTAGAATCGATGTCAATTCAGTGATATAGTAAGGAGTATCCCCCTCCAACATAAAATCTAACTGCAGTTCTAAATCGTACCACTTTTTATCTTTTGATTTTGCATAATTCAATAATAGAGTATGCCTAGTAGAACCATCTGCTGTATCTGTCCACTGACCTAATCCTAAACCTCGATGAAGAATATTTGGATACCCACCATCATAGATAGCAGGTCCCCCTATAGATAACCAGGACTCATCATCCCAGGAAGAAGAATCAGCCCCTACTGGTGGGCTAAGATAATCTCCTTCAGCACGTTTAGGATTGATATTGCTTTCAGTCGCAAAGTTCCCAAGCATGGCTGCCAAACCATTATCTGTTAGCCCTGGTACCTTTTGCTTCAAGTAGTCTTTTATTGCTCGTGATTTTTGCCCCAAATCACCGTCAAGTGTAGTAATGACTGAGGTTGTCTGATTGTAGATGACAGATTGAAAGTAAAAGCCCGGATTGACTGATGTCCACTTTTCTTTCTTATCCTTTGTCTCTTTTTCCTCCAATTTTTGATACTGGATGACCTGGTAACCATTTGACGTTACCTTCCCAACCTCGTCTCCAACTTTGACCTGATCACCATCAGAAACACGGATATTTCCTACCTCTTCATAAGTAAAGATGGCTTTATCTGTTTTGATGGATACAGTCGTATCATCTGTCACACTGACTTTACCCTCAAGAGGAGCTCTTATAGCTTGCCCTGTTGAAGCTTTTAGTTGTGTTTTCTCATAGATTTCACTCTTAGAGGTATAACCAAACCGCTTCAGGATAACTAGAGGAGCTTGATAAGAAGGGTCGTCCTCCTGGTAAAAGGGGTTAGCTAGTTCTTGATAAGAGGGGTACCGACCAACCTCTTTAGTCAACTCCTCTAGCTCTTTATACTCTTCTAACTCGCTATCACTCAACTTAGCCCACTTGAGATCTGACGAGGAACCATATAAATCAGCCATCTTTTTCAAATTATGAGGATTATCATTCAAATGATTCCAAAGGTCATTCAAGGCATCCGAATAGTGATTGAAACCTAACGTCCCAGCCCATTCTCCACCAGTTCCCTCATTCCAGTTACTTTCTGGTTTCCACTCACTACCGTAGCGAAAATTCATGAAAAAGAGCATATCATCGATGTTCGTCCAATAGTCAACCTTATCATTTGACTTCTCTCGATCTCGTTTACTGATCTGAAGCCAGGACTTATTCAGGTCAAATTCATTTTGTTGGACAGGACCACCGCCTCCAAATATGGCCATAAATATCCCTAAAACAGCAAAGATGAAGAACATCAAGAAATAGGACTTAACTGCTAATGGATTGGATAGGATGGAACGTAGAGGCTTTGTCGCAACCTTCAAAACCTTCCCTGTACCTCTTGATACCTTCCCAAATTTTGAACGAGCTATCCGATTCCTAGTCTGTTTCATCTTTTTGCTGAGTTTTCCTTCCCAGGAGAACTCTCTAGGTGTTCGAGTATACCCTCGCCCTCTGATGAAATTATAGCTTCTATTGAGCTGTCCATAGCTGTGCTTGATAGAGTACTTAGACAGATTTCCTGCAGCCTTCGTTGCTCTTTTAGATGCGTTTAACTGATACTTGAACTGACGTATATTCTGCCTCGCCTGAACCCAGTCTCCAAGAATCTCATTATCTCTGACTGTCTTCTCAACGTCGTGTCTCGCTTTCATTCGAGTGCTTTGTTTTGTTCGTCTCTTTATACGATTGGGAATATAGCTGTCATCAGCTTTTTTAGCTCGTTTATAGAGCGTTGTTGCAATTTGTTTTTCCAACTTTGCTCGATCACGTTGTTGCTTAAAGAAAAGACCTCTAGCTGTTGCTTGAGGTCCTTTGTGTAGTTTATAATCTTTGTTCGCTAAGCGATAATTCTTCTTAGCTTCTTTAAATGCAACTTTTGAGTTTAAACGTGCTTCTTTAGGATTTTTTTCTGCATTCTGGGAGGATCCTTCTTTGATTCTCCGCTTACGCTCCTGTTTTAATTGATTGGGATCACTTTCAAACAAAAGAAATCACCTCTCTTTCTATTTTTTTAACCATCTGTCGCAACCAATTGATACAGTTTGGTATCTTTAGGGATAGGATTTTCAAATGGGACAATGGTATCTCCAGCGACAATCAAACCAGTACCCTTTGCTTTTGGCCGCAAGACAAATCGCTCTAGTGAAGGCGTAAGAGGGATAACCTGCTCCAGGGCTTCCAGGTCTGTTCGTTTCAGCTTCAGGAGGGCTAGAAACTCACAGTTTGCGACTAGCTTTCTACCTTCTTCTGTAGATAAAACAGTCTCTGGGTTCTGGGTAATCCCTGTTGGGATGGCTCCATATTTACGAATACGTGAGTACAGTTCTGTAAAGAAGGTTGCCTGAAGTTTATTCTTGAAGTAGAGCTGCAACTCATCAAAATACAACCATGTAATGGTTTTACCTTGGTTATTGACTACCTGGTTCCAGATAAAGTCCTGAATCACCAGGAGGGCAAATGGCTTCAATTTACCACTCAACTGCTTGAGATTGAAGATAATAAAGCGACTATTCATATTGACGTTTGTAGGGTGTGCAAAGATATCATTTGATCCAACAGTATAAGGTTCTGCCTTCAGCGCCAGATCCTTAGCAACGGCTTCAGGTTGACGTTCCAAAACCGCTTGCCAATCCTTAAAGGTTGGTTTTTCAAATTCCTCATAGGTCTGTCTCGTTACACGGTCAATCATCGCAAATTCATCGTCTGATACTTCAGAGAATATATTCTCAAACAGGGTTGATAAGAGGTTTGATTTTTGGCCAATCGGATCACTATCTTCTGCTTGCAGTTTATCCTTATCAGGTAGATCCAGCAAGTTAAAGTGATGTTGTGATCCAGGAGCGATTGTGATAATTTCTGCACCTAATTCTCGGCCAATAACAGTGTATTCATCTTCAGGATCGACGATAATGGTATTATCTTCAGGGTAACGTAGTTTGGTAGGAATAATCTCTCCTCCTTTAGCAAGAACAGACTTCCCTGATCCTGAATTCCCAAATATACAACCTGAACCTGTATTCAAGTCTTTCTTACGGTCAACTGTGATAGCGTTCTTAGATAGCTGATTCTGGCCATAATAAATTGCACGTGGACTGTTAGATCGAAGATCTACGTTGGTAAATGGGACTTGTGTGGCCAAGTTACTGGTAGTCATATCTCTCATAAAACGGCGTTTTACGTTGATAAATGGAATCCCAATCGGTAGAATCGTATTCAAGGATTCTTCCTGGTACAAGTAACACTTATCCAGTTCTACCGTATTCTTACGGACAGATCGTTGAACCTGCTCAGTGTAGATATTCAACTCCTCCAGACTGTCAGCCATGAAGAAAATCGTCATCACACCTGAAAACATTTTTTGGTCATTGTCCTGGAGTTCTTCAGTCCATTTCTCTGTTTCTCGAGATGTCTCCACTGCCTTCCCACCAACAGCCAGGTCACTTCCATAACCTTCTTTTGCTGCAGCCTTCTGACTTTTGATCATTTCCCTACGTACACTTGACTTAACTGTCTTGATTTTCTTCAGCGCATCTGCAGTATCATAGGGCTTCGCATGCAGACTGATAGCCAGTTCAATTCCTGTATCCAGGATATTCTTAATCAGTTTGTCATTCAAGAAGGTAGGATATTGTCTAACATACATCACCCTTGCGAAACAATCATCAATTTTCATATGATCTTTTTCAAACTTCAGATAGTTTGGAGCTACAAAGTCCCTGGTTGATAATCCAGAAATAGCGATGTCTTCATAGTTGAAATCAATAAAACCTTCTCGCCTCAAGAGTTTTCGGAAGATAAGAAGACGATCTAATCCCTCTAACTCCTTAAAGGAGATTCCTAAGCCACTGTATTGACTTTCAATAACGCTGGCTGTATCATCAAGGATTCTTCTAGCTTGATGATCCTGGTCTGTTTGGGTAGTAATCGTCAGATATTTTTCTACCTTGAAGGTATTTTGTTCCTGAGAAAAACGATCATTGATCATCGCATTGTATTCTTTACGATAATCGTCATATCCATCTCCAACTAAATCATAGCGGATAGAAGATAAGCTATTGCTTTCTACCCTACGATTCAGGATCAATAGCTGCATATCATTGTCAATATCCAGCGAATTAAAAATATCAGCGTTTGTTTCAATGATATCAATTCGCTCATCATCTGTTGCAGTAATATAGCTTGTATCACCTAGGCGATAGGTCTTTGAGAATTGATCATTTGTAATTTTCATGAGCCCATCAGGCATCAACCATTGATAATTAAGACTATTCTGTGTAGATGCCGTCATGGTACGTCTTAGACGTTTGGCCCGTTCCCGTTCTTCCTTAGAGAGTTTCAGGGTTTTCTTTCGGCCGAATAAATTCATTTCTTGTATATTCCTTTCTGTCATAATCTGTCTGATAAGAGCGTTCCTGCTTAGTCAAAAGGAAACGGACCTCATCTTTAATTTTTTCATCAATATAACACCCGAAAATAACAAAAGGCGCTAATAATAAAATATCAACGCCATAAAGGATTATATCAGGTGCCTTCAGCCAATAGAGGATGGTGGTGACAACTACTGTCAATGCGATACCAAATAGTAGCACTAACTGTCTCAGTGTCATATACCCTATAACTGGCCTTTCGTAGCTATCTAAAGCCTTTAAAAATTCACTACCTAAACGTGTCATTCTGTTCCTTTCATTAAAAAAACAGCCATTATGGCTGCCATATACTTTTAAGTGTTAAAAATTGCAAAAGCTCCAAATGTTGCTCCTACTGCGCACATTATTAAAGTTGCTATGATTATCGGACTGAACAGAGCTTGCGATATTGAAATAATTAAAAAGAGATTAACCACTGAAACTATGAAGATAATACACCAAATGACATTTTTGATTGTTTCCTCCTTATAGCTAGACTTATTTATTATTGAAGATAATATAGGAATCATAAAACCAATCAAAATCAACACACCCCCAAAGATTAAGTAATTCCATGAGGAGTTATCTTTATATGACATAACATGGGTGGCAATTGTCACATCTTTCCGAGTTATCATTTTATCGATATCAAAATGATGTGTTAGTTGCTTATTCAAATTACCAAGACTGATATTAAACCAAATGGTAACTATTGCGTAGATCAATTCCACTGCAATATAAGGTGTATAAGGGCTTTCTAATACTTCAAAAAATCGATTTCTATACAAGTTCGTCTCCTATATTCAAGTATGATATTCTTCTATGTAGCGTTTTAAAATGAGATACCGCCTTAATAACAACGAGTAACTAAAATTATAAACTAAAATAGTCAAAAATAGCAAAACTATAAACAGTGTTATAATGATACTCAGTAATACACTTTCGTTCAATTCCTTGGTAGGTACGCCTGTTAGAGGTGAAAATAAAATCGCAAGAAGGCGTTTCAAATCATCCGAAAAAATAATCGTTAATACGAGACCTACCAACAATTTCCAGCTACGAGAAGCTCTCTCTTTTTTTATTTCCAGCTCTGTCAATTCTGCTAACAATGCCTCTTTCGACTGCTTTTTATAGTAATCCAAGGCTTCCTTGTATCGGCGTTCATGCCGTTTCGTCCACCTTTCATAATAATTTTTTATAGTAGATCTCATAGGATTATTATACTCCTTTCAATCATCACTCATTCTCCTTTTATTATACCATAATCTAGTTCACCTGCATGATATTCTTAGTCATGCGTTGGCTGCCAAATAGCATAATAATGTAAATGATTCCTTTTGCAATGGCAACTAAAGCACTTGTCCAGGCTCCAGTCTTATCAACTGTCAAAAGATCATTCGTGACAATGGCTGGGTAAAGCATGATAATAACAACTAGAATCAATCCCTGAAGGACAGCCGCAATATAGAGCTTAAAGAAACCGAGGCAAATTGGACGTAGGCTATCCACCATGTAACAAGCGACAATAATTTTAGCGATTCCCTTATACGTGTAAAGCGTAAAGGAGCGCAACAAGATCAACAACTTAGTTGATATCTGACCAACAAAATCAACGACCCAATAAATAAACTGGAGCATAGCTTTAGCTATAGCATTGACTCCTTTTAAATCCGGTAACTCAGTTTCATACGGACTAATACTTGCGCTAGCCACCGCCTTAATTACAACGTTAAACAACCAAGACAAGGCATCGAAAATCGCATCCACATAGAGGATAAAAAAGAGAGCGATGGCATACTTGAGGATTTCTTCAATCCAAAGCTGAAAAGACAACTCCCCACCATTGCTTTTAAGTTGTTGGTGCCAATTCATGAGGTTGATCCCCATAAAAAGGAGAAGAAGCAAAATTGCTACCTTCTCCATCGAACCCGAAACTGTCTCCATCAGCTGATAGGCTGTCGCATTATAGTCTTTCAGACTCATGGTTAGTTGATCAAGTGTGGATTGGTTCATAAAACCACCTCCTTTTTTTTTCTCATCCTAACCAAGAGATTGAAGACCTGTTGCCAAAGCTGTAAAGAGGGCTTTTAGAACGGCACCTAGAAGTGCACCTAGTATCAAACTTTGGATTCCTTTATCCTTCTTATCATCCAATTCACGTTTGATTCCTACCGCTAAGTCCCAGGCACCCCAAGCGGCCCAACCAATACCGATAATCCCACCGATATTCCCAATTTTGTTAATAAAATCTACAACTGCATCCATTATTTTTTTCTCACTTTCTTTTTATAAAAAGGTGCTAAGAAAATTCCTTAGCACCTACATTGTTTATTCAATATTATTTTTCATCCTCTGGACGAAAGGTTAGAGAGAGGGCTGTAATTACAGCTAAGACAACGATAATGGTCGTTTCCCACCAGTGATAAATTGGGACACCTTCAGGCATTATCCAATCTTTGAACCAATGTTCAACACTTGTTGGAGCACTACCTTCTTTTGTCAAAAATGCCCAGTAGCATATAACCAGAAAAGCCACAACAACCTTAAATACAACCCAACCAATTGCTGTTGCAATCAAACTCTTAATCAGATTAAAGATAAAGAGGAGAAACATGAGTGGAGTCGCAACCATCAAAACGGCAGCTCTCGCAATTACACTCGGTAGATTCTTTATTCCTGACCAGATGGCTTTTCCTAGCCAACTGAGGCCTTTTTTCCACTTCTTCTCTTCTTCAGGCTTAGTGACTTCTGATTTTTTTTGAGTTGGAGTGTAGTATCTATATCCACTTCTAGTCACATGTGCATCCATTTTCGTGTCCTTTCTCATCTCTCTTCCCCCTCTTTTTTATGGCTTCATTATACCATAGATGAGGGGGAATTTCTAGATGTTCTATTTTTTATGCTTACGAAGCCCAGCTCCTGCAAGACTCAACAATCCCAAAATCATTCCCCAAGTTGGAAGCATGCTTGCTGCTGTTCCAGTGTTTGGAAGTGATGGCTGCGGTTGTGGCTTGCCTGGTTCTTTAGGCTCCGGTTTTGGAGGTTCTGGCGTTGTTGTTGTAACTTTAGCCGTCATCTCTTGTAAATTGACTGTATTGATAAAGGTATTTTCAACCTTACCAGCCTTGATGCGTTCTACCTCTAGGTAGAAATCCGCATCGAAAGTTCCTTGCACTCCTAGAGAGTTTAGGAAATCTTGATTGATAACGTAAGACCATTTGCCTAACTTTTCGTCCCATTTAACGGTCACAACTTTCTTAAGGAAGTTAGGATCCGTATCTTGGTTCACTTCAAATAAGAAGGCATAAGCTGTACCTTTGGCGATCTTCTCGCCAGCTTTGACTACTTTTCCATCCTTCATGATGACATCATAAGGAAGAACCAAGTCTTTTTCAGCAAGGTATTCTGTCCCACGAATAATACCAGACCAATTACCTGTGAATCGATCATGAACCACATCCAACTGGTCACTGCCATCATATTGGAAGAGGCTGTCGTGTTTAGTAGGCACGGTTACGCCATCAAGTAGATAGCGGATGTATTGGCCAATCTGTACTTCTTGGCCGTCCAAGACTTTTTTATTATCCTTTTGATCCAAGGCGTGTTTTTCAGGCTTCACATCAGGAACTGAGACAGTCACAAGGTTTGATTGATAGCCATTGCCAAAGTCGATCTGTTTAAAGTCATTCTCGACTTTCTCCCCTGCTTTAACCAGGAGCTTAGCTGGAAGATCAATCGTCACGTTTTTATTTTGCTTCACGTAATTGTGATAAAAACTCTTAGAATCCTTCGCTACCCAAAGATAAAACTCACCTTTAGGATTCAAGTTCAATTCTTTCAGAATCTTATTGATTGCATCTGTACGCCCTTTGTCTGAAAGGACGTGATACATGTCAAACAAGTCTTTTACATCTTTACCTGCAGCAGTCATCTTGATCTTGCTGTGGTCAACTGTGAAGGCTTTGTCTTGAACATCATCAAAGATTCCAAACTTCTTACCAATCGCTTGTGTTGAAGCAAGTGTTTTGGTGTAAGGGCTGTAATCTGTCATCAAGCGGAAGGTCACGTTGCGGTCAAAAGTTGTCGCACCATTGATGTCCTTACCAGAGCGATCCAAGACAGCTTTGACTGGTTTTGGTGGCTTCGGTGTGTAGTTCGTAACAGGGTTTGAGAAAACTTCATAGTCGTTTACTAAAACCTTGTAGGTATTATCGTAAAATCCTTTATCATAGATTGGCTTCCAGGTAATCACTGGAGCTTCTAGGCGTTTTCCTTGATAGGTAGCAGTAAAGGTATATGTGTTCTTTCCTGCATTATATGAAACAGTCCATCCTGCTTTCTCTGCCGCTGCTTTTGTGACAGCTACATCAGGAACTGCTCCAGCTTCGAGTGGATCAATGATGGTAATCTTGTCCCCTTTTTTCAGGTTCGCATAGATATTGTCATGGGTCAATGTATAAAGCTGAGTAGCGTTTTTAGCTACCGTTTTACCATCTGTGTTGGTCTTATCTGTATCTGCTACAGATTTTCTGACAACTGGCTTATACTGCAACTTGTAGCCGTGATAGCTTGCTGATAACTTCTGATTTTTCGTCTCAGAAAGTGTTTTAAGAGCCAAGGTTGGCTTAACTGGATTTTTCGCTTTAACCAATTCAGCTGATACAGGTTCAGTCTTAACTGGCTTCACGGTTGTTTTTGTGATAGTTGCAGTAGCTGGAACTTCAACGACTGGCGTTACAACCTTTGTATTCAAAGCGAACCAATAGGTTTGGCCACTTGGATTATCTGGTCCATCCCATTGGATAAATTCGGTTGTGAAGGCTGTTCCTTCCTTGAAGACTCCAAGTGCAGCTCCCTTGTATTGGTAAGGTGAGTCAGATGTATCCCAAAGATGACCCACATCTTCTTGGCGGTTGTACTCTTCAGCGTAAACATAACCATAATCCTTGTTATAGGTTACAGTTGAGCCGTTAATTTCAACATGAGTTCCGTTAATGGCTTTCGCACCTTCCCAACCAATAAGGTTGTGATTGAGTGAAGAATAGGTTAGGGTAGCAGGAGTTTTTTCACTTGCTGTGAACGCTACTTCTTTCCCATCCACGTTGTAGTAGTAGGTATCCGTAACCAAGAAATTCATGTAGTCTGCAGCTCCACCAGCTCCATCATTACGAGCGACTACAAAGCCCTCAGTCGGATCATTCAATACATATACATCGTTTAACCCTGTCTTCCCTTGATTAAGAATCTCGAATTTTCGATGGATACGAGAAATATCATGCTTTTTACCATCTGCAGTTGAAACAGTCAAACCTTTCAGATTTGTGTAGTCAACTTCTGTTTTCCATCCAGTGCCAACATCCTTGTATTTCAAGACTTTAGTCGAGTCAAGAACACGAGTATAGCCTGAGGTTCCATTTGATGAGGCAATGTAATCTTTAGTAGTTACCTGCGCTCCTGGAGCAGAGGACTCCACTGTTGCTTCAGGATTTGCGGTCGCAACGCTAAGGGCTTGCAAGACTACTTCTTTTGTGTAGCCTTCCGTGCTTGTCTTAGCTCGAAGCTCATCGTACTTCTTCTGCCATTCCGCTTGGGTCTGCTTAGCTTTGTCATAAGTTGCTTGGTTTTGTTTCCCAATTTGCTTCGCTTCATCAGCTGAAGAAACTTCCTGTGTTTTAGTGGTTAAAAGTACACCAGAGTTTTTCAAATCTGTGGATTTACGATCAGCATCTTGATTGACTTCTTGACTAGCAGTTTGGCTTTCTGAGTAGGCATCAAGAAGAGCCTTGTTGAGCACAACTTTTCTTTTTGCGGTTGCAATAGCCTGGTCATTTGCTTTCTTCAATGCTTCTACTTCTGCGACTGAAGAAACTGTACGTGTCACTGCATCAACCGTTACGCCCTGTTTCTTCAAGTCTGTAGTAGCGGCTTCTACAGCCTGATTCAAAATCGTAGCTTGTTTGACAGTAGCTTCGTACTTCCCTTTTTCTTCCAGGTAGGTTGAGACAGCTTGCTGATTCTCTGACAAGGTATTTTTAGCTGTTTGAGTAGCTTTCTTGTTTTGAGTTGCTGTCCCATCTGTGGCAGTCGAACCGTCATTCGTCACTGTGACAGTTGTTTCCCCTTCATGTTTGGCTTTTTCAGCAGCTACAAATTGATTGTTAGCGTGAATAGCTTCCTGAGCCCCCTTGAAGGCTTCATTGTTTTGAACTTGTTTTGTAGTTGTGGCTTCAAGTTCCTGAACTTGTTTATCCTGATCATGTTTGATTTCAGACTTAGATTGTTCAAGACTAGATGAAGTAGTGTCTGTACCTTTGTCAACATTTCGTGTTTCAGATACAACTACTCCAGCTTTTTTAGCCTTGTCAGCAGCCTTTGTGACTACTCCATTATCAATCGCTACAGGCTGGCTTCCTGTTGCTTTACCAGCCTGTGTAGCATACATGTTATTGTCATTTTTGCTTTCAGGTTGTACTGCTTCATCCGCAAATGCTGAACCTGCAGAGAAGGCTACAAAACATGCGATTGCAATACCTGATGCTAAACCTTTAGCCCATTTTTTCTTACGGAAATATCCGTGTCCTTTTGTTTTTTCTGTCATATTTCTTTCTCCTTCACTTAATTAAAATAATTTCTTCTTGTAGAAGTAGCCAACTGCAGTAAACAACATGCCACCGATTACAGCTAGGAAACTTTGTTTTGTTCCTGTGTTTGGCAAAGTTACCATTTTACCATCTGCAGTTGAAACACTGATGGTCTTGTCTTCATTTGTAACAGCTCCAAGTGCTTCAGGAGCAACTACAGAACCATCTTCAAGGACAAGATTTCCATCTTTAGTGCTGACAATGGAATTACCTGTGCTGGTTTGAACAGGTGCTTTCGTAATATCATGCACCGCCTGACCTGTTGATGTAGAGGTTGTTCCAATTTGCGACTTCCCTTGCTGGTTCGCTTGATCAGTCGTTTTTGGCTGTTCATCTGGAACACCATCTAGGCTACCTGCGTTATCCTTGTCTTGCGCCTTATCTGAAGGTGCTGGTTTATCAGCTGGCACTCCATCAAGACTTCCTGCGTTGTCTTTGTCTTGTGGTTTATCTGATGGTGTTGGAACACCATCGAGACTACCTGCATTATCCTTGTCTTGCACCTTATCTGAAGGTGCTGGTTTATCAGCTGGCACTCCGTCAAGGCTTCCTGCGTTATCCTTGTCTGAGGGAGCTGTTGGATCAACTGGAGTAACTGAAGGCTCTGTTGACTGATTTGATGGAGCCTCTGTTCCTGTTGAAGCGCTAGGTGCTGTTGGCGTAACTACTTCCGTTGTTGGAGCAGAAGAATCAATTGGTGCAAGTTCGTCTGCCGATGCAAAGCCGCCAGCTTGTGTAAGGGCGAGTGTTGAAAGGGCGAGTGTTGCTAATACTTGTTTCTTGTTCATTGTAATTTTTCCTTTTCTAATTTTTAGTGTTCTTAGGCTGGTAGCCTTTTCCTGTCAAGCGAAGTTCCACTCCCGATGGACTTCTGACTTTCCTAGCCACTATGTGGCTGCCTTTTTTGATAGTGCGAATTTGATCATAGACCTTTTTATAAGGCAAATGAAATTCAACATCCCTTAGAACACCGTCTACGTATCCTCTAGCCTGTTTGACTGCATAGTCTGGCTTCAGGATAAGGTCTGTTCCGTCCTCTAAGCGAGCTGTCGCACCTCCTTGTTTTCCTAAGTTTTTTAAGTCCCTTAAGCGGACCGTTGTTTCATCTATCATAGATTTCTCCTTGATGTTGAAAGGCGAAATAACGCCGTGCTGTGTAAAAACGTATTTTTACATCGGTATTTCATGCGCTGGGTTTATAGTCTAGAAACCCTTACTCCTTCAGCTTATGATCATTATCATGCTTTTTCGTTCAGTGGCTGGACTAGATATCATTTTCTAGTTTGCTGCTCGCCCCCGTTTCTTTTTTATCCATAGCCACGCTGTATCAGGGCAAGCCTTGTATTCAGTTTTCAAAGTTCTGTAGTTTAATGACTTCTCGGTCAATATAGATTTATCTGTACTAGGTTTGGTCCGATTCTGATCCTAACAGGTAGTCAATAGTTACCCCAAAGTATTCTGCTACTTTCTTAGCATTTTCAAGACTTATCTGACTATATCCTGTTTCCCAGTTCGATATGGTGTTACGAAACACACCTATCTGATCAGCCAAGGCTTGCTGGGACAGCCTGGATTTTTTTCGTAATTCTCTGATACGATTTTGTGTTTGTTTCCTCACATCTACTTGTCTCCTTCATTATTTGGACTTGATAGTATTTCATCATCCATCAGAGGAGCATTCTTCAGCTCCAGCATGACAAGTCCTATTCCATAAGCTAAGACCAATAATAAAGCAATTGCAACTAGTTTAAACATTACTATCCTCCTGATATCGTTCCTTATTTTGTCCGATAAGTTATCTTCTTCACCCATCTAGGATTGATAGAAAACGGCGGAGTCGCTGATGTAAAATTCATACTTGCTCCTGTTCCAAATGAACTTGATACCAATTTTTCTAGTTCCTCTAAGTTGGAAGTGACGGAAATACTGTCTACCGTTTTATCAAAATACTCTACAATCATTTCAATCTCTTGAACTGGTTGGGAAGGTGTAGCTTTCATAGCTTGCCCTCTGTTAATTCTCTCTTGGTTATTAAACAATCCCATAAAATCAATCCTCTTTCTGTTGCCATGATAAGAAAATTTGGTTGAGTTTCTCAGCTCTTTCTTTTTTCGGTAAATCAAAAACAGCTTTAGGAACCATGTAGATTTTCTGCAGCGGGCTACGACCTATCGTTAGCACTTTACCATCAATTGGTCTAAATTCATCTTTTAACATGTTTCAACTCCCTTAGACAGTTCTGATAAATAGCTATTGAGTTTCGTCTCCGACAATTTATCTGGATAATAGTATGCAATCAGACCAGGGCACTCATCAGGGAATTTTCTAGCTTGCTCACTTTGTCCTGATAGCTCCATAAATCCCTGTTCTTTTTCGATAAGTAGAGCCATTTTCCAGAAGCGAATCATCATTTTGTAGAAGTAGGCTGGGACATTCTGGATTGATTTTCCTTCAGCCTCTCCTGTTTTAATTTTGAAAATCAATTTATCAAGCTCACGTTCAAGATCTTGCAGCCAAACCTCTCCATAAATTTCCTGATCAGCTAAGAGGTTGTTGTAATTCTTCTCAACTTGACGTTTCGATTGATAGATTTTATTTTCAAGAATTTTTGCATCTTTTCCAAATAAACTGAGTTTCTGAACTAGTTGAGGAGAAAGAAAACCATGTTGCCCCATTTTGAATGCTTCAGAAATTGATAAATCAGATAAAGATGACTCCCCCTCGTATCGATTAGTATCGTAATCTCTTTTATCATTCTTAATTAGATTATTATTACTTGGTTCGGCAGTTCCGAGTTCTTGATTTCGGCTTTGGCGAGTTCTTGATTTCGGTATTTCCGAGTTCTTGATTTCGGTATTTCCGAGTTCATAGATTTCCCAAGGACTTGGAGCTATTTCAAAAGACATCTTCAATAATTCTGGATCTGAAACTACATTTTTCGGATACAATCTATTAGGCTGTTTCATGCCTTGACGTTCCTCATCAAGCAAGTGATATTTAATCAATTCTTTCTTCAACTTGATAATTTTATCCTTCCCATAACCAGTATCTTGACATAGTTCATTATTCGGATAGATGACATATACATCACCATTTTTATCCACAAAATTTCCAGTATCTTTAGCGGTTTGAAGTGATAATTTCAAGCGATCATTGATTAACATGTAGACAAATTTTGCTTCAGCACATAATTTTTGATAATAAGTTGTTCCAACTAAGACTTTAGGAAGCTGATAATGAATCTCTGTAGCTTGAATTTGAATTAAACTTTTTCTTCCATATGCCATAAATCAATACCTCACCTGGAATGAGTTCAGATTACACGCAAGCTGATTTTGTGGCGTAAAAGTAATCATCTTTTGTCTTTCTAACAGTGAAATAACTACATCTGCTTCATGGCTTGTCAACTGTCTCAAAGACATTATTTCTTGAATTAACTCCTGTCTTGTCATTTAGTTTATCCTTTCTTTAATTTTTGCAACGAAAAAAGAGAGCGATTTTCTCACTCTCTCAAGTTATATGATATTTAATTTTTCACTTTCCCAAAACTCTAGACACTTACGAAAGATTTTTTTATTTAACGTAAACAACTCCCAATTTCCCAAAGGCCACATCTCCACGGATAATCAAGGTTTTGCTGGTTGGGGCTAGAGGAGTATCTGCCTTGGCTGCACCAAAGGATGTTTCTACTTTCAAATCGACACGCCAGTGTTGTGGAACATAGACGGTTGCATTTCCGAAAGCAACTTCGATATTTAAAGTTGCAAAATCACCTAACATCTCTGCATTGTCATAGTAGATTTTTGCATTTCCAAAAGCAACTTCTACTTGGTCGTCTACAAGATCTTGATCTTGTTTATAGAAAGTCCCACTTCCAAAAGCGACTTCCTTGTCTGTCAGAATGGTCTTTTCACCGTCATACCACCATTTCTTACCATTCCATGTTCTGTTAGAGTGAGTCAAATAACTAACTCCAAGAACAATTAGAATACTGGCCCAGAACAGTGATTGATTGGGAATCGGTAAAATATCATAAAAGTGGTTAGCAATCATTACTGCTACTAGAGCTGTAAAAACTGCTGAAGTCAGATGACGACGAAGCAAAGCCTCAACTGATTGGTAGGTAAAAAATCCAATACCAATCAAAGGCCAAATGTGCCCTCCTAGAGAAGGGATTCCAAAATTTCCTTGCAATAATACTAAAGCTGCCAATACTAGCAACACAATACCAAATGCTTTCTTTTTCATGTTCTTACCTCATGTTTCTTAGATTTTCTTTTAGGAGGGATTGGTAATGCCGTGACACATGAACCTCCTTGTGAGTCTGATAAAAGGAAATGGTGCCTGTTCCTGAAAAGGACTTGTCCACCGAGTAAACCTGACGGATATTTGCAATGGTCGACTTGGATACCCGACTAAAATAACGAGGAAGGATAGCCTCTAACTCATAGAGTTTAAGCCGAACCTCGTAGGCATCTTTCTGGGTATGGGCGTAAATCTTGCTACCTTCCGTCTCAAAGAAGAGAATTTCCGATAAGTCCAGATAATATTCACCCGTCCCCTTGTAAAAAATCAACCTAGGAGACTTGGACTCTTGCAAGAGACGCTGTAAATCCGCAATCTCATCTGTCAAAGCCGCTGCCTTGATGACAATTTCAGTTTCCTCTAAATTGCTGTCAATTTCGATTCGTAACTTCATTCCATCTCCTTTCTGACTCTACTATATCAAAGCCAAAATAAGAAAACAAGAGCAAAAAAGCAAGTGGTTACTTTAACCCCGTAAGTGGTTGTAGGACCACCTTAACTTGCAGGTCAAAATAGAAAGAAAATCACACCCCACACAAGACCACAAATATAACCAACTACTACATCCTTGGGATAATGCACGCCACCTAAGACTCTCACTAGACCTAGGAAGGCTGATAATGTCAAACAAATCATCCCCATAGTTAGACTAGCATGTAAGCAAGCCATGGAGATAATGGTTGCTGAAAAGACATGACGACTAGGCATAGATTTACCAGGACTATCTCTGTCTAGTAGCGGGACAATTTCCCAAACTTCATAAGGCCTAGGGGCATTGATTTTCTTACGGAGAAAGGACAAAATCACAAAACCTGATACAGGGATAAACACATACATCAAGACCTGTTTCCCAAGTCCTTCTTGGAGATAGGCAGTGGCTAACAAGGTCAGATAAACTATAGGCATAACTACCGTCATAAAGCGATTGAAAGTTCTTAACAAGCTCAGAAGAAAGGGCCTATTTTCAATGTTAGCAGCAATGTAGTCATACCATTCTTGATAATTTTTCATATATTTTCTCATCACTTACTCAAATTTTGCTTACAGGGAAGCACTTGTCTTCTAGTATAGTGCAGAAAAAGAAGGCCGTCAAGCCTTCTTTCGATTTATTCTTCTGCTTCGTCTTCTGTAAATTGACTGTTGTAGAGGTCAGCGTAGAAACCAGCTTGCGCCATCAGCTCATCATGATTTCCTTGCTCGATGATATTCCCATCTTTCATAACCAGAATCAGATCCGCATTACGGATGGTTGACAAGCGGTGGGCGATGACAAAGGAAGTTCTTCCCTCCATCAAACGGTCCATGGCTTTCTGGATTAATTCTTCCGTCCGTGTATCAACCGAAGAGGTCGCTTCATCTAGGATTAGGAGTGGTGCATCTTTCAGCAAAGCGCGAGCAATGGTCAAGAGTTGCTTTTGTCCGACAGACAAGGTCACTGTATCGTCCAAGACGGTATCGTAACCATCTGGGAGGGTCATAATAAAGTGATGAATCCCTACAGCCTTGCTGGCTTCAATCACGCGCTCATCGCTAATATCCTTTTGGTTATAGATAAGATTGTTTCGGATAGTGCCTTCAAAGAGCCAAGTGTCCTGCAAGACCATTGAAAAGGCATCATGCACTTCCGAACGCTTCATCTCCTTGGTATCCACACCATCGATACGGATGCTTCCCTTATCAATCTCATAGAACTTCATCAAAAGATTGACAATAGTTGTCTTCCCAGCTCCGGTCGGTCCGACAATGGCAACCTTTTGACCTGCATGAGCAGTCGCAGAAAAGTCATTAATGATGGTTCGCTCTGGTGTATAACCAAAGGAAACTCGATCAAAGACCACTTGCCCTTTCATATAGCTCAGCTGTCTTTCTTTATGAGATTCATCTTCCATTTCCTCTTCACCTAAGAATTCGAAGACACGTCCCATGGCTGCGCTAGCTTGCTGAAGACTGGTAATCCCTTGAGCAATTTGGGAAAGGGGCTGAGAAAAGATACGAACGTAGGCCATAAAGGCAACGATAATCCCGATACTAATCTGCCCATTCAGAGCCAAAGCTGCACCAACAATAATCACCAAGGCATAGCTAAAGTTCCCAATAAACATCATAATCGGCATCATAATCCCTGAAATAAACTGAGATTTCCAGATACTATCATACAGACGATGGTTTAATTTCGCAAACTCTTCTTTCGTGCTCTCGATAGCATTGTAGCTGGTCACCACATTATGACCAGAGTACATTTCTTCCACATAACCATTGACAGCTGCCAAATCCTGTTGCTGACTTTTAAAGAATCCCTGTGATTTGCCCATAAAGACAGACACGAAAGCAAAACCAATAAGAGTTGAAACAACCGTCACCAAAGCTAAAATCCAGTTCATACCAAACATGGTTACTAAGACAGCCACGACCAGTAAGCTAGATGAAAGAACTGTTCCTAGACTTTGATTGAGGGATTGGGCTGCAGTGTCAACGTCATTAGTCACACGAGACAAGGTATCTCCTTGAGAATGCCCATCAAAATATCCTAATGGAAGGCGATTGATTTTCTCTGCAATAGCTCTTCTCAAACGCTCTGAAAAACGTTGAATAGCTGTTGTAAACAGAAAGGCCTGCAAATAATTTGATAAAAGTCCAATCACATAGATGACGGCCAAAAAACCACCAATAGCTGCAACCGCCGCGACATCCACACTTGTTTCCAAACCACTGGCAATAATATTAGTCATTTCCTTGATGCGGGTTGGACCATATACAGTAATGATATTGGATAAGATTGTTGCTAGAAAGGCGATTAGAAGGGCAAACTGGAGACCTGCAAGATAGGGTTTACTCTGTTCCCAAAGAGACATTTTCTTATTTTCCATGTTCCAATTCCTCCTTCGATAGTTGTGAATAGGCAATTTCTTGGTAAACTTCGTTATTAGCTAGAAGTTCCTTGTGGGTGCCTTGCCCCACGACTTTTCCTTGATCCAAGACCAAAATCAAATCTGCATCCATAATTGTTGAAATACGCTGTGCAACGATAAGCTTGGTCATAGACTTGGTTTTCTCTGCTAGCTCTTGGCGTAGGACACGGTCTGTCTTGTAATCCAAGGCTGAGAAGGAGTCATCAAAGATGAGGATTTCTGGCTTCCGAGCCAAGGCACGCGCAATGGCCAGACGCTGTCTTTGGCCACCTGAGAAGTTGGTTCCTCCTTGGGCCACTTCTGACTCTAAGCCCGCTTCCTTGTCTTCGATAAAGTTCTTAGACTGGGCCAATTCCAGAGCTTGCCACATAGCCTGCTCACTAAGCGGTGTTTCTTGACTGTGTCCAAAGTCTAGATTACCCTTGACATCACCTGAAAAGAGAACCGCTTTCTGAGGAATATAACCAACCTTGTTGCGCAAATCTTTCAAGTCATAGTCTTGAACATTGACACCATCCACCAGAATTTCTCCTTCTGACACATCGTAGAAACGTGGAATCAGATTGACTAGAGTTGATTTACCAGAACCTGTTGACCCAATAAAGGCCACTGTTTGACCAGCTTCTGCTCTAAAGCTAACATGCTCAATAACCGCCTCCGAATTCGCCGCATAGCGGAAGGTCACATCCTTAAACTCGACCTGACCTTTGAGGTTTTCATCAGCCAGCTGCACTTGAGCAGGGTTTTGGATAGAAGAATGCAAATCTAAAACTTGATTAATCCGCTTAGCAGAGACCATAGTTCGGGGAAGAACGATGAAGAGTGCTCCCATGAGAAGGAAGCCCATGACAACCTGCATGGCATAAGACATGAAAACAATCATGTCACTAAAGAGAGGCAGACGTGCTGTCGCAGCAGCGTCGTTAATCACATAGGCCCCAATCCAGTAA
Source organism: Streptococcus mitis (assembly GCF_013305725.1). Classification (NCBI taxonomy): domain Bacteria; kingdom Bacillati; phylum Bacillota; class Bacilli; order Lactobacillales; family Streptococcaceae; genus Streptococcus; species Streptococcus mitis. The sequence continues at coordinate 1,856,208 of NZ_CP047883.1, forward strand.
ATCGCCACACTCAAACCACTTGAAATCCCCATCATGATAGGGTTCAAAATAGCCATAAGACGGTTGACAAACAAATTCAAGCGTGTCAATTCATCATTTGCTGATGCAAATTTTTCATTTTGGTATTCTTCAGCATTGTAGGCGCGAACGACACGAATACCTGTTAAACTCTCACGAGTGATACTGTTCAGTTTATCTGTCAACCCCTGAATCAAGGACTGTTTTGGAAAGGCTAGCGTCATCAAAACAGTCGTCATTAAAACGTTGACAATCACTGCCACAAGTACGGCCCAGAGCCAGTATTCTGAATGACCTAAAATCTTCCCGATAGCCCAGATAGCCATAATTGGACCACGCGTAACTACTTGCAAGCCCATGGTAATCAACATCTGAACTTGAGTAATATCATTAGTGGTACGCGTTAAGAGACTAGGAATAGAGAATTTCTTAATCTCTGTCTGTGAGTAGTCTAAAACTCGATTAAAAATATCACTTCTCAGCCTACTAGTATAAGAAGCAGCCACTCGGGAAGCAAAAAATCCAACTGCAACTGCGGATAAGAAGGCTAGAAAGGACATTCCCACCATCATGCTTGCCGGCTGCCATAACTCATCCAAGTTGGTTCCCTGAGTTCCTAGTAAATCAGTGATTTTAGAGATATAGGTCGGCACTTCCAACTCTAGATAAACCGAAAAGCAGGTAAAGAGAATGGCTAGTAAAATCATCCCCCATTCTTTTCCACTAATTCGTTTGGCTAATTTCTTCATTCTCTCCTCCTATTCCCTTGATATTTTCCTGTAGTTGACCGAGAACTTTCTCAAAAATCAGTAATTCATCTTCATCAATGCCTTCCATCAACTGCTTGTCTATTCGTTCAAAAAAAGCCTTAACCTCTTGCATCTGAGAACGTGCTTTGTCCGTCAAACGAACAAATTTTGCCCGCTTATCGCTAGGATTCGCCTCCAATTCCACCAAACCATTTTGCACCATACGCTTGACCAAATTACTAGCAACAGACTTGGTAATATTGAGTTCCTGCTCGATATCTTTAATCAAGACCAAGTCTTGGTTTTTCTCACGATTATCCAAAAAACGCACAACCTGACCTTGAGGCCCACCCATAAATTCAATACCACAACGTTTGGCTTCCTTTTGCACCATCAGGTGAATCTGATGACCAAAACGCTTAAAGACTAACATCGGTTTATCCATACTAACTCCTTTCTAACCATCGCATTTAGTTCTCCTAGGAACTAAATAAGTTTCCATGAGAACTATTTTATCATTTTCAAAAAAGATGTCAAGAAAAAAGTTTCCTAGAGAACTATTTTCTTGATTAAAAAAATCCCAAGTGATTTTTTCACTTAGGATTATGTTCTCTAGGTTAAATTAGAACCCGTCTACGTTCGTATAAATCTTTTGTACGTCTTCGTCGTCTTCAAGAACGCTGTAAAGTTTTTCAAAGGTTTCAAGGTCATCGCCTGACAATTCCACTTCTGACTGAGGAATCATTTCCAATTCAGTAACTTGGAATTCTTCGATACCTGACTCACGGAGGGCAACGATAGCCTTATGAAGGTCAGTTGGAGCTGTGTAAACTGTGATTGTACCTTCTTCTGCTTCTACATCATCCACATCCACATCTGCTTCAAGCAATTGCTCAAAGACTGCATCGGCATCTTCACCTGCAAATACAATAACACCCTTGTTATCGAAGAGGTATGAAACCGAACCTGAAGCACCCATGTTTCCGCCATTTTTACCAAAAGCTGCACGGACATTGGCCGCTGTACGGTTAACATTTGAAGTCAAAGTATCAACAATCAGCATAGAACCATTTGGTCCAAAACCTTCGTAACGTCCTTCTGTAAAGGTTTCGTCTGTGTTCCCTTTTGCTTTATCAATCGCTTTATCAATAACGTGTTTTGGCACTTGCGCTTGTTTAGCACGGTCGATAACGAATTTCAAGGCTGAGTTTGATTCTGGATCTGGATCACCTTTTTTAGCTGCCACATAGATTTCTACACCAAATTTTGCATATACTTTAGAGTTAGCTCCATCTTTAGCCGTTTTCTTGGCTACGATATTGGCCCATTTACGTCCCATTAGGAATCTCCTTTTTTCACATTTTAATCTTTCTTATTATAACACAAGTTTTTTCGATTTTCACTAGAGGAAATGGATTTTATTCAGTAAATCCAACTAGGATTGCACTTTGGTTACCAATATTGCCTTGCCTTCTTTTATCAAGGGGTGACGGAACAGTGAGAAGTACAGCTGAATGGTCATGGCAACCCAGATAAGGGGTTCACAAAGGATAACTCCCCTATAGCCTGCCCAAGGGATAATCAAGACTACAAAAGCGATTTTTCCGACTAGTTCAATAAAGCTAGAAACTAGAGGAAGGATCTTTTGCCCCAAGCCCTGCAAGCAATTGCGATAAATCAACAAGAGACTCAAAATAGGATAAAAGGCTGAACTGATTTGCAGATAGAGACTTCCATTTTCTATCAAGTAACCATCCGTCGAACTAGCCAAGAAGGAAACCAAGGCTGGACTGGCAAAAAAAAGGAAGACACAAACAAAAATTGCCCAGGACATACTTAAACGACTGCCGATTCGAAGTCCTTGGACAATGCGGTCTGGACGCTTAGCACCAAGATTTTGCGAAGCATAGGTCGTCATAGAAGCAGAGATAGCGGTCATAGGAAGAAGGACAAAGGCCATAATACGTCGAGCCGCCGTCTGGGCACTAATAATCACGGCTCCAAAGGTATTAACAGAAGACTGTAAAATCACACTGCCGATGGACACAATTGAACTCATCAAGCCCATAGCCAAACCTTGCTCCAAGAGATCGGTGTACAAGACCTTGTCCCATTTGAAATGCTTAAACTGAGGCAAAAGTTCTGGCACACTCTTACGAATATAGTAAAAACAGAGAACCGCTGATAAACCTTGCGAAATAATGGTAGCTAGTCCTGCGGATTGAACTCCAAGATGCAATTGCGTAATAAAATAGAGATCCAGAACCACATTAACCAAGGCAGAGAAAATCAGAAATCCAAGCGCTGCTAGACTGTCCCCAATGGACCGCAACAAACCTGCAAAGAGATTATAAGCAAAACTGACACCGACACAGGTTACAATCATAGAAATATATTGATAAGATTGAGGAAGGATTTCTGCGGGGGTGTCTAGGTACTGTAAAAGAGGATACAAACCAAGAAAGCCCAGCAGCATAACTACAATACTCAAAAGTGCACCTAAAATCCAGGCGGCTGCTACTGCTTCCTTTATTTTAGTGAAATTTCGAGCCCCATAATAACGGGCAATGACAATCCCCATGCCATTGCCAACACCAAGAGTAAAACCTACAATCAGGTCAAAAATCGCTGTCGTCGCCCCTACTGCAGCCAAGGATTCTTGACCAAGAAAACGCCCAACAATCAAGACATCAGCAGTATTATAGAGCTGTTGAAAAATATTTGATAGCAAGATTGGGAATGCGAAGCTTAAGAGCGAGGGAAGAATAGGACCATGTATCAGGTCCACTGTTCGTTTTTTATTCATAAGGCTATTATATCAGCTTTCTAGAGGAGCAACAAGAAACAGCAAACTATAGGCAATCTGAAATTTTGAACAAAGAATCGAAAAAGCAGTGGATTGCTCCACTACTTTCACAACTTATTCTTCAATTTCGATTTCAAGCTCATCGCCTAGGTCAAGAGTTACTTCTTCATTCACAGAGTCTGCTTGGACCGCCTCATCTTTTTTAGTTTCAGCAACTTCTTCTCCATCAATCAAACCAAATTGAACACGGACTTGATGGTCAATCTCATCAAAGACTTCTGGGTTTTCTGCCAAGTATTTCTTAGCATTTTCAGAACCTTGCCCGATTTTCTCATCCTTGTAAGAGTACCAAGCACCTGCTTTTTTGATGATATCCAAATCGCTTGCGATTTTCAAGAGTTCACCCGTCTTAGAAATCCCTTCTCCGTACATGATTTCAACGAAGGCTTCCTTAAATGGTGGAGCCACCTTGTTTTTCACGACCTTGATCTTGGTTTCTTTACCGACATTGGTATCTTTTTGGTCACCAGTTCCCTTGATCTGTGTGCTTCCACGAACATCCAAACGGACTGATGCGTAGAATTTCAGAGCACGTCCACCAGGAGTTGTTTCTGGATTTCCAAACATGACCCCAACTTTTTCACGTAATTGGTTGATAAAAATGGCAATTGTTTTGGTTTTATTGATAGAAGCACCGAGCTTACGCATAGCCTGGCTCATCATACGAGCCTGCAAACCAACGTGGCTATCTCCGATATCTCCATCAATTTCTGCACGAGGGACAAGGGCCGCAACTGAGTCGACCACGACAAGATCTACAGCACCTGAGTCAATCAATTTTCCTGCAATCTCAAGACCTTGCTCTCCTGAGTCTGGTTGAGACAAGAGCAATTCGTCAATGTTGACCCCAAGGGCCGCAGCATAAGCTGGATCGAGGGCATGTTCCGCATCGATAAAGGCTGCAATACCACCTTCTTTTTGCGCTTGTGCAACTGCATGAAGGGCAACCGTCGTCTTACCAGATGACTCTGGTCCGTAGATTTCGATGATACGTCCCTTAGGATAACCACCTGAACCAAGGGCAATATCAAGAGCCAAAGAACCTGAGCTCATCACTTGAACCTTTTGCTCGGCACGTTCACCCAAACGCATGATTGAACCCTTACCAAAGTCTTTCTCAATCAATTTAAGAGCGTCATTCAAGGCTTTTTCTCGTTCTGCCCCGAATTTTTTTGAAATTTCATCTAATTTTTTTGGTTTTTTCGCCATTCTATTCTCCTACATTCTAATGGTCCTCAGACCTATCTACTATTATATCAAAAGTTAGTCACTTAATAAAGCCTTGCGAACTAGGTTAAAGGCATGCATAACCGCAATATGACGTACATCTGCTCGACTTCTGCCTCCAATATTGACCTTTATGACCTCAGTTCCATGCTCTTGAGCCAAGCCTATGAAAACTGTCCCAGCTGGATGTCCTTCTAGGCTATCTGGTCCTGCCACTCCAGTCAAACTAAGGCCAAAATCAGACTGGGTCTTGATTCGTGCCTGCTCAGCCATCTTTTGAGCTGTAAATTCAGACACCACACCATGTTCTTCCAAATCCTTGGCAGGAATATCCAACATCCTTGATTTTTCCTCCAAGCTATAGGTCACAAAACCACCCTTGAATATACTTGAAGCACCCGAAAAATCCGCTACCCTAGCTTGGAAAAGACCAGCCGTCAAACTCTCTGCAGCCGTGATAGTTTTCCCTTGCCTTTTCAGTTCTTCTACCACAATGCTAGCTAAACTAGTTTCTTCCCCATAACCATAACAAAGGTCTCGTAAAGAAATTCCTTCGAAAGTCTGGCGGTCCAAGATTTGATTTTCCAAGATATCTAGCGCTTGATTCGCCTCTTCTTGGCTGCTAGCTTTTGTTGACAGACGCAGAGTAACTTCTCCTGTCTTGGCATAAGGGGCCAAAGTCGGATCTGTTTGATTATCAATCAAATCAGACAAAATCGTAACCAACTGACTTTCGCCAATCCCAAAGAAACGAAGAACTCGGGAATACAGCTTTCTCCCTGTCATCAACTTGGGTAGAAGTTGGTTTAAGACCATGGGTTTCAATTCACTTGGTGGACCTGGAAGGACAACGTAGGTCACTCCATCGACTTCCAATATTCCTCCTACAGCCAGTCCGGTTTCGTTTGGCAGTGGAGTCGCTCCATCTACAATTTGGGCTTGTCTTTCGTTATTCGGTGTTCGGGCATAGTCTGGTCGCTGGGTAAAAAAGACATCCAACTTCTCCTGAGCCTGAGAATCGAAGACTAATTCTTTCCCTAAAAATTTAGCTAGAGTTTGTTTAGTTAGGTCGTCCTCAGTTGGCCCCAAACCACCTGTTAAAATCACCAGACTGCTACGTTGACTGGCAATCTCAAGCAAAGACAAGAGACGAGCTTCATTGTCTCCTACAGCCGTCTGAAAATAAACATCTACCCCAATCTCTGCTAGTTTTTCTGATAAAAACTGGGCATTGGTATTGACAATCTGTCCTGTCAAAATCTCTGTTCCAACAGCAATGATTTCTGCTTTCATGTTTCCTCCTACCTATCTATTCGTATTTTTTTGAAAAAATCGCAGGAAATTTCCCACGATTTTATTATTAATTTTGTTCTATTTCTACACTTGAAGCATTCGTTGATGTAGCGGTTCTTCCAAGGGCTACTTCATATAAAACAGCATTGGTTTCTACTTCAGTTACTTCCTCTTTACCTAGTGAACGGCGTAAGAGATTTTGCATTTCTAACATATGCTCAGTTGTAACAATCTGGTAAGAAATGCCCTGCAGTTCCGCATCTTCTCCTCGCAATTGATGTGTTTCAATATTCTTGAAAGATTCTTGATAACCAAGTAATTGTGGAATACTTTTCGCTGACAAATCAACGTTTGTTTGCATATTGTCAGTCAAAGCTTTTAAAATCCCTTGATAATGACTCACACTGTTCAGACTCAAGACCTTCTCAACAATTTTTTGAATCACTTCACGCTGACGTTTTTGACGACCATAGTCTCCTTCAGGGTCTTGATAACGCATACGAGAATAAACAAGCGCTTCCTCACCATTTAAAGTCTGCTGTCCAACGCCAATGGAAATTTTATTAAATTCTTCCTGGTCAGTAATCGAAATTGGGAAACCGAGTGTATTATTTACAGTCACCCCGCCAACCGCATCAACCAATTGTTGCAGCCCCTGCATATTCACCATAACGTAACGATCGATATGAATATTCATCATTTTCTGGATAGTTGAGATTGCCAATTCCGCACCACCACCAGCATAGGCGGCATTTAATTTAGCTTCCTCAACACTACCATCTTTTTGCTGAATTTTTGTTAAAATATCCCGTTCCAAACTCATCATGGTTGTTTTCTTTGTTTTAGGATTGACTGTCATGAGAATCATAGAATCACTATTTCCTTCCCAACGATCTGTACGTTCGATATTTCCAGTGTCCACTCCCATCAAAAGAATAGTCAGAGGCTCCGTCGCCTCAATTACATTTGTTTCTTCACCAATTTTTTTATAAGTTTTTTGACTCAACGTTGCTGTTCCCTGTTGATAAATTGTATAGGCATAAACTCCAACACCTAACACTGTTACTACTAGAAAAGCAAGCACTGTTCCGATTAATTTTTTAACCATATCATTATTCATCTATCAGTTTGCCCATGAGACAAACATCCAAAAATGTCCCTTCTTCTAGATAGGCTCCTCTTTCCTGCAATCCCTCCATGGTAAATCCCATTTTAGAGTATAGGTGAATAGCAGCCTCATTTCTTTTTTGTACACTTAGTTGCAAACGACGTAAAATACCACTTAATTTAGCCCACTCGATACCTTCCTCTAAAAGAATACCGGCCAAGCCTTGATTCCAAAATTTCTTTTGAACAACTAAAAAAATATCTCCGATATGCCGAACCCTTAAACGAGGATCTGCAGTAATATTCAGGACTCCTGCAATTGTATCATTTAATAAAGCTAAGAGAGTAATTTGATTTTCTGAACTAGCTTGTTTTTCGATAAAAAGTACCATTTCTGATTCGCTCATCATGATTCCCTCTTTATCTAAACTAGTAAAATCTGTTTCCTTGCTTACAAGATTTAAAAAAGCAATCAAATCAGTTGCATCTTGAACTTCAGCCTCACGAATACACAACTCATACTCCATCTGAAAGCTCCTTAAGAAGTTGTTCCGGTCTATGACCTTGAGCATTAAAGCGCAATTGACGACCCTCATCCTCTTTTTGAATTTCCAATTCTAAATATGAATCCGGTAAATCCTCACCTAAAAGATGCCCCCACTCGATGACGGTCACCCCACCACCAAAGAGAAACTCATCCAAGTCAATAGAATCAGCGTCGCCCTCAATACGATAAACATCTAAATGATAAAGCGGAAGACGACCTTCATACTCTCTCACAATGGTGTAGGTTGGACTCTTAATCATCTGATGGATATCCAATCCCTTTGCTAAACCTTTTGTAAAAGTTGTTTTTCCTGCCCCCAACTCTCCAGTCAAAATTAAGACATCATTTTTTTTAAGCAGGTTTCCTAATCTTTCTCCCAGAGCTAAAAGCTCTTCTTCATTTTTTGTGTACATGTTACTATTATACCAGAAAGTTTCTTTTTGTGTAAATTTTCTTTAAAATTTACTATTATAAATTTGGAAATCACTAGCACTTTAGCTGATTAACTTAAAAGAAAACAAACATACTAATCACAAATAAAATATCTCGAATAATATGGCCATAAAATGAAATTTCTCTCTGAATAGATTTTGGGAAAATAAATCGTGCACATAGAAATCCCAAAACTATATAGACAAGAATTGAAGAAATCGTCAAGGGATTTCTCAAAAAAATAACAGTTGCCAAGATGGATAACAATCCTGTTTTCTTCCTGTTCAGTAAATTTTCTAAATCACGATGGTATTTATCAAAAGGCAGAAAAATCCACAGATCAATACCTAGTAAAAAAAAGAATGACGGTAGAAAAAGATCAACCAAATCCTGCTGTAATTTGTTATGAATTTGGATACTTTCTGATAAAACCAGACAAGATGCTAACAAGTTGACCACCAAAAGAATCGTATAAACCATCCAGACTTTCTTCTGAGAATGCAAAATGCTATGACGTTTCTGACCCGAGGTATGAAAGTAATTAATCCCAGCACAAAAGCTAGAAACTCCGACTATGAGAATTAAAAAATATACATTAACTTGTCTTAAAGATAAAAATGTTTCCTTCCACAATAAACAACTTCCAAATAAAATTTGAACGACAGCTAATAATAATAAAACACGAATTGATTTCATTATTTCCTTTTCCTCCCTACATGAAATTATACTCTGATAGGATTAGAAAATACTAATAGCCCCTAAAATGTCACATTCCGACGCTGAACGGTACAAAAAACAGTTCCATTACAATAGAACTGTTCTTGCACTTATTTAATTCTCAAACCAAAGAGCAATTTCTCGCTTAGCTGACTCTTCTGAATCTGAACCATGTACAACATTTTGGATAACCTCATTTTCTCCAGCAGCTTTTGCAAAATCACCTCGAATAGTCCCTGGTAAAGCTTCTTCTGGACGAGTTGCGCCCATCATGGTCCGCCAAGTTTCAATTACTTTAGGACCAGAAATGATACCTACAAGAACCGGGCCTGAAGTCATAAATTCACGAATCGGTGGGTAAAAACTCTGACCAACCAAGTCCTGATAGTGCTGGTCAATCAACTCTTCTGAAACCTGTGAACGCAACTCTAATTTTTCGATTGTCAATCCACGTTGTTCGATGCGTTTCAACACTTCACCTACTAGTCCTCTTTTTACACCATCTGGTTTAATGATAAAGAATGTTTGTTCCATACCCGTCTCCTTTGTCAGCTTCTTTCTTTTATTTTACCACATTTCATGGAAAAATGGAGAAAGTTTTCAGAAAAGAGAAAGAGAACCCGAAGGCTCTCTCATTCTCTCTTATTCTACTGTTTCTTCCACAGTTTCAACGGCAGTATCCACAACTACTTCTGTTGTTTCTTCATTTCCTTCTTCCTCTACTGGAGGGTTAAGGTATTCTTCTTCGTTGATAGCATGTGGTTCAAGGTTACGGTAACGGGCCATACCAGTACCTGCTGGGATGATTTTACCGATGATAACATTTTCTTTAAGTCCAAGGAGATGGTCTTTCTTACCACGGATAGCCGCATCAGTAAGGACACGAGTTGTTTCCTGGAAGGAAGCCGCTGACAAGAAACTGTTTGTTTCAAGTGAGGCTTTGGTAATTCCCATAAGGACTGGGCGACCTGTCGCTGGAACTCCACCTGCGATAAGGACATCTTTGTTAGCATCTGTAAAGTCATTGATATCCATGAGGGTACCCATGAGAAGATCTGTGTCACCTGGATCCATGACACGTACTTTACGAATCATTTGACGAACCATTACCTCGATGTGTTTGTCACCGATTTCTACCCCTTGGCTACGGTAAACTTTTTGTACTTCACCAAGAAGGTAAGTTTCAACTGACAAGACATCACGGACTGCAAGGAGACGTTTTGGTTGGATTGAACCTTCTGTAAGAGCAGCACCACGAGCTACTTGGTCTCCAACTTCAACACGCATACGAGCGGTAAATGGAACGACATATTCACCTTCGCCAGTTTCACCCTTAACAAAGACTTTCTTAGTACGAGTTGATGCATCTTCTTCGATAGCCGTAACTTGTCCTTTAACCTCTGTGATAACCGCTTCCCCTTTAGGATTGCGGGCTTCAAAGATTTCTTGGACACGAGGAAGACCCTGAGTGATATCGGTATTTGAAGCAACCCCACCCGTGTGGAAGGTACGCATTGTAAGCTGTGTACCAGGTTCCCCGATAGATTGGGCAGCGATTGTACCAACTGCTTCACCAACTTCAACCGCATCACCAGTCGCCAAGTTGATACCGTAACAGTGACGGCAGACACCATGACGAGTGTTACATGTAAATACAGAGCGGATAGTCACTTCTTCCACACCAGCATTGACAATTTCACGCGCCTTGTCTTCTGTAATCAACTCATTTGGACCAATGATCACTGCACCAGTTTCTGGATGTTTAACAGTTTTCTTAGTGTAACGACCATTGAGACGCTCTTCAAGAGACTCGATCATCTCTTTTCCTTCTGCGATAGAGCGGATCAAGAGACCACGGTCTGTTCCACAGTCGTCCTCACGGATGATAACGTCTTGGGCAACGTCAACCAAACGACGAGTCAAGTAACCTGAGTCGGCTGTCTTAAGGGCCGTATCGGTCATACCTTTACGGGCACCGTGAGTTGAGAAGAACATTTCGAGTACTGACAAACCTTCACGGAAGTTTGAAAGGATTGGCAATTCCATGATACGTCCGTTCGGAGCAGCCATCAGACCACGCATACCGGCAAGCTGTGAGAAGTTTGAGATATTACCACGGGCTCCTGAGTCCATCATCATAACGATTGGGTTCTTAGGATCTTGATTGGCAATCAAGCGTTTCTCAAGTTTTTCACGGGCAGCACGCCATTCAGCTGTAACGGCATTGTAACGCTCGTCGTCTGTGATCATACCACGACGGAATTGTTTTGTGATTTGTTCTACACGTTTGTGTGATTCTTCAATGATTTCAGCCTTGTCATCAACGACTGGGATATCGGCAATCCCCACTGTCAATCCTGCAAGAGTTGAGTGGTGGTAACCGAGGTTCTTCATACGGTCAAGTAGGGCAGAAGTTTCTGTCGTACGGAAACGTTTGAAGATTTCAGCGATGATATTTCCAAGGTTTTTCTTCTTGAATGGAGGGTTGAGTTCAAGTTTGCTGATTGCTTCCTTGATATCTCCACCAAGTGGCAAGAAGTACTTAGCTGGAACGCCTTCTGTCAAGTTGGCATTGTTTGGTTCTTGCAAGTATGGTAGACCCTCTGGCATGATGTCGTTGAAGAGGATTTTACCAACTGTTGTAAGCAAGACCTTGTGTTTTTGCTCTTCTGTCCATGGTTTGTTGAGGCTGTCTGTCGCGATACCAACACGTGAGTGGAGGTGAACATAACCATTACGGTAAGCCATAACAGCTTCGTCACGGTCTTTGAAGACCATTCCTTCACCTTCACGACCAGCTTCTTCCATGGTCAAGTAGTAGTTACCCAAAACCATATCCTGTGATGGAGTAACAACTGGTTTACCATCTTTCGGGTTCAAGATATGCTCAGCAGCTAGCATCAAGATACGAGCTTCTGCCTGAGCTTCTTCTGAAAGCGGTACGTGGATGGCCATTTGGTCCCCATCAAAGTCAGCATTGTAGGCTTCACAGACAAGCGGGTGCAAGCGAAGGGCCTTACCATCAATCAAGACTGGCTCGAAGGCTTGGATACCCAAACGGTGAAGGGTCGGTGCACGGTTCAAAAGCACTGGGTGTTCTTTGATCACTTCTTCAAGGATATCCCATATACGCTCATCTCCGCGTTCCACCAAGCGTTTAGCTGCTTTGACGTTTTGCACGATATCACGAGCGACAATTTCACGCATCACGAATGGTTTAAAGAGCTCGATTGCCATTTCACGTGGCACACCACATTGGTACATCTTAAGAGTTGGACCAACGGCGATAACGGAACGTCCTGAGAAGTCAACACGTTTACCGAGCAAGTTTTGACGGAAGCGTCCTTGTTTACCTTTAAGCATGTGGCTCAATGATTTAAGAGGACGGCTACCTGGTCCTGTGATTGGACGGCCACGACGACCATTGTCAATCAAAGCGTCAACCGCTTCTTGAAGCATACGCTTCTCATTTTGAACGATAATACCAGGCGCATTCAACTCAAGCAAACGAGCCAAACGGTTGTTACGGTTGATAACACGGCGGTAAAGGTCATTCAAGTCAGATGAGGCAAAACGGCCACCATCCAACTGCAACATTGGACGAAGATCTGGTGGAATAACTGGAAGGATGTTGAGAATCATCCATTCAGGTTTGTTTCCAGACTTATAAAAGGCATCCAAAACATCCAAACGACGGATGGCTTTGACACGTTTTTGTCCAGTAGCTGTTTTCAACTCTTCTTTAAGTTCAGCAATTTCTTTTTCAAGATCTACTTGTTCCAAAAGGTCTTGGATAGCTTCGGCACCCATCTTGGCAACGAATGATCCATAACCATATTCACGCAAGCGCTCACGGTATTCGCGCTCTGTCATGATAGACTTGTGCTCAAGTGGTGTATCCTTAGGATCAATCACCACATAAGCCGCAAAGTAGATAACTTCCTCGAGGGCACGAGGGCTCATATCAAGGGTCAAGCCCATACGGCTCGGAATCCCCTTGAAGTACCAGATGTGAGATACAGGAGCTTTCAACTCGATATGCCCCATACGCTCACGACGAACTTTCGTACGCGTTACTTCAACCCCACAGCGGTCACAAACAATTCCTCTGTAACGAATGCGTTTGTACTTACCACAAGCACATTCCCAGTCTTTTGTAGGACCAAAGATAACTTCATCAAAGAGTCCTTCACGTTCTGGTTTCAAAGTACGGTAATTGATTGTTTCAGGTTTTTTGACTTCTCCATAAGACCATGAACGGACTTTGCTTGGAGAAGCTAGGGTGATTTGCATACTTTTAAAACGATTTACATCAACCACTATTTCTTCCCTTTCTATTCTAAGTGAACTGCTTTTTCTTATTCAGCAGCTTCTTCTGTTGCTTCCGCTTTTGTTGCTTTCTCAGCTTCTTCAGCTTCAAAAGCTGCTTTAGCCTCTTGGGCTGCTTTTTCGCGGGCTTTTTCAAGGTCATCTACGTGGATGACATCTTCGTCCATTCCTTCATCCAAGTCACGAAGTTCCACTTCTTGGTCATCTTCGTCTAGGACACGCATGTCAAGACCAAGAGATTGCAATTCTTTGACAAGAACTCGGAAGGATTCTGGAACACCTGGTTTTGGAATTGGTTTTCCTTTTGTAATGGCTTCATAGGCTTTCAAACGTCCGTTGATATCGTCAGACTTGTAAGTCAAGATTTCTTGAAGGACATTTGACGCACCGTAGGCTTCAAGAGCCCAAACCTCCATCTCACCGAAACGTTGTCCACCAAACTGAGCTTTACCTCCAAGTGGTTGTTGAGTAACGGTTGAGTAAGGTCCGACTGAACGCGCGTGCAATTTATCGTCAACCATGTGGTGGAGTTTGATCATGTACATGACTCCGACAGAAACACGGTTATCAAACGGTTCCCCTGTACGTCCATCGTAAAGGATTGTTTTGGCATCGCTATCCATACCAGCTTCTTTAACAGTTGACCAAAGGTCTTCAGAACTTGCTCCGTCAAAGACTGGTGTTGCGATGTGAATACCAAGAGTACGAGCAGCCATACCAAGGTGAAGCTCCATAACCTGACCGATATTCATACGTGATGGCACCCCAAGTGGATTCAACATGATATCGACTGGAGTTCCATCTGGAAGGTAAGGCATGTCTTCTACAGGAACGATACGAGAGACAACCCCTTTATTTCCGTGGCGTCCGGCCATCTTATCTCCGACCTTGATCTTACGTTTTTGAGCGATGTAGACGCGAACCAGCATATTAACACCTGATTGCAATTCATCTCCATTTGCACGTGTAAAGATCTTAACATCACGAACGACACCATCGGCACCGTGTGGTACACGAAGAGAAGTATCACGCACTTCACGAGATTTATCTCCGAAGATAGCGTGTAAGAGACGTTCTTCAGCTGAAAGGTCTTTCTCACCCTTAGGTGTTACTTTACCTACAAGGATATCACCTTCTTTAACCTCAGCACCGATACGGATAATACCCATTTCGTCAAGATCTTTAAGAGCGTCTTCCCCAACATTTGGAATTTCTCGAGTGATTTCTTCAGGCCCAAGCTTTGTATCGCGTGTTTCTGATTCGTATTCTTCAAGGTGGACAGATGTATAGACATCGTCTTTAACCAAGCGTTCGCTCATGATAACAGCATCCTCGAAGTTGTAACCTTCCCAAGTCATGTAGGCAACGATTGGGTTTTGTCCAAGCGCCATTTCTCCATTTTCCATAGAAGGTCCGTCAGCAATGAAATCACCTTTTTCAACGACATCGCCAACTTTTACGAGAGTGCGTTGGTTGTAAGCAGTACCTGAGTTTGAACGACGGAATTTTTGGATGTGGTAAACGTCCAATGAACCATCTTCACGACGAACTTCTACCTTGTCAGCATCTGCATAGGTAACTTTACCGTCATACTGAGCAATCACAGCAGCTCCTGAATCGTGGGCTGCTTGGTATTCCATACCAGTACCAACGTAAGGTGCTTTAGGATTAATCAATGGTACAGCCTGACGTTGCATATTAGCTCCCATGAGGGCACGGTTGGAGTCATCGTTTTCCAAGAAAGGAATACATGCTGTCGCAACGGCAACTACCTGTTTTGGTGATACGTCCATATAGTCAACAACGTTAGCTGGATACTCTTGGTTGACCCCTTGGTGACGTCCCATGACAACTTTCTCAGCAAATGTTCCATCTTCATTCAGACGAGAATTAGCCTGTGCTACAGTAAATTCATCTTCTTCATCAGCTGTCAACCAAACGATTTCGTTCGTAACAACACCTGTTTCACGGTCAACTTTACGGTATGGTGTTTGAACAAAACCATACTTGTTCAAGTGTCCGTAAGATGACAAGTTATTGATCAAACCGATGTTAGGTCCTTCAGGTGTCTCGATTGGACACATACGGCCATAGTGAGTGTAGTGCACGTCACGTACTTCATATCCAGCACGGTCACGTGTCAAACCACCAGGTCCTAAGGCTGACAAACGGCGTTTGTGAGACAACTCAGAAAGCGGATTGTGTTGGTCCATGAACTGTGACAACTGTGAAGAACCGAAGAATTCTTTAACCGCAGCTGTTACCGGACGGATGTTGATAATTTGTTGTGGTGTCAAAACTTCGTTGTCTTGAACAGACATACGTTCACGGACATTACGTTCCATACGAGAAAGTCCAAGACGTACTTGGTTAGCAAGCAATTCACCTACCGCACGGATACGACGGTTTCCAAGGTGGTCGATATCATCTACACGACCAAGTCCTTCAGCCAAGTTGAGGAAGTAGCTCATCTCAGCAAGGATATCTGCAGGAGTAACGATACGAACCTTGTCATCTGGGTTAGCATTACCGATGATGGTTACGACACGGTCTGGATCAGTTGGTGCAACAACCTTGAATTTTTGAAGAACAACTGGCTCAGTCACAACGGCTGCATCATTTGGAATGTAGACAATCTTGTTCAAGTCACCATCCAAATGGCTTTCAATGCTTTCAATCACGCTACGAGTCATGATTGTTCCAGCTTCCACCAAGATTTCGCCTGTTTCAGGGTCTACCAATGGTTCCGCAATGGTTTGGTTGAGCAAACGTGTTTTTACATTGAGTTTTTTATTGATCTTGTAACGACCAACTGCTGCCAAGTCATAGCGGCGTGGATCAAAGAAACGAGCTACAAGCAAGCTACGTGAGCTTTCAGCAGTCTTAGGTTCACCTGGACGAAGGCGTTCGTAAATTTCTTTCAAAGCTTCGTCTGTACGAGAGTCCATTGGGTTCTTGTGGATATCTTTTTCAACAGTGTTGCGAACCAATTCGCTGTCGCCAAAGATATCAAAGATTTCATCATCACCTGAGAAACCAAGGGCACGAACCAAGGTTGTAAACGGAATCTTACGAGTACGGTCGATACGAGTGTAGGCGATATCTTTTGAGTCGCTTTCAAGTTCCAACCAAGCTCCACGGTTAGGGATAACAGTTGAACCGTAGCCCACTTTACCGTTTTTGTCTACTTTGTCATTAAAGTAAACACCTGGTGAGCGGACCAACTGCGAAACGATAATACGTTCACCACCATTGATGATGAAAGTACCCATTTCTGTCATGATTGGGAAATCACCAAAGAAAACTTCTTGGGTCTTGATTTCGCCTGTTTCTTTATTGATCAAGCGGAAGGTTACAAAAATTGGTGCTGAGTAGCTAGCATCGTGGATACGGGCTTCTTCTAGCGTGTATTTTGGTTCCTTGATTTCATATCCAACAAATTCCAACTCCATTGTGTCTGTGAAGTTTGAAATTGGCAATACATCTTCAAATACTTCCTTAAGACCATGGTCTAGGAAATCTTTGAATGAGTCAGTTTGAATTTCAATCAAATTTGGTAAGTCAAGAACTTCTTTGATTCTTGAAAAACTACGACGGGTACGATGTTTCCCGTATTGAACGTCATGTCCTGCCAAGATGATTCTCCTTTGTAAATAAGTTCCAAGCCTTGTCAATCAGGCTTTTCTAATCGTCATATGGTTTTAAAAACCCCTATCACCGTGTCCTCTTGATAAATTTTCAGAATCTTTAAGTCTTTGTTACAAGCACTCAAAATCCTGAAAAAAAGCACAAAAAGAGCAGCTAAATCTGACTTCTTCAGAAGATTTAACTGCTGTGAGCCTTGTCTGGACAATATTTCAGACAAAACCTACGACAAATGATTATTCATATTATACCCTATTTAGCTAGATTTTTCAAGGGGATTAACGATTTTTTGACAAAATCTTTTCCTATAAGAAATACTGGCTTAATCGTAACAAAATTTGTTGCGATTTTTTCTTTTATTTTAATTTTAGGAAAACGCTTGCATCTTATTTTACTAAGTGCTATACTGATGATAGAAATTTATTGATTGGAGAATCATTATGAGAAAAATACCATCTCAAACTGAGAAAAAAATGGTCTACAGCATCCGTTCCCTCAAAAATGGAACTGGTTCTGTCCTTATTGGAGCAAGCCTTATTCTGCTTGCCATGGCTACACCAACTATCTCAGCAAACGAAAATACACCAACCACTAACGAACCCAGCAACAGAAATACGACCTCCCTTACTCAACCTCTTACTGATGCAACAAACATCGCTGGCAAGAACGAAAGCGATTTTTCTTCACCCGATAGTGCAAACGCTTCCCTAAAGAAAACAGAAGAAAAACCTGCAACAGAGCCAACTACTCCTGCTGCAACTCCCGCCGATTCAGCCCCACAAACCGGACAAGATCGTTCAAGTGAACCAACTACTTCTACGAGTCCAGTAACGACTGAAACTAAGGCAGAAGAACCAATAGAAGACAACTACTTCCGTATCCATGTCAAAAAGCTTCCTGAAGAAAACAAGGATGCTCAAGGACTATGGACTTGGGACGATGTTGAAAAACCATCTGAAAACTGGCCTAACGGAGCCTTGTCCTTTAAGGATGCCAAAAAAGATGACTATGGCTACTACCTAGATGTCAAATTAAAGGGAGAACAAGCCAAGAAAATTAGCTTCCTCATCAATAATACAGCTGGGAAAAATCTAACCGGCGATAAATCGGTAGAAAAACTGTCACCAAAGATGAATGAGGCTTGGTTGGACCAAGATCACAAGGTTTTCTCTTACGAGCCACAACCTGCAGGAACTATTCGCGTCAACTACTACCGTACAGATGGCAACTATGACAAGAAATCTCTCTGGTACTGGGGAGATGTGAAAAATCCAAGTAGTGGTGAATGGCCTAACGGAACAGACTTTACGGCTACAGGCAAATATGGTCGCTATATTGATATCCCACTCAAAGATGCAGCTAAAGATCTTGGATTTTTATTATTAGACAGAAACAAACAAGGAGACGATGTGAAAATCCGTAAAGAAGATTATAAGTTCACAGATTTGAAAAATCATAGCCAAATTTTCCTAAAAGATGATGACGAAACCATCTACACCAACCCCTACTATGTGCACGATATCCGCATGACAGGAGCTCAACATGTAGGAACTTCTAGCATTGAAAGTAGTTTTTCAACACTTGTCGGTGCTAAAAAAGAAGATATCCTCAAACACTCCAGCATCACTAATCATTTAGGAAACAAAGTAACTATCACTGATGTTACAATCGATGAGGCTGGTAAGAAAGTGACCTACAGCGGAGATTTCTCTGACACAAAACATCCTTATACCGTTAGCTACAACTCTGACAAATTCACTACCAAAACAAGCTGGCGTCTTAAAGATGAGACTTACAGCTATGATGGTAAACTTGGAGCTGACCTCAAAAAAGAAGGAAAACAGGTTGATTTAACTCTATGGTCACCAAGTGCTGATAAGGTTTCTGTTGTTGTCTACGACAAGAATAACCCTGAAAAAGTGGTTGGAACTGTCGCTCTTGAAAAAGGTGAAAAAGGAACCTGGAAACAAACTCTGAATGAAAACTCTGGTCTCGGCATCAGCAATTACACTGGCTACTACTACCACTACCAAATCGAGCGCCAAGGTAAAACTGTTCTTGCACTCGATCCTTACGCTAAATCCCTCGCTGCTTGGAATAGTGACGATGCCAAGATTGACGATGCCCATAAAGTGGCTAAAGCTGCCTTTGTAGATCCAGCTAAACTAGGACCTCAAGACTTGACTTATGGTAAGATTCGCAACTTCAAATCGCGCGAAGATGCTGTCATCTATGAAGCTCATGTGCGTGACTTCACTTCAGATCCTGCCATCGCAAAAGATTTGACTAAGCCATTTGGTACCTTTGAAGCCTTTATCGAAAAACTAGACTACCTCAAAAACTTGGGTGTAACCCACATCCAGCTCCTTCCAGTCTTGTCTTACTACTTTGTCAATGAGTTGAAGAACCACGAACGCTTATCTGACTATGCTTCAAGCAACAGCAACTACAACTGGGGATATGACCCTCAAAACTACTTCTCCTTGACTGGTATGTATTCAAGCGATCCTAAGAATCCAGAAAAACGAATCGCAGAATTTAAAAACCTCATCAACGAGATCCACAAACGTGGCATGGGAGCTATCCTGGATGTAGTGTATAACCATACAGCTAAAGTCGATATCTTTGAAGATTTAGAGCCAAACTACTACCACTTTATGGATGCTGATGGTACACCTCGCACTAGCTTTGGTGGTGGACGCTTGGGGACAACCCACCATATGACCAAACGACTCCTAGTTGACTCTATCAAATATCTAGTTGATACCTACAAAGTAGATGGATTCCGCTTCGATATGATGGGAGACCATGATGCAGCTTCTATCGAAGAAGCATACAAGGCTGCACGCGCCCTCAATCCAAATCTAATCATGCTGGGTGAAGGTTGGAGAACCTATGCTGGTGATGAAAATATGCCTACTAAAGCTGCTGACCAAGATTGGATGAAACATACCGATACTGTTGCTGTCTTCTCAGACGACATCCGTAACAACCTCAAGTCTGGTTATCCAAACGAAGGTCAACCTGCCTTTATCACAGGCGGCAAGCGTGATATCAACACTATCTTCAAAAATCTCATTGCTCAACCAACCAACTTTGAAGCAGATAGTCCTGGAGATGTCATCCAATACATCGCAGCCCATGATAACTTGACCCTCTTTGACATCATCGCCCAATCTATCAAAAAAGATCCAAGCAAGGCTGAGAACTATGCTGAAATCCACCGTCGTTTGCGACTTGGAAACCTCATGGTCTTGACAGCTCAAGGAACTCCATTTATCCACTCTGGTCAGGAATATGGTCGCACCAAACAATTTCGTGACCCAGCCTACAAGACTCCAGTAGCAGAGGACAAACAACCAAACAAATCTCACTTGTTACGTGATAAGGATGGCAATCCATTTGACTATCCTTACTTCATCCATGACTCTTACGATTCGAGTGATGCTATTAACAAGTTTGACTGGACTAAGGCTACAGATGGAAAAGCATATCCTGAAAATGTCAAGAGCCGTGACTACATGAAAGGTCTGATCGCCCTACGTCAATCTACAGATGCCTTCCGACTTAAGAGTCTCCAGGATATCAAAGACCGTGTCCAACTCATCACTGTCCCAGGTCAAAATGGTGTAGAAAAAGAGGATGTAGTAATTGGCTACCAAATTACTGCTCCAAACGGTGATATCTACGCAGTATTTGTTAATGCGGATGAAAAGGCTCGCGAATTTAACTTGGGAACTGCCTTTGCCCACCTCAGAAATGCTGAAGTTTTGGCAGATGAAAACCAAGCAGGACCAGTCGGAATTGCCAACCCGAAAGGACTCGAATGGACTGAAAAAGGCTTGAAATTAAACGCCCTTACAGCTACTGTTCTTAGAATCTCTCAAGGCGGTGCCATCGTTGCCCCAGCTGTGGAAGAAAAACCAGAATTTGACCTTTCTAGCTTAAAACAAGAACAAGGGCAAAATAACAGCCAAGACAATATGTCAAACCGAGTAGTCAAACCGGAACGGCAAACTCCAGCTCCACAAACTAAACCTGATTCTGCAAAACCAGATACAAAAGTAGCTGATGCAGAAAATAAACCTAACCAAGCTACAGCTGATTCACAAGCTAAACTACCAAATACAGGAAGCAAAAATGATCACAAACTCCTGCTTGCAGGAATTAGTCTCCTTGCTCTTCTAGGTCTCGGGTTCTTGCTAAAAAACAAAAAAGAGAACTAAACTAGCCCTCCTATAGAACTATCCCCCAAGCCTTAACGCTCGGGGGATTGATTTTTGTACAAGATTTATTGTCCTAATAAACTCGATTAGGATTTTTTATTTAGTCTCTTTCATGGCAAAATAAGCCCGTACTTTTGGAGCCACTTGCGTTCCAAAAAGTTCAATAGCTCTCAGGACTTGTTCATGAGGCATAGAACCAAGAGGTAGGTGCAACATAAAGCGGTCCAAACCTAAATCCTCAATCATGCGAATCAATTTTTCTGCCACCTGATCTGGATTTCCCACAAACATAGCACCATTTGGCCCAACTTGCTCCAAATATTGCTCATAACGCAATTCCTGCCAGTGCGGACGGTCTTTGGAAATAGCATCCACCACTTGCTTAGTCGGATGGAAATAATCTTTTACAGCCTGCTCACCATCTTCAGCAATCCAACCCCAAGAATGAGCTCCAACCTTTAGTTCCTGACTGGCATAACCCGCTTCGCTTCCAATCTCACGATAAGCCTGAATCAACTTTTTAAAATAACGCGGATTGCCACCAATAATAGCATAAACAATCGGTAGACCAGCCTGAGCAATCTTCACAGTTGATTCGACATGACCACCTGTCGCTATCCACAAGGGCAATTTGTCCTGAACTGGACGAGGATAAACTTCTTTGCCAGAGATTGTTTGGGTCAATCGACCTTGCCAATCTAGTTTTATCTTTTCATTGACTAATTGAAGCAAGTCTAATTTCTCATCAAAAAGAGCTTCGTAGTCTTTCAAATCATAGCCAAACAAGGGAAAAGATTCCGTGAAAGAACCCCTTCCGGCCATAATCTCCGCACGTCCATTTGACAAAGCATCGATAGTGGCATATTGTTGGAACAATCGAATCGGATCCATACTTGAGAGAATGCTGACTGCACTGGTCAAACGAATCTTCTTGGTATTGACTGCCCCAGCTGCCAGAACAATCTCTGGCGCAGATATCGCAAAATCCGCTCGATGGTGCTCACCAATCCCATACACATCCAAACCAACCTTGTCAGCCAGTTCAATCTCTGCCAGCAACTGGCGAATGCGTTCAGCATGACTGTAAGTTTGCCCAGTCCCTTCAAGCTCCGTTGTTTCTCCAAATGTTGAAATTCCCAATTCTACCACAGTGATTCTCCTTGTCTATTCCGGTCCTTCATTTTGAAAAATTATTCTAACACGAATCTTGAGTACAAGCAACCCATTTGCTCACAAGAAAAAGCCTAGATAACTAGACTTTTTTAGCTTATTCTACCGTTACTGATTTAGCAAGATTACGTGGTTTGTCCACATCAAGGCCACGGTGGAGTGTTGCAAAATAAGCGACTAATTGCGTTGGCACGACCATTGAAATTGGTGAGAGGTAAGGGTGGACGGTCGTAAGAACGATGTCGTCTGTATCTTTGGCAACATTTTCTTCTGCAATAGTGAGAACCTTGGCACCACGGGCTGCCACTTCTTGGATATTTCCACGAGTGTGGTTGGCAAGGACTGGATCTGACAAGAGGGCCAAAACAGGCGTTCCTTCTTCAATCAAGGCAATGGTTCCATGCTTGAGTTCTCCTGCCGCAAAGCCTTCACACTGGATGTAAGAAATCTCTTTAAGCTTAAGACTTGCTTCCATAGCTACGTAGTAATCTTGACCACGCCCAATATAAAAGGCGTTACGAGTTGTTTCAAGAAGCTCACGAACCTTGGCTTCAATGTTTTCTTTCTCTGAAAGAGTTGACTCGATAGACTGAGCTACGATTGACAATTCATGAACCAGGTCAAAGGCTTGCGCTTTGGCATTGCCATTTGCTTCTCCTACTGCTTTTGCAAGAAAGGCAAGGGCTGCAATTTGTGCTGTATAGGCCTTGGTTGATGCCACGGCAATTTCAGGACCTGCATGAAGAAGCATAGTATGGTTAGCTTCACGAGAAAGAGTTGAGCCTGGTACGTTTGTCACTGTCAAGCTTGGGATTCCCATTTCATTAGCCTTAACCAAAACCTGACGGCTATCCGCTGTTTCACCAGATTGGCTGATAAAGATGAAGAGTGGTTTCTTGCTGAGAAGTGGCATACCGTAGCCCCACTCAGATGAGATTCCAAGTTCAACTGGTGTATCTGTCAATTCTTCCAACATTTTCTTAGAAGCAAATCCTGCGTGGTAAGATGTCCCAGCTGCAAGGATGTAGATACGGTCTGCGTCTTGAACAGCCTGGATGATAGCTGGGTCTACTACTACTTGACCAGCCTCATCTGTGTAGGCTTGGATTAGTTTACGCATAACCGTTGGTTGCTCATCGATTTCCTTAAGCATGTAGTAAGGATAAGTTCCCTTACCGATATCAGACAAGTCAAGTTCCGCAGTATAGCTAGCACGTTCACGACTGTTGCCATCATAGTCTTGCACTTCGACGCTATCAGCCTTGACGATTACTAACTCTTGGTCATGAATTTCCATGTATTGGTTGGTCTCACGAATCATAGCCATAGCATCTGAGCAGACCATGTTATAGCTTTCCCCAAGACCAATCAAAAGTGGTGATTTATTCTTAGCCACGTAGATGACTTCAGGATCTTGTGAGTCAACCAAGGCAAAGGCATAAGAACCACGGATGATATGAAGAGCTTTTTTGAAGGCTTCAAGAACTGACAAGCCATCTTCTTCCGCAAATTTTCCAATCAAGTGAACAGCGATTTCCGTATCTGTTTGCCCCTTGAAGTGGTGACCTGCAAGGTATTCTTCCTTTATTTCAAGATAGTTCTCAATGACCCCATTGTGAACCAAGACAAAACGTTCTGTCTCAGAGCGGTGTGGGTGAGCATTGTCCTCAGTTGGTTTCCCGTGAGTTGCCCAACGAGTATGTCCGATACCAGTTGTTCCCTCAACACCAGCTGTCTTGGCAGACAATTCTGCAATACGACCAACCGCCTTGACTAGATGGTTTTCAGCACCACCTAGGACAAAAATTCCCGCAGAATCATAGCCACGGTATTCGAGCTTTTCAAGCCCTTGAATCAAAATATCAGTTGCATTTGTGTTCCCAACAACACCAACAATTCCACACATAGTATATACGACACAGACCAGCTGTGCTTTCTCCTTAAAATTGGTATAGTCTAATTCCTCTTTTATAGAATCAGCAAAAACAGTATATACTTGTTTCTTTCACTTGTCAAGAGTAAAAATTGGTATAGTTCAAATTACGCTCCTGTAAGCAAAAGACTCTGACCAATTAGGATAATCGGTCAGAGTCTTTTTTAAAATCCATTATTATCTCTTAATTCCTTGAACCAGTGCCCTGATTTCTTCAGACGACGTTCTTGCGTTTCCAAGTTTAATTCGACTAAACCATAGCGATTTTTATAGCTGTTAAGCCATGACCAGCAATCGATAAAGGTCCAGATTAAGTATCCTTTACAGTTAGCTCCATCTTCAATAGCACGGTGCAGTTCACGAAGATGACCTTTTACAAAATCAATACGATAATCATCTTGAATCATTCCATTCTCACGGAATTTTTCTTCCCCTTCAACACCCATACCATTCTCTGTCAACATCCACTCAATATTGCCATAATTTTCCTTGATATTTTGGGAAATGTCATAAATCCCTTGCTCATAAATCTCCCAGCCACGATGAGGATTGATTTTACGTCCAGGCATCACATAAGGCTCGTAAAAATGTTCTGGCAAAAGAGGACTCTCTGGATTCTTAGCAAATCGAGGAGCCATAACACGTAAAGGTTGATAGTAGTTGACACCAAGGAAGTCCACCGTATTATCACGAATGAGCTCCAACTCCTCCTCTGTAGCATCAGGCAAGAGACCGTATTCATGCAAGATTTCTACCAACTCCTGTGGATAAGTCCCCAAAACAGACGGATCTAAGAAAGATTGGGCCTGAAAAAGGTCCGCAATACGAGCAGCCTTAACATCAGCAGGATGCTGGCTACGTGGATAAGCCGGTGTCAAGTTTAAGACAATCCCAATCTTGGAATCTGGCAAAAGTTCATGACAGGCCTTAACCGCCCGACTGCTAGCCAATTGTGTGTGATAGGCTACTTTAACGGCTGCCTCTGCATCCACCTTATGTGGATAATGAGCATCGTAAAAATAGCCAAATTCTACAGGAACGATGGGCTCGTTAAAGGTAATCCATTGATCCACTAAATCTCCATAAGTCTCAAAACAAAAACGAGAATAGTCTTCATAGGCTGAGACAGTCGCCTTATTTTCCCAACCATCACCATCCTCTTGAAGGGCAAAAGGCAAATCAAAATGATAAAGATTGACTAAAAGACGAATCCCTTTGGCCTTAATAGCCTCAAAAACCTTACGGTAAAAGTCTACACCTTGAGGATTGACTTCCCCACGCCCTTGTGGAAAAATCCGTGACCACTGAATAGAAGTACGAAAAGCCGTGTGACCAGTTTCTAACAAGAGGTCGATATCCTTTTCCCAGTTTTCATAAAAGGTTGATGTCTTATCTGGACCAATCCCATTATAGTAGCGATTTGGCTCCACTTGGTACCAATAATCCCAGAGATTATCTCCCTTACCGTCACCAGCTATACGTCCTTCTGTCTGCGGCCCAGAAGTAGAGGATCCCCAGACAAAATCCTTTGGAAATCTTAGCATACATTTACCTCTTTATCTAGTCATTTTTCCCATTATACAGAAAAAACAAGGTAAAAACTAGTTACATTTTTTCCTTGTTTTTCTTCTGATTATAGTTTTTATTTCTTGCTGAGAATTTCAAGCGTTTCAAGCACGTTATCTGCATGAACCTCGATAGTATCACCAGTCGCTTTAATCTTAACTTCTACGATGCCATCGGCCGCTTTCTTCCCAACAGTGATACGGATTGGTAATCCAATCAAGTCGCTGTCGCTAAATTTAACACCAACACGTTCGTTACGGTCATCTGTCAAGACTTCGTAACCAGCTCCCATTAAGCTTGCTTCAAGCTTTTCTGTTAAAGCCTGTGCTTCTTCATCCTTGACATTGACAGTAATCAAGTGCACATCAAATGGTGCCAATTCTTTAGGGAAATTGATTCCCCAAGCATAACGGTATTCACCTTTTGGTGTTTTGTTAACAAAGAGGCGAGCGTGTTGCTCCATCACTGCTGAAAGGAGACGGCTAACACCGATACCGTAACATCCCATGATAATTGGTACAGCACGGCCATTTTCATCCAAAACATCTGCTCCCATGCTTGCTGAATAGCGAGTGCCGAGTTTAAAGATATGACCAATTTCGATACCACGCGCAAAGTTAAGGACTCCTTGCCCGTCTGGGGAAATTTCACCCTCACGAACTTCACGGATATCCACATATTCTGCAGTAAAATCACGACCTGGATTCACACCAGTCAAGTGGTAGCCATCTTCGTTAGCACCGACAACTGCATTGCGAACATCTTGCACCTTACGATCTGCAATAATTTTAACATTCTCTGGCAAACCAACTGGTCCAAGTGAACCAAATCCTGCTTGAACAAGATTCGCCACTTCTTCTTCACTAGCAACGTCAAAGAAATCTGCTCCCAAGTGGTTTTTCAACTTGACTTCGTTAAGTTGATCATTTCCAACTAGAAGGGCCGCAACAAGCTCACCATCTGCCATGTAGAAGAGAGTTTTAATTGTTTGTTCTTCTGGAACATTGAGGAAGGCTGCAACTTCATCAATTGATTTAACATCTGGAGTTGCAACACGAGTCACTTCTTCTTCAGCGACAACACGGTTGCTTGGTTTGTACTCGTTTGTTGCCATTTCTAAGTTAGCCGCATAGCTAGACTCACTTGAGTAAGCAATGGTATCTTCACCAGAAACCATCCATTTGAGCAATTCTGCCTTGATTTCTTCTTGCACTTCTGCAGGAATTTCGTCAAATGAAGCAACTGACTTATCCAAGACAACCCAGCGGTCAAGGTCTGTACGGGCAGGTGTAATGGCCATAAATTCTTGGCTGTCCTTACCACCCATGGCTCCACCGTCACCAATGATAGCCTTGAAGTCTAAACCACTACGAGTAAAAATACGCTCATAAGCAGCCTTATACTCATCATAAACACTGTCCAAGCTATCATAGTTAGCGTGGAAACTGTAAGCATCCTTCATGATGAACTCACGTGTACGAAGAAGTCCATTACGTGGGCGTTTTTCATCACGATACTTAGGCTGGATTTGGTAAAGGTTGAGTGGCAATTGCTTGTAAGACTTAACAGAATCACGAACAATAGCTGTAAAGGTTTCTTCGTGAGTTGGACCTAGGATAAAGTCTGATTTTTCACGGTTTTTTAGCTTGTAAAGGTCTTCACCATAAGTTTCATAACGACCTGATTCGCGCCACAATTCTGCACTAAGAAGGGCAGGAGCCAACATCTCAACTGCACCAATCTTATCAAATTCTTGGCGCATGATGTTTTTGGCTTTTTCAATCACACGGTTGGCAAGTGGTAAGTAAGAATAAACACCTGCTGAGACTTGGCGAACATAACCAGCTCGCAACATAAGAGCATGGCTAATAACTTGAGCATCGCTTGGCATTTCGCGAAGCGTTGGGATAGGCATTTTACTTTGTTTCATAATATTCCTCGATTATCTAAAAAAGAGTCGCATGATGTCATTCCAGGTCACAGCAATCATCAAGACAACCATGATGACCACTCCGGCCAAGGTGACATAGGTTTCAATTTCTTGTTTTAATGGTTTACGGCGAATGGCTTCCAGGATATTGAGCACAATCTTACCACCATCCAATGCTGGAATCGGAATAAGATTAAAAATCCCAATATTGATGGAAATCACTGCCAAGAAGTACAAGACATTCTCAATTCCATTTTTAGCAGCATCACTACTTGCCTTAAAGATGGCAACAGGTCCACCTAGCTTGTTCAAATCCGGTTGGAAAATCAGATTTTTCAGATCTGATAGAATTCGTAGGGCCGAGTCAGCAGCAGTTGTAAAACCACCTACAAACATAGATACAAAATCTGATTTAATCCCCGGTTGAACACCTAGAAGGTAACGACCTTGACTTTCTTCCGGAGTAACAGTGACTTGTTTGTCACTACCATTTTCAAAAATAGTTACATCCAAGGTCGGGGCCGTCTTATCTTTGGTTTCTGATTCCACAGCCTGAATCAAACTTTCCCAGTTGCTAACCTCATGTGAACCAATCTTGGTAATCTGTGCCGTTTCTGGTACTCCTACCTTAGCCAAGGCCCCTTGGGGCAAGATATGGAACTGGTTGGTATCGACATCTCTGACTCCACCCTGCATGAAGATTAAAATCCAGAAAACAACGATACCTAAGATAAAGTTATTCATAGGACCTGCAAAATTAGTAATGAGTTTCCCCCAGATAGTCGCATTTTGATATTGAACATCTAAAGGTGCAATCCGAACTTCAGTACCATCTGCTTCCACAACCGTTGCATCGTGATCCACTGCAAATGTTTTTTCTTCTTCCAGAACCAATCCTTTGATAAAGAGCTTGTCTTCAAAATCAAACTGGGTCACCTGCATAGGAAGAGCTGTTTGGTCCAATTTTTTACCTGAGAGATTGATGCGTTTAACCTTACCATCATCAGTAAGCGTCAAACTGACAGGAGTTCCTGTCTTAATTTCAGTGGTATCATCACCCCAACCGGCCATACGAACGTAGCCACCCAGAGGCAAAATTCGGATGGTATAGGCCGTTCCATCCCTGCCAATGTGAGCAAAGATTTTTGGTCCCATACCAATGGCAAATTCACGCACTAGAATCCCTGATTTCTTGGCAAAGTAGAAGTGCCCAAACTCGTGCACCACCACAATAATCCCGAAAACCAGAATAAAGGTTAAAATTCCGAGCATAGTATTTCCTCCGTCTTTTGATTAAAAGAGTCCAAATAAGTGCATGATTGGAAATACAAGCAACATACTATCGAAACGATCCAAAACACCACCATGTCCAGGGATAAATTTCCCAGAATCCTTGACACCAAAGTGACGCTTGATCGAACTTTCTAGTAAATCACCAAATTGTCCAGCAATGCTAAAGAAAATAGCAAAGACTGACATCTTGTAAATTCCATACGGAAGAGCAACTGTACTGTCAAACATCATAAAGATGATAGTTACTAAAATAGCACCTAAAATACCACCCAAGGCACCTTCAAAGGTTTTATTTGGAGAAACTGTCGGAGCTAATTTTCGTTTACCATAGTTCATCCCAACAAGATAGGCACCACTGTCTGTCGCCCAGACAATACACAAGGCCAAGAGAGCCTTATCTAAACCTGCAACGCGAGCATCTAGTAAAGCATTAAATCCAAAGCCTACATAGAAACTCATAGCAAGAGGAAAAACAGCGTCCTCAATCGTATAAGACTTGCTAAAAACAGTCGTTCCTAACATGATTGAAATCAATACACTATAAGCAACCACATTCCCATCAACTGGCAAAAAAGTCAGGTAATTCTCCAAAGGAATGGTCAAGGCAAAGGTTGCAAAGAGGGTCAAGAGGCCCTCCATTGTCATGGTCTCTAGACCTCTCATCTTCAAAAGTTCATGCATGGCTAGCATGGCTATGATTCCAATTGCTATCTGAAGCAAGAGTCCCCCAATCATTAAAATTGGTAGGAAAATAGCCAGGGCAATCCCTGCAAACAAGGTTCTTTTCTGTAAATCCTGTGTCATATTTCCTCCTAAACTCCTCCAAATCGACGATGACGACGATTGTAGGCAAGAATGGCTTCCTGCAAGGCCGCCTCGTCAAAATCAGGCCACAAGGTATCCGTAAAATAGAGCTCACTGTAGGCTCCCTGCCATGGAAGGAAATTGCTCAAACGCAATTCTCCACTAGTACGGATAATCAAGTCTGGATCTCGTAAGTCCTTAGGTAAATGCTGGGTAAAAAGATAATTACCAATCAATTCCTCTGTGATGTCACCTGGGTTGATTTTGGCATCTAAAACATCCTGAGAAATCAACTTAAGAGCCTGTGTAATCTCAGCACGTCCACCATAGTTGAGGGCAAAATTAAGAATTAATCCTGTGTTGTTCTTAGTTAATTCCTCAGCCTTGGTCAGAGCTTCAAAGGTTTGCTTAGGCAGGCGGTCTGTCTCCCCAATCATTTGAATCTTAACATTATTCGCATGCAGTTCCGGGACATAATTATCATAAAACTCTACTGGCAAGTTCATGATAAACTTGACTTCCTGATCTGGACGGGTCCAGTTTTCTGTAGAAAAAGCATAGACCGTAATAACCTTAACGCCTAGTTTGTTGGCTGCCTTGGTCACAGTTTGCAATGCTTCCATGCCCGCCTTGTGTCCAAAAACTCGCGGTTGCATACGTTTTTTAGCCCAACGGCCATTGCCATCCATGATGATGCCGATATGAGCAGGAACCTGTGTCGGAACCTCTACTTCCACAGCCCTATCTTTCTTAAAAAATCCAAACATGATCTTATTCCTATTCAAAAATCTATCGTTTCATTATACCATATTTCCCTATTTTCTTCTATCACTAAGCTATTTATACTCTTCGAAAATCTCTTCAAACCACGTCAGCTCTATCTGCAACCTCAAAACAGTGTTTTGAGCAACCTGCGGTTATCTTCCTAGTTTGCTCTTTGATTTTCATTGAGTATTATTCTCAGGCACAAAGCCCATTTTTCAAAAAAATAAGTCGCCTGATTGGGCGACTCTATTTTATAGGGAGATTATTATGAAAAAGTTTTAGGAGTTTAAGTTAAGGTCTTCTTAACTTATGGACTTAGTATACACTCCCTAGCTTAAAGTTTCCTTAAGTATTTTTAAAAATCAAATTTTTCCATTTCTCCTGCCAATTTTTCTTGGATAGACGTGTTCGATAGAGAACCATTCGGTCTTGATTCTCTAAAAAATGAGGAGTTGGACGAACTTGAAAATTCAAAATATCCTCCAAACCGTATGGAGTAAAGAGTTCCAAAACGGATTTTTCATTCAAGCGCAGTCCAACAGCCGTACATCGTTCTGGATACTTACTCATAGCATCACAAGAGCTGCTATAGGGAGCAGTATGAGGGCTGTGCTGGTGCATATAGACCTGATTTTTCAATTCCCACTGATACTGAGGAAAATCCGCTCTCAACTTTTTCTCTAGGAACAAGGTTTCCTCATAAGAAATATCCGGATCAAAGAAAATCACATCTACATCTGTTTCAAGATCAAATGCTGGTCTCTCTGACAAGAGATTCCAGATAAAATTTCTGACAGAACCTGCTGCCAACCAAGAATCTTTCAGACCAAGGTTTCGGATGATAGTCAAAATAGCCATCATATCCGGATTTTCTCTGAAAGAGTCTAAAATTTCAGCCTTATTTTTCAATATATTCATACCCTAAATGCTCATATGCCTTAGCAGTCGCCACCCGTCCAGAACGTGTCCGCATGATAAAACCTTTTTGAATCAAGTAGGGCTCATACATGTCTTCAACTGTCTCACGCTCTTCTGCTATGTTAACAGAAAGAGTTCCTAGACCAACAGGACCACCACCGTACATCTCAATCATGGTGCGAAGGATTTTCTGGTCCACATAGTCCAGACCTTCATGGTCAACATCCAGCATAGTCAAAGCCTTATCAGTAATAAGATCATCGATAACCCCATTCCCTATAATCTGGGCAAAATCGCGCACGCGTTTGAGGAGACGATTGGCAATACGAGGGGTTCCACGACTACGTAGGGCTAATTCAGATGCTGCCTCATGAGTGATTTCCATCTCAAAAATATCTGCCGTCCGCTCAACAATTTCCGTCAAGTCAGCATGGGCATAATACTCCATGTGACCTGTAATTCCAAAACGTGCCCGTAGCGGATTTGAGAGCATACCAGCCCGAGTCGTCGCACCAATCAAAGTGAAAGGTGGCAACTCCAAATGAACACTGCGACTGCCTTCACCAGCCCCAATCATGATATCAATGTAGAAGTCCTCCATGGCACTATAAAGCACCTCTTCCACTGACATTGGCAAACGATGAATCTCATCAATAAAGAGAACATCCCCAGGCTCTAAGTCATTCAAAATCGCTACCAAATCACCGGCTTTTTCAATGACTGGACCCGAAGTCTGCTTGAGATTGACACCTAGTTCATTGGCAATAACAAAAGCCATGGTCGTTTTTCCCAAGCCTGGAGGGCCAAATAAAAGCACATGATCCAGCGCTTCATCCCGCATTTTGGCAGCTTCTATAAAGATTTGAAGCTGGTCCTTGACCTTATCCTGCCCAATATATTCACGTAAATACTGAGGACGGAGCGTGCGTTCTACTAACTCCTCGTCCCCCATTATCTCATTATCTAAAATTCTACTCATGGCTCTATTATATCAAAAAACCAAGCCACAAACAAAAAAGCCACCTGATTGGGTGACTCCAGAGTTTAGCACCTATGTGGTATAACATTCTACGGCACTGCTACACCGCCTACGAAAGGAGGTGAGATAGCCCATGATGGAACTAATCCTTAAAACTATCATCGAACCGATTGTGGTCGGTGTCGTTCTTCGGCTAGTCGATAAATGGCTAAACAAGGACAAATAGTGTCAAAAAAGACCCCAAGCTTATTTGGACGTGAGCTTGGGGTCTTTTCTAGCCTATGATATAGACACAATACTTAATTCTCTTTCATTATCCCACAGTTCACACATTTTGTCAAAGGTTTACATTCTCGGCTTGTCATTTATAAGCAAAAATAATGTTCATCATGCGTTTATCTGCCAACAAATAAAGGAGACATGCCACCAAGGTAATCAACCAAATGGCATATATAGAAACTGTTAAAACCGTGAATTCCTCCATGATGATTAGTAGTAAATTTGCCAGATAATACCGCCCAACAACCGTTGTTAAAGCAAACAAACCTGCAAATGACAATAAAAAGGCAAGTGGTAGGGCAAGGATAAGTTCCTTCCGATATTTTCCTAAGAAGAGGACAATAATACCAGCAGACAGTGTATAAGCAAAAGCAATTGCTCCATAAACAAGTCCCCAAGATAACATTGCAAGACTAGAGAAAGCAAAAACACCATCCATTAGCTCTAGGACAAGCATAGTCAAAAAAGTGAATTCACTGACTAGTAGATTAATCAACAAAGCAAGCATAAACTTCGCTTGTAGTAATCGTTTCAAATCGACAGGAATCAGTCTGAGATTTGAAATCATTTTAGACACTTGTTCTATTCTTATCAAATCCACTAAAATCATGCTCGCAAAAGGGAGGAGGAAATAGTAGTTCAAAAAGAAGAAACCATTTTCTACATACCAGCCATTCACACTACCGTACGAATGCCCTTGATAAATCTGATGACCAATCATAAACTCTAACAAAAAGAGCAGGATGGCTACAAAGGGAATCATATACAGTATCTTTCGCCTTCTTAGTTTAGTCAATTCTAGCATCAACATTTATTCATCCACCTTTCTTAACCAAGATTTAATGGACAAGAAAGACAAAACAAGTAGAGATAAACCTAGTACAACAATCGATAAGATAGCTGGCTGTTGAAGCACCACTCCTTCTCTGTTTCCTTCCCAGATTAAACTGTTAGCGCTTGTTACTGGACTGATATTTGGACTCGTCCTTGCTAAAAAAAATGACACTAAAACATACATGACACCGACCAAATTTCCAACTATCTCCTTGCCTCTGACTTTTATCATGACCAAAGCAACTAAAGGAAATACTCCCATGGGAATTAAGATACCACTACTCATACAAAGATAGAAGAATCTTAATAATAAAGACAAACTGACTGTCGAAGAAAAGCGAGATAGTAGTGCAAATAAGGAAACCGAAATATAGGTGAATAACATGATACACAGAGCGTTGATTTCTATATACAAAATCTTAGCCCAGAATGTCTTCATTAGATTTGCTGAAGCGAGTTTCAAGTTGTTCATGATGCGATAGCGATATTCTACACCAAATGCCTGTATTGTATAGGAAACACAATACAAAGGGAGAATCAAAAAGTTTAAATAAGACAAAGAAAATTTATAGACAAAGGGAAAGGAGTCAAACAAGCCTATCGCATCATTTACATAATAACAGATGAGAGCTAGGTAGAGGGAAACAACACCATATACGATAAAATTCAGTTTTTGATGCCTTTGTTTGAGAAATTCAATCTTCACTAAATCAAGCAATTCCTTCACCTCCTGTTATCCGCTTAAAGTAATCCTCTAAACTTTCATTGTTTTTATAAGAATACTCTTTTAGAACTATTCCGTTATCTTTTAAGGAGTTAGATATGACTGCAATGTCAAAAGTAGGTGATTCTCCCTGAAGTTCAAGTTCTATATCCGAAAGAATACTAATCTGTTCTTGCAGATTTATCCTGCAAAGCACTTCCTTAGCTTGAGGAGCATCCGAAACAATTAGGTGGATTTTCCTTTTATCTGCACCATCTATTAATTCCTGCATAGTCTTTTCAGCCATAAGGTGGGCATCATGCAGTATCCCAACTCTATCTACAAGCTTTTCAAGTTCTGAAATAATGTGACTGGATATTAAAATCGAAATGCCATGATTGGTACTGAGTTCCTTTAGATAACAGCGCATTTCAAGGATACCAATAGGATCCAAACCATTTGTTGGTTCATCTAATATCAGAATTTTCGGCTGGTGCATAATAGCGTTAGCAATTGCTAACCTTTGCTTCATTCCCAGAGAATACTGCTTGAATAGTTTTTTATTTTCCCCATCTAATCCTACTACTTGTAAAGCTTGCTCCACCTGTTTTAGCGAAATCCCTCTCAATCTTGCAAAAATAGAGAGATTTTCAGGTCCCGTTAAATTAGGATAAAAAGAAGCACTGTCCAATACCACACCGATTTGAGATAGCAAATCCTTAGAAAATTCACCTAACAGTTTTTCAGATAGAATATTCACTTCACCACTATCCATAGCTGTCAAGCCTAAAATAGCCTTGATAAAGGTTGTCTTTCCAGTACCATTTCTTCCTAGTAAGCCATAGATTTCTCCCTGTCTTAATGTAAAATCTATCCTATCTAAGACAATTTTTCCATCATAGGATTTTGATAAATTAAATGTCTGTATTACTGGATTTCTCATTTTCTTCTACTCCTACTCACTATGGTTTAAACCTAGTTCTATACTCTCCAAAGAAAATGAAAATTTAAGTAAAAGAATCATTAAAAACAGTTTAATTTCTACAAATTTATATTAACTTAAAATTTCATTTTCAAATTGATGAGTATCGAAATCTAGGCTATCCGCATTTCACATTGTTCGTTGTGCATTCGAAAGAGCCTGTGAACCAACGTCCACAACGTCCCGCCAATGTAAGTTGAACAGCTGTAAACCAACCAGAACCTGATTTACCGGAAAGTTCTTGGTTTTCAACCTCGAAACTTAGAGAATCAATCTCTGGACGACTTGTATTTTTAGCCATAAGGTTGCCTACTTCCTTCTTTTAGATGATCATCTTTACAGTAACTAGTATAAACTCTAGTATTGGCTAAGTAATGAGTAAATCGTGCAAGTTTTTTATTTTCGAGAAAAATTTTTATAGTACCCAATTAAAAAGTAGCTGAACAATCTCTTGCTCAGCTACTTTTCAATCTTCTTGTCCAACTAATGATTTTCAAAACACCACATACAAGCAAGGTTAGATTAAAGACCACATAAAATCCTGTAAAACTGATCAGACCATTCTGGGATAAATCTTCCATATAAAGGGGCGGTTCAGTAAAGAACAAATAAATTCCATAGACCTCCACGAAAATAAGGAAACTGACAAAACCAATCAAGAAAAGTCCACTGGCAATAAGAAAGAGTCTCCATAAAAGAATGAGAATTCCTCCTACTGCTAAAAAAATTACTGGGATAAGGAGTAAATCATTCATGACTTGTTCCTTCCTAAGCAATCAACTGACGATAATGGGTGGCAAGAGAGGAATCAAATTCCTCTAGCTTTTGAACTAAGTCCAAATACTCCTCTTTTTCATGTTCTTCAAAGTCCTCGTCTCTATGATTTTGAAGAGTGATTTCCAATTGGCTAGTGAGTTCTCGTTTGGAAAAGCTGTAACCGCCTGTCACTTCCTCATAATGTTCCTTTAGTTCCTTGTAGGCTTGGTATTCTTCAGGTGTTTGAAATCCCTGTACCAAAGCCTCTTCTAATTGATAATTTGAACTTCTTTCTATAAAAACTAGGTCAAGCATACCGGATAAAG
Organism: Streptococcus mitis; assembly: GCF_013305725.1. Classification (NCBI taxonomy): domain Bacteria; kingdom Bacillati; phylum Bacillota; class Bacilli; order Lactobacillales; family Streptococcaceae; genus Streptococcus; species Streptococcus mitis. The sequence goes on from NZ_CP047883.1 coordinate 1,892,602, forward strand.
CTTGGAGCTTTTATCACAAGAAAAAGACTCCGAAGAGTCTTCGCATTACTTATGCAATTCTTTATTACTCAATATATGAAAAATCCCCCACAGAAGAATATTTACAATGATAAACAGCAATATTTCCACTAAATTAAAGTCTATCAAATTCCGTGACCGCATTGCCACCATAGCTTGGGAGTAGGGATAGATTAAAGATAATTTATCTGATACAAAAATCATCATAAATCCTACGAAAGTACCAATAGCACCAATTCCCACAGATTTACTGAAAACACGAGTTTTAGCTGTCACAAAAAACTGTACTGCCATCATACTAATTGTTCCAAAAATCCCCAATAAATCCCACTTGAGGTAGGTGAACAAATTAGAAATTTCTAAATGAGCTAGGTGGGTACTGACATAAAAAATACCAAACAAGAACAACTGTAAAACAGCAATAAACAAGATAATTACTATTTCTTTTGCCAACAATAATTTCCCAAGACTGACATTATTAGCTCTGAGAAATTCAATATTTTTTCTATCAAACTCTTTTCCTAACATCATGGCTACATAAAGGCTGACCAAAATCGGAAAGAAAAGCTGGCTATAATAGAAGGTCAATTGTCCCCATAAAACAGGCACTTTTTCACTTTCTTCAACCATAGAATAAGCTGCACCAAAGTAAATCCCAAGACCAATCAGGCTACAAAAAGCTAAGAAGCAAATACCAATCATCAACATGGAAAATTTTTTAGTTTTCCGCCATTCTACTGATAGATAAGACATCATAGCTTACCTCCTTTCTTTTCAACCAGATAGAGAGATAAGAAGAGATAGATTAGGGCTATTGGCAAATATGTAAATAGTTTAAATCCTAGGTTTGTCGCAAAAACATAACTCACTTGACTGGCGACTTGCTGGTAATCCACCAGAGACAGATATCCTATACCACCAAAAGGGAAAATCAGCTGTAGAAAAGCTGGTGCATGACCAAATCCAACTCCAAGAAATCCTCCGAAAATCCCTAATGCCAGTATCAATGCCTGCTTCTTCAGTAAAAACTGCAAAGTCAAAAACAGACAGGTTAAGACAAAAGAGGCTAGCAAGAAAATGACGATTTGCCAGAGGATTAGGCTAACAGGCATTTCTAGACCTGATAAGATTGCAATCAACTGGGCTACTACTCCCTCCAAAAAAGCGAGAAAGGTCAAAATGAACATGGTCAGTCCAAGCTTACTCAGAAAGATATGCCGTACATTTTCACCATTTGCCAAAAGCAGTTTGAAAGTGTTGCCCTCCTTCTCGTTCTTGACAATCCGCGATACAAAGAGAGCAATCACAATAGGGAGAATCAAGCCATTTACTTCTTTTATCATATAGAAAATTAGGCTAATCTGGTGCATGTCTGGATTACTTAGGTAGCGTGTAGCGGCTGCAATTGCCCAAGCAAATCCGACTCCCATAACTAGTATGCTAATGAGGAAGGATTTGGTTCGTTTTGCCTTGAGCAATTCAATAGACAAATTATTCAACATAAGACTCACTCCTTGGTTAAGTTGAGGAAGATAGATTCCAAGGTTTCTTGTTCTTGCTTCACTTCATAAATTGGAACTTTCTCGACTATTAAATCTCGTAACAAACTAGAAATCTGCTGATCGGCAAGGTTAGTCAGCTTGAGTTTATCCTCTTGTATCTCCAACATCTTGCACGGATAACCAAATAACACTTGGCTAATGGCTTCACGTCGACCTCTAAAATCCCCACGCACTTCCAGCCATTTATTGGACTGAATTTTACGAATTTCTCCCTCGTAAACCAGTTGACCATGATTGATAATCCCCACACGGTCAGCTATATGCTCTACTTCAGAAAGGATATGGGTAGAGATGAAGACAGTAATGCCCTGTTCCTTTGCCAACTTGATAATCAGTTCCCGAATTTCATGAATCCCTGCTGGGTCTAGCCCATTTGTTGGCTCATCCAGTATCAACAAACGCGGTTTCTTGACTAAGGCAAAGGCTAAAGCCAAGCGCTGTTTCATACCCAAAGAATAATCTTTAACCAATTTTTTCTTGTTTTTAGGTTGATCTAACCCCACAATTTTCAAGGTTTCCTGAATATTTTTCTGATCAAATCCAAGGATTTTTTGGAAGACCAAGAGATTTTCATAGCCTGTCAAATTAGGATAATAAGACGGTTCTTCAATCATAGAGCCAATTTGATTAAGATACTGCTTGTCCGTACCTATAGATTGACCGAACACTTCAATCTCCCCAGCTGTACGAGAAATCAAAGACAAAATCATCTTCATTGTGGTTGTTTTACCAGCTCCATTTGGACCTAGAAAACCATAAATCTCCCCTTGTTGAACTGATAAGGAACTAAGGTTAACTACCTGAGTGTCCTTAAATGCCTTTTGTAAGTTTTTTATCTGTAAAACATTACTAATCATTATGAACTTCCTCCTTTAAACCAAATAATTTTCTATAATTTTGATTTCTATAAATCAAATTATCATGAGTATCTTTGATAACATCTCTACTACTCTTATCAACAAAAATGATAGAATCAACATAATTCACAATATCTAATTGGTGACTCACTATTACCATTGTTTTGTCTGAATAAAATGAATTATTCCACTACCAGCACCAAGAACGTTATCAAGTTCTTCAAGAGTTCATTCTTGAAGAGAATTCATTACTTCAATCTCATCGAGATTCATTTGTTGTTTAGCCATTTGGAAATACCTCACTGATTAAAATTTATTTGAAAAGTATCTCTATCTAGGTTATGTCTTTATTATAGACATGCTAGATTAATTTTAAACTAAGCTAACCTTAATTTTACATTAAGATTAAAGTATCTTGCTTTTTTCATTCTTTTAAATGGTATAATATAGATAAGCGAGGTAAGATTATGAATTTCGAACAACAACTCCTGAATAAGCACATCCTTATCATTGATGACGATAAAATTTTAAACTCTTCCATAAGAGATATTCTCATTGCCTACGGATTTTCCAATCTAACATCAGCCTATGATATAGAATCTAGTTTGAACATGATTGAAACAGAACAGTTCGACCTTTTCCTTTTGGACATTATGCTCCCCGATGGTGATGGCTACACATTAGCAAAACATATCCGACAAAAAGGCGATACTCCTATCCTCTTTCTGACTGCCAAAAATAATCCTGAAGATGAGGTAGCTGGTTTCAATGCTGGTGGTGATGATTATGTCGTAAAACCCTTCATTCCAAAAAATCTTATCTATCGTATTATGGCTCTGCTCAGGAGAAGCTATAAATCAGAACAGGAAGCAATACAGATTGGACAGACTTTGGTAAGTTTTCGGAATGCAACAGTACAAAAGAATGGAGCAGAAATTTCTATTACACCAATTGAAATTAAGATTTTGAAAAAACTTTACGATAATAAAAATTACATCGTTTCAACTGAATCTCTCTGTGATACGATTTGGGGAGTGGATAGCTTTGGTTATGAAAACTCTTTGACTGTACATATTCGGAAAATTCGAGAAAAAATAGAAGAAAATCCTTCAAAACCTCAATATTTAAAGACAGCTAAAGGGCTGGGATATAAATTGTTATCATGATTATGAACCAAACCAAAATTTTAAGGTATTCACTAAAGAAATTTATCTTTTTTTCCATCATTATCTTTATTACCAATATTATTCTAATTGCCAGTTTTGTTTTCTACATTAGGGAAAAGCAAACTGCTACTGAGACTGTAAAAATAATTTCTGAACACATTACCATCACAAAAAATAACGTCCACATACCTAAAAAAGATATCTCTAGTCTAAAAGAACAAGAGTTATGGCTCATGGTATTGGATAAGCAGACTGGAAAACAAGTGTACGAACAGTATAAACCTACAGAAGTTCCTTCGCAATTTGACTATGGGGACATTTTACAGTTTTCTCGCTATTATCTTTCAGATTATCCTGTTTTTAGTCAGATAAAAGGTGACTACATCATTGTTGTTGGTTTTCCAAAAGATAAAATTGCTCGTTATAGTTATAATTACTTAGATATAGATAGTATTCGCCTAATTCCACTAGTAGCATTTGGAGTATTGCTTTTCAACTGCCTTTATTTCGCTTTTCTTTACTACTATGGTGTGACGCATATCAATCGTAAAATTGCGCCTCTTGTAACTGCTATTCAGAACCTCCCAGATGGTTTGAAAAATCCAATTAATTCTATATCCGAACTAGAATATCTTACAACTGCAATTAATCAAACCGATACTCTACTCAAAGAGAATGAAGTCTTTAAAGAGCAATGGATTTCAGGAATTGCACACGATATCAAAACACCTCTTTCTGTCATCATTTCTAACGCGTCCTTGTTAAATGATTCTGAACTAGATACACAGTCTAAAAAACATATTCGCCCAATATTGACGGAATCCTATTACATCCAAAATATTTTAAATGACTTAAATATAGTAGCTCGCCTTTCATCCGGTCATCTTCAATTAAATCAGACTGAAACAAAAATTATCCCCTTCTTCAAAGACATTCTCATCCATATTTTAAATCAAGAAATCTGGAATGATTTTGAATTTGAATTTGATTACGATTATTCACTTGTTAATCAATCTATCATGATTGAGCAGTTTTTAATCACAAGAGTTATCCATAATATCATCTACAACTCTGTTTTACATAACGAAAAGGGTTGCACAATAAGAATCAACTTATTCAAAAAAGATACAAATGTAATTGTCGAAATCAAAGATAATGGACAGGGAGCTTCACCAGAAAAAATTGCTGAACTTAATGAATTATCTTTTAAAAACATTGATATTTCTAAAATTAGAACGACTGGAATTGGGCTAAAAATTTCAAAACAAATTGTTGATTTGCATCAGGGCTCTATTTCGTTTGCTAGTGTCCAAAATGAATTCTTTGAAAGTATCATTTCACTTCCGATTTTCAACATTACCAATTAGATAAAAAAATGGAGAAGAACCATTAGAGTTTTCTCCATTTTTTTAATCTTATCTTCCACTTATACCCTGCCCAGCCTGCCAAGACAAGCAAAGCAAGATTAAAGATGATAAAGAAAGTCGTAAAACCAAATAATCCATTCTGTGCTAAATCTTCCGTATAAAGTTCGGTCTCTGTAAAGAACAAATATATTCCATAGCCCTCCACGAAAATAAGAAAACTGACAAAACCAATCAGGAAAAGTCCACTGGCAATAAGAAAGAGTCTCCATAAAAGAATGAGAATTCCTCCTACTGCTAAAAAAATTACTGGGATAAGGAGTAAATAAGCTATAACTTCCTCCTTTCCAAATGCAAAAGCACTCTATCCTACTGAGAGAGTATAGTATTTTATGATATAATATTATACGGCACTTCTACACCGCCTGCGAAAGGAGGTGAGATAGCCCATGATGGAACTAATCCTTAAAACTATCATCGAACCAATTGTGGTCGGTGTCGTTCTTCGCTTAGTCGATAAATGGCTAAACAAAGATAGATAGTGTCAAAAAGACCCCAAGCTTAATGTGGAAGTTAGCTTGGGGTCTTTTCTAGTCCATGATATAGAACTAATCCTTAATTCCTCTCCATTATCCCACAGTTCACAAAATTTGTCAAAACTTTACATCCTCAGCTTCTCAAGCTTTAACCGCTTTACAACAAAACGGTCAAGATTAAGAGAAAGTTAGGGATTCTATCAATTTCATAGAAATTTTGATTTAGTAAACGAAGAGACAATCTTACATGTCACTCCTCATTTAATACGCCACTACTGGACAAGCAAAATCATTATTACAGCAGTTCCAGTCCTTCAATTAACAATCACTTACAATCAAATTGAGTTTGAAGTAGCTGAAGTAACAGCAAGCCTATTTCTTAGTCATATTTGCTAAAAAAGTCCCCGCCAATTCCCCGACCAAAATCCGAAAAATACCTGAAAATATCGGAAAATGATGTTTATAAAACTCCCCAAAATCCTGAAATAGAGCCAAAAAACTCCACCTGATTGGGTGGAGTTAAGGGAGATTATTATGAAAAAGAAAAGTTTAGGATTTTATTAAATAAAGTTAGGAGGTCTTTATTTAATAACTATATGATACAAGACGAAGCTTAAAACTAGCTTAACTTTTCTCAAATTTTACTATTTTGCAAAAAATTTCTATCACCATCACCTCACCACGAAAAAAAGTCACCTGATTGGGTGACTTCATTAGGAGATTATGATGAAAAAAAGTTTTAGGATTTCATTAAATAAAGTTAGGAGGTCTTTATTTAATGACTATATGATACTAGACCAGCCTTAAACTTTGCTTAAGAAAAACAAGTTTTGTTATTTTTCTCTGTTTACCCAAATCATTCCTGTACAATCATAGGTGGATAAAGTTTCAAACCCCATAGAACGATAAAATCCCACGTTTTTTTCTGTCTGTTCTGTCGCTAACTGGACTTGATAAGCCTCTTTAAAATCCTCTAAAGCCTCTTTCATCAAGACACTACCAATCCCTTGACGCTGATAGATTGGTAAAACGATTAAATCCTGAACCAGTACTGATGAGAATCCATCTCCAACCAAACGAATCAAGCCCACCACAGCATCGCAATCAAGTGCCACATAAATCGCTAATGAATGAGATAAGGCCTGCTCCAGCATCTGAGGTTGATTTGTATAATTTGTCCAACCGACAGCCTGATAGAGATGCAAAACATCCTCTAGCTTGACAATTTCTTGCTTTTTAATTGTAATCATCTCAATACCTCTTAGAGTTCTCTCAAACTCTTGTACTGTCGTCCATTTTGGTCAAAATTTTCAGGATCCAACCATGCTTCCAAACGAGATTTGACTTTAGGCCAGTCCTTATCAATCATAGACAACCAATCCGTATCCCTCGTACGCCCCTTATAAATGACTGCCTGACGGAAGGTTCCTTCGTATACAAATCCCAAACGCTCCGCAGCTCGTCTTGATGGCAGGTTAAGAGCATCGCATTTCCACTCATAGCGACGATAGTTAAGCTCTTCAAAGACATAGCGAGCCAGTAGATACTGGGCTTCTGTCCCTATACGTGTCCCCCTGAGTTCTGGAGAAAAAGTGACAGCTCCCACTTCTATTGCTCGGTTATTCTGGTCAATGCGCATGAGAGAAAAAGTTCCCAAAACCTTACCAGTTGACCTGTCTATGATTGCATAGTAAAAACGGTCCTTACGAGCCAACATCTGATTTAAAAGGCTGACTAGTTCCTCCATGTCTGATACTGGCTCCTGAAAGAGGTAGGTCCACATCTCCCGAGGAGTATCCGGACCATAAACAGCTAGCAAATCTTTCGCATGCTTTTCTACCGATAGAGCCTCTATCCTAGCATAACGCCCTTCTAAGAAATCAATAGAAGGCAGTGCACCGGGTGTATAACCTTCCATTGACTCCCCAATTATCTGACCATATTCGTTTACTGGCATAACATTCTCCTTGTTCACTTATTGAATATAGTATAACATATCTCAATGAAAATTTTAGGAAACACTTGGTTTTCTATTCAATAATGCAAACTCCTCTTATAAAAATCATCCATCCACTTTATGGAGGAATAATCAAATATGGAAACGAGTGAGTTAATGCCCTTGTGCTTCTCTCTATTTTTTGCTGTCTGTGTTCAAATTTCTCTTGTTTTAGTGTTTGCTTTTGTAGACTGGACTACCAACCAGAACTATATTTTTATCTTAGTGGGGACCATTATAGTACGGTTCAGCACTATCTACAAATTCTTCAGATGTGTATCAAAAAAATTTATCGTAACAAGCCAAGAGTCTACACTTTCTTTCATTAATAAGCGCCAATCTTTTCGATAACGATGATTCGGTTGATAAGCAACCGTCAACATATGCCCTGTTTCATGGTATTTTTTAAACAAAATGGATTCCCCTTTATAATGTGAAATGATATCATCTATCGCGGATGATGCATTCCATATTTCATCAACATCGCTTCCTAGTAATAATAAAGGAGAGGAAACTTTACTCACATCAATCTGAGCCCTACTATCTTCAGGAATATGTTTTCCAAAAAACTTGTTTAACAAATAATCTCCTAACTGAAATTTTTGATAAGGAAGTTCCTTTTCTAAATATGTCCAAGAAGATGAATTAGAATTGAGTTTTCCCTTTATTCCCTCAAATATTACATTTGAGGGAGAATTGAGTACTAAACATTGCACATCATCCAAAATACTTTGTCCAGCCAGAACAAGCTCTGCTCCCTTAGAGCGACCATATATTCCTATTTTTGTATTATCAACTTGAGGATGATGATATAGAAAATTTTTCGCCTCTTCCAGACATTCTATCGGAATTCGTTCTAAATTTTGGGGTAATCCCTCTAAACCAAAATAAGCTATTGCAAGGCAAATATAGCCTCTAGAAGATAAAAGTTGGGCAATATTCTGAGCTTTTTCAATTCTTCCCTCACTACCGCTAACAATAATCACGGCTGGCGCCCTTCTTAACTTTTCATCATAAAATAATCGACCTTGAAAATGCTTGTCATAGATATCTTGATATCTTACTCCCAGATTCATATAACGCCTTACAAAACTTTGCTCCGCGACCACATCTTTCCCCAGCCTGATTTTAATTTCAACACCAAAACAATCTCGCAATGGAATTCTATCAAGAGAACTCGGTAATCTCCTTTTCCTATTCTTCAACGGTTTCGCATTAAAGAATAATCCCATTTCTGAAACCCCTTTATAAGATCCCGAAATAGATGCTGTCTGAGAGGTATCAATCATACCGTCCTGATTGGATAAAAAAATTGCGGTTGATTTCCATATAACATCATGATCTAAAAGCAAGGGAGCATTTATACAGTAATAATCAGACAGGTACATTTCTACACAATACATTGCCCTTGGTTCTAAACCATTAATAGCAATATAAAAAGATTCATCCGCTAAATCTGTTTGTGAAATCAGTTCTATGTTTACAGTCATATCTTCTCCTTTTTGTTAATTTGCTTAACAATTATATTTGAAATTTACCGTGACTTTTACCACGGTAATTCTCCCCACACCTTTTCAATATCATCCATCAATTTCACAACTGTTTTAAGTTCCACCTCGCTATAGTTGTTTAAAACTGAAAAGATTGATTTTTCAATATATTCTTGTTGCTCCTTATGGATTTTAAAAATTTCGATGCCTTTTTCAGATAATCTCAAATATTTATTTTTCCCATTATTCGGATCAAAATCAAAAACAACTAAATTTTTTTGAATCAATCTCCTAACACTTTGAGTTATTGCACTTCTTGAAACTTCTAATAATTCAGATAATTTTACTAGATTTAAGGGCTGATTTTTCCCAATCACAACAATCAAATGTACCTCATTCAACGTAATGGATTTGTCAACACCACTTTTATGTTGATTTTTTTTTAACTGGTCAAACGCTAAAATAAATCTATTGAAACGATTATTAAATGCAATAAATTCTTTTTTATCCATAATCTCTCTTTTCTTTGTTAATTATATTAACAAAACAGAAACTTCCTGTCAAATAAAAAATCCTCCAGATTCTACTCTGAAGGATTCATTTCTTATTTCACAACGATATTAACGAGTTTATTAGGTACCGCAATCACTTTCACGATTTCCTTACCGTCAATTTCCGCTTTGACTTTTTCATCAGCGAGAGCAATTTCTTGTAATTCTTCGCGTGATAGGTCTTTAGCAACCATGAGTTTAGCGCGAACTTTTCCTTTGATTTGGACAACGATTTCGATTTCGTCTTCAACTAATTTGCTTTCATCCCAAGTTGGCCAAGCTACATAAGAGATAGATTCTCCTGTTGCTGCAACTGTTTGCCAGAGTTCTTCTGCCAAGTGAGGTGCAAATGGTGCAATCAACTGAACGAAGCCTTTGGCGTAGTCTACATAAAGTTTGTCTTCCTTGTTGGCAGCGTTGACAAAGACCATAAGTTGGGCAATAGCTGTGTTGAATTTCAATGATTCAATTTGCTCAGTGACAGCTTTGACTGTTTCATTGTAGACCTTGTCAAGAGCACCATTGTTTCCCGCAACAATTTCCTTGCTTGTAATCAAACGGTAAACACGGTCAAGGAATTTTCGGCTTCCTTCCAGACCTTCTTCTGACCAAGCGATTGAAGCATCAAGTGGCCCCATGAACATTTCATAGACACGAAGGGTATCAGCACCGTATTGTTCCACCACATCATCTGGGTTGACAACGTTCTTAAGCGACTTAGACATCTTGGCAGGCGCTTGCTCCAACTCTTCACCTGTTTCCACATGGAAGAAAGAACCGTCACGTTTTTCAACCTTATCGGTTGCCACAAGAGCGCCACGGTGGTCACGGTAGCTTGTTCCCAAAATCATTCCTTGGTTAAAGAGTTTTTGGAATGGTTCCTTAGTCGGAACAACACCCAGGTCATAGAGGAATTTATGCCAGAAACGTGCGTAAAGCAAGTGAAGAACAGCATGCTCTGCACCACCCACGTAGATATCTACTGGCAACCATTGTTTGAGAAGGTCCTCATCAGCCAATTTCTCAGTATTGTGTGGATCAATATAGCGGAGGTAATACCAACTTGAACCAGCCCATTGTGGCATGGTGTTGGTTTCACGACGACCTTTGACACCATCTGCACGAGTCACTTCAAGCCAATCTGTCAAGTTAGCTAGTGGACTTTCACCAGTACCTGAAGGACGGATATCCTTGGTTACAGGCAAGACAAGTGGCAATTCACTTTCAGGAACAGCTGTTGAAGTCCCATCTTCCCAATGAATGATAGGAATTGGCTCACCCCAGTAACGTTGACGGCTAAAGAGCCAGTCGCGGAGACGGTAGGTAACCTTCTCTTGTCCACAGCCTTTTTCTTCCAACCAAGCCACAATCTTGGCAATAGCGTCTTCTTTGTTGAGACCATCTAGGAAGTCTGAATTAACGTGGAGGCCATCTTCTGTATAGGCAGCTTCTGCTACATTTCCACCTTCAAGCACTTCTACAATTGGAAGATCAAATTGTTTAGCAAATTCCCAGTCACGTTGGTCATGGGCTGGCACAGCCATAACGGCACCTGTACCGTAACTAGCAAGAACATAATCCGCAATCCAGATTGGAATCTCTTTACCATTGACAGGGTTGATGGCATAAGCACCAGTCCAAACACCAGTTTTTTCTTTGGCAAGGTCTGTACGAGCCAAGTCTGACTTGAGGCTGGCTTGATGTTTATAGTCTGCTACAGCTTCTGCTTGCTCTGAATTTGTGATAGCGTCAACCAAGTCATGCTCAGGAGCCAAGACAGTGAAAGTCGCACCGAAAAGGGTGTCCGGACGAGTGGTAAAGACTGTGAATTCCTTGTCTGTTCCCTCAACTTTAAAAGTTACATTAGCACCAGTTGACTTCCCAATCCAGTTGCGTTGCATGTCCTTGATAGACTCTGGCCAATCTAGTTCATCTAAGTCATTGAGCAAGCGCTCTGCGTAAGCCGTGATTTCGAGCATCCATTGGCGCATTGGTTTGCGGACAACTGGATAGCCTCCACGCTCAGATGTTCCGTCAGGAAGAACCTCTTCGTTAGCGATGGCTGTTCCGAGTTCCTCAACCCAGTTTACTGGCACTTCCGCTTCATAGGCCAAGCCTTTTTCGTAAAGCTTAGTGAAAATCCATTGCGTCCACTTGTAGTAGTTTGGATCTGTTGTATTGACTTCACGATCCCAGTCATAAGAAAATCCAAGCGCATTAATTTGGCGTTTGAAGTTAGCAATGTTTTCAGCCGTAAATTCCGCTGGGTCATTACCAGTATCCATAGCGTATTGCTCTGCAGGCAAACCAAAAGCATCCCAGCCCATTGGGTGAAGGACATTGTATCCTTGCGCACGTTTGTAACGGCTGAGGATATCGGTTGCTGTATAACCTTCTGGGTGACCTACGTGTAGACCCGCTCCAGACGGATAAGGGAACATGTCAAGAGCATAAAACTTAGGTTTTGATGCATCAGTTCCTGTCTTAAATGTATGATGTTCTGCCCAGTATCCCTGCCACTTAGGCTCAATTTCTTTATGATTGTAAAAACTCATGGTCTCTCTCCAATTTTGTGATGTTACTATTATACCATTTTTGAGGGAATTTGAAAGATGAGAAATGTTCTTTTGGGCTTGTATAAAAAGAAAGACTGAATCGCGAATCCAGCTTATGTAACAGTATAAAAAATTAGCCCCTATTTGGAGCTAACTTCTATCAATTATTTTTCTCTAGCATCTTCTCACGTCCTAGTTCTCGGTAACTACGGTCGCCGACAACTTCTACGCTAAACTGGCCGTCCTCATATTCAAGGATCGTCACGCTCCCATTATCTAGACCATGCGGATGCATGCCATTAATCAGATAAACAATGGTTCCAATGGTCATTCCGTGGCTGACGACAAGGGCATTCCCCCCACCTTGCTCTTCGATTTCTTTAGCAATTGCTTCAAAACCTTCCTTGATTCGACCACTGAGTTTTTCCCAGCCCTCAGCCCAACCAGCTGTATCGACCTCTACCAAGCCCTCAGCCAGTTCAGCATATGATAATTGGTGAACGTGGTCCACATTAAAGATACGAGGAATAATGCCCATGAAAAGATCACCATCGTAGGCTCCATCAAAACTACCAAAACACCATTCTCTGATACGCTTGTCCATGCGATAAGGGATTTTCCCCTGCAAGCCAAGTTCATCAAGGATGATTCCCATTGTCTGAATGGTGCGACCAGAATCACTCGAATAAGCGCGCTCAAACTGTAGACCAGATTCTCTCAAGCCGATTCCTAATTCTTGAATCCCTCTCTCACCTTCAGCTGTTAAGGGAGTATCGCTCCAACCTTGCGCGCGACCAATCGTGTTAAACATAGTCTTGCCATGACGTACCAAATACAATCGTACTTTTACCATTTTCCGTCCTCCGTTTGCTTCTATTATATCATGGATGATAAAACAAAAGCCACCCATACAGGCGACTTTTGCAGGAGATTATTATGAAAAAGTTTAGGAGTTCTATTAAATAAAGATATTAGATGAAAATCAAATTCAAACTAAATCAGAGTTATCTGTTTCAAATAATATTAGGAGGTCTTTATTTAATGATTATAGTATACACACCTAACCTTAAATAGAACTTAAAATTTCTCCTATTTTCTTAATTTTTAAAACTATGAATTGGTGCTGGGATTTGTCCTCCACGAGAGATGAAATCGACAGACGAAGCCCCATTGACTTTCATTACTGGAGCCGTACCTAATAGGCCACCAAATTCAATCATATCGCCTTCTTTTCCTTTTGGAATGATACGAACAGCCGTTGTCTTCATGTTAATAACACCAATTGCAGCTTCATCTGCAATCATAGCCGCAATGGTTTCAGTAGGTGTATCCTCCGGAATGGCAATCATATCCAAACCAACGGAACAGATAGCCGTCATAGCTTCTAGTTTTTCCAAATTAAGAGAGCCATTTTGCACTGCAGCAATCATCCCCTCATCCTCAGAAACAGGGATAAAGGCACCAGACAAACCACCGACTTGGTTGCAGGCCATCACTCCACCCTTCTTAACTTGGTCGTTCAAGAGTGCCAAGGCAGCCGTCGTCCCATGCGTACCAACTGTTTCTAGCCCCATTTCTTCAAGGACACGTGCAACAGAATCTCCAACCGCAGGAGTTGGCGCCAAACTCAAGTCCACAATACCAAACTCCACACCCAGTCTCTCACTTGCCATTTGACCAACCAATTGACCGATACGAGTGATTTTAAAGGCAGTTTTCTTAACTGTTTCTGCTACTACGTCAAAGCTCTCTCCACGAACTTTTTCCAAGGCACGTTTCACCACACCAGGACCAGAAACTCCGACATTGATGATAACATCTGCCTCCCCAACACCATGGAAGGCACCCGCCATAAATGGATTGTCCTCAACAGCATTAGCGAATACAACCAACTTGGCCGCTCCCATATCTGATAGATTAGCCGTTTCCTTGATAACACGTCCCATATCTGCCACAGCCGTCATATTAATACCAGACTTGGTTGAGCCGATATTGACTGAAGAACAGACCTTGTCCGTTTCAGCCAAAGCACGAGGAATAGAATTGATGAGAATCTCATCTCCCTTTTGGTACCCCTTTTGTACCAAGGCAGAGAAACCACCAATAAAGTCCACTCCAATCTCTTTCGCAGCCTTATCAAGCGCTTTTGCCAGAACCACGTAGTCCGTCGCATCTGTCGCTGCTCCAATCAGAGAAATAGGAGTCACCGATACACGCTTATTAACGATAGGGATTCCCAACTCAGCCGCAATTTCATCACCAACAGCCACTAAATTAGCTGCCTTGCTCGTAATCTTTTGATAAATTTTTTCCGCAGCACGATTGATATCTGGATCGATACAGTCCAATAGGGAAATCCCCATGGTAATAGTTCTGATATCGAAGTTTTGCTCCTCAATCATGGCGATAGTTTCCGTAACTTGTCTAATATCCATGTGCACCTCCTAGATATTATACATAGCTTCGAAAATCGCTGCACTCTGAATATTGATTTTTACATTCAAAGTTTGTCCAAAGGCTTCAAATTCATTACGAAGATAGGTAAAATCTTGCTTTTCATCACTAGAGACGACAGCCATCATCGTGAAATATTCATCCAAGACGGTTTGAGAGATATCATCAATATTCAAACCCAATTCTGCAATTTTACCAGAAACACCTGCAACAATTCCAGATTTATCTTTACCAACAACAGTTATAATCGCTTTCATAAGTAAACTCCAATTCTTCTTTTAATAGGAAACCTGAACATTAAACAGGATTCTTTTCAAATAGTATAGCATAATTCTAATGAAAATACTCAAAAACGCCTGCTTACGAAGTTGTTCTTAAGAAAAAAACAATTTCGTAAACAAGCGTCTACTATCCCAACTTATGATGAGTGTTCCCGCTAGGACCGAAATCCTAGCGGTAGACCAGAGCTAGACTAAGAGCACAAGACTCCATCATCATAACACTCAACAAAATTGATGATTTTATACTAATTCGATGATCGCCATTGGCGCTGCATCACCACGACGTGGTTCAGTTTTAAGGATACGAGTGTATCCACCGTTACGTTCAGCATAACGAGGTGCAATTTCTGAGAACAATTTTTGAAGTGCTGTAGTAGAAGTGTACTTATCAGTTGCTTCATCATAGTTTTCAGATGCGATTTCATTACGTACGAAAGCAGCTGCTTGACGACGTGCATGCAAATCACCACGTTTACCTAGAGTAATCATTTTTTCAACAGTTTTACGGATTTCTTTAGCACGAGCTTCAGTTGTCACGATTGATTCGTTGATCAAAAGGTCAGTTGTCAAATCGCGAAGCATTGCTTTACGTTGTGAGCTAGTGCGTCCTAGTTTACGGTAAGCCATGTATTCCTCCTTTATTTATCTTTTAATCCAAGACCCAAATCAATGAGTTTGAGTTTCACTTCTTCCAAACTCTTGCGTCCAAGATTTCGTACTTTCATCATCTCTGCTTCAGATTTTTCTGTCAAATCATGCACAGTATTGATACCGGCACGTTTCAAACAGTTGTATGAACGCACAGACAAGTCCAGTTCCTCAATCGTACGATCCAAAATACGGTCGTCAGATTCAGTATCAGCTTCTTTCATCACTTCAGTTGACTTAGCAATCTCAGTAAGATTTGTAAACAAATCAAGATGTTCTGTCAAAATACGTGCTGAAAGCCCTAAAGCATCTTCTGGAATAATTGTTCCATTTGTCAAGATTTCAAGGGTTAATTTATCAAATCCATCATTGCTACCTACACGAGCAGGTTCCACTTGATAGTTGACTTTTGTAACTGGTGTATAAATAGAATCTACAGCAAGTGTTCCAACTGGTGCATTATCCTTTTTATTTTCATCAGCAGGTACATATCCACGACCACTGTTAACAGTCATAGTCGCTTTTAGAGAAGAACCTTCACCGATTGTAAAGAGATAATGATCTGGATTTACAATTTCAATATCGCTATCTGTCAAAATGTCACCAGCTGTTACTTCAGCAGGACCTTCAACATCTAGTTCGATGATTTTTTCGTCTTCAACGTACGATTTCACTGCAATTCCTTTAATGTTCAGAATGATTTGCATCACGTCTTCACGAACACCTGGAACTGTGTCAAACTCATGTAACACACCATCAATATTGATAGATGTCACAGCTGCTCCTGGTAGAGAAGCTAGAAGTACACGACGAAGAGAGTTACCAAGAGTTGTACCGTAGCCACGTTCAAGTGGTTCGATTACAAACTTGCCATAATCTTTATTTTCATCAATTTTTGTTATATTTGGTTTTTCAAACTCGATCATTTAGTTACTCCCTCTTAAACGAAAAGCAGTGTAATGCGATGATTATACACGGCGACGTTTTGGAGGACGAGCACCATTGTGTGGCACTGGAGTCACATCACGAATTGCTGTTACTTCAAGACCAGCGGCAGCAAGCGCACGAATAGCTGACTCACGACCAGAACCTGGACCTTTTACAGTAACTTCAACTGATTTAAGACCGTGTTCTTGTGCAGATTTAGCAGCAGCTTCAGAAGCCATTTGAGCAGCGAATGGTGTAGATTTACGAGAACCTTTGAAACCAAGAGCACCAGCTGATGACCAAGCAATTGCATTACCATGCACATCAGTAATCATAACAATAGTGTTATTAAATGTAGCGTGAATATGAGCAATACCAGATTCGATATTCTTTTTCACACGACGTTTACGTGTTGGTTTAGCCAAGACTTTTACCTCCTATATTATTTTTTCTTACCAGCAATCGCAACAGCTTTACCTTTACGAGTGCGAGCGTTGTTTTTAGTGTTTTGTCCACGGACAGGAAGTCCACGACGGTGACGGATACCACGGTATGAACCGATTTCCATCAAACGTTTGATGTTCAAGTTTACTTCACGACGAAGGTCACCTTCAACTTTGATTGCATCCACTTCACGACGGATAGCATCTTCTTGATCTGATGTAAGATCACGTACACGAACATCTTCTGAGATTCCAGCAGCAGCCAAAATTTTCTTAGATGTTGCAAGTCCGATACCATAAACATAAGTCAATGAGATTACTACGCGTTTGTCATTTGGAATGTCAACTCCAGCAATACGAGCCATGTTTTCTCCTTTCTATCTTATCCTTGACGTTGTTTGTGTTTTGGATTTGCTGGGCAAATTACCATAACACGACCATTACGACGAATAACTTTACAGTATTCGCAAATTGGTTTGACCGATGGTCTTACTTTCATTTCTTATCCCTCCAAGTTTTTCGATTATTTAAAGCGGTAAGTGATACGTCCACGTGTCAAGTCATATGGACTCATTTCGACAGTAACACGATCTCCCGCTAAAATACGAATATAGTTTTTACGAATTTTACCAGAAACTGTTGCTAAAATCTGATGTCCATTTTCAAGTTCAACCGTAAACATTGCATTCGGCATTGTATCAACTACTTTGCCTTCAACTTCAATCACATCGTCTTTTGCCACGCAAAAGCACCTCCATAAATTTCGATTCGATGCCTCTAGACACAGAGACAACAATTATAAGTCAGACTATCTCAGTATAACATTTGTAGCGGATTTTTGCAAGTGTGAAAAACGCTTTATTTCAAATTTGTCAATACTTTTTCGATATCTGAGAAGACATCATTGATATCTTGATTACCTTCGATGTCATGAACCAAACCTTTGGCACGGTAGTGAGCAATGATTGGTTCTCCTTGAGCAATATTCACATCCAAACGACGTTTTACTGTCTCAGGCTTATCATCTTCACGTTGGTAGTAATCTTCTTCTTTATAGTCAACTGGTGGGTTAAAGACCTTATGGAAAGTTTCTCCAGTTACGCGGTGGATGATACGACCACTCAAACGTTCCAAGAGGCTGTCTGGATTCACTTCGATGTTGATAACCCCTTCTAGTTCGATGCCAAGTTCAGCCAATGTTTTGTCCAAGGCATGAGCTTGTTCGATTGTACGTGGGTAACCATCCAACAAGAATCCTGTTTCTTTAATATCATCTTGTGAAAGACGTTCTTTTACGATTCCATTTGTAACTTCGTCAGGAACCAATTCACCCTTGTCAATGTATGACTTAGCAAGAACACCCATTTCAGTTTGATTTGCCATTGCAGCGCGGAACATATCACCAGTTGAGATATGTGCAACATGGAATTGTTCTACGATTTTTGCTGCTTGAGTTCCCTTACCTGCACCAGGTAAGCCCATAATCAAAAGATTCATGATTTGATCTCCTTATTTTATTTTTAAATAGAAGTAAAAAGTATTTTTACCCCTATTTAAAAATAAAATAGAAGAGGGGAGACCAAACTCTCACAAATGTTAGAGTTAAACCTCCACTCCCTCAGCATTTACTGATTCCGTAAATGCTTTTATTCTGTTCTGTCCATGAAACCAACATACTTACGTTTCAATAGGTAACCTTCCAATTGTTTGATCCCTTCAATACCTGTAGAGATAATGATCAAAAGACTTGTTCCTCCAAAAGCAACTGCTTCTGAAAGTCCGAAAACATCTTTTGCTACAATCGGTAAAATGGAAATCACACCAAGGAAGAGGGAACCAACTGTTGCAAGACGACGAAGAAGTTTAGACATATATTCTTCTGTACCTTTACCAGGACGAACTCCATGGATATAGGCACCGCTCTTTTGTAGGTTTTCTGCCGCTTTTTCAGGATTAATCTGCACAAACGTATAGAAGAATGTAAAGAGAATAATCAACAAAGCATACATGCCGATACCAGTTGGTGAAGTTGTTGCCAACATTTCTTGTGCTGTTCTTACCCAAGCCCAATCATGACCTGTAGCGCTTAAAAACTGTAGAATAGCTGCTGGCGCCGCAGTAATCGAACTTGCAAAGATAACAGGGATAACTCCAGCAGGGTTTACTTTCAAAGGAAGGTAAGAGCTAGATGGAGCGCCTTGTGCAACCTTAGTATATTGGATTGGAATTTTGTATTCTGCTTGTTGAACATAAGTTGTAAAGTAAATAATCAACAATACAGTAATAATCAAAATGATTACGAAAATGATAGATGAGCTGATACGGCTACTTGGGACGTTCACAAAGTAGTCCACATAGATGCCCTGAATCATCTCTGGAATTGAGGCAACAATCCCGGCAAAGATAATCATAGAAACACCATTTCCGTATCCCTTATCTGTAATTTGCTCTCCCAACCAAGTCACAATCATGCTACCAGCTGTTAAGATGATACCAATCATGATAAATACTTGTGGAGTAAGAGCTGTTTTCAACAATTGAGCTCCAGCCAAAGTATTAAAACCAGCTGTAATCCCGATAGATTGCACAAAAGCAAGAACTAGAGCAATATAACGAGTAGCTTGATTCAATTTTCTTCGACCTACTTCCCCTTGTTTACCCCACTCTACAAATTTGGGTAAAATATCCATTTGCAAGAGTTGGACAACGATAGAGGCCGTAATGTAGGGACTAACACCAAGAGCAAAAACTGAGAAGTTTTTCATGGCATTTCCTGACACCAAGCTCAACATGTTTAAGAAGGATAATCCACTTAAAGCATTCAAGCTATTGGCATTCACACCAGGAACTGTAATGCTAGTTCCGATACGAAAGACCAAAACGATAAAAATTGTAAATAAAATTTTTGATCGAACCTGCTTGACTTTAAGAGCTTCTCTTAATAATTTAAAAAACATAGGTCACCTCTCTTAGATGACTTCTACTGAACCACCTTTAGCAGTGATAGCTTCTTCAGCTGATTTAGAGAATTTAGCTGCTTTCACAGTCAATTTCTTAGTCAACTCACCGTTACCAAGAATTTTAATACCTGATTTTTCAGCTTTAACAATTCCTGCTTCGATAAGAACAACTGGAGTTACTTCAGCTCCATCTTCAAAGACGTTCAATTGGTCAAGGTTCACAATTGCGTATTCTTTAGCGTTGATGTTAGTGAATCCACGTTTTGGAAGACGACGGAACAATGGAGTTTGTCCACCTTCAAAACCAAGGCGAACTCCGCCACCGCTACGAGCTTTTTGACCTTTTTGACCACGACCAGATGTTTTACCGTTACCTGATGAAGTACCACGACCAACGCGGTTACGTACTTTACGAGAACCTTCTGCAGGTTTCAATTCATGAAGTTTCATTTTTATTTTCTCCTCTTTTGTAAAATGCTAGCGCCGATAAGGGAGAAAAGGTTGTCTCCCCCATCAACTCGCCTATACGACGTCATCATAGATGACTATATCTAGTTTTAGGGGATGGTATAGTGCACATCCCCTAAAAATTCATTAGTTTACTTCTTCAACTGTTACCAAGTGAGATACTGCTGTGATCATACCACGGATAGCAGCGTTATCTTCTTTAATAACAGAGCTGTTCAATTTGCCAAGTCCAAGTGCTACAACAGTTTTACGTTGTGATGGAATGCGTCCGATTGGAGACTTAGTCAAAGTAATTTTAATTTGAGCCATTTTATCCCCTTTCTTATGCCAAATCAGAAACTGAAATACCACGAAGGGCAGCAACTTCTTCAGCGCGTTTCAATTGTTTCAAACCTTCAACAGTTGCACGAACAATGTTGATTGGAGTGTTAGAGCCAAGTGATTTAGATGTAATATCTGCCACACCTGCCAATTCCACAACGGCACGAACTGCACCACCAGCGGCAACTCCAGAACCTTCTACAGCAGGTTTCAACAATACTTTAGCTCCACCGAATTCTGAAAGAACTTCGTGTGGGATTGTTGTTCCAACCATAGGAACTTCGATCAAGTTTTTCTTAGCATCATCTACTGCTTTACGGATTGCTTCTGGAACTTCTTGAGCTTTACCAGTACCAAATCCTACGCGACCGTTGTGGTCACCAACAACAACAAGAGCTGCGAAACGAAGACGACGTCCACCTTTAACAACTTTTGTAACACGGTTGACAGCAACTACGCGTTCTTCTAATTCAACTGCATTGTCTTTAAATGCCATTTTCTAGTGTCCTCCTATTAGAATTTCAATCCGTTTTCACGAGCTGCATCAGCCAAAGCTTTCACACGTCCGTGATATAGATATCCACCGCGGTCGAACACCACTTCTGAAATACCTTTAGCGTTTGCACGTTCTGCAACGAGTTTACCGACAGCAACGGCTTGTTCAGTTTTAGTTCCTTTTGAAACTTCTTTGTCAAGAGTTGAAGCACTTGCGAGCGTTACACCCGCTACGTCATCAATCACTTGAGCGTAGATGCCTGTATTAGAACGGAATACGTTCAAACGTGGGCGATCAGCAGTTCCAGAGAGTTTTCCGCGAACGCGACGGTGGCGTTTTTGGCGGAGTTTGTTTTTATCTGGTTTTGAAATCACAGTTTTCACCTCTTTAGTTTTAAATCGTGTGCTATGCACAAAGTTGGAAAATAGGTTGGTGGTTGAGACTCAACCACTCAACATTATTTACCTGTTTTACCTTCTTTACGGCGAACGAATTCACCAACGTAACGGATACCTTTACCTTTATATGGTTCTGGTGAACGAAGGCTACGTACGTAAGCAGCTGTTTGACCAACTACTTCTTTTGAAATTCCGCTAACAACGATTGTTGTTGGATTTGGAAGTTCAAAAGTAATTCCTTCTGGAGCTTCAACTTCGTCTGGATGAGATTTACCAACAGCCAAAACAAGTTTAGTTCCTTGAAGTTGTGCACGGTAACCAACCCCGCGCATTTCAAGTTCTTTCTTGAATCCTTCTGATACACCAACAACCATGTTGTTCAAAAGGGCACGAGTAGTTCCATGGATAGTTTTCATTTCTTTTGAATCGTTTGGACGGTGAAGAGTTACTTCAGTACCTTCCACACGGATTTCAATATCTTTTGAGAACTCACGAGTAAGTTCTCCTTTAGGTCCTTTTACAGTTACAACGTTGTCATTGTTAGTGAGTTCAACACCAGCAGGCAACACGATAACTTTATTACCAATACGTGACATGTTTATTTTCTCCTGTTAAATTGTCAGGCCATAACGGCCAGTTTTCACGGGGTTAAATCGATTTCTCGATTTAAAGGAACATTTAGATTTCAATTTCAAAGTGAATCTAGGCATCGTCTAGCAGGCATAACTTTGGGTTAGGCAAGAGACGACAACGACGAGTCACAAAGAAATTGAGAGCTAAATATTACCAAACGTAAGCGATAACTTCTCCACCAACATTCTTTTGGCGTGCTTCTTTATCAGTAAGCAAACCTTCAGAAGTTGAAAGGATAGCAATTCCAAGTCCGTTAAGAACTTTTGGAAGGTCTTCACGTTTTTTGTAGACACGAAGTCCTGGTTTAGAAACACGTTTCAAGTTAGTGATAACTTTTTCACCGTTTGGTCCGTATTTAAGGAATACACGGATGATGCCTTGTTTGTCATCTTCGATGATTTCAACGTTTTTTACAAAACCTTCGCGTTTAAGGATTTCAGCAATCCCTTTTTTGATGTTTGATGCAGGTACTTCAAGTACTTCGTGTTTAGCTTGGTTAGCGTTACGAATACGAGTTAGGAAGTCTGCGATTGGGTCAGTCATAACCATTTTGTTTTTCTCCTCTTACTAGTAGTTTGCAAGTTGCACTTGCTAGTTAATGATTGAGCTAGGCTCAGAATATGTTTCTAGGTTTCAATTCCTAAGTGAGTCTAGGCATCTGCTTGCAGGCATAACTTGAGTTAGGCAAAAGCAGATAACGACGAATCACGACGGGATTGAAAGCTAGAATTACCAAGATGCTTTTGTTACACCAGGAATTTGTCCTTTGTAAGCTAATTCACGGAAGCAAACACGGCAAAGTTTAAATTTGCGGTAAACTGAATGTGGACGACCACATTTTTCACAACGAGTATAAGCTTGAGTAGAGAACTTCGCTGGACGTTTGTTCTTAGCAATCATTGATTTTTTAGCCATTAGATTTACCTCCTATATTATTTTGCAAAAGGCATTCCAAGGCCTGTAAGCAATGCACGTGACTCTTCGTCAGTGTTAGCAGTTGTTACGATAACGATGTCAAGACCACGAGTTTTGTCAACGTCATCGAAGTTGATTTCTGGGAAGATCAATTGTTCCTTCACACCAAGTGTGTAGTTTCCGCGTCCATCAAATGATTTTGTTGGAACACCGTGGAAGTCACGTACACGTGGAAGTGAAACTGAAACCAATTTATCCAAGAATTCGTACATACGTTCACCACGAAGGGTAACTTTTGCACCGATCGCAACACCTTCACGAAGACGGAAGCCGGCGATTGATTTTTTAGCTTTAGTGATAAGTGGTTTTTGACCTGAGATAAGTGCCAATTCTTCAGCAGCTTTTTCAAGGCTTTTAGCGTTTGATACAGCTTCACCAACACCCATGTTCAAAACGATCTTATCTACTTTAGGCACAGCCATCACTGATGAGTAGTTGAATTGTTCTGTCAAAGCAGGAACTACTTCATTAAGATATTTTTCTTTTAAACGATTTGCCATTATACTTCTCCTTTCCTTCGTGATTAATCAAGCACTTCGCCTGATTTTTTGTTGTAGCGAACTTTTTTACCGTCTACAAATTTGTAACCAACACGACCAGCTACACCATTTTTGTCCAAAACTTGAACGTTTGATACGTGGATAGCTGCTTCTTTCTCGATGATACCACCTTGAGGAAGCTCGTTAGTTGGACGTTGGTGTTTCTTAACGATGTTAACACCTTCAACGATAACTTTGTTTACTTTTGGAAGGGCAGTAAGGACAACAGCTTCTGTTCCCTTATCTTTACCAGCGATTACGCGAACTTTGTCGCCTTTTTTTACAAACATTAGGTTTCTCCTTGATTTTTCTTACGCCCACAAGGGCACCCTGGAGGTAAATCCAGGGGACTAGTTTGTTTCTAAAAATTAAAGTACTTCTGGAGCAAGTGACACGATCTTCATGAAGCCACCTTCACGCAATTCACGTGCAACTGGACCAAAGATACGTGTTCCGCGAGGAGTTTTGTCTTCACGGATGATAACTGCTGCGTTTTCGTCAAATTTGATGTATGAACCATCAGCACGACGAGCACCTGATTTAGTACGAACGATAACTGCTTTAACAACGTCACCTTTTTTAACCGCACCACCAGGAGTAGCTTGTTTTACAGATGCCACGATAACATCACCGATGTTTGCAAATTTACGTCCTGAACCACCAAGAACTTTGATAGTCAAGATTTCGCGAGCACCGCTGTTGTCTGCGACTTTCAAACGAGTTTCTGTTTGAATCATTTCAGTTTTCTCCTTTCAGGTTTGATTAGATGATGACCGCTTCTTCAACAACTTCTACAAGACGGAAACGTTTTGTAGCTGAAAGCGGACGAGTTTCCATGATACGTACGATATCGCCTTCTTTGGCAACATTGTTTTCATCATGAGCTTTGTATTTTTTAGAGTAGTTAATACGTTTACCATAGACTGGGTGGTTACGTTTTGTTTCAACTACAACTGTGATTGTCTTGTCCATTTTGTCAGATACAACACGTCCAACAAGAACTTTACGATTATTGCGTTCCATTGAAATTTCTCCTTCCCTAGTCTATTATTTCGCTTCAGATTGAACTGTTTTGATACGAGCGATTTGTTTTTTAACTTCTTTCAAGCGAGCTGTTTGTTCTAATTGACCAGTAGCAGCTTGGAAACGAAGTTCAAACAATTCTTTTTTCAATTCGTTTTCGCGCTTCGCGAGTTCTTCTTGAGAAAGACCACGAAGTTCTTTAACAAATTCTTTTACTTCATTAAGTTTCATGCCTTCTCCTTATTCTGCTTCACGTTTTACGAATTTACATTTAACTGGCAATTTGTGGCTAGCAAGACGAAGCGCTTCGCGAGCAATCTCTTCAGATACACCAGCGATTTCGAACATCACTTTACCACGTTTAACTGGTGCTACCCAACCTTCAGGTGCCCCTTTACCAGATCCCATACGCACACCGATAGCTTTAGCAGTGTATGATTTGTGTGGGAAGATTTTAATCCAAACTTTACCACCACGTTTCATGTAACGAGTCATGGCGATACGAGCAGCTTCGATTTGGCGGTTAGTGATCCAGTGGCTAGTTGTAGCTTGAAGACCGTATTCACCGAATGCTACTTCTTTTCCACCTTTTGCTTCACCGCGCATTTTTCCACGGAATTCACGACGGTGTTTAACACGTTTAGGTACTAACATTGGTTATTTACCTCCTTTAGTGTTTTTGCGAGCTGGAAGAACTTCACCACGGTAGATCCATACTTTAACACCAAGTTTACCGTATGTAGTATCTGCTTCTTCCCAAGCGTAATCGATATCTGCACGAAGTGTGTGAAGTGGAACAGTTCCTTCAGAGTATCCTTCAGCACGGGCGATATCTGCACCGTTCAAACGACCTGATACTTGAGTTTTGATTCCTTTAGCTCCAGCACGCATTGCACGTTGGATTGCTTGTTTTTGTGCACGACGGAAAGCAACACGTTGCTCCAACTGACGAGCAATTCCTTCACCTACAAGGTGAGCATCCAAATCAGGTTGTTTGATTTCGATGATGTTGATGTGTACTTGTTTTCCAGTCAATTTGTTAAGTTTTGCACGGAGTGCATCAACGTTAGCACCACCTTTACCGATAACCATACCTGGTTTAGCAGTGTGAAGTGAAACGTTAACTTTGTTTACTGCGCGTTCAATTTCGATAGTTGAAACTGCTGCGTCAGCAAGTTCTTTTTGAACGAATTTACGGATTGCAAGATCTTCATGAAGGTAATCCGCGTATTCTTTTTCAGCATACCATTTGGCATCCCAATCACGGATGATGCCGACACGCATACCAATTGGATGTACTTTTTGACCCACGATTTTACCTCCTTATTTTTCTGCAACAGCCACAGTGATGTGAGCTGTACGTTTGTTGATTGGTGAAGCTGAACCTTTCGCACGTGGACGGAAACGTTTCATAGTTGGTCCTTCGTTTGCGAATGCTTCAGATACTACCAAGTTAGCTTTATCCAAACCAAAGTTGTTTTCAGCGTTAGCTACAGCTGAGTTCAAAACTTTCAAGATGATTTCAGCAGCTTTGTTTGGAGTGAATGTCAAGATTGCGATTGCATCGGCTACGCTTTTACCACGGATGTTATCAAGAACAAGACGTGATTTACGAGGTGAAACACGTACTGTACGAGCCATTGCTTTAGCTGAAGTAATTTCTGCCATTTATGTTCTCCTTATTTTCTACGTGTTTTCTTGTCGTCTGCAGCGTGACCTTTGTAAGTACGAGTTGGTGCAAATTCACCAAGTTTGTGACCTACCATGTCTTCTTGGATATAAACAGGTACGTGTTTACGTCCGTCATAAACTGCAATAGTGTAACCAATGAAACTTGGGAAGATCGTTGAACGACGTGACCAAGTTTTAATAACTTTTTTCTTTTCGTCGTTAGCTTGAGCTTCAACTTTTTTCATCAAATGCTCATCGACGAAAGGTCCTTTTTTAAGACTGCGTCCCATTTTTATATTTTCTCCTTTAAATGTTGTACCACAGCGGCTTGCGCTCCTATGGAGCGCTACCGAGCTGGCGGATTTACTAATTGCTTAAGCGACTAGTTTAATATTATTTCTCGTTGCGACGACGAACGATAAGTTTGTCAGATTTCGCTTTCTTGTTACGAGTTTTAAGACCAAGAGCAGGTTTGCCCCATGGAGTAGATGGTGCTTTACGACCAACTGGTGCTTTACCTTCACCACCACCGTGTGGGTGATCGTTAGGGTTCATTACAGAACCACGAACTGTTGGGCGGATACCTTTCCAACGGCTACGTCCTGCTTTACCAAGGTTTACAAGTCCATGTTGTTCGTTTCCGACAACACCAACTGTAGCACGGCAAGTTCCAAGAATCATACGAACTTCACCTGATTGAAGACGAACAAGAACGTATTTGCCTTCAGAACCCAATACTTGAGCAGATGCACCAGCAGCACGTACCAATTCACCACCACGACCTGGTTTCAACTCGATGTTGTGGATCAAAGTACCAACTGGGATGTTAGCAAGTGGAAGAGCGTTTCCGACTTTGATATCTGCTTCTGGACCTGAAACGATACGTTGACCAACTTCAAGACCTTTTGGAGCGATGATGTACGCTTTCACACCGTCAGTGTAGTGTACAAGAGCGATGTTTGCAGAACGGTTTGGATCGTACTCGATTGTTTTAACAACTGCTTCAACGTTGTCTTTGTTACGCTTGAAGTCAACCAAACGGTAAAAACGTTTGTGTCCACCACCTTGGTGACGAACTGTGATACGACCGTTGTTGTTACGACCAGCCTTGCTCTTCAATGCAACAAGCAATGATTTTTCAGGAGTGCTTGTTGTGATTTCAACGAAATCCAAAGAAGTCATATTACGGCGACCGTTTGTTGTTGGTTTATAAACACGAATTCCCACGATATTTCCTCCTTAGATTATTCAGCTTCAGCAGCAAACAACTCGATTGCTTTAGAATCAGCTGTAAGTGTGATGATAGCTTTTTTAGTTTTGTTAGTAAAACCAGTGTAACGTCCAACACGTTTAGCTTTTGGTTTTACGTTGATTGTGTTAACATTAGCAACTTTAACACCTTCGAAAGCAGCTTCAACAGCTTGCTTGATCAAAAGTTTGTGTGCACGAGTGTCAACTTCAAATACATATTTTCCTGCTTCAAGTTGAGCCATTGAGCTTTCAGTGATTACAGGTTTTTTGATAACATCATACAAATTCATTATGCAAGAACCTCCTCGATTTTAGAGATAGCTGCTTGAGTAACAAGAAGTTTGTCACTATTTGCGATGTCAAGAACACTTGCAGTTGTAGCAGTCGCAACTTTCACGTTTGGAAGGTTACGAGCTGAGAGAGCTGCGAATTCGTTTCCTTCTTCAAGAATAACAAGGACTTTAGAATCGATGCTCAAAGCTGCAAGAACTTTTGCAAATTCAGCAGTTTTTGGAGCTGTAAATTCAAGAGAATCAACGGCTACAAATTTATTTTCAGCAACTTTTTCTGAGTAAACAGATTTAAGCGCAAGGCGACGAACTTTTTGAGGAAGTTTGTACGCATAGCTACGTGGAGTTGGTCCGAAGACGATTCCACCACCACGCCATTGTGGAGAGCGGATAGAACCTTGACGAGCACGTCCAGTTCCTTTTTGACGCCATGGTTTGCGTCCGCCACCTGAAACAGCTGAGCGGTTTTTAACTGCGTGAGTTCCTTGACGAAGGCTAGCACGTTGGCTGATGATCACATCAAACACAACAGATTCATTTGGTTCGATACCAAAGATTGCATCATTAAGAACAACTTCGCCCGCTTGTTTACCAGTTTGGTCGAATAATGTTACATTTGCCATTTTGACTGTATTCCCCTTTCCTTATTATTTACCAGCTTTAACTGCTGACTTGATAGTGATAAGAGATTTCTTAGCACCTGGTACGTTACCTTTGATAAGGATAACGTTCTTTTCTGGAACAACTTGTACAACTTCAAGGTTTTGAATTGTTACGCGGTCGCCACCCATACGTCCTGCAAGGTTTTTACCTTTGAATACGCGGTTAGGTGCAACAGGTCCCATAGAACCTGGACGACGGTGGTAACGAGAACCGTGAGCCATTGGTCCACGTGATTGTCCGTGGCGTTTGATAACACCTTGGAAACCTTTACCTTTAGAAGTACCAGTTACGTCAACAACGTCTCCAGCTGCGAATGTTTCAACTGTGATTTCAGCACCAACTTCCAAGCCTTCAACGTTTTTGAATTCACGAATGAAGCGCTTAGGAGCCGTGTTAGCTTTCGCTACATGTCCTTTAGCAGGTTTGTTGCTCAATACTTCGCGTTTGTCATCGAAACCAACTTGGATAGCGTTGTATCCGTCTGTTTCAACAGTTTTAACTTGAAGAACAACGTTTGGAGTTGCTTCAATAACTGTTACAGGGATCAATTCGCCAGCTTCAGTGAAGATTTGAGTCATTCCCACTTTTTTCCCTAAGATTCCTTTTGTCATGAGAAAATAGTTCCTTTTCTATATTTTTTATTCAAAAAGTTTTTAACGAGCGTTTTTTATGCTCAAGGTATCAAGCTTTAGATTAAAGTTTGATTTCTACGTTTACACCACTTGGAAGATCCAATTTCATCAAAGCATCAACTGTTTTTTGAGTTGGGTTAACGATATCGATCAAACGTTTGTGTGTACGCATTTCAAATTGTTCGCGAGAGTCTTTATATTTGTGAGTCGCACGAATGATTGTGTAGAGGCTACGTTCAGTTGGAAGTGGGATTGGACCCGCAACTTGTGCACCTGTACGAGTAGCTGATTCTACGATTTTTGCAGCCGCTGTGTCAAGCGTACGGTGTTCGTAAGCTTTCAAACGGATACGGATTTTTTTGTTTGCCATCTTTTTCTCCTTTTCGTCTATTTAAGATAATAGGCTAGCTCCACAAGAAAACCGACGCGGTGTTGCGTGGCAATGCAACCGAGCGTGTCGCAACCTCTTGCATCAAAGCTAAGGCTGTAATTTACAGCACCATAATAGAATAACACAAAGCCCCTGCGATTGCAAGGGATTTGTTGCTGTTTTTTCGTTTTTTTACAATGAAACTGTTTTCTTTTTTATAGGTCATTTATTTAACTATTCTTTATAGAAGAAAGTTACTCTCTCTTCACCTGTTCATAGCTTTCTTTTCCGTCATTAAGCTTATCCCAAATCACTACCTGCCCACTTTTGAGAGATTTTTGCACATCGATAATTCGTTGGTTGGACGAACCTCGAAACTGGAGCATGAGATTTCTCTTAGTTCGGTCATACCGTCCATCGACAAGGATGTCAATTAGCGACAATAGTTCCAGTTTATCTGGAGTTTCCAACATCATTTCTTCCCATGTATAGCCCGTCCAGGACCAGATATCCTTATCTGGCAATTCCTTCCGAATCCGCTTAACGAGTGGCAAAAGAATCCCAGTATTGAGAAAAGGCTCCCCTCCCAGCAAAGTCAAGCCTTGAACATAGGGTTGAGCAAGATCAGCCATGATCTGTTCTTCTAATTCTGCTGTATAGGGAATTCCTGCCTTGAAAGACCAAGTCGCTACATTATAACATCCCTCGCAGTGAAACATGCAGCCTGATACATAGAGAGAGTTACGCACACCCTCTCCATCTACAAAGTTAAAGGCCTTGTAATCAATAATCCGCCCTTGACTGAGTTCTTCGCTTTTCCATTCTTGTGGTTTAGGATTATTCATTCACTACCTCTATCCAATAACGCTCCACACCATTACGAACATCCTCAAGGAGCCCACCATTTGCTAAAATGACTGCTCTGCTAGCAGGATTATTTACGCTACAGGTCACAAGAGTTCTCTTGATATTCTTTTCCTTAGCAACTTGCAAGCCCTGACGGAGAGTTTCCTTAGCATAACCCTTGCCTCTTTCTGATGGACGAATGGAGTAGCCAATGTGGCCACCTTCTTCTAGTAGAAAGTTACTGAGGCGCAACCGGAGATTAAGAAATCCAATTGCTCTATCTTTCACAGAAAAAGCTACTAACTGAATTGCGGGAACCCACCCTTCAGGCAGCTTAATTCCCATTTCCTGATTCTGATTGCTTTCCAACCACTCTTCATACACAAAGTTCTCTGTATCCCAAAATCCTCCGTCATGGGCTGATTGGCTCTTTTCAAACTCTGCCATCATCTCTAAAACTGTTTCTTTATCTGCTAATCTTGGTCTGCGTAGTTCCATCCTTACCTCCCACTAAGAGAAAAGCGAGAGTTGACTCTCACTTTTATTTTTTCTTGTTCTTGTTTAAAAATTGTTCTCTGAGGTTGAGCAAACGTTCTTTCTTACCAGCTCCACCTTTAGAGTGTTTCTCGTGATAACGGGTCACTTGTGCGCGCCCCTTATCGTCTAATTGATATTTTCCCATCTCATTTCTTTCTAATTGGTTACTTGATGACCAGCTATTTTAATCGTTGAGCCATTCATGTGTTTGACACGCGCTGCGATTTCCTTGTGACGGCCGTTGACCATAGGTCTTGCTTGAGGATTACCTAGATAGCCACAAGTTCGTTTGACCACATCTACTGTTTTAGGGTCGCTATTGCCACAGTTTGGACAAGCAAATCCTCTTTCAGTTGGTTCAAAATCCCCTTCAAAGTCACACTTGTAGCAACGGTCAATCGGAGTATTAGTGCCTAGATAACCTACACGGTCGTAGGCATAGTCCCAAACAGCTTCCAGAGCCTTAGGATTTTGCTGAAGGACTGGATACTCACAATAATGGATAAAACCACCTGACGCACCTGCTTCTGGATAGACTTTCTCAAAGTCTAATTTTTCAAACGGTGTTGGATTTTTACGAACATCATAATGGAAAGAATTGGTGTAGTATTCCTTGTCTGTGATGTCAGGAATAGAGCCAAACTTCTCTGTATCTAGTCGGCAGAAACGGTCTGTCAAACTTTCAGATGGTGTTGAATAAATTGAGAAATGATAACCATATTGGTCTGACCACTCTTCTACACGGCGTTTCATATCACGAATGATATCCAGCGTGAATTCCTTGGCGGCTGGATTGTGTTCCCAGCTATTACCAAAGAAAACTGTCGCTACTTCATACAAACCGATATAGCCTAGCGAAACTGTGGCACGACGATTCTTAAAGAGCTGGTCAACACTTTCTTCTTTACCTAGACGATGACCAAAAGCACCGTATTGATACAGGATAGGAGCATTTGCTGGTGTTGCTTCCTTGGTTCGTTCGACACGATAAACCAGAGCATCTTCCGCAATGTTCATTCGCTCGTTGAAGATTTCCCAGAACTTATTCATGTCGCCCTCAGACTCAAGAGCAATACGAGGCAGGTTAACTGTCACAACACCCAGATTCATACGGCCTGAATTGACTTCTACACCATTCTCATCCTTCCACCCTTGGAGAAAGGAACGGCAACCCATAGGCACCTTAAAAGAACCTGTCAAGTCAACAATCTTATCGTAAGACAAGACGTCTGGGTACATCCGCTTGGTTGCACACTCAAGAGCCAACTGCTTAATGTCGTAGTTGGGAGTCCCTTCTTCCAAGTTAAGACCTCTTTTCAGAGTAAAAATCAGTTTAGGGAAGATAGCCGTACGATGTTCTGAACCAAGACCCTTGATACGAATAGTCAAAATAGCTTTTTGAATTTCTCGTTCAAAACGACTAGTTCCTAAACCAAAACCGAGCGAAGTAAAAGGTGTTTGTCCATTTGAAGTGAAGAGAGTATTAATTTCATACTCGAGAGATTGCATGGCATCATAGATGTCTTTTTGTGTTTTCTTCCAAGCGTAATCTTCCCGTTTGTCAGGTAAGACCCACTCTTCCGCATCCTTAAGGTGTTTTTGATAATTCTTCTCTGCGTAAGGCGCCAAAACTTCATCGATACGGTCAGCTGAACAGCCACCGTACTGGCTAGAAGCAACGTTGGCGATAATTTGAGAAATCTGAGCTGTCGCAGTCTGGATAGACTTGGGACTTTCTACCTCTGCATTTCCAATCTTAAAACCATTTTCCAACATACCTTTAAAATCAATCAAACAGCAGTTGGTCATAGGGGTGTAGGGACTGTAGTCCAAATCGTGATAGTGGATATCCCCCTTTTGGTGGGCATTGGCTACGTGCTTAGGAAGCATTTGCAGTCCGATTGATTTCCCAACAATCCCTGCTGTCAAATCACGCTGAGTGTTAAAGACATCACTGTCTTTATTAGCATTTTCATTGACAACTGCCTGGTCTTTGTTAAGAAGCTTATGGATACTAAAGTTAATATCTGTCGCTTTTGAGCGCTCAAAATCCCTTTGTGTCCGATAAGTAATATACTCCTCAGCCAGCGCATATTCTTTGGCTTCAAGCAGTTCATGTTCTACGATATTTTGAATTTCGTAAATCTTAACCCCCTGTGGAAAGCGACTATGAATTTCTGTGACAATTCGCTCGGTCAGAGCATTTAGGCGCTTTTCGACTAAGGGTGTCACATCCATAACCTTGTCTGCCGCCTTGTGGAGAGCCTTGTCAATCTTGTCCACATCAAATACAACACGTCTCCCATCTCGTTTCTCAACGAAGAGAGTTGGCAAAATTGTAATTTTTTCTTCTAGTGCAATCATATGCATGCTCTTTTCTAAAATGTTCTTTCTAAAAAGTATTATACCACTCTAAAAAGAAAAATCAATATCTTGTGTTAAAAATCCTAAAATTTTTAAAAATACACAAGATATTGATTTGGTTATTTTAATTTATAT
Source organism: Streptococcus mitis (assembly GCF_013305725.1). NCBI lineage: Bacteria > Bacillati > Bacillota > Bacilli > Lactobacillales > Streptococcaceae > Streptococcus > Streptococcus mitis. The sequence goes on from NZ_CP047883.1 coordinate 1,926,022, forward strand.
AGTTTGAATTCGTTCGTATCCGTCTTAACAAGTTCATATTTTTCACTAAGCAAAGTCTCTACATCTGACCACAAAGCCACCTGTTGATTAACCATAATCATCTTCGGTTGATTCTCCTTCAGGTCATTCATAAGCTTGGTTTTATTCTCATCGCTTGCAGTATAGAGAGTTGGGATCAATAAAGAACTTGGTGCTAGACGTTCACTTTCTAGATAAAACTCGGGACGGTTATCCCACGCATATACACGATCTTCAACACTCGTTTCCTTTTTGACGACACTCGCAAGACGGGCTCTTTCTTGATATGCTGATGGATGAAAAACATAACGACTCAAAACTGGTAGAAGCAATAAATAAGCTATTGCAACAAGCGGTAAATATAAATTGCTTTTTAGGAAAGAACCATCGCCATCATTTCTCCGGCGACGATTCACTCTATCCTTACCCTTAATTTCTGTTATAAGGAGTAATGTCAGGAATGGAATCAGCAGGACTAAACGTGAACCATACGCTGACTCTTTAGATAAAATCAACATAGACAACACAAACAGCAATCCTAAACTAGCAAAAAGTGATAATGAATATTGCTTGGCTGGTTTTAATTGGAATAAGCCCTTAAAGAGAAGAGTGAGAGAACCAACCCCAATAGCAAGCAATCCGTAGAAAATTGCATTTTCAACCAAAAGATTATTTGCAAACAGACTCACTGCATTTAAGGGGTAAAAAGTTTGACTAATCGCATCACCAAAACTTCCTTGCAAGACCGTAAAATAACCTAAAGGATAAAAGACAATAGAAAATCCAAGAGCAGCTGCAAAAAATTGATACAATCCATGAACAAATCGATGCTCCGCGACATTAAAACCGAGCAATGCCAAGGCAATCGTAGCTACAAATAAAGCTGTAGGCAATGGAGCAAGGAAGAATGCTAGAGCAAAACTCATTCCAAGTCGCAAAAATCCTTTATCACTATCCGGATAAGACAAATACTGCGTCACAATGTGCAAAGAGTAAAATAAAAATGGTAATACTAGGAAAAGGGCATAACCTCCGCCAAAACCAAGTCCTGCAACGAGGAGATAAAATACAAACACAACTTGCCTAGCCTGCTCACTCTGGTCGGTAAGAGTATCTGCTGCTTTAAAAAGGAAAATACCTGCCCCAAACAGAGCCAACCATTCCACAAGAGAAATTAAAACACTCCCCTTCAAAAGATAAGCTACTAAATAATAAAGCAAGCCACTAGTCCCAAAGTAGTCTGTATAAATCTGACCAGTTTGATGCAAGGCCCATCCAATATAAAGGTCCTGAGTCTGTTGAGGGCTCATTAAATCAAAAATAAAAGGTAGGACAACAGAAATCACTGTTGCAATCAAGCTTCCAATCAAAATACTAAAAAGCGGAAGCAGAGTTTCCTTTTTTTCTGGTAATGTCCAATCTGGGTAACGAGATTCTTCATAGCTCTCATCTTTTTTTCCATATACATTCATTCGTTTTTCCTCCAAGTTTATCTGTTTTAGTATATCAAAATCTTACCGGAATGTCAGCCCGGGATTGGGTATTTACCTTATATCCTATCTAGAATAGCGATTCGTTTGATGCTACAAAAACAATCTAGCCTCCCGAATTGAAAGTCTCCCTTAACCATATAAAAAGATTTAACTCAAGGTCAAATCTTTTTGTTTTTAAAGCATGGGTGCAAATAACTGGACAATTTCTTTGATAAGAGTTTGATACCACTTTGGTTTAATGGTGTAGGAATTGATTTCTCGTGAAACTTGGAGAATTCCTCTAAAATCCTCCGCAATATCTAGAATTGATTGGGTTCGATATAACAACACTGCATTTTCATAGTGATGAACCAGACTACGATAATCAAAATTGATAGTCCCAACGGTTGCTACCTCGCCATCAACGATCATTTGTTTACTGTGAAGGAAACCTGGACTGTATTCGTAAATGCGGACTCCTGCCGAAAGCAGATCTAAGTACGCTCCTCTAGTGACTAATTGGATTACTTTCTTATCTGGAATATAAGGTGTAACAATTCGCACATCTACTCCTCTCAGGGAAGCATTTTTAATACTTTCAGTCAAATCATAGTCAATGATAAGATAAGGGGTCGTAATATAGATATAATCTGTCGCCTGATTGATGAGATTCTGATAAACAGTTTTTCCCACCTGAGCTCGGTAAATGGGTTTAGGTCCGCTACTATATGGTATACAAAACCCTTGACCATCTCTCGGTTGATTCTCAAGGTGATATTGATCGAAATCACTAATTTCCCCACGATTTATATACCAAGTTGCTAAAAAGAGTCTTGTTAAAGCCTTGACCGCTAAACCATCTAAACGGATACCACTATCCTTCCAATATCCAAATCTCTCTACATGATTGATATACTCATCTGCAAGGTTAATACCACCAGTATAAGCAATCTGACCATCAATAATTAAGATTTTACGGTGATCACGATTGTTATAAGCAACTGTCAAACGAGGAATTACCTTGTTAAACTTATGGGCCTCAATCCCTCTTCCCCGAAGCTGAATAGTATAATCACCAGGTAATGTTGCCATACAACCAATGTCATCATAAAGCATTTTCACTTCTACACCTTGGGCGACTTTTTCTTCCAAAATCTCTAAAATACTATTCCACATCAAACCTTCTTCGACAATATAGTACTCTAGAAAGATAAACTTTTCAGCTTTCTTAAGATCCTCCAGCATCTGTTGCCACATACTTTCTCCAGAAGCAAAAAACTTCGTATCTGTTTGATCATATACATCTGCATTTGTATCCATACTGAGGAGTGATTTGATGACTCCGTAAGCAGATTTGTCTTGTTCCTTTAATTCCAAACGCAAAGCTCTACTGTTATCCTCACGATGAACCATGGATTGCAATTGTTCCAGTTGCTTCATTTCTTTCTTGGACAAACGACGTTCTCCAAACATGATATATAGCAATGGTCCAAACACTGGAACAAAGGCTACTAAAAGCCATGTTACCTTACTCTCGGGATTCATAGAACGATTGACAATCGATACAATAGTCGCTAAACTCACTAAAACAACAAGAATAATCCAGATAATAGGCGCCATTCGTCCCAGATAGAGAAATACACCAAAAACAAGACAAAGTTCAAGTAGCATAATCGAAAGACTAAAGCCATACTTGGACATCAATAATTGAAATTTTCTATATTTCATATCCCCTCCTTGATATTTTGATACTCAATGAAAAGCAAAGAGCAAACTAGGAAGCTAGTCGCAGGTTGCTCAAAACACTGTTTTGAGGTTGCAGATGGAAGCTGACGTGGTTTGAAGAGATTTTCGAAGAGTATGAATGCTAAAAACAGGTAATTAATACTAGTATAACGCAGGTATTCGGTAGAAGGCAAGTATTTATAATCATTTTTCTGAGTAAAAGCAAAAGAGACTGACAAAACCAGTCTCCTTCCAGTCTATTTTGATAAAACAATGCGATCAGACGCTTCTCTATCCCTATCGTCAATAATCATCTGATTGCCATTAATTGCATAAATCTTGGCATCATCCCCAATAATCATGCGTTGATTAGCGGCATCGAAGCTAACCTGCTTGATTTCTTGATCTCCGTCAGTTTCTACCTGTGTCCATGTACCAGTTGTTCCAGTTACCACTAAAGTGATACGGTCTCCTTCGTCCTGACCAGTATAAGTTCCATCAATATTGGTTGGTTGAGCCTCAGGCGTATTTTGTGAAGAACTTGTCGCTGCCTGGTTTGAATTTTCTGCCGAAGATGAAGCAGCAGGTTGTGATTGCTGAGTTTGTTGTGTTTGCGATTGAGCTACTGGTTGTTGAACTTGTTGAGCTCTTTGTGAACAAGCTACTAAGAGACTAAGACTTGCTAGAGAAGCAAGAGAAAGTGTGAATCTTTTTAATTTCATGATGAATTTCCTTTCTGCTACCAATTTACAGAAGTTTTTCCTTCTAACTAGTAGTTTTCCTAGTATAACAAGTTCAAAAAAGGAGGTCAATTTATCTGCTCATGGGCCAGCAAGTAGGCCCGTACTTCTGAGATAAAATAGAGAGACCCTGTAATGAATAACAAGTCTTGAGTGTCTGCTCTTTCTTCGAAACTGCTGATAAATTCGCGATAAGAAGGAATTACATCGTAACCTGTTACATCTGTTTCATCCAAAGAACCTTGATAGTCAAATCCGGTCACCTTGAGTTCCACCTGAGGCAATTTTTCAGTCAGATAAGCCAACATCCCTTGATAATCCTTCCTTTTCAAGGCTCCAAATAGGATTTGAGGACGATATCCTTCCTGCTCTTTTTCTTTAGTAAATTCAACCAAGCGAGTCAAGGCAGGGAGGTTATGAGCACCGTCCAAGTAAATTTGAGGACGAATACGCTCCAAACGCCCAGCCCAATGGGTCTTCTCCAAAGCCTGTCTTACAACCTGTTCATCAACAGCTTCCTTTCCTTCTCTCATAAAGAGAAGAAACGTTTGTAGCGCCAAGGCCGCATTTTCCTGCTGATAAGCTCCTTCCAAGCCTATTTTCAACTGTGAAAGGTTAGCCAAAGAGCTTGAAAAATCCCCATTCAGCATTGAAAAATCCTGACCTGCCTGATAAAGGTCAACAGCTAAAGAGTCTGCTTTTTTCTGACAAACAAGCATAGCTTCTGAAGGCAACTTAGCAATCACTGCCTTTTTACCAGCCTTAAAAATACCAGCTTTCTGCTCTGCAATTGCTGCTATACTGTCACCCAGAGTCTCCTGATGGTCAAGTCCGATGGAGGTGACGACAGCAATCTCTCCAGTTACCACATTGGTCGTGTCTAGTAAACCACCAATTCCCACTTCTAGTAAAAGCAAATCCACCGCTTGCTCTCTAAAATAGAGAAAAGCAATCAAGGTCAGTAATTCAAAAAAGGACAACTGGTCATGGGTTTGCAGAAGCGTTTTCTCCATCTCCTTGACCTGATTAGCCAAACGGATGAAGTCTGCATCAGCTATTGGTTGCCCATTAATGCAGATTCGGTCATTGATAGAGAGGATATGAGGGGAGGTAAAGGTCGCAACTTTTTTGCCATGCCCCATAAATAACTCCCTCATAAAAGCAATGGTAGAACCTTTCCCATTAGTCCCAGTGACGTGGATAATAGGGTAAGACTTTTCGGGATTTCCTAACAAATCAACCGCTTGTTGCATTCGGCCCAAACCTGATCGAAAATTCAAACCAATCCGACTGTGAAGCCATTCTTCTACTTCAAACATATACATCTCCTTGACAAGTGCCCAACCAACTACCGCGACAAAGCACGATGACTAATAAAAACAAGGCCAGGATTTTCGTCCCGACCTCTAACCTGGTTAGCTAATAACTAGCTACTATGAATATTAACTTGGGCTAAAAACGCCCCCGGACTTACCAGCTCTTTTTTATTTCAAAGATCTGGGGTAAAAACATCCACTGGATGTTTTTACTCCTCCATAAAGCTGTTAAAGACTTCTTCAATCATATTCCATTCGTCTTCTGAGTCTTCTGGGATTGGTTGCAATTCGCCTTCTGTTCCATCTTCGTTTTCAATGAATGAGTAAGCTTGAATTTCAACTTGTCCGTCTTCGTCTTCTTCTGCGTTAACTGGTACTAGAAGAACATAGTTTTTACCAAATTCTTCTTTTCCGTCAATGGTCAAAAGGATTTCAAACAAGGTTTCATTTCCTTGATCATCTACTAGTGTGATTAGTTCACGTTCTTCGTGGTCGTGGTTATGATCGTGTGACATAGCCTCTCCTTTATATTAAAATTTTCTATCTAAATAGCTTTGTAAAATCAGCTGAGCTGCTAACTTATCAATGACTTTCTTGCGCTTGTTACGGCTAATATCTGCTTGCTCGATCAACATGCGCTCTGCGGCAACTGTTGTCAAGCGTTCATCTTGATAGTCTACTGGTAAACCAAAAAGCTCTTCTAACTTTGCTCCGTAGGCTTGACTAGCTTCCACGCGCGGTCCGCTTGTATTATTCATATTTTTAGGCAAGCCCACTACAAATCGTTCCACCTTGTAAGTATCAACCAACTCTTTAACGCGGTCAAAACCAAATTGGCCTTGTTCCTCATTGATTTGGATGATTTCAAGTCCTTGAGCTGTAAAACCGAGCGGATCGCTAATGGCCACCCCTACCGTTTTTGAACCGACGTCCAATCCCATAATTCTCATAGGTTATAGATCGACTCCTTGTCCTTTTAGGTAGTAGCGGACCAATTCCTCAACGATTTCATCACGCTCATACTTACGGATTTGATTTCGTGCATTATTATAACGAGGAACGTAGGCAGGGTCTCCACTCAATACGTAACCTACGATTTGGTTAATTGGGTTGTAGCCCTTATCGTTCAACGAAGCATAAACATCAGTCAGAGTTTCGCTAATTTCTTTTTTATTGGAATCGTCCAATTTAAAACGTACTGTTTCTTCAGTAAATCCCATTCTAACACCCTCTTTCCTTAGAATAGTACCATTATAGCATAATTCCTTACGTTCTACAATTCAGGCAGTCTATTTATTTGGATTTTCTACTGTTCTGTCGCGCCATTTGCCAATCTGTCTGCTACATATTGACTCGGTTCATTTTTCAAAAGATTTTCCAAGCCAATATTCTTTAGATATTCAACCTGTGAAGCTTTTTTGATATCTAAAACCTGAAAATCATAAGTAGTTGTTGTTTGAATTTCTGTTTCACTTAGTAGCTTAGTCTCAAGTGTAAAACCTAGCAACTTGCGTGCTTCCTGAATCGAGGTATCTTTACCTTCAGCTTCAATGAGTGCTTTTTGAGTAGCCTCTACACCATGCTCAGTTACAAAAGTCTTCAATTCATCGGTAACTGGTCTTTTTTGAATAATAGTCAAACTTAAAAATTGTTTTCCTTTATATGTAACCGTTTGAATCTGCTGACTGCCATCATCTGACTTTGGCAAGATCAAAGTTTTGGTCACAACTGTATTCTTCTCGGCATTCTCTAGGACAGGTAACGTTGACTGTAATGTTTCAGATTCACTACTAGAGGATGCAGTTGTCGCTTTTTTTTGCCCACATCCAGCAAGCAGGAAAAGTAGTGCAAAACTTGTAATTAGTATTTTTTTCATAATTCCTCACATCATTTTTGAATTAAAAGAGCAAACAAGGCTAGGAAGCACTCCCAGCCTTGATGTTTATAGAGCTGCACGCAAACGTGCTTCTGCATTTTCTACATTACGGACAGAGCGTGGTAGGAAGGCACGAATATCGTCTTCCTTATAGCCAACTTGTAGGCGTTTTTCATCTACAAGGATTGGGCTCTTTAAAATTCTCGGCGTTTCCATAATCAGATTGAGGACTTCATTGACGCTCAAATCTTCAATATCCACTCCAAGGGCTTTGGCATAGCGATTTTTAGATGAAACAATGCTGGCTATTCCATTGTCTGTTTTGGTTAGAATATCCAGTAACTCTTCTCTCGTAATTCCTTCTTTACCAAGGTTTTGTTCTTTATAACTTAACTGGTGGGCATTGAGCCAGGTTTTTGCTTTTTTACAGCTAGTACAACTTGAGACTGTATAAATTTTAATCATGTACCTACCCCTTTCGCTACATGTTACTATCAGTTTAGTCTATTATACCATAAAAAACATCCGACTTGCGACCTATTTTTAAATTTTTTTGACTTTTTTCGTCATTTTCGTACTTTTTTCTTGACAAATAACTAAATGACTATCAACTCTTTTGGAGCTAGGGTCAATAATTCACAACCTGTCTCTGTAATCAAGATATCATCCTCGATACGAACGCCATATTTGCCTTCGATATAGATACCTGGTTCATCGGTCAAGGCCATACCCGCCTTAATAGTTTCTGTAGATGTTTGGCTAAAGTATGGTTCCTCATGAATATCCAGCCCAATACCGTGTCCGATACCGTGGGTAAAGTAGTCGCCATAACCTGCCTCAATGATAATATCACGAGGGATTTTGTCAAAGTCACGGAAGCCTAAGCCTGCCTTGGCTTGATCAATCAAGGCTTGGTTCGCTTTGAGAACCGTATTGTAAATCTCTGCCTGCTCGTCGCTGACATGCCCCAGATAGATAGTCCGTGTCATATCACTGACATAGTGGTCATAAAGGCAACCGAAGTCCATAGTAATGGCTTCTCCTAGTTCAACTGGTTTGTGCATAGGATGGGCATGGGGTTTAGAAGAGTTGATACCGCTAGCTAGAATGGTGTCAAAAGATAAGCCAGATGCTCCCAACTCACGCATGCGGAAGTCAAGGAAGTTGGCAATCTCAATCTCAGTCTTTCCTGGCTTAATAAAGTCAAGCGCGTCGCGGAAAGCTTGGTCTGAGATAGAACAAGCCTTGCGAATAGCTGCAATCTCCACTTCATCCTTAATCATTCGAAGACTTTCAACAAACTGAGTCTGTGGAAGCAAGTCAATTCCTTCAAAGATTGCCTGCATACGGTAATAATAAGAAACCGAAATCTCATCCTCAAAACCGATTCGAGACAAGCCCATGTCCTTAACAATTCCTGCAATGACAGCCAATTCATCACGGTCAGCCACAATCTCAAAGCCACTGGTTTCTTGCTTAGCTGCGATAATATAGCGAGAATCCGTCACCAAGACCTGACGATCACGGCTGATAAAGACTGTTCCGTTTGAGCCCCAAAAACCAGTCAGGTAATAGACGTTTTTAAGGTTATTGATGATGATACCATCTAGTTCTTTTTCTTGCATTTTAGCTAGAAATGCTTGTACACGTTTATTCATGATGTAACTTTCCTTTCAAATAATGTCCTGTGTAGCTGGCTTCATTGGCCGCTACTTCTTCTGGAGTTCCTGTTGCGATGATGGTTCCACCACCGACACCACCTTCAGGTCCCAAGTCAATAATATGGTCTGCTGTCTTGATAACGTCTAGATTGTGCTCAATGACAAGGACTGTATTGCCATCGTCAACAAAGCGAGCTAAAACCTTAAGCAAGCGAGCGATATCCTCGGTATGAAGCCCTGTCGTCGGCTCATCCAAAATGTAGAAAGATTTTCCTGTCGAGCGTTTGTGAAGTTCGCTAGCCAACTTCATACGCTGAGCTTCTCCCCCAGAAAGGGTGGTAGCTGGTTGCCCTAGCGTTACATAGCCCAGTCCCACATCCTTGATAGTCTGAAGTTTACGTTGAATCTTTGGAATATGTTGGAAGAAGTCCACTGCATCGTTGACGGTCATATCCAAGACCTGCGAGATATTCTTTTCCTTATAGTGAACTTCTAGGGTTTCACTGTTGTAGCGGGTTCCGTGGCAGACTTCACAAGCCACATAAACATCTGGCAAGAAGTGCATCTCAATCTTGATGATCCCGTCACCTGAGCAGGCTTCACAGCGACCACCCTTGACGTTGAAACTGAAACGCCCTTTCTTGTAGCCTCGAATCTTGGCTTCATTTGTCTGAGCAAAGAGGTCACGTATATCGTCAAAAACTCCTGTATAGGTAGCTGGGTTGGACCTCGGTGTTCGTCCGATAGGGCTCTGGTCAATGTCAATCAAGCGGTCTACATGCTCAATCCCTGTTATGGTCTTGAATTTACCAGGTTTGTCTGAATTACGGTTGAGCTTCTGGGCAATAGCTTTTTTGAGAATGCTATTGATTAGGGTCGATTTCCCTGAACCTGATACCCCTGTCACTGCGATGAATTTTCCTAGTGGAAAGCAAGCTGTGACATTTTGCAGGTTGTTCTCACGCGCTCCTGTCACTTCGATAAAACGACCATTTCCTACACGGCGCTCGTCTGGTACTGGAATGGCACGTTTGCCTGACAAGTACTGGCCTGTGATAGACTTGCTGTTGCGAGCCACCTGCTTGGGCGTACCTGCGGCGACAATCTCCCCACCAAAAACACCGGCACCGGGACCAACATCAATCAGATAATCCGCCTCACGCATGGTATCTTCGTCATGTTCCACTACTATGAGAGTATTGCCCAAGTCACGCATCTTTTTGAGACTGGCAATCAGACGGTCATTATCCCTCTGGTGAAGACCGATTGACGGCTCGTCTAGGATATAGAGGACACCTGATAGGTTAGAACCAATCTGGGTTGCCAAACGAATACGCTGACTTTCCCCACCTGAAAGGGTTCCTGCCGAACGAGACAGAGTCAGATAGTTAAGACCCACGTTATTAAGGAAGGTCAAACGGTCCTTGATTTCCTTGAGAATAGGACGAGCAATGATGGCTTCATTTTCAGACAAGGTTAACTGGCTCACCAAGTCCAAGTGGTCAGCGATAGATAGGTCTGAAATTTCTCCGATATGTGGTCCTTGCTCGCCACCCACACGAACAGACAAAGCCTGGTCATTAAGACGATAGCCGTGACAGGTTCCGCAGGTCAGCTCATTCATGTAAAGGCGCATCTGGGTGCGGGTGTAGTCACTATTAGTTTCATGGTAGCGACGTTTGATATTATTAACAACTCCCTCAAAAGGAATGCCAATATCGCGCACGCCACCAAATTCATTCTCATAGTGGAAATGGAATTCCTTACCATCAGATCCATAGAGAATCAAGTTCTTATCTTCTTCTGACAAGTCTTCAAAAGGCTTATCCAGATCCACTCCAAAGGCTGTCATGGCCTGCTCTAACATGTTTGGATAGTAGTTGGATGAGATAGGATTCCAAGGTGCTAGCGCCCCCTCACGTAGCGTTTTGCTGGCATCTGGCACTACCAAATCAGTATCCACCTCCAGCTTGATACCCAAGCCATCACACTCACTACAAGAACCAAAAGGAGCATTGAATGAGAAGAGACGTGGCTCTAACTCTGAAACAGTAAAGCCACAAACTGGACAGGCATAATGCTCAGAGAACAACAACTCAGAGTCGTCCATAGTGTCGATAATGACATAACCTTCTGCAATACGAAGGGCAGCCTCAATGGAATCAAAGAGACGGCTACGAATGCCCTCCTTGATAACGATACGGTCAACCACGACATCAATATTGTGTTGCTTGCTCTTAGACAACTCTGGCACTTCTGTCACATCATAGACTTCCCCATCCACACGGACACGGACATAACCGTCTTTCTGAACCTTCTCAATGACACTCTTATGTTGACCTTTTTTCTTGCGGATGACAGGGGCCAAAATCTGCAAGCGCTGGCGTTCTGGCAGTTCCAAAACCTTATCAACAATCTGCTCCACAGAAGAGGCCTTGATAGCTCCATGCCCGTTGATACAGTAAGGCGTCCCCACACGTGCGTAGAGGAGACGCAGATAGTCATTGATTTCAGTCGTGGTTCCAACCGTCGAGCGAGGGTTTTTACTAGTCGTTTTCTGGTCGATAGAAATAGCTGGGCTGAGACCATCAATAGCATCTACATCAGGCTTCTCCATATTCCCCAAGAATTGACGAGCGTAGGCTGACAAACTCTCCACATAGCGACGTTGACCCTCCGCATAGAGGGTATCAAAGGCCAGACTGGATTTTCCTGAGCCTGACAAGCCAGTCACGACAACCAGCTTGTCTCGCGGAATCTCCACATCAATATTTTTTAAATTATGGGCACGCGCCCCATGAATGACAATTTTATCTTGCATCTTTGTTCTTTCTAGTTCATTATTGCTTACCATTATACCAAAAAAAGTGAGATTCTATTACCCAAAAGGCCGATTTTGTAGTATAATAGTACGGTGTGAAAAAATCTGAAAAATGAGAAAGGATAAGGGATATGAAACAAGTTTTTCTCTCTACAACAACTGAATTTAAAGAGATCGATACACTTGAACCGGGTACTTGGATCAATCTCGTCAATCCGACTCAAAATGAATCACTCGAAATCGCTAACGCCTTCGATATCGATATTGCCGACCTTCGAGCACCGCTCGATGCGGAAGAAATGTCTCGTATTACCATTGAAGACGAGTACACCCTGATTATCGTTGACGTGCCGGTCACAGAAGAAAGAAATAACCGCACCTACTACGTAACCATCCCGCTTGGTATCATCATCACTGAGGAAACCATTATCACTACGTGTTTGGAACCATTACCAGTCCTCGATGTCTTTATCAACCGTCGATTGCGTAATTTCTATACCTTCATGCGCTCACGTTTTATCTTCCAGATTCTTTATCGCAATGCAGAGCTTTACCTAACAGCCCTTCGTTCGATTGACCGTAAGAGTGAACAAATCGAAAGTCAACTGCATCAATCAACTCGTAATGAAGAATTGATTGAGCTCATGGAATTGGAAAAAACTATCGTCTATTTCAAGGCTTCCCTCAAAACAAATGAGCGTGTGATTAAGAAATTGACCAGCTCAACCAGCAATATCAAGAAATACCTTGAGGACGAAGACCTGCTTGAAGATACCCTGATTGAAACCCAACAGGCCATCGAGATGGCAGACATTTATGGAAACGTCTTGCATTCTATGACAGAGACCTTCGCCTCTATCATTTCCAACAACCAGAACAACATCATGAAAACCTTGGCCCTTGTGACCATCGTCATGTCCATCCCAACCATGGTCTTTTCTGCCTACGGGATGAACTTTAAGGATAATGAAATCCCCCTAAACGGAGAGCCAAATGCTTTTTGGTTAATCGTCTTTATCGCCTTTGCTATGAGTGTCTCGCTCACTCTCTATCTCATCCATAAAAAATGGTTCTAAGAGGAGTTCCTATGTCTCAGATTGATCTACAAAAATTAACCAAGAAAAACCAAGAGTTTGTCCACATCGCTACCCAACAATTCATCAAAGATGGAAAAACAGACGCTGAAATCAAGGCTATTTTTGAGGAAGTTATTCCCCAAATCCTTGAAGAGCAAGCCAAGGGTACGACTGCTCGTTCCCTCTATGGCGCACCGACCCATTGGGCTCATAGTTTCACTGTCAAGGAACAATATGAAAAAGAGCATCCAAAAGAAAATGATGATCCAAAACTCATGATTATGGACTCAGCTCTTTTCATCACTAGCCTCTTTGCCCTCGTCAGCGCCCTCACAACTTTCTTTGCGGCAGATCAAGCTTTCGGCTATGGATTTGTCACTCTCCTGCTAGTTGGACTGGTTGGTGGATTTGCCTTCTACTTGATGTACTACTTTGTTTACCAATATTATGGACCAGATATGGACCGCAGTCAACGCCCACCTTTCTGGAAATCTGTACTGGTTATCCTAGCTTCTATGTTCCTTTGGTTGCTTGTCTTCTTTGCAACAAGCTTCCTACCAGCTAGCCTTAACCCAGTACTTGCTCCATTGCCACTGGCTATTATTGGAGCAGCCCTCCTAGCCCTTCGCTTCTATCTCAAGAAACGCTTGAACATCCGCAGCGCAAGTGCAGGACCAACACGCTATTAAGAAGAATCATAAAAGCAACTGCAGATGCGGTTGCTTTTTCACTTACTTTTTTGATTTTAAAGTATTCTTCTGACATCCCACATAGCTCTATCTAATCTTTTGTGATAAAATAGGTTCAATCTATTTCTAGGAGGATAAAATATGATTTCTACTATTGGTATTGTTAGTTTATCTAGTGGCATTATCGGAGAGGACTTTGTCAAACACGAAGTGGACTTGGGTGTCCAACGTCTCAAGGACCTGGGACTCAATCCTATCGTTTTGCCCCATTCGCTAAAAGGATTAGACTTTATCAAGAACCATCCTGAAGCTCGTGCAGAGGATTTGATTCATGCCTTTTCTGATGATAGCATCGACATAATCCTATGCGCCATCGGTGGAGACGATACCTATCGCTTGCTACCTTATCTTTTTGAAAATGACCAACTACAAAAGGTTATCAAACAAAAAATTTTTCTTGGCTTCTCGGATACAACCATGAACCATCTCATGTTGCATAAACTAGGAATCAAAACTTTTTATGGTCAATCCTTCTTAGCAGACATTTGTGAATTAGACAAAGAAATGCTAGCCTATAGCCTTCACTACTTTAAAGAATTGATTGAGACGGGAAGAATCTCAGAAATCCGCCCTAGCAATGTTTGGTATGAGGAACGAACTGATTTTAGTCCCAAGGCTCTGGGAACACCTCGTATCAGTCATGCAAATACTGGTTTTGAGCTGTTGCAAGGAAATGCCCGGTTCGAGGGAAAAATCCTCGGTGGTTGCCTCGAATCCCTCTACGATATCTTTGACAACTCTCGATACGCAGATAGCACGGAGCTCTGCCAAAAATACAAACTTTTCCCTGACTTGTCAGACTGGGAAGGAAAGATCCTCTTGCTAGAGACAAGCGAAGAAAAGCCTGAACCAGAAGACTTCAAAAAGATGTTGCGGACTTTAAAGGACACTGGCATATTCGAGGTCATCAATGGACTCTTGGTCGGAAAACCTATGGATGAAACTTTCTATGACGACTATAAAGAGGCACTATTGAATATCATTGACAGCAATACCCCGATTATCTATAATCTGAATGTCGGCCACGCAACTCCAAGAGCAATTGTACCCTTTGGGGTCCATGCTCATGTAGATGCACAGGAACAAGTCATTCGCTTTGACTATAACAAATAAAGCTGGGAAGAATTTCTCAGCTTTTTCTCAGTATCATTACTGGCATTTTCATCACATACTACTGATAGCTAAAATGATCAAGGAAAGACTGTTGCCTAACATGTGAACAAGTAGGGGATAGTAGATATTCTCCTTTTCTTTCACATAAATAATAGAAAAGGCAAGGCCTCCACCTAAGTAACCAACTGCACCAATCCACTCTGATAGAGCCAAACTATGCATATGAGTTAGAGCAAAAACAAGTCCTACCAGAATAATGCTTAGTAAACCTGGCAACCGTTTCTGCAAGTAATGCAATAAGACCTGACGGAAAAAGAGTTCTTCCACCAAAGGTCCAATGACACAAGCAAAAACAGCAATCAGTAGTGGTTGTTCTTGAAAGGTACTTTGAATATTAGACTGATTTAGACCTTGTCCATCTAGTCCCACAAACTGCCTCAACATTCCTGATATAAATCCAAAGAAAACAGTCATCAGGATGAGAAAGAGCCATCCTGTTAAGACGCCAAAGAAGAATTTTCTTTTAGTCTTTCTAATCTCCTTCCATTGTTGGATCAATCTATCCTTGAACAAGAAGGAGCCATATAGAGCTAAAACTACATAAACTAGATAATTTGCAATGGAAGATGGCATTAAAGAAGTCAGCAATTTAACGCCATCAAACACAAAGAGGACTGTATAGAGAATCGCAAAAATCAGAATTCCCTTATATTTGTTAGACATCATTTAAGACCCTTCCATTCACAATCATTCTCATGGTCATCAACCAGACCTGCAGCTTGTAAAAATGACAATACGGCGACTGGGCCTGTGAACTTGAAACCACGTTTTTTGAGATCTTTGGCTAATTTCTCAGATAAGAGTGTTTTAGCTGGGGCTTGGCGGTAATCGGGAACATCGTTAACAATCGTTTTCCCCTCAACAAAAGACCAAAGATAGGCATCAAAAGAGCCATATTCTGCCTGTAGTCGTAGAAAGGCTTGGGCGTTAGCGCGTGTAGCAAAAATCTTGGCTCTATTTCGGATGATGGCTGGATTATCCAGCAAGTCTTCCAATTCAGTGTCGGTCATCTCTACGATCGCTTGAATTTGATAGCTATGAAAGGCTTCTCGGAAAGATTGGCGTTTGTTGAGCACCGTTTCCCAAGACAGACCTGCCTGATAGGTTTCCATGCACAACAACTCAAACAATACTTGATCATCATGGAGGGGATAACCCCACTCCTCATCATGATAGGCAATGTAGAGCGGATTGGTCATCTTGACCCACGAACAACGTTTTGTCATGCTCTGCTCCTATTTGACCAACATTTTAAGGGCCGACTTGATATAGTTCTCAGCTGTATCTGTCGTTCCTTCAAAGAATTTCTTGATTTTCTTGAGCTCGGTTGCCTTGTAGCCCAGAGCCAACATGGCTTCCATAGCTTCTTCCAATTCTTGATTTTCAGCGCTGGTTTGCACTGAGACCTTAGCAGGAAGGGCATCACTAGCCACGACGACTTTTCCTTCCAAGTCTAGCACCATCTGCTGGGCTGTTTTCTTGCCAATTTTAGGGAACTTGGTCAAGTAGGTGATATTCTTGGTTTCAATGGCTTGAACCAAGCCAGCATTGTCATCGGCAGCGATAATAGCAAGAGCTGATACAGGACCAATCCCAGAAACCGAAATCAGACTGAGAAAGAGCTTTTTCTCGTCTTCTGAGCGAAATCCATAAAGCAGATGAGCGTCCTCACGCACGACTTGATGCACATAAATTTGAGTTTCTTGGTTGACCTGACCTGAGTAGGCATAGGGATTAGCCACATGCAGGATATAACCGATACCGTTGGTTTCAAGAACAATGTATTTAGCAGTGATTTTGGTAATGATTCCTTTTAAATATTCGTACATAGTTTTCCTTTTAGTTTAATATTTCCCCAACTCACGGAGACTGGTGTGATTTTCCTGAATACGTCGAAACATCTTTTCCATATCCGACTTAGTGAAATGCACCAAAACAGGACGTCCGTGAGGACAGTTATAAGGATTGTCACATTGAGAAAGCTGATAGAGGAGTTGTCTAGCTGAATGGTCATCGATACGATGGTTGGCCTTGATAGACCGTTTGCAGGACATCATGATAGCTAGCTCTGCTCGATATTTCTTGATAGAAACTTCCTTGGTTAAAAGGAGCATGTCGCACATTTCATAGATGCCTGACTCAATCTCTTCTTCTGCCATCCAAATAGGATGTTCACGTAAGATAAATTGATTTTCTCCGTACTCTGCTAGAAAGACTCCAACTTCCTCTAAAAGTGCCATTCTTTCCTTAAGACGAAGGGCATCATCTGCGGGAAATTCAAAAATATAGGGCACTAGGAGTTGCTGCTGGCTCTGGTCAACATTGCCAATGCTTTCACGATACTCCTCGTACTTGACCCGTTCCTGTGCCGCATGCTGGTCTATGATGTAAAGTCCATCTCGCCCTTGGGCAAAGAGATAGGTTCCATGCATTTGCCCGAAAAATTCCAACTCTGGGAAGCTGGAAGATTCTTCTCGCTCCAGCTTGTCATAAGCCTTATCAAGACTCACAAGGTCTAACTCTGGATGATCTAGCTGGTCGTAGTTAGCAGGCTTTCTCTCTGCAAAATGCAGTTTTGCTGGCTTGGTCAATCGGTCCAAGGTTTCTTTGGCAAATAGGGTTAAATCCTGCCCTTCCTCAGTCAATTCTACCTGATAATCAGCCACCTCAGCTTGACTAGGTCTTGTCGGCTCAGTTTTCTCATAGTAGAGCGTATTTTCTTTGAGTGGGAGAATAGTTTGCTCCACCTTCTCACGATTACGCACGGTCGATTTGGCAAGATTTTCCAAGGCATCAGGTATCAAAGTTTGCTCCTTGAGACTATTTGCAATAGCTTCTGAAACCAAGGCCATCAATTCTTTTTCCTTGGAAATCCGCACCTCTTGCTTGGTTGGATGAACATTGACATCCGCTAGATAAGGGTCAATATGGATATGAATGACAGCCAACGGAAAGCGTCCCACCATGAGCTTACTGCCATAGCCGTCTAGAATTGCACGATTGAGCAGAAAGTTCTTGATATAACGGCCATTGATGAAGAGGCTGATATAGTTGCGATTAGCCCGAGTCAACTCAGGCAGAGACACAAAACCTGAAATTTCGAAATCAAGGTCAGAATTCTCAATTTCAATCATCTTCTTGGCGCTGGCTAAACCGTAAATCCCTGCAATAGCTTGGCGCAGTTGACCAGTCCCAGCTGTCTGCGTCATTTCCTTGCCATCACTAATCAAGCTAAAAGAAATTTCAGGATGGGCTAAGCCCAGACGGTTGACAATATCAATGATATGAGACAACTCTGCTTGCTGGCTCTTCATATACTTGAGGCGGGCAGGCGTGTTGAAAAAGAGGTCCTCCACACAAACTTTGGTCCCCACAGGACTAGTCGCCGGGATGACTTCCTCAACTTCACCCCCACGCGCGACTAGCTTGGTCCCATGACTTGCTTCCTCAACTGCTGTCAAAAGAGTTAAAATGCTGACAGACGCGATAGAGGGCAGGGCTTCACCACGAAAACCAAGCGTCCGAATCCGAAAGAGGTCTGCTTGATTTTTTATCTTACTGGTCGCATGACGACGCAGGGCCAATTCCACCTCATCGTGGGCAATTCCATGACCATTATCTGTGATTTGAATTTTCTTGAGACCAGCTTCCTCAATCTCAATGATAATCTGACTAGAATCCGCGTCAATGGCATTTTCTACCAGCTCCTTAACAACGCTAGCAGGACGTTCAATGACCTCCCCAGCTGCAATCTGGTTTGCCAGCACCTCTGGCAATTCAATAATATGAGACATCTTTCAGCCCCTTTCTGTATCTATTTTCCTAGAAATTGATTAGTGCTATTATACCATATTTCAGAAAGGACCGAAAAAGCAAGCACCACATAGAAGCCAAATCCCTCCATATAGACAAAGTCCCTTGCCATAGGCTGTAAAATAGTGTTTAATAAAAGTGTACAAGAAGTGATCACAATTTTGTATGAAAAACAAGGAGAGAAATTTATGAAAGTAGAACTACAGATTAGTGAGACTTACAAGGAGGAAAAACTGATTGTCCAAGCACCTCAAGAAACTGAAAAAGTCCAAAAAGTCATCGAATTTGCAGAAAATCTGGACCGAAAAGAAAAAATCAAAGGAAAAATTGATGATCAGGTCTATCTAGTTAAGATTGGCAAGATTCAACGCTTCTATATCGAGAATCGGAAGGTTCTAGCAGAAACGGCAAGTCAGACCTACACCATTGATTTGCGCCTCTATCAGGTTCTTGAACTCTTGTCAAGCAATTTTATCCAAATTTCCCAATCAGAAATCATCAATATCAACTCCATCTCTCATCTCAAGCTTACGCCCAACGGTCTGGTAGAAATCTTTCTAAAAAACGAAAGCTTCACCTACTCTTCCCGCCGTTACCTAAAAACCATCAAGGAGAAATTAGAACTATGAAAAAACAAGTATTTCACGATGCAGCTGCCGGTGTTCTTATCGGCCTCATCCTCTCTATCATCTTTTCACTCATTTATGCACCAAATACCTACGCCCCACTGAGTCCCGAGTCTCTCATCGGCCAAGTGATGGCTCAACATCAGGTTCACGGTGCCTTGGTCTTGCTCTACTGCACACTTATTTGGGCAGCTATCGGTATTCTCTTCAACTTTGGAAAGCGATTATTCAGCCGTGACTGGAGCTTGCTCCGTGCGACTCTGACCCATTTCTTCCTCATGCTGGCTGGCTTTGTCCCACTAGCAACCCTAGCAGGTTGGTTTCCCTTCCACTGGATTTTCTATCTCCAACTCATTATCGAGTTTGCGATTGTCTACCTCATCATTTGGACTATTTCCTATAAAAGAGCATCAAAAAAAGTAGACCATATCAATCAACTCTTGGAGCATAGAAAGTAAGAGCAATAATCCCACTCACAAATGCATGAGTGGGATTATTTTTATAGTTTTTGTTTCAACTCGACCAAGACATTCATAGCCTGCATGGGTGTCATGTTGTAAATGTCCAATTTAGCTAATTCTGCTAGGATAGGATGCTCTTCTGCCGTATCAAATAGTGAAATCTGTTCCGTGACGTCGCTTGTTTGCCTCATAAGAACTGGACTTTCTGTACCTTGATTCTCTAACTGAGTCAAAATCTTATCCGCCCTTGCTAGAAGGTCTGCTGGCAAACCAGCAATCTTGGCAACATGGATACCGTAGGATTTATCAGCTGGTCCTGGTTCAATCTTGTGAAGGAAGGTGACCTGCCCACCTTGCTCCAAAGTTGCCACGTGAACATTGACCAAGTGTTCCAAGCTAGACTCCAGACTGGTCAACTCATGGTAGTGGGTCGCAAAGAGGGTCTTGGCTCCGATATGCTCATGGATATATTCGATGATGGACTGGGCAAGAGCCATTCCGTCATAAGTTGCAGTTCCTCGTCCCAATTCATCAAAGAGAATGAGAGAGTCCTTGGTCGCATGCGAAATGGCATTATTGGCCTCCATCATCTCCACCATAAAGGTGGACTGACCTGAAACCAAGTCATCTGCTGCTCCGATACGGGTAAAGATAGCATCAAAAATCGGTAAATAAGCATTCTCTGCTGGTACGTAAGAACCCATCTGAGCCATCACCGCTGTCATGGCCAGCTGACGCATATAGGTCGACTTCCCACTCATGTTAGGCCCTGTAATCAACTGGATACTAGTATCCCCTCCCATTTGAATGGTATTTGGAATATAGGTCTGAGCTCCCATGACCTTTTCAACGACAGCATGGCGCCCTTTCTGGATATCGATTTGTGAGTCATCGCCAAACTCAGGTCGAATCAAATGCTGAGTTTCGGCCACAACCGCCAGACTCTGTAAGACATCAACCGTCGCAATTCCTTGGGCTAGAGCCTGCAAACGCTGGATGTACTTGCTGACCTCTTCACGAATACGCATAAAAATTTCGTACTCTAGGTTAGCTGACTTCTCACGCGCCTCCAGCATATCTCCCTCGATACGGGCTAATTCTTCGGTTCCAAAACGTTCCGAGTTTTTCAGCGTCGCCTTGCGGAAAAAGTGGGCTGGCACATTCCCCAGTTGCGAATTGGTCACATGGAAATAGTAGCCATCCTTCTTATTGTACTCAATCTTAAGCGTACTAATACCAGAGTTTTCTTTCTCCTTGGCCTCAATTTCAGCAATCCAGCTAGTCCCTTCTCTGAGAACGCGACGGTACTTGTCTAAGGTCTCATCAAATCCAGTCCGGATAATACCCCCATCTGTAATCACATGAGAAGCTTCAGGAGCAATCGCTGCACTAATCAAGCTCTCCAACTCTGGAATGGCATCTAGTTGTGCGATCAGATAGGCTAGAGCAGGTTGCTCCATCCCCTCTAAAATCGCACGAATCCGTGGCACACTAGACAAGGTAGTCGCCAACTGCAAGAGTTCCTTGGGATTGGTTTTACCAAAAGAAACACGACTAGCCAAGCGCTCAATGTCATAAACACCCTTGAGACTGTCTGTCAAATCACTACGCTCAAAGAAATGGTCGAGAAAGACCTGCACAACTTCTTGGCGTTGGACAATTCGTTCCTTATCAATCAAGGGGCGATGAATCCAAGACCGCAAGAGCCGCATACCCATAGCTGTTTTGGTTTCATCCAAAAGCCAGAAAAGACTGCCTTGCTTCTTGCCTGACCGAGCATTCTCAACCAAATCCAGACTAGCCTTGGTCGCATAATCCATCTGCAAGAAATCCTTGATTTCATAGCGGATAACAGGTTTGAGGTGGTTCAATTCCCTCATCTGGGTTCGATGGACATACTGGAGCAACTTACTAGATGCCGCTTGCTCCACAGCTGCTAATCGTGAATCCAGTAAATGAAGGTCTTCAAAGCCTTCTTTTTCATAGGAAAGTACCAGATTCATCTGACGACTAAGGATTTGTTCCTCTTCCTCAGACAAGTCATAGCCCAGCACCACTTCTCGCGCCTTGAGATTACGGATTTCCCCACAAACCAGCGTGAAATCCAAAAGACCTGTCACATAAAAGTCACCCGTCACCAGGTCCATATAAGCTAGGCCAAATTGATTGCCAGCACGGTCTATGGCAACCAAGAAGTTGTTCTGACTATCCGGCTTACTGCTATCGACCACTGTCCCTGGCGTAATGACCTGAACAACCTCTCGTTTCACAACCCCAACTGCTTGTTTAGGATCTTCCATCTGTTCAGCAATGGCTACCTTATAGCCCTGCTCAATCAAGACATCGATATACTGTTGGGCAGAATGATAGGGAACACCCGCCATAGGAATCGGATTGTCGGCATTCTTGTTGCGACTCGTTAAGGAAATTTCCAGAATCTGCGCAGCATTGACCGCATCCTCATAAAATAATTCATAAAAATCACCCATCCGAAAGAGCAAAAAAGCATCTGGATATTGCTTTTTAATATCCACATACTGTTGCATGCCGGGTGATAGCTTTTCTGTCGTCATTGTCCGTCTCTCCTTGTCAAAAATAAGTCTTGAGAGCAACTCCCAAGACCTTACTTATCTTTCATCAAATCTAGCAAACGATCTTCCATGAGTTTGGCAACGTGCTGGTCTCGACAAATGACCAATAAGGTATTGGCACCAGCAACTGTTCCTAAAATCCATTCATCCTTGTTTGCATCTACAATATTTGCCAAAACAGAGGCTTCTCCTAATTTAGTATGAAGTACCAAGGTAAACTCTGCTCTTGCAACACCTTCTAAATGATGAGACAAAAATTCCACCAAATCAATCTTTTCTGTCTCATTTGCTAGTACATAATACACCATATCATTTTTCTTGACCTTGGTCAAGCCGATTTCGCGCAAATCACGAGACAAGGTTGTCTGCGTCACAAAGACATTGTGTGCCTCCAACCGATCTTGAATTTCTTTTTGTGTACTTAATTTCTCCTCAGTAATCATTTTTTTTATTAACTGATGACGATCTCTTTTTCTCATAAAATCCTCTTATATGCATATTTATAACTAATTTTATAACTATATTATACCAAAAAAATAGGAGATTTCAAAAATTTTTTCTTCTTTCTTTAAAATTGTGATAAAATAGTAGAAAAGTCCAAAAAGGAGCTCTTAATGAATACAAAAGAATTGATTGCTAGCGAATTGGCTAGTGTCATTGATAGCCTGGACCAAGAGGCTATTTTAAATTTACTGGAAACCCCTAAAAACTCAGAAATGGGAGACATCGCTTTCCCTGCTTTTTCTCTTGCAAAAGTCGAACGTAAAGCACCTCAAATGATTGCTGCTGAACTGGCTGAAAAAATTAACAGCCAAGCCTTTGAAAAGGTTGTTGCAACAGGACCTTACGTTAACTTTTTCCTTGATAAATCTGCCATTTCTGCTCAAGTATTGCAAGCCGTTATCACTCAAAAAGAACACTATGCTGACCAACATATTGGTAAACAAGAAAATGTTGTTATCGATATGTCTAGTCCAAATATCGCTAAACCATTTTCTATCGGTCACCTGCGCTCAACTGTTATCGGAGATAGTTTATCACATATTTTCCAAAAAATCGGTTATCAAACGGTCAAGGTCAACCATTTGGGAGACTGGGGTAAACAGTTTGGGATGTTGATTGTTGCCTACAAAAAATGGGGTGACGAAGAAGCTGTAAAAGCTCATCCAATTGATGAACTTCTTAAACTCTACGTTCGTATCAATGCTGAAGCTGAAAATGACCCTAGCTTGGATGAAGAAGCACGCGAATGGTTCCGTAAACTTGAAAATGGAGACGAGGAAGCTCTCGCACTTTGGCAATGGTTCCGTGATGAAAGTTTGGTGGAATTTAACCGCCTTTACAATGAATTGAAGGTTGAATTTGACAGCTACAACGGAGAGGCTTTCTACAACGATAAGATGGAGGCAGTTGTAGACATTCTTTCTGAAAAAGGTCTTCTTGTTGAATCAGAAGGTGCCCAAGTTGTAAATCTTGAGAAATATGGAATCGAACATCCAGCCCTCATCAAGAAATCTGATGGTGCAACTCTCTACATCACACGTGACTTGGCTGCAGCCCTTTACCGTAAAAACGAATACCAATTTGCTAAATCTATCTACGTTGTTGGTCAAGAACAATCTGCCCACTTTAAACAGCTCAAAGCTGTCTTGAAAGAAATGGGCTACGACTGGAGTGAAGACATTACTCATGTTCCTTTTGGTCTGGTTACAAAAGAAGGGAAGAAACTCTCTACTCGTAAAGGGAATGTCATCTTGCTAGAGCCTACTGTTGCAGAGGCTGTTAGCCGTGCCAAGGCCCAAATCGAGGCTAAAAATCCTGGACTTGAAAACAAAGACCAGGTAGCGCATGCTGTTGGGGTTGGAGCCATTAAATTCTATGACCTCAAGACCGACCGTACAAATGGATACGACTTCGACCTAGAAGCTATGGTATCCTTCGAGGGTGAAACTGGTCCTTATGTACAATATGCCTACGCTCGTATCCAATCGATCTTACGTAAAGCAGACTTCAAACCAGAAACAGCTGGCAACTATAGCTTGAATGATGCTGAAAGCTGGGAAATCATCAAACTCATCCAAGACTTCCCACGTATTATCAACCGTGCGGCGGATAACTTTGAACCTTCTATCATTGCTAAATTTGCAATTAGCTTAGCTCAAGCCTTTAACAAGTACTATGCACACACGCGCATCTTGGATGAAAGCTCAGAACGCGACAGCCGTCTAGCCCTTAGCTATGCAACAGCAATCGTTCTCAAAGAAGCCCTTCGCTTGCTTGGAGTAGAAGCACCTGAGAAGATGTAAATCGCCAAAGTTACTTGATTGCAGAGCAATCTAAGTAACTAACGCCAAATCCTATTCGGACTTTGGCTAGGCGCTTCACTAATTCAATCTACTCACTACTACTTCTTTATCATACAGGGAGATATCCTATGAGCCAATATGCTTATATCCTCGTTGTGATTAGCTTGGTTTTCCTTTTTCTGCTTAATAAGTACGAGAAGGAAAGACTGCAAAAACTCTACCAAGAACAACTTTTAAAGGATGAAACATTTAGGACTGATATCAAAGAGAAAATTCAAACGACTGAAAATATCAATGATGTCATTGCATATATCAATAAAACTTACCATCTGGGAATGTTACTGTCAAAAGACATTACAGATCAATTGAAATAATCAAAAACCGAGAAGAAAGCTTCTCGGTTTTTTTAGGGCATAATTTTTATCTTCCAACTATAGCAAATAACATTTATATTAAAAAGTTTATAGGTAATTTTCATCTCTGCTATAGAGGGGGATATAATAAGTTCTTCCTTCTAATGATTGAAAGATCGTTATCAGCTCAACTTTCCAACTCATACAAATCTGCAATAATCGCTGCGACACGTTTGATATCTCCCAGCATGCCTCGCATTTCAAAATCGGCCAATACAGGGAAACCAAAACGTTGACTGTATTGCTTAGCTGTCAGGCAGTATTGGTTATTAAAGTTACGATTTCCTGAACCAACCACACCAAAACACTTACTAGCATTGTCACCATAGGCGATAAAATCTCCCACTGGTGTCGTCAAAATCTCAACATCTCCGTTATCCACGCCATTCCCACCTTCGAGGTAGGTCGGTAAAAAAGCGACATAGGGATGTTCCATCTCATAAAAATCTTGGCCTTCCTTGACTAAGTCCTTGATATGAATCTTTTGAACCTCAATTCCCTCGTACTGGGAAAAGAGATAGTCTTTCAAGCGCGTCACAAAACTTTCAGTATTGCCACTCAGACTAATATAAACTAAAGAAATTGTCTTCATATGTACCTCCATGATTTTATCTATAATCGAAAAATAACTACCAAGATTGTAACTTGATAGTTATTTTTTGTCAATACTTAGGCAAGTTCTTCTGTTTCCTCTTCTTCTGCCAAGGCTTTTTGTTGACGCCATATCTTGTAGAAGACAAGGGCTAGGAAGAGAACATTGATGACGATATAGAAAATGCTGACAGCTTTTGAACCAATACCCATTGTCAAACGAATAGTTTCATCTTGAACCAACTGCAAAGCGTCTTGTAAAGTCACATAGGTATAAATCGAACCAATAATGGCTAGCAAAACATAGCCGACATAAGTATAGTTTGCATACTGCAAATTCTTACGAACAAGGAACACAATCGCTACTACCACTAAAATAGCAGATAGTACAACCAAGGCCACATTAAAAATAGAATGAGATGCTTCTGCCACTCTATAGCTAAAATTAATGCTATCTTCTACCTGCTGAGCACTGACCCCTGCAACTTGTTTTTGAGCAGCACGAAGGACTTCTTTACTAGGCAAGGGCTTCAAAAGTTCAAACAGAGACGTAGCTGAAATAAGAGCAGACAAGATGAGCAAGACCCATAGATAAATCGGTTTCTTTTTCATGATAGAACCTCCTGATATTATTATTTATATTATAGCACCTTTTGTAAAGGAATACAAATATTATAGTGTCGTTTCTACCTGTTTTCGGTAGGCTTTTGGCGATTTTCCGCACAATTTTCGGAACACTTTATAGAAATATCCCACGTTACTGTAACCAACGGCATAACAAATATCTTCGATACTGTCACTAGTTGAAAGTAAGAGCTGCTGGGCAGCCTTAATGCGTTGTTTGTTTAGTAATTCTGCGAAGGTCGAATTGGTTTCACGCTTGATCAACTGCCCTAGATAGACAGGATTGATAAAGAGATCCTTACTGATATCCTTGAGGGAAAGTTCTTTTTGATAATCACGCCCAATGACTTCTAGCACACTGACCACATTCTCATTCATACGATATTGCCCAAAGAATCGGGTCAGAGTTTCCTTGATATAAGGAACCAGTTCATCGAATGATTGAATAGCATGAATCGTTTTGACAATATCCGTCAAATCATCAGCTTTGAGATGCTCAAATAAATGGAAGACATCCATGACAAACTGGATAAAAAGCTATTTGGTAATCGGAACACGCGGCGTATTTTCAAGAACCACCTTCTCCAAAAGGTTCAACTCTTCCACGATTTGATTGAGATTTCCCTGAATGATAACCCTATAAATCGGTTCGTAATAGGCAAAGAGACTCTCAGACTGTTTTAGATTTACAGAACCGTAAAAGAGGGCTTTCTCAGCATTCAGCTTCCAGCGTTCAAAGTGTTCTTGATAAGGAGCTTCAAAGGGAGTAACGACTAAACCATCTAGGACTTGATCAGAAATAAAAATCTGCCAGTCTTGACCCAAGACATAGTAGGGAATGGTGAAGGAGCCTTGTTTTTCCTTAGCTAGGCCTATCCACCAATTCTCCTCACCTCCTAGATAACTAACAAATCCAGCCTCGTCTAAATCTTGACTGAGGGTCTGACTTTTCTTCCCTCTCTCGCCGAGCTGACCTGCAATCTTCTCCAGCAGATTTCCCAACTCTACCTTATCAACAGGTTTGACCAGATAGTCCACCACACTAAGGTTCATTGCTCTTTTGACATAATCAAACTCCTGATAACCTGAGAGCAGGATATAGGCAGCATCTGGTAAAATCTCTTTCATTTCCCGAATCATATCAAGCCCTGTTTTGTCGGGCATATTAACATCTGAAATGATGACATCAACAAGATTTTCCTGAACATATTCTAGGGCTTCATCGGCATGACTGGCTGTTGCGACGACCTCCATATCCCACTTATCAAAGGGAATCAAACGTTTCAGACCTTCTGTCACCATGTACTCATCATCTACTAATAATACTTTATACATTTTCTCCCTTTCTACTCATCTTGAATTGTAATACGATACTGAACACCTGCTTGCTCTGCAGACTCTATAGTAATAGCATAGCGATCCCCAAAATAGAGCACAAAACGCTCATGGACATTGACAATCCCGATAGACTGCTTTTGTTCACTGTAACTGGCTTGGTGT
Source organism: Streptococcus mitis (assembly GCF_013305725.1). Lineage (NCBI taxonomy): Bacteria > Bacillati > Bacillota > Bacilli > Lactobacillales > Streptococcaceae > Streptococcus > Streptococcus mitis. The sequence continues at coordinate 1,953,574 of NZ_CP047883.1, forward strand.
TCAAAATGTCTCTGACTTAACTTTTCTCGAATACTTGTCAGTTTTTCAGCCGACATACCACGGCCATTATCTACCACTAAAATTTCCACAAAACCATCCTGTTTAAGCGCCTTGATGCTAATCACATTATCTGTCCGTCTGTGGTCAACACCATGCGCGAAATAATTTTCTACTAGCGGTTGCAAAGTAAACTTGGGAATCTTCATATTCTCTAACTCTGGATCTATCTTGAAACCATAGGCAATGGACTTGGGATAGCGAACCATGCAGAGATAGCTGTATTTACGACAAAATTCTAATTCCTGTTTGAGAAGAGTCTCTCTTTCGTCGGAAATATTGTTACGCAAGAGACTACTGAATTCATAAATGATATCTGCTAACTCATCTTGACTTTGCATGACTGCGTACATACGCAAGAACTCCAGAGTATTGTACATGAAGTGAGGGTTGATTTGCGCCTGCAAGGCCCGCATATTGGCATCTTTTTGACTAAGCTCTAACTGGTAAATATCATGGATATTCTTTTCCAAGCGATCCAACATATCATTAGTGGTCTCTGCGATTAAGAGCAATTCCTGATCCTTTTCAAGCGTATCGATGCGAAGACCTTCTTGCCCTTGGGCAATAGCTTGGATGGAATCCACCAGATCCACTACCTGCTTTTGATAATTAGCAAAGGTCTGCCTCAACGTCAGATAGAGAATGACAATAAAGAGAAGGCTCAAGCCTACAATCAAAGCAGAGCTGGTCACCGTTCCTTGTAAAACAAAATTTTTGGGAACTGCCACCTGAACCTGATAGCCATGAGAGGTCACACCAACAAACCAGTTCTCATGTTCCCTATTGACCCTCTCACCAATATGAAAAATTTCCGTATCAAATGGTGATGTCACAGTAACAGCCATCGGAATATGACCTCGGGTATTGTCAATGGCATGATATAAAACTTCTGGATCCAAGGAGATGTAAATCACTCCTATAGATTGATCCGTTGCTGGGTCCAGAACTGGAATGCCAAAACTATTGGCCTCCGGTTTAAAGGCTTCAGCTGGCAAGACATGACCACTTCTTTTATCCCTGGTTGAAACATAAACTTCTTTAAAATCCTGCAAGACGATTGCAACACCCGTTATAGAGTCATTTTGGACATAAAGATCATCAATATTTTCATACAGAGAAATAGAAGTTGACGAAGTTGCTTGATGCTCCAACAGCCAATAAAAATACTCAGAAGTTGACAGGCTAAAGTACTTATAAACCCCTTGTATCCGGTCTTGATTGGCTACTAAATCTTGCGCTAGTTGGGCTGACTCCCGATAATAATACTCCACCTCATCAACTGTTCGAGTGGTTACACGTTGGGCTACTCTTTGAGCTTCCTTTTCCCGTGAATCCCAGTCAGCGTAAGAGAGTAAGATTGCAAAACTCGCAATAATAATCATCATAACTGAACTGTAGGTTCTCAGAAGCGTATGTAGCCAAAACTGCTTCATTCTATTTTGTCGCCAATTTTTCATGGATACTTTCATAGACCGGTTCCAACATATCACTGATAAAGAAATGCCACATCCCAATTCCTACAAAGAAAAGTAGGGCAGGCATATAGTAACCAATTGCCACAAGTAGCACAGTTCCAAGGAGAACCTTGGCCACAGCTGCTAGACTCATAAAGATGCCAATCAAGGATAGTTTGAGACTATTTCGATAAGACAAGTCAAAATAAACTTGTAATTTCAAAGATACTGTATAAGCCAAAAACAGCAAGGCAACTACTAGGACATTCAAAAAGGTCGCAATCAAATGAACGATGGTCTGATGAGGCAATTGCACCAATAGATACAGGCCATAGACCAAAACTAGATCCACCCCTAAAAAGCTATAGAAAATCAGGTTGCTTGAGACGAAATTTTGCTTATAAAGAGACCACGCCTCCTTCAAACTGTATTCGCGAAAGCTATAGCCATGTTCTGCATACAGGCTCATCAAGGTTGCACTAGCCGGCGCTAGACCAAGGATAATCCCTCCCACCAAGGTTAATAGCCAAAAGAAGGCTGTCGCAATCATCCCTAAAAAGAAACGATTAAAGACAAAGTCTAAAAATCTCCCCATGATATCCCCCTAAAAATAACTATGAAACCATTATATCATATTTCAAGCGTTTTCAAAAACTTCTACTATCCATTTACAATCCCACCAAACCATGGTAAAATGAGAATTGTGAAAAAATTATCAGGAGACAATTCATGAAGAAATCTATCTTAACTACACTGCTTTTTGCAGTTCTTTACTTCCTCTGCATGGGGATTGGTGTCCTTTTGGGCAATCTCTTTGACCAAACTGGAAACATGTTTTATGCGCCTGCCTTTACTGCCCTTGTCGGCGGTAGCGCCTATATGATGCTAATCGCAAAAGTTCCGCGTTTTGGAGCCATTACCACTATCGGACTTGTCATTGCCCTCTTTTTCTTGGGAACTAAACACGGTGCCGGTGCCTTTCTTCCTGGAATTATCTGTGGCCTCCTAGCAGATGGAGTAGCTAGCCTAGGAAAATACAAGGACCAAACAAAGAATTTCCTTTCTTTCATTCTCTTTGCCTTTAGTTCAACAGGTCCAATCTTGATTATGTGGATTGCCCCCAAAGCCTATATGGCTACCCTTCTGGCAAGAGGAAAATCCCAAGAATATATCGACCGTATCATGGTTGCTCCAAATCCTGGAACCATCCTTCTATTTATCGCAAGTGTAGTCATCGGAGCCCTATTGGGTGCCTTGATTGGACAAGCCTTGAGTAAAAAATTTGCGCAGAAAATCTGATTACTAAAAAAGAGCCACACGGCTCTTTTTTATTTATGACTCAATTTCTTGGTCAAGAAATCTCCCAAGAATTGGATTGCAAAGATAATCAAAATGATAATGATGGTTGCCAAGATGGTCACATCATGATTGTAGCGGTTAAATCCATAAGCGATGGCTACGTTACCGATACCACCAGCTCCAACCGCACCGGCCATGGCTGTTTCACCAACAAGTGAAATCAAGGTCACAGTCGTCACACGAATCAAATCTGGAAGACCTTCTGATAGATAAACACCTACGATATCCCAGAATGTCGCCCCGCTCGCTTGAGCCGCCTCAATGACACCGCCATCCAGCTCAGCCAAGACAACCTGCACCTGACGGGCAAAGAAGGCAAAGACCGCAAAAGATAGGGGTACAATAGCCGCATTTGGCCCGATACTTGTCCCTACGATTAGGTGTGAGAAGGGTGACAAGACTGCCAAGAGAATGATAAATGGCACCGCACGGAAAATAGAGGTAATCTTGTCTAAAATCCAGAAGACGACCTTATTTTCCAAGACACCACCCGGCGCTGTCAAGACAAGGAAAAGACCCGCCACTAGACCCAAGAAACCTCCGATGATGAAGGAAAGAACTGTCATATAGAGGGTTAGGTAGATGGCTGTTCCCCAGCCTGCCTGACCAGCCCAGCCCATCTTATAGACATTTGGCAAATAGGTTTGAATCAATGATTCCATCTTACTGTCCTCCCTTCAATACTTTTAGCTGTACGCCTGCTTGACGAATGGCTTCTTGGGCACCTGCCAACGCTGCTTTTTCACCTGACAAGACCACCACCAATTCTCCAACAGGAGTACCATCGAGGATTTCGATATTTCCATAGAGGATATTAGCTGTTACTTGGTAATGCTTGTACAATTCATTCAAAAGTGGCTCGTCTGTTGAAGCACCCGCATACTTGAGCTGCACCAAGAGACTGTTTTCTGACAGATGTTCCACGATTTCTTGCTTCTCAATTTTGACCATAGCTTCATCAATGCCTGTGGCTGTTGAGATAAAGTCTTGAGTCAAAGGCTGTTTAGGATCTGAGAAGATTTCAAGGACGCTGCCCTCTTCAATCAAATGCCCATCCTGCATGACTGCCACACGATTGGCAATGTCTTTGACAATCTGCATTTCATGCGTAATCAAGACAACAGTCAAGCCTAATTTTTGGTTCAAATCTTGCAACAAGGCCAAAATCTGCTTGGTTGTCTTAGGATCAAGGGCAGAAGTTGACTCATCTGAAATCAAGATTTTTGGATCATTTGCCAAGGCACGCGCAATGGCTACACGCTGTTTTTGCCCTCCAGATAGTTGTGAAGGGTAGTTTTCAGCACGGTCTGCCAAGCCAACCAAGTCCAACAACTTGGCTACTTTAGCCTTCTTTTCTTCCTTGCTGAGTCCAGAATGTTTGAGGGCAAAGACTACATTCTCCTCTGCTGTCTTTTGGCTCATCAGGTTAAAATGCTGGAAAATCATCCCAATATCTTGACGTTTACGACGCAACTGTTCTGCCGTCAAAGTCACCTTGCCATCAAAAATCACATCATCGTCAATGGTGATTTTCCCTGCAGATGGTTTTTGCAAGAGATTAATCACCCGTACAAGGGTTGATTTCCCTGCTCCAGAATATCCAACGATTCCGTAGATATCCCCTTCTTGGATGTGAATAGTCACATCCTTGACCGCTGTGATGGTTCTCTTCTTCTGATGAAAAGTCACATCGATCTGATCTAACTTGATAATATCTCTACTCATAGCTTCTAATCAGCTCCTCTACTAATTCAATATGGGTGTAATAATCGGCGATTCGCACGTTCTCATCTCCACCGTGGTCTCGACTATTGGCATTTCCTAGACCGAAGGCCACCATTGGCACCTCTAGGGCATCAAAGACTGTATGCATAGGCCCTGTCCCAGCTGTAGTCGGCAAGACTGAAACGCCCTGTGGATAGAATTTCTTAGCCAACTCGATTACATTGAGAATGGCTGGCGCGCTCATATCGCTTCGATAGCTCATCTCTCCCAAGGTATAGTATAATTCTACCTTATCAAAGCCATTTTTGTCTAGCTGTTTCCGAATTTTTTCCAGAACATCATGCGGTTCTAGACCAGGAACCAAACGAACTTCTAGCTTAGCACTGGCTTCTGCTGGCAAAATCGTTTTAACTCCTTGCCCTTGATAACCTGACTGAATCCCTTCGATATTAAGAGCTGGCTCAAAAAAGAATCGTTTTAGAAAGGCTGCGCGGTCCTCTTGTAAGAGAGGCAATTCCAAACCATAAATCTGGCTGATTTCCCCTGGATTTCGTTGAGCGTAAGTGTCCACCAAGGCCAATTCTCGTTCATTTGGCTCTTGTACCTCTTCGTACAAACCTTCTACCAAAATACGGCCATCAGCAGCACGAAGAGACTGTAGGGCTTGAAGAAGATACCAGGGAGCTGACTCCACAACCCCACCATAACTAGAGTGGATATCCACATCAGCACTTTTAACCTTGGCATCAAAGGTCACAATCCCCTTATTTCCACCAGAAATTTCCAGCTGTTCCAAGGCATTCTTGGTTCCTTGTTCCCAGACCAACAAATCCGCGCCACGAAGTTTGTCCGCGTGTTTTTCCAGATACTTATCTAGGTCTGTTGAAGCCGATTCCTCCGCCCCCTCCATGATAAAACTGATATTGACAGGCAAGTCATCATGGTGTTGCATATATTTTCTCAAAGCACTCAAACGAGCTGTGATATGACCCTTATCGTCGTCAACCCCACGCCCATACATGAAGCCATTGCGGACCGAAAGCGTAAAGGGATCCTCTGTCCAGACCTGATCTCCGTCCGCTGGAACAGTGTCATAGTGGTTGTAGAAAATCAAGGTCTTGGCATCTGGACGCGAACTCTTGAAATGCGCCATGACAAAGGGCGCCGTATAAGTCTCATCAATCTCCACTTCAGCCCCAACACGCTTGAAAATCTCACCCAGATAGTTTGCGACCTCCTTAAGTCCAACCTGCTGGGCAAAGACTGACTTCTTAGAAATCAAAGTACGCAAAACCTCAAAATAATGCTGGGCTACATGATCCTTTTCAAATTTTTCAATCTGTTCTTGTTCGCTAGGAAAAACCATATTCTCTCTACCTTTCTATGAACTACTCTTCCTGACAATCCATGCTCTATACAAAAGCAAGAGGTGGAATTCTCTCTCCCACCTCCCTGTTTCTTATTACCAAACTGGTTGATCCAAACCGTCTGATGTTTCTTCGATAACTTTTTTCACGTCATCTGTGTGGTAAGCTGCAATCACTTTCTTGATAGCATCAGCCTTAGGTGATGTTTCCCAATCTTTTTTCGCAACGATGATGTTATACCATTGTTTTGAGTTTTCATCAGCTTGTTCTTTGAAAAGTGCTTTCTTGTAGTCCAATTTTGCTTCTGTAACGAAGGTATTGTTTACAACGGCAGCGTCAACTGATGATAATGAACGAGCTGTTTGGCTAGCGTCCAATTCAGTGATTTTCAAGTTCTTTGGATTTTCTTTGATATTAGCAACTGTTGCAAGGGCAGTTCCTGAAACATCCAATTTAATCAAACCAGCCGATTGAAGCAAGTAAAGCGCACGGCTTTCGTTTGTAGCATCGTTCGGTACAGCGATTTCTCCGTTTGCTGGGATGTCTTCTACTTTAGTGTACTTGTTGTCACTTCCATTCAAACCTGAGTAAAGGCGGATTGGAGAGATGTAAGTATCTGCAATCGCTACAAGGTCTTTCCCGTTTTCTTTATTCCAGTTGTTCAAGAAGTTATAGTGTTGGAAAGCGTTCAAATCTACTTCACCATCAGCAGTTGCCTTGTTTGGTTGTGAGTAGTCTGTGAACTCTGTAAATTCCAAGGTAATGCCGTCTTTTTTAACCAATTCTTGGATTTTGTCCCAACGTTTTTCTTCAGAACCGCTACGGTTAACCGTTGCGATTTTGATAGTTGTTGCATTGTCTGCTTTCTTTTCTGAGTTTCCGCAAGCTACAAGAGCCAAACCTGCGACTGTAGCAAGGGCTGCTACACCAAGCCATTTTTTAATTTTCATGATTCTTTCTCCTTAAAAATAATACCGTACTAGTATCTCACAATTTGTTTGATTTCACAAATTGTTATTAGATAGCCAGATATATAGTTTAAAACTATATCCCTAAAAACTGAGAAATCATCCATCTTATTCAGAATGGATGACTTCAAGAAATTATTTAATATCAGCTTCTGCTGGTAGATAAGTGTCTCCGAAGAATTGTTTAGACAATTTTTCAAGAGTTCCGTCTTTGTAGAGTTCTTGGATACGTTTGTCTACAAATGTTTTCAACTCATCTTGACCTTTAGCAAGAAGTGGGTAAACGTAAGGTTGTTGGTCGCTTGGAAGTTCAATAACTTTCAGATTGTCCAAGCCTTGGTTCTTGATAACTGTTTCAACACCGATTTTATCAAAAATCTTGTAGTCAAACTGGCCATCGCTCAAGCGTCCCATGATTTGTTGGAAGTCTGCTCTAGTGTAGTTAAGAACAGTTGGATTATCTGAGTGTTGTTTGTTGTAGTCTTCTAACTGTTTAGCAGATGTTGTCCCTTGAACAACTTCTGTTGATTTTCCACCGATATCATCAAGTGATTTGATGCTAGAGTCGTCCTTCTTCACTACAAGAACGTTAGGATTTTTAGCAGTTGGGGCTGCATAAAGGTATTTTTCAGCACGTTCTTTAGTGTAGCTGATGTTGTTAACTGCCATTTGGTAACGGTCAGCATCAAGACCCGCAAAGACACCTGACCACTCTGTCTTCTCAAACTTGACATCATACTTGTCAGAGTCTTTAAAGATAGCACGAACCACTTCAATTTCATAACCAGTCAATTCACCATTTTCTTCATAGTTGAATGGTTTTGGTGAAGCATTGGTTGCAACGATAATTTCTTTCTTGCTAGCTGCTTCTCCTTCTTTTTTCGCACCACCTGAGCAAGCCGCAAGCACACCTGCAGCAACAAGTCCTAGGGCAGCAAGAGATGAGTATTTAACGATTTTTTTCATGTCATTTCCTCCAAAATAGAATACCTTATAATCTTAACAGAAAAAGAGCATTTACGCCATTATATGATATCTATCTCTGTGATAGGTTTTCTTTATGGCTAATTTATACTCAATGAAAATCAAAGAGCAAACTAGAAAGCTAGCCGCAAGCTGTACTTGAGTACGGTAAGGCGACGCTGACGTGGTTTGAATTTGATTTTCGAAGAGTATTAAAAGACCAAACGCAAGACTGCAATTAAGACCACTCCAAAGAGAACTGTTCCGACTAGATTGCGGTAGCGGAAGGCTACCCAAGCTGTTGGAAAGACTGCTAAGAAGTCTAGCCATTTAATTTGAGGAAGGCTACCAACCTTGCCTGTCACTACACTTGAAAGAATCAAGGCAAAGATAATCGAAACGGGCAAGAACTTCAAAAAACGTTCAACAATCGCAGGCAAGCCCTTATACTTAACCAAGATGAAGGGAATCATACGGGGAATCCAAGTCACAAGACCAGAGAAAATAACTGCTAATAAAAGATACTTACTGACCATCTAAAACCACCCCCATTGTACAACCAAGTAGCGTCGCAAACAGAACAGCTAGTGACTGAGACACCACTGTCAAGAGTAAAAAGAAGGACACCGCAACAACTGCTAGGATAATGAGCAGATTGCGGACAGGAATCCGTCTTTGCATAATCTGGAATTGCGAAGCAAAAATTCCAATGAACATCCCAACCAGGGCAAAATCCAAGCCAAAGATTTCTGGATTTGGCAGCAGACCACCCAGAGCCGTTCCGACAACTGTTCCCACAAACCAAGCCACATAGCTGTTGAGATTGTTTCCGTGCATCCACATAGGATTGACCTTGTCTGTATGGGCTAACTCGCCCATCAAAACGCCATAAGTCTCATCCGTCAAGAGACTAGACATACCGATATTTTGCCAGAGACTGGTATGACGGAAATAGGTTGACGCATGCAAACTCAACAAAAAGAGACGCAAATTAATCAAAAAGACCGTCATAGCAATAGCTGCCACAGGTGCTTGAACCGCAATCAGTGCCAACATGGCAAACTGGGCGCTCCCAGCATAAACAAAGAGGCTCATCAAGCCCATCTCAACAGGTGTCACATAGGGCGCACCAATAATCCCACAGGCCAAGCCAATACTGACATAACCAAGGGCCGTTGGCATGGCCGCCTGCGCCCCCTCCCAAAATCCTTTTTCTTTCATCTTTCTCCTCATATTGTCTTAATAATACTCAATGAAAATCAAAGAGCAAACTAGAAAGCTGGCCACAGGTTGCTCAAAACATTGTTTTGAGGTTGCAGATAGAAGCTGACGCAGTTTGAAGAGATTTTCGAAGAGTATAAGTAGGCTGAAAAGGCTCCAGCCATAGCATGGACTATTATAACACATTCAGGAAAGAGAAAAAAGTCTGCTGATTGTAATCAGACAGACTCCATTTTATTCTTATTTAATCTTGAAGAATTGAACAATTGCCACAATACCTTGATAAATAAAGACAAAGGCAATGGTGTAACTAATATAGAGACCGGTCATCAATGGGTGTCCCATCATGATTAAACCTGCTACGATTCCTAAAATCCCCATCCAAACTAGAGGGGTACCTACCGATTTATCCGTCTTACGAACCTTGAAACCAACGATAGTTTTTGTAATACCATTTGTCAAGGCCCATAAAGAAATGATAAATGGTACAAATGTTACCATTTCAATAAAGCTACCTGAGAACAAGGTAAGAGCGAGGATGAGGGTAACAATTCCTCCAAATAAATTCCAGCCATGCTTTTCTTCTGATTTGAAGTATTGTACAATCTCAGAAATCCCTTGAACTGCAAATACAAGTGCAAACCAGAAAGTCATGGAAGCCAAGCTAATAAGAGGATGTGCAAACATATTAAAACCTACAAAAACTGCAAAAATACCCGCAATTAGTAACAACCATTTCCAAATTTTCGACATTATTTTTCTCCTTTTTTAGAGGAATCTTCCTCTAGTATTCCATAAATCATCATATCCAAAACCTGTGATAATTGATGTTCATATCCTGAAACCAAGTCAGGCAAACTGCTATCTGACGAAACAGTTAAATAATAGGAACGAAACATATCCTGAATCAATCGCAGATAGTCCATAGCTCGTTTCTCATCAATATGCTCTTTCAGTTTGGATTCTGATATAAGTTTTTGACAAACTTGTTCATTCAAGTCCAAAAAGATAGCTTTTGGATTCTGATATAAGTTTTTGACAAACTTGTTCATTCAAGTCCAAAAAGATAGCTTTCTGTGGTGCAATGTCTGCTTCCAATTCTTCTGGTGTCGCAATCATTGCCTCAAAGAAAATGTGGCTATGTTCTGGGTATTGCTGATAAAATTGGTGACGTCTTTCCATATAATCAGCTAAGGAGGGCACTTGACCTTCCACCCCCAGAAACACTGCCAAAGCTTTCTCAAAACTCTCCTGAAAACAAGTTAGATAGAGGTCTGATTTCCCTGAAAAATTATGATACAAAACTCCTTTGGAAATACCATCCACTTTACAAAGTTCATTGATGACAAAACCTTGATAGCCTTTTGTAGCAAATTCAAACAAAGCAGCGGTAATGATTTTCTCTCTTCGTAGTCTTGTTTTTTCTTCTTTTCTCATGTATTTATCTCTACATTTTTGAATTATAAACCGATTGGTCTGAAATGTCAAGCAACTTTCTCAAAAATTTAACAGTCTGCTGATTGTAGCCATCATAAACAGACTGGAATCCAGTCTCAAACATATAATATACACATTCTTCGCTAAATGTTTTCACGGATATTCAAGAGTATGATAAAGGCAGCTAGAAGAAATAGCAATAAAACAAAGCTAACTGCCAGAGTTCCAAAGCTAGTAGCAATGGTTACCAAAGCTATTGTAAATAAGCTAGGTAAAACAACTGTAATGGCACCGATAGAGGATTGAACTGCTCCCATTGACTCCTCAGGTATTTGTTTAAAAATGAGTTCCTGTAATCGAGGAGAGAGGATACCTGCGAAAAAGGCATCCAAGGCACTAAAGATAAGAATCCAGTCAAAACGAACTGCCACAAAGCCAACTAAAAGGAGTAATTGGATAATAAGCGAGGCATATAGGGCTAGTTTTATGGAGATTGTATTCTTCAGATAGCCACTCACAAGGCTTCCGACAATAAGGGCTGACAATTCAAGGGTGGATAACAAGGCAAGAGATTGACCTGTTTGTAAATTCAAAAAGGGCTGATTCCTCAAAAACAGAGTAGAAACAGGAACTGTAACATTTATCACTGCTTGACTAATAGAGATAATAAACAAAACCAAGAGCACCTTATTCATATTCCATATCAATTTTGATGATTGGAGCAGATGCTGGCAAAAGGATTTTACAGAGAGTCCTTCTTGATAGCTAATCGTTTTTTCTACTTTCAAGAGGTCTGTTTTTATGAAAAGAATACCTAAAAATGCGATTAAAAAGGTCAGAGCATTCAGTAAGGAAATAGACTGGATAGATAGAATACCTAGTAAGACTCCTCCTAGAATATTACTGATTGTTTTCACTAAACTAACAGTTGACTGTTTAAATCCAATAGCTTCTGCCAGATGGTCTTGCCCAATAATTCTAATGAAAATCGGAGTGAGCATGGCGCCTGAAAAATAACTCAATGTGTCAGATAAGAGGTTAATCAGACAAATAAATGCTACTAATAACAAGGAAAAGGACTGCCCTGAAAGTGATAAAGAAACGATAGAGTAAAGCAAAAATTTTGCAAAACTAATCATTGTATATTTTAGGACACGATGATGTTGAAAATCCGCCAAAACTCCCAGAAAGATTTGCAGAACTTGAGGAAGGGTTTCTGAAATCGTGATCAGTAAAATCGCCAAAGGGGCAAAAGATGCATCTGCCACATAATTCAAAAAGGCCAGATAAAAAATCGTATCCCCAACCGTTGAAATCCACTGGTTGATGGTTAATTGCCTAAAATCTCTATTTTGAAGAAATACTTTCATCACAACTCCTTTTTGAATTCAAATGGGAATCTTTCCCCAAGGATAGACCACGATACTACTAACAACCAAAATTACAGTAACATCAAAAGCTGACCAATGCCATTGTAGACTATATGCAATCCAATAGGCCAATAAATTGACTTTGTTACTCTAAATAAGACTGCAAATATAAGGCCGCCACCCATATAGTAGACAAAGTCTGTCAAGACCCAACCATGACTACTAATGTGCAAGATTCCAAATAATATAGCTGATCCGAGTACATCCAGTCCCCATTTCTTCCCTTTTTCCAGAGCAGTCATCACCAATCCACGATAAATCATGTCTTCAAAAATGGGACCTGCAATCACAGGATAAAAAAAATACATCAAAAATGCCGTAGCTCCTGTAAAAGTAGGAGCAGCATGTTGATAAGAAATTTCATTTCGAGTAGGTGGGAAAAGAAAAAAGGTAACGAAATTCCAAACAACAAAAGCAAGCAGAGCTAGGAAGGAATAGACAAGATAGGATCCTTTAAACTTTCTACTGTTGATTTGTTGCCATTTACCTGACCAAATCATAGCAATAAGGGCTAATAAAACTACAAGAAAATTCAACATCATATCCGACAGATAATAGGCAAAGTCAGATAAACCAGTAACAAGGTCGCTGCGTAAAACTAGACCACTGAACTTCTGGTCAGCAACAACTAGCAGAATAGCTATAATAAAGTAGTAGCGTGAGATTACCTTTTTCATTCTATTTTCTCCTATACTATGAAATAAAGACAGCCCCTACCCAAGAAAAGGCAAGGGCTTTGGATATTAATAACGTCGGCGGTCATAATCAGAGTCAGGTTTATCGTTAAAATATTTCTGCCAGAAATTAGTGATTGACCAAGGTGTCCCGAACCCTCCCCATGCACCGCTTGGGATATTGCCAAGATACACAAGATCTCCTCCATAAACCTTCTCCAACTCAGCTTCTGTCAATTCCATTGTTTCTGCAAATTGTAAATTTAACATCTTTTATACTCCTTCAATCGTTTTCTTCTTGTAAACCACTTCTGCGACCTAGGATTTGCTTCAAGTGCTTTACAAGGACAGTATAACACGAAAATTAGCTTATTTTAGAAAATCGCATATTTGACATTTTTTCTTGTAGCAATTTCTTATTTGCGATTTTGGTAGATTTGATTATTTCCCTGCTATAATAAAGTTATTACTAACAAGGAGGGATATAATGATGAAGAAAAGAAAAATCCAACTGATACTCCTGCTTATTTCGGAGTGGGTGATTGTCTTCCCGTTTCTAATTAATCGATAAGTTCTTTGTATTGCTGAAAACGCAATTCGAAGAGGGCTAGCAATTGTGGATTTTCTAATACTTGCAGAGATTGGATAAAGTGTTCAATCTCTTTTTGATTGCTTCCTTTGGTTTGAAGAAAGACACTCATTTTCTTTAAAAATTGCCACGATACTTTCTCAAAAACATCGTACGGACGCAACATGCTCTCCAACTCAGTTTCAAAGATTGGGATGTATGAGAAAAGTTTTCGCTCCATGAGTTCTGATAAGATATTTAAGAGTCCTTGCTTCATATACAACCGATTATGTACCAACTCCTTAAATTCTTTAGACTTCTCAATTAAAGCGGTCGATAAAAATATCAAATCTTGATTGCTCAAGAAGGGCATGGTATTGCAAAAGAGATAGAGTTCAAACCAGGTCCAAGACTCAATAGCATAGAGATAGATAGTCAAAAACTCGCTATCTTCTTTTACTAATGGATAGTTCTTATTTAAGGAATGGAGTGCGTTTTTAATTACAATGGCATTCAAACGACGATAGGTCTCTGCCATCTGTTCTTGCTCGACTTCCTCCAACAGTTGCTCTAAACCAGCTATATCTTGGTGGGCAAAGCGATCCACAACCTTTCTACCAATCTGCATATGTAGGGATTCTTGATAATTGTTTAGCTTATGACCAAACTCATCAAAATTCATATTGATCCCTTGGATGGCTAGGATCAACTTATCCGCAGATAGCATAGACTGCCCTAGTTCAAACTTGGACAACTGAGAGGCTGTTAGACCAGCACAAGCCACATCTGACTGCTTGAGCTTTCTCGCCAAACGTAATTCCTTGTAAAATTCTCCCAACTCCATTCTCTCAATCATCTCACCACCTCCTATTTTTTATATAGTATATCATTATTCACAATTATTTGTCAAAATATTCTGACATTTAAGAGAGCAAAAAAGCCAGCCCTAAGCTGACTCTTTATTCCATCGTATCAAAAGCAAGACTTGGTTTGGCATTGAGGTCCAAGTTTGCAAAGTTTTCTTTGTTCCACTCGCTGACGCTAGCATAGGCAATCATGCCTGCATTGTCTCCGCAGAGGCGCAGAGGTGGAATGATGACCTTGACGTCAGTGATTTCAGCCGCTAGGCGTTCTCTGAGACCTTTATTGGCTGCCACACCACCTGCCACGACAAGGGTTTTAACAGGATATTTCTCCAAAGCCTTCTTGGTTTTGGCCATAAGAATATCCAAGACAGCTGCTTGGAAGGAAGCACACAAATCTTCTGTGGATAGATTTTCTCCCTTTTGCTCGGCATTGTGGTGAAGATTGATAAAGGCCGATTTCAAACCTGAGAATGAAAACTCCAGATTATCTTCCTTAATCATGGCACGGGGGAAATCATAAATATCCTGCCCCTGATGAGCTAGCTCATCAATCTCACGACCTGCAGGATAGGTCAAGCCCATGACACGGCCGACCTTATCATAGGCCTCACCAACCGCGTCATCTCGCGTTTCCCCAACAATCTTGTAGTCACCAGCCTCAGAAACATAAACCAACTCTGTGTGCCCACCGCTAACCAAGAGGGCTAGCAAGGGAAACTCCAAAGGCTCCACACTCTGAGCGGCCATGAGGTGGCCAGCCATGTGGTTAACGGGAATCAGCGGAAGTCCATGTGCCCAAGCAAAGGCCTTAGCAGCTGACAAACCAACTAGTAAGGCTCCAACCAAGCCCGGTCCATAGGTAACCGCAACAGCTGTCACATCGTTTTCAATAATCTCTGCTTCTGCTAGCGCCTCCTCGATACAGGCTGTAATGACCTCGACATGGTGACGACTGGCTACTTCTGGCACTACGCCCCCAAAACGTTTGTGACTCTCAATTTGACTAGCAATGACATTGGACAAGAGCTCATCGTCGTTTTTCAAGACGGCAACACTAGTCTCATCACAGGATGTTTCAAATGCTAAAATATATCTATCCTTCATCTATTTCTCTCTTCATGATGATGGCGTCCTCGACTGGATCATGGTAGTAGGCCTTTCTCTCAGCGATGACCGCCATCTTTTCTTTCTTGTAAAATGCTTGCGCTCGTTGATTTGACTTTCTGACTTCGAGGAAAATCTCCTTATCTGTCGGCATTTGAGAAAACAAAGCTGACGCAATTCCCTGACCCTGATAGTCTCCTTTAACAGCGATTTGCAAGACTTCTGCCTCAAAGATATTTTCCTGCACAGCTAGAAATCCAATCACTTCTGCCCCATCATAAGCTAGAGCATACCAAGTCTGGTCTTGGGACAGGTCTGCTTGGATTTGTTCCAGCGTCCAAGGACTGACTGGGTAAACATCCGCCATAACAGCATAGATGGCTTGAGCCAGGTCAGACTGCTGTTGGATTCGTTTAATTTCTATCATAGGCGTCTAATGTAAGACTCGCCAGACTCGGTGTGGTTCTTGAGCCAGTTTTCCTCAGCCTCAACACGTTTGAGGTAGTTGGGCACAAAATCATGCAAGGAGTCTGCTTCCTTGTCCCAAGCCAAAAGAGCTAGATTAGCTGCATTAGGCAAGGTTTCTTTGTAATTAGTCCTTGGTAAATGTTCTTGAATCTGCTCCACAAAGGCTCCAACTTCTCCGACAAAGGTTACCTGACTAGCACCCTTAACTTTCTCTAACACTTCTTCAAAAGATTGGTGCGCTTCTGGCATGACAGGTTTAGCATTTTTATAAAATCCTGCATAAACATTGTTGCGACGCGCATCCATCAAAGGAACGAACAAGCCTTCTTGTTGGTAGGGCACCAGAGCCAAGAGGCTAGACATACCAACTAACTCGATGTTCAGGGTATGAGCAAGCGTCTTGGCAGTTGCTACCGCAATTCGCAAGCCCGTGTAGCTACCTGGTCCCTCTGCCACCACGATTCGGTCCAAGTCCTTGGGAGTCCAGTCCAAACTCGCCATCAAAAAATCGATGGCAGGCATAAGGGTAATACTGTGATTTTTCTTGATGTTAATAGTAGTCTCAGCAAGAACCTGCTTGTCCTCTAAAATAGCAAGAGAAAGAGCCTTGCTGGACGTATCAAAAGCTAATACTTTCATAACACATTCCTATCTTTTTGTCTGCTTACTATTATACTACAAAAGCTGTCACATGGGAATTTTCTTTATTCCCAAACAAAAATGCCCCAGCATAAGCAGGGCATCTAAGCATTTAAACCAAAGTAGAAAACGAGCCAGATAACATAGGTTACAAGGAGGATAAAAATTGAGTAGAGTGTCACAAAAGCAAGCTTCCAAAGGAATTTTTTTTGCGGTGTCCCAGATGTACAAACAGAGCATTCCCCCATAGACACAGGCTACAAAGACTATAAACACCAAGAGGCGAACCCCTATCGCAAATTCAAACAAACTAAACATTCTTAATCCTCTTTTTGGTATTTCTATTTTTATATAAACTGTTGACTATGTTGGTCTATCAATGTTAAAATGTAATTCAACACTGGTAGGAAAATCAGGTTGAGTCGTTGACTCTTCGGGTTGCGGTGCTATCCCTGAAACTTTGGTTTCTAAAGAACTGGAATTGCGATTGATTAGTTCGCCCCCAGTGTTAGATGGCTCTTGACTTCGGTCAGGAGCTTTTTGATGCTTTTAAAGTTGATTCCCTAAGTAAGTTATAGTAAAATATAAATATTGAGAGGATAACGTAGGGCGACTGGTAACAGAGCGTTCAAAGGTACCAACTTCTGGTACGAGTGTGGGACTGCCCTCAGCTTTGAGCTGTAAAAACCCCATGTGTAGATACATCCTCTCTTTTTTTGTTGCTCTAGATTTGGAATTGCCTCTTGACCTCAATCAAGAGTTTTTCTCTCTTTGCCCCCAAACAAAAATGCCCAGCATGAGCAGGGCATCTAAGCATTTAATCCAAAGTAAAATACAAACCAAACGACATAGGTTACAAGGAGGAGAAAAATCGAGTAGAGAGTCACAAAGGTAATCTTCCACAAGAACTTGGTTTGTCGTCGTTCCAGTTTGGCAAATAGAAGATTCCCCGCATAAACGCAAGCAACAAAAACAATAAAAACTACCAAACGAGCTCCGATAGCAAAAGCAAATAAGTTATACATAGGGCAACCTCCTTGACTTAAAATCTATCTGGAATTATGACAAACAATAAAACTCATTTCCATTATCAAAATAACATATTTTCTTTATTTTTGCAAACGATTACCAAAGAAATCGTCCTGTGACTTTCTCGTTTCCGTCTTTTACTAATTTTTCATTTTGTGGTATAATTGAAATAATTGTAACGAATCAAGGTCAATCTAGACACAAAATGGAATGAAATCAAACAAATCTATGCTAAAAGTTTGGAATAAGCTGACCTGTAAATAGAAAGGAACTATATGATTTACAAAGTTTTTTATCAAGAAACAAAAGAACGTAGCCCACGCCGTGAAACAACACGCGCACTATACCTAGACATCGATGCTAACTCAGAACTTGAGGGCCGTATCGCTGCTCGCCAACTTGTCGAAGAAAATCGCCCAGAGTACAATATCGAGTATATCGAACTCTTGTCTGACAAATTGCTAGATTACGAAAAAGAAACTGGCGCCTTCGAAATTACGGAGTTCTAATATGGCCTACACTCTTAAACCTGAAGAAGTCGGCGTTTTTGCCATCGGTGGTCTGGGAGAAATCGGGAAAAATACATACGGAATTGAATACCAAGATGAGATTATCATCGTCGATGCTGGGATTAAATTCCCAGAAGATGACTTGCTGGGTATCGACTACGTCATTCCTGATTACTCTTACATCGTAGACAATATCGACCGCGTCAAGGCTGTTCTGATTACTCACGGGCACGAGGACCACATCGGTGGGATTCCATTCCTTCTCAAGCAAGCAAATGTCCCTATCTATGCTGGACCACTTGCCTTGGCTTTGATCCGTGGGAAACTCGAAGAACACGGTCTCCTGCGCAACGCCAAACTTTACGAAATCAACCATAATACTGAGTTGACCTTTAAAAATCTCAAGGCAACTTTCTTTAGAACGACTCACTCTATTCCAGAGCCTTTGGGAATTGTCATTCATACTCCTCAAGGGAAAATTGTCTGTACGGGTGACTTCAAGTTTGACTTAACACCAGTTGGTGAACCTGCAGATTTGCACCGTATGGCAGCTCTTGGTGAAGAAGGTGTACTCTGTCTCCTGTCTGACTCGACAAATGCAGAAATTCCAACCTTTACCAACTCTGAAAAAGTCGTTGGCCAGTCCATCATGAAGATTATCCAAGGCATAGAGGGACGTATCATCTTTGCATCCTTTGCCTCAAATATCTTCCGTCTCCAGCAAGCAACAGAAGCTGCTGTTAAGACTGGACGCAAGATTGCGGTCTTTGGTCGCTCTATGGAAAAGGCCATTGTCAACGGAATTGACCTTGGTTACATCAAAGCTCCTAAGGGAACCTTTATCGAGCCAAATGAAATCAAAGACTACCCTGCAGGCGAGGTTCTGATCCTCTGTACAGGTAGTCAGGGTGAACCTATGGCGGCCCTCTCTCGTATCGCCAACGGAACCCACCGTCAGGTACAACTCCAGCCCGGTGATACGGTCATCTTCTCTTCAAGCCCAATCCCTGGAAATACTACTAGCGTTAACAAGCTGATTAACATCATTTCTGAAGCTGGTGTCGAAGTTATCCACGGTAAAGTGAACAATATCCATACATCTGGACACGGTGGTCAGCAAGAGCAAAAACTTATGCTCCGCTTGATTAAGCCAAAATACTTCATGCCTGTCCACGGTGAATACCGTATGCAAAAAGTCCACGCTGGACTAGCGGTGGATACTGGTGTCGAGAAGGACAATATCTTTATCATGAGCAATGGTGATGTGCTTGCTCTTACTGCTGACTCAGCTCGTATCGCAGGTCATTTCAATGCCCAAGACATCTATGTCGATGGAAATCGTATCGGTGAAATCGGCGCTGCTGTCCTCAAAGACCGTCGTGATTTATCTGAAGACGGTGTCGTTCTAGCAGTCGCAACTGTTGACTTCAAATCGCAGATGATTCTGTCTGGCCCAGACATCCTTAGCCGAGGCTTTGTCTACATGAGAGAATCTGGCGACTTGATTCGCCAAAGCCAGCGCATCCTCTTCAATGCAATTCGTATCGCACTGAAAAATAAGGACGCCAGCGTGCAATCTGTCAATGGTGCCATTGTCAACGCCATTCGTCCCTTCCTTTATGAAAATACAGAACGTGAACCGATTATCATCCCTATGATCCTCACACCAGATGAAGAATAATACTCTTCGAAAATCAAATTCAAACCACGTCAGCTTCGCCTTGCCGTACTCAAGTACAGTCTTCGGCTAGCTTCCTAGTTTACTCTTTGATTTTCATTGAGTACAAGTCAACAAAACAGCCCCGTTTTCGGAGCTGTTTTTTCTATGCTTTCTTTTCTTGATTTTTAGAAATACTACGATTTTTACCTTCAAGATACACCATCAAAATAGAAATATCTGCTGGGTTTACTCCCGAAATACGGCTGGCTTGACCGATGGTTTCTGGATTGATGAGTTTGAACTTCTGACGGGCTTCGGTTGCAATAGAATCAATGTCATCCCAGTCAATATTGGCTGGAATGCGTTTTTCTTCCATGCGTTTCATCTTGGCAACCTGATCCATGGCTTTGGAAATATAGCCTTCGTATTTGATTTCTGTTTCAATCAATTCGATAATCTTGTCATCCAAGTCTTCTGCAGCTGGTCCGATGAAGGCTACCACATCTTGGTAAGAAACTTCTGGACGGCGAAGGAATTCCTTGGCTGTCACTGCATCGGTCAACGGTTTAAAGCCCATCTCCTCAACCTTGGCATTTGTTTCCTTGACTGGCTTGAGTTTGATACTATCTAGGCGCTTCATCTCATTTTCAAATTGATTTTTCTTAATTTCAAAGCGAGCCCAGCGTTCATCATCCACAAGACCAATCTCACGGCCCATCTCAGTCAAACGCATATCGGCATTGTCATGACGGAGGATGAGACGGTACTCAGCACGACTGGTCAAGAGACGGTAGGGTTCAATAGTTCCCTTGGTCACCAAGTCATCAATCATGACCCCGATATAACCGTCACTACGCTTCAAAATCAATTCAGGCTTGCCTTGGATTTTCAGAGCCGCATTGATCCCAGCGATAATCCCTTGGCCAGCAGCTTCTTCATAACCTGATGTTCCATTTGTCTGACCAGCAGTGAATAGACCTGAGATTTTCTTGGTTTCCAGAGTCGCACGCAACTGGTGTGGCAAGACCATATCGTACTCAATGGCATAACCTGTTCGCATCATCTCTGCATTTTCCAAACCTTTGATAGAATGAACCAGTTCACGTTGCACATCTTCAGGCAAACTGGTTGAAAGACCTTGGACATAGACTTCCTCTGTATTGCGTCCTTCTGGCTCAAGGAATAGTTGGTGGCGTTCCTTGTCCGCAAAGCGCACAATCTTGTCCTCAATCGATGGGCAGTAACGAGGCCCCACTCCCTTGACCACACCTGTAAACATAGGCGCACGGTGGAGGTTGTTTTGGATAATCTCATGGCTGGTACCATTGGTATAGGTCAACCAGCACGGTACTTGGTCCTTGACATAATCCTCATCACGTGAGGTATATGAGAAGTGATTAGGTGCTTCGTCCCCTGGCTGAATCTCGGTCACATCGTAGTTGATAGAAGAAGCCTTGACACGTGGAGGGGTTCCTGTCTTGAAACGACCAATTTCGAGGCCCAATTCCTTGAGATTGTCAGCAAGGTTAATAGAAGCCAAGCTGTGGTTAGGACCTGATGAGTACTTGAGGTCTCCGATGATAATTTCCCCACGGAGGGCAGTCCCTGTGGTCACGATAACAGCCTTAGCAGCATACTCTTGATGGGTTGCTGTACGCACACCGACAACCTTGCCATCTTCCACCAAAATCTCATCAATCATGGTTTGACGAAGGGTCAGATTTTCTTGATTTTCAACTGTCTTGCGCATTTCCTTAGAGTAAAGCTCTTTGTCAGCTTGCGCACGAAGGGCACGGACAGCTGGCCCCTTACCTGTGTTGAGCATCTTCATCTGGATGTAAGTCTTGTCAATGGTTTTGGCCATCTCGCCACCTAGGGCATCAACTTCACGCACGACAATCCCCTTGGCAGAACCACCGATCGAAGGGTTACAAGGCATGAAAGCCAGCATTTCAATGTTGATAGTCGCAAGCAAGACCTTACAGCCCATACGGCTAGCAGCTAAGGAAGCCTCGACCCCAGCGTGTCCCGCACCGATTACAATAATATCGTATTCTTCAGTAAAATTATATGTCATTTCTTAACCTTTCAAAAATTTCTCGTAAATAAGGAACTAACTTCTCCTCCTCTAGAGCTTGAGCCATAGTAACCCATTTAAAGTGCGTATGCTCTTCAGGATCTAATCTGATAATTGGCTTCTCCCCAACCCACTCTGCTTTATAAACTAAGCGAGTAAAGACAGTATCCTTAGAGGTATCCAGTTGACTATCTTCGTGAAGAAGTTTGAGCGAACTGCTATCTAGCCTAACTCCCGCTTCTTCAATACATTCTCTAAGAGCTCCATCTTGCGGAAGTTCACCCTTTTCAACCCCGCCACCAGGAATATCCCAGTAAGTTGGGTAAACATTGGGTTGTCCTCTTTTAATTTCCGAACGCTGAATGAGCAAATAATCATCACCACTATGAACAAGTACATGGGCAATAAGCTTAACCATCATTTTCTCTCCTATTTCTCAAGATGAATGTGTCTTAGTTGGCCGTCCCAATCTGGTAGGGCTGTTTTTAAAAAGGCTGGAACTAGATTGATACCCTCAAGCTTGTCTATGTCAAGCCATTCACAGGGCTGCCTTTTCTCATCTTCCTGCATGGTCAATGGGGCATCCTCAAGCAAGTCCACCAGATAATGAAACTCGATGTTGTGCCAATAGACACCATCTTCTTCAAAACGATTTTCAACAACAAAAGCTAGTTGCCCAGCTTGAGCTTCGACACCCAGTTCTTCCCTCACTTCACGGACTACCGCGTCTTCCGTGCTTTCATTGACTTGAATCGCACCGCCGATAGTGTAATGCTTGCCCTTATCTTTGGTAACTAGGAGCTTGCCATTTTGGAGAATCAAGGCTGTCGCCCGAACGCCAAAAACAGTATTCCCCACTTTTGTCCGAAAGTCTTGTTGAGTCATTTTTGTCCTTTCCTCTAAACGACACAAAAACAGTCAAAACTCCAAAGAAGTGCAGGACAAAAAAGCCTGCAACATCCATGAGCTTTGACCATCATTTCTATTGCTTTTATTATTGTAGCAAATTGAGAAAATTTGTCAATCTAAATGTACTGACAAACTTGTCCATCGCGGTAAGCATTGTCAATCAAACCGCCACCTAGACACTCTTCGCCATCGTAAAAGACAACTGCCTGTCCTGGTGTGATGGCACGCTGAGGTTCCTCAAAGATGACCTCTGCCTTGTCTCCTTTGACATGGACGGTCACCTTAGAATCAGGCTGACGATAGCGGAATTTTGCTGTGCATTCTAGCGTAAATTCCTCTGGCATATCACGAGTAAAGTGGACTTGACTAGCCTCTAGGCTGGTTGACATGAGCGAATCATGGTAGAAACCTTGGCCGACATAGAGAATATTCTTGCTTAGGTCTTTTCCGACAACGAACCAAGGGGCATTGTCACCGCCGTGTTGCCCACCGATACCAAGTCCACCACGCTGACCAATCGTATAGTACATAAGACCTGCATGCTCGCCCATATCGCGACCATCCACAGTCATCATGCGACCAGGCTGAGCTGGCAGGTAGTTGCTGAGGAAATTTTTAAAGTTCTTTTCTCCGATAAAGCAAATCCCTGTCGAGTCTTTCTTCTTAGCAGTCGCAAGTCCTGCTTCTTCTGCGAGTCTGCGAACTTCAGGCTTTTCCAAATGTCCCAATGGGAACATGGTTTTTTGCAGTTGTTCTTGCGAAAGTTGGCTGAGGAAATAGGTCTGGTCCTTGCCATTGTCCACGCCACGAAGCATGTGAACGATCCCATCCTCATCACGCGCCACTCGGGCATAATGGCCAGTCGCTACATAGTCTGCCCCCAAGGTCATGGCATAGTCCAAAAAGGCCTTAAACTTGATTTCCTTGTTGCACATAACATCTGGATTTGGCGTGCGCCCTGCACGGTATTCCGCTAGGAAATACTCAAAAACACGGTCCCAATACTCTTTTTCAAAGTTGACAGAGTAGTAAGGAATGCCAATCTGGTCTGCCACCGCAGCCACATCCTTGTAATCTTCGGTCGCCGTACAAACGCCGTTTTCATCTGTGTCATCCCAGTTCTTCATGAAGATACCGATCACATCGTAGCCCTGCTCCTTGAGCAAAAGAGCCGTCACCGACGAATCGACACCACCACTCATCCCCACGACAACACGTGTTTTAGAGTTATCACTCATGGTAAGTCTCCCATCTATTCGTTTATTCACGATTGAAGGTCGTGTGTGCTTTAACGATTGAAGGTCGCTTGAGCAGTATTCATTATAACATGCTTGGTTAGAGAAGACAAGAAAGAGGCTGTCAATCGACCAACCTCTTTCATAAAATAATCAATCCTTCAACAAAATCCATTGTTGAAATGCTGTTCTAAACCATTGATAGCTCAGATTTCCCAGAATAGAGCTGTCCTAACTATCGAACAGATTAAATCCATACATATCCACGCAATTCTACGTTTAGAATTGCCATAAAATAAATGTTTTAGGGATATTCGAAGCTTCAGAGTCATACGATTTCTATAGGAAGTATCTTTTTAGTACGTGTGGTTAGTAGGTAATTTTAGGGAATCTCCCAAAAACAACTGATTTCCTATTTTTATCAATCAAAAAATGTTGATAAATGAGTGTTTTAAAATTAAATTTTAAAGGTATCCTTAAATTTAAAGATTTTTGATAAGATTTCTGTACTTTTCACAATTCAATGATACGATGACATTGTTGGGCTACATAAGCATCGTGGGTCACAATAATAACTGTTTTCCCCTCGCGATTCATCTCTAAGAGAAACTTCAAGACCAAATCTCTATTTTCAGGATCCAGAGAACCTGTTGGTTCATCGGCTAAAATCAGCTGGCTGGGTTTTAAGATGGCTCTAGCAACTGCAATTCGTTGTTGTTCGCCACCAGACAACTCGGAGACCTTTTGATGCAAAGTAGCTGACAAACCTACTCTCTCTAAAATCTCTTTCACCTTTTTGAGCTTGTCTTTCTTAGACAATTTCACATATTTCAGCGCCAGCATGAGATTGTACTCGACCGTTTCATCATCAATCAGAGCAAAATTTTGAAATAGATAAGAGATATGTTCACGGATTATTGTTTGCGACTTAGCAGAATTGACCGCTAGATTTGTCTGACCAAAAATCTCATACCGTCCGCTGTAATCACTATCTATCAAACCTAATAAATTTAACAAGGTCGACTTACCACTACCACTTTTTCCAACGATGGCTACCAAATCCCCCTGATCAATCCTGAGAGATAAGTTATCCAAAATCACTTTTCTCCCAATGGTTTTCGTAATATTTTTCAACTCAATCATAAGATGCCCCCTTTCAATAACTCTACTAGACTTTTTTTCTCCATCCTAGAAGCCAAGGCTAGCACAAACAGTATATCCAAACATGTAAAACCTGCAAACAGTAGAAGTGGCAGGAGCGCATGGGCAAAGAAAATCAAGACTAGAAGAGGCAAACTATAGCCCAGCAAGAGTAGGACTAGGAGAGGGCGATAGCGATCGACCAGTTTCCACCCCATAAACTTCTTGGTAATGATATCCCTGCGCTTCAACAAGAAAGTGGTAACGAGTAAAAAGTAGGAGACAATCATACTGAGAAGAGCAAATAAGGCAAAAAGAACGTTAAAATTACGAACAGAATCCCGATAGGTATCAACTAGCTCCTCTTGAATTGCTTGAATCGATGAAAATTTTAAATAGCTACCATCAGATAAGTTATCGATTAACTCTGTAATCACTTTTTGATTTTGTTCTGTATTTTCAACTTTCATCGGATTGTTTAAACCTGTCGTTGACAAGTGAGTCTTTTCTTCCCACATCATGTCTTGATCATTTACCAGACTAATGATTGGATTGTGGAGATTTTCCTTTCGCTCATTATTATAAGGGAAGAAAGACCAATCTCCTTCATAGTAGGCAATTTCTACATCCATATCTTCTATTGTTTGCTTTTGCTGATCTTCATACCTCATAGAAAGATAGGCGATAGATTTTCCCAAGAACTGATTCTTGCCTTCTTGTCCTTTATCACTGGCTGGCATCAAAATAACTTTTTTAGTGCCGATATCAGGTAGCTTAAAGCCCTTACTCTCTAAGAATTGACGGTTTGCATAGTAAACATCTACCTCATCAGGCAGTTGGTAGTGCTGCACTTGTTCTGCTTTGATGACTGGTTTGATAGGAAGACTCGCACCTCGCACATAGTTTACTTGTGTTTTTGCTAGCAAGTCTTGATAAAATTGGTAGAAATAATCTGTAGATTTCCCTGAACCTGCTAGCTCTTCTTGCCACAGGTTATCACTGAGTTGGAAGGTTTCTAAGGTCAGGTAATTGCCTTGGCTTACCCACTGTTGCTGATAAGCAAGTTCTTTGTTTTCTTGTTCTAGACTTCTGCCTACCCCAATCAGTAAGGCCGTCAGTAAAATAGTTGTCCCTATTTTCATCACATAATTGAAGATGAGACCAAGTTTGACAGATGAAAAACCCTTCAACATGGAGCTGACTGTCATTTTCTGAATCATCAGGTAGGTCAGCCAACTGATGAACAAATACAACTGTAAAAGCAGGAATTGGGATAAGAGTAAACTTGGGAACAGAAGCTTTGGTCTGTAGTCCAGCACTAAAAATAGTCCCAAGTCAATGATAAGACTTCCACCCAAGAGAAGATAAAAATTAGTCTTTACAAAACCAGCTAAAATCGCCCTGCTTTGAAAACCAAGTAACTTTTGAACCCCTACTCGTTTCATCTCCATCATCGGCTGATAAACTGTCATTAAAATCACAAGCAAGATTGCCAAGATAAAGATAATGATAGATAGTAACAACTCTTGATTTAGCACTCCAACCTGACTTCGGTAAGTGGGTTCTAATAAAATCGTCTTATCTATCTGGAAAAAATCACTCCACTTTTGTAGAATGGTATCGCGATTTATCTCTTTGCTGGAGGTAATCATGTAGCGCCCATTTACAGTATGGGATTTATCCTCAATATAGGATTGGAAGGTCTGGAGTCGAATGAGTTTCACCTTTAAAAAGGTGGGAATGGTTCCTAGATTATTGGGAAGATCCTGGTTGCTGTAGACTCCCTTTTCATTCTTTGAAAAATCAAGAGAAGTCAGACCGAACTCCTGATAGGGGAAGGTTTCCTTATCAAAAACACCAGCCTTGACCACCTCATCGCCATTATCTACTTTGATAATAGAGACCTTGTCTTGACTTGTAACCTCTTCAAAAAACTGGAGAATAGTTTCTGTCGGTTTAGTGACATCTTTCAAGTACAAGTCAAATGAATAAGCTGTCTTACCCATCTCCTGAATCCGCACTATTTCTCGTGTAACATTTACATTCAGGACAAAAAACGTAGTACACAGTAAGAGCAAGAGCATACAAAGATGACTGATTTTTTTCATAGAGATACCTCCCGTGAAGAGACGAAACTGGGAAAAAACTAACTTTCCAATAAAGCCACACAGTGATTCTCTCAGCTTAATTGTGTTCAAGGCTGCAAACACTGCGTGGCTTTTGAATATTTAGAGGTTAGTTTTTTGAGCAATTGTCAATCAGAATGTTCTTTTATCTGTTAATAATCCTAGAAAATCTTGTCGTTTCAAGTCGGAGAAATGTTTGGTAGAAAGACTTCCTTTTTGAAGTCCATCATCTCTAACCTGCAAATAATAGCTATGTTGGCTTGTTTTAATTGTCAAAAAATCGCCAAATATAAAAACTCTTTTCCAGTTGCGAATCTCAAATTCTTTCATCTCTGATTTTGGAATGCGGATAAGTCCTTGTCTCAAATCACGATGATTCTCACTTGTGAAAGTCATCCCATTCCCAAGATTTCTTATCAGTAGTTCATCTTGAGTTACCATCACCAGTGCTATTTTAGTTAAGAAAATTTCAACTGTTGGTGGTAAAATCGCCAAATCAAACCAAGGATGTAGGTAACGATAAGCTAAGAAATAGTGAGGTTCCTCACCCAATCCTAGTTGTTTATATAAGGCCTTGACCTCACTGTCTAATCTCGCTTCAAAAGACACATCCGAATGCTCTTCTTCCTTCTTCTGATTAAAATAACGCATCCAGACTAGAAAACCTATAAAGACTATAATAAATATTCCTGATAAGAGATATTTTAAATTGTAGTTCATCACTTAACCTCCTGATTCACTACTCTACCTAAAGCAGAGGCCTATCTATTTTGAAAATAGTTCCATAACAACTTTAAATAAGATGGGTGTCATTAAAACTAGGATAATTCCTATCACAAATATCATGACTACTCGAGAAAGTTCCTTATTTTTAAACATTTTTCCACCCCTTTTCTAGCTACATCATAGTACTGTTAAGCCCATTTTAAAATTACACTAAGCTTTTCCACAAGCTTATTTTAGTTTTATTTTCTACTTTTTATATTACTATGATACAATATTTTTAATAGGATTTTATTGTTTGTTAACTTTTTTCACGAAAAGGAGTCAATCATGCGTTATGATTTTGGAAAGGTCTATAAAGAAATAAGAGAGTCAAAAGGATTGACCCAAGAAGAGGTCTGCGGAGATGTCCTTTCAAGAACTAGCCTATCAAAGATTGAAAGTGGCAAGGTAACTCCCAAATATGAAAACATGGAATTTCTTCTCCGACAGATTAATATGAGTTTTGAAGAGTTTGACTACATCTGCCATCTCTATCAGCCGAGCCAACGGACAGAAATCATGCAAACTTATCTCAATATGAATTCCATCATTGGTGGCAGTGGTCTAGTTGATTTTTTTGAAACATGCCAAAACTATCTCAAGACCCATCACGACCTGCCTATAGAAGAAATCAGGGATATGCTGGAAGTTGTCATTCATATCCGTCAACATGGTACAGAGAAACTGTCAGACCAAGTGAAACAAACTGTCAAAAAACTTTGGGAAAAAATTGAAAAACAAGATACATGGTATGAAAGTGACCTAAAAATCCTCAATACCATCCTTTTCAGCTTTCCAATTGAACACCTCCATCTCATCACTGGAAAAATCTTGCAACGCTTAGAGGTCTATAAAAACTACCAACATTTATATGACTTGCGAATGACAATCCTACTCAACCTTTCCACCATTTACTTATACCATCAAGACAAAAACATGTGTCAACAAATCTGCTACACTTTACTGGAAGATGCCAAGAACAAGAAAAGCTACGATATGCTTGCTATCTGCTATGTCCGTATTGGAATTTGTAAGGATGATTCTAAAATTATCCAAAAAGGGTTCTCCCTTCTAGAGCTGACCGATGAAACTTCCATTCTAGCCTTTCTCAAAAAAGAAGTGGAGACCTATTATCAACCGAAAGAAATATAAAAAAGTCGAGGGATTTCCTCGACCTTTTCATATTATTCTGTTCGTTATTTCTTAATACCAACCGTTGTTAAGCCAGAAGTTTTTAGCGGCTGACCATGAACCGTAACGTCCTGCAACATAGGCATCCGCTACACGTTCTTGGTTTTCAGCTGAGTAGTCACCGTTCAAGTATGAATCTGTCAATTGGTAACGTCCAATGTATTGGCCGTTTGTAGCTGTGTAGCTACCGCCTGATTCTTTTTGAGCGATCCATTCTTTAGCTTCTGCTTCAGATCCGCTTACAGTTGCAGCAGGTGCTGAAGCTTCTGTTGAAACAACTGTTTCTTCTGCTGCAGGTGCGCTTGCCGCTGGAGCTGCTTCCTCTGCTACTTCTGTAGTTTCTGCTGCTGGAGCTGAAACAGTTTCATCTTGAGCAGCTGGTGCCGCATAAGTAGCTGGCGCTGGTGTTGCAACAGGTGCTACAGGACCATCGATAACCAACTCTTGACCAACATAAATCAAATGAATGTTGTCGATGTGGTTGTTTTCTGCCAATTTCTCAACAGTTGTGTTGTGAGTTTCAGCGATTTCTGAAAGTGTATCACC
The DNA here is from genome assembly GCF_013305725.1 of Streptococcus mitis. Taxonomy (NCBI): domain Bacteria; kingdom Bacillati; phylum Bacillota; class Bacilli; order Lactobacillales; family Streptococcaceae; genus Streptococcus; species Streptococcus mitis. The sequence goes on from NZ_CP047883.1 coordinate 1,983,064, forward strand.
TTCTTTAACAGTGTAAGTTGATGATTCTTGAGCAGATACAAATGATGGAGCAAATACTGCAAACAAGGCAGCTACTCCTGCAAGAGTTGTTTTAATCTTTTTAGTTGTTGATTTCATATTTGAAAATTCTCCTTCTTTCTATAGTTCTATCATACCCTTTAAATATTACCGTTTCTTGACACTTTTATGTAGAAATATTACAAAATTATTTTTTATTTCCCTAAATAAGCTATTTTTTGTTACAAAAGATGCTTTTTTATGCTATTTGTAGTGTAAAAAGGTTTTCATCCACAATTAAAGCCAAGACCTTCATTCTTTGATATAATAGAGATAAGAATTTTTATAAGGGGAAACTGATGAAATCACTTCGTTTTCAATCTGTCTTTGATATCATCGGACCAGTTATGATTGGCCCATCTAGTAGCCATACAGCTGGTGCTGTTCGTATTGGGAAGATTGTCTCTTCCATTTTTGATGATACTCCGACAGAAGTCGAATTCCAACTATTTAACTCATTCGCCAAGACCTATCGTGGTCACGGGACAGACCTAGCCCTTGTTGCTGGTATTTTGGGCATGGATACAGATGATCCTGAAATTCCAAACAGTCTGGAGATTGCCCACAAGCGTGGCATCAAGATTGTCTGGACCATTCAGAAAGACAGCAATGCGCCTCACCCAAACACTACTAAAATTACCGTTAAAAATGCCCATAAAACTATCAGTGTGACTGGTATTTCTATCGGGGGAGGGAATATTCAGGTAACCGAACTCAATGGCTTTGCCGTCTCCCTCAATATGAATACACCGACTATCATCATCGTTCATCAAGATATTCCAGGTATGATTGCCCTCGTAACAGAGGCTCTTTCACGCTATGGTATCAATATCGCCCAGATGAATGTTACTCGTGAAAAAGCTGGTGAAAAAGCTATTATGATTATCGAAGTTGACAGTCGCAACTGTGATGAGACCATCGAAGAAATTCGAAAAATCCCTCATCTCCATAATGTCAATTTCTTTAAATAGGAGGAAGCATGTTTTATTCTATCAAAGAATTGGTCGAGCAAGCAGATCTGGACTTTCAAGGAAATGTCGCAGAACTCATGATTACAACAGAGTTTGAATTGACCGGTCGCGAACGTGAAGAAGTCCTCCTTCTCATGGAGCGCAACCTGGAAGTCATGAAAGCCTCTGTCCAACTTGGCCTCAATGAAAATAAATCTCGTAGTGGCCTGACAGGTGGAGATGCAGCCAAATTGGATCACTACATCAAAAATGGAAAAACTCTGTCAGATTACACAATTCTCTCTGCTGCCCGAAATGCTATCGCAGTCAATGAACACAATGCCAAAATGGGCTTGGTCTGCGCTACTCCGACCGCAGGAAGTGCTGGCTGTCTGCCTTCCGTTCTCACTGCTGCTATTGAAAAATTAGACCTCAACCACGAGCAACAGCTGAATTTCCTCTTTGCTGCTGGTGCCTTTGGACTAGTCATCGCAAATAATGCCTCTATCTCAGGAGCTGAAGGTGGCTGTCAGGCTGAGGTTGGTTCGGCCTCTGCTATGAGTGCTGCAGCCTTGACTCTAGCTGCCGGTGGAACACCTTATCAGGCCAGTCAGGCCATTGCCTTTGTCATTAAAAATATGCTGGGCCTTATCTGTGACCCTGTTGCCGGCTTGGTCGAAGTTCCCTGTGTCAAACGTAATGCCATGGGGGCCAGCTTTGCTTTCATCGCAGCAGACATGGCCTTGGCAGGTATCGAATCTAAAATTCCTGTGGATGAAGTTATCGATGTCATGTACCAAGTAGGAGCAAGCATGCCAACTGCCTTTCGTGAAACAGCTGAAGGTGGACTCGCTGCCACCCCTACTGGTCGTCGCCTTCAAAAAGAAATTTTCGGAGAATAAGCTTATCAAATAGGAGAAACCATGACCTCTATCACAGCGATTTTTTTCGATCTGGATGGAACCCTCGTTGACAGTTCTATCGGGATTCACAATACCTTTACTCATACTTTTAAGGAACTAGGGGTGCCTAGTCCTGATGACAAAACTATTCGTGGTTTTATGGGACCGCCTCTTGAAAGTAGTTTTGCGACCTGCCTGCCCAAAGACCAAATTTCTGAGGCTGTCCAGATATACCGTTCTTACTACAAAGTAAAAGGCATCCATGAAGCTCAACTCTTTCCTCAGATTGTAGACTTGCTTGAGAAGTTATCGAGCAATTACCCTCTTTATATCACCACTACAAAGAATACTCCAACCGCTCAAGACATGACTAAAAACTTGGGAATCTATCATTTCTTTGATGGCATTTATGGTTCCAGCCCTGAAGCACCCCATAAGGCAGATGTTATTCGCCAAGCCTTGCAGACACATCAACTAGCACCGGAACAAACCATCATCATCGGAGATACCAAGTTTGATATGCTTGGAGCTCAAGAAACAGGCATTCAGAAATTGGCCGTCACTTGGGGATTTGGGGAGCAAGCAGATCTACTAAACTATCATCCTGATTATATCGCTCACAAACCCATAGAAGTTTTGGAGTATTTTCAATAACATAGACTGGGCGACAACCCCATTTCAGAAGAAAATGGAGCAAGTCTCTACATAACAAAACGCATATTACCAAGGTTCTTCAGACCTGATAATATGCGTTTTTCTTTTTTATTCAACGTGAGTAGTTTGATTGGCAAAGGCGATAATAGCTTGCTTCAACTCATCTCCACTAAGAGTGCGGAACTCTTCAATCTTTTGATCGATGGCTTCTAGAGGCATAACATTAACCTTACCAACGAAAATCTTATCCATAACTTGGTTATCAACAAGTTCGGTTGACACCAAGAGTTCTTCGTAGAGTTTTTCACCTGGGCGGATTCCAACTTCAACAATTGGAATTTCGCTTTCAGTGTGGCCACTTAGAAGGACCATTTTTTTGGCCAAGTCATAAATCTTGACTGGTTTGCCCATATCAAGGATAAAGACTTCTCCATCCTTGGCATAAGCACCAGCATGGATAACCAAACGGCTAGCTTCTGGAATGGTCATAAAGTAACGGGTCATGCGGAAGTCTGTCACCGTTACAGGACCACCTTCAGCAATCTGGCGTTCAAAGACTGGAATCACACTACCACGGCTACCAAGAACATTCCCAAAACGAACCGCACAGTAGGTCGATTGGCTACGTTGGTTAAAGCCAGTGACAATCAATTCCGCCACGCGCTTGGTTGCTCCCATAACATTTGGTGGATTAACCGCCTTATCTGTCGAAATCATAACCATCTTAGGTACTTTGGCTTCATCAACAGCCTTAGCAACATTATAAGTTCCACGAATATTGTTTTTGAAGGCTTCTTTTGGATTGCGCTCCATCATAGGAACGTGCTTGTGGGCTGCCGCATGATAAACAATAGCTGGCTTGTACTGCTCAAAGACTTGCAACAAACGGTCATAGTCTTGAATATCGGCAATAACTGGTACATAATCAATCCCTTGGAACTTGCGAATCAATTCATGATAAACAAGGTAGATTGAATTTTCCCCATGACCGAGCAAAACGATGCGTTCAGGATTGAAACGACTAACTTGGCGACAGATTTCAGAACCGATTGAGCCACCAGCACCTGTAACCAAGATTGTCTTACCTGTCAGTTCTGCGCCCAGACGCGATTCATCAAGACGAATTTCCTGACGACCTAAAAGGTCCGTAATATCAATTTTTTGGAAGCCAGTACCTGCTTGGTGAAGTCCTTGAACAACGGTTTCAACCTTAGGCATCTTGTAACATTTGACACCCAGCTTATTACACATCTGCAAGATACGTTCATATTCTGACGGGTCAAGCGACGGAATCGCAACGATAACACGCTCGATTTGATGGCGTTTGGCTAATTCAGGCAGATCATCATATGAACCCAAAACAGGGATTCCACCAAGTTTTTGACCCTTTTTCTTAGAATCCTTGTCCAAAATACCGACAAGTTCTAATTCACTAGTTGGATGTTGGTAACTATCCATAAAGAGGGCTCCACCATCACCGGCACCAATCAAGAAGGTCCGACGGTGTTCCCCATCACCACTTCCCTTTTTGCGTTTAGAGTAGATTAGCTGCCAAGTAATCCGTGGCAATAAAATCAAGAAGGTACTCAACAAGATAAAGAGAATGATGAAACGGATTGAAAAAAGTGGCAAGAAAGCATAGCATATACTATATGACAAGATACTGCTAGCAGTCACACCAAAAAAGATTTTCATGAAATCCGTAATCTTGCTGTAACGACTAATACTAGCGTTCAACCCCCAAAATCCAATCATCAATTGATAAAACAGGAAGGCCAAGCTCGTATAGATGATGTAGTCAACAGGTGCTGGATTAATCAATCCGTAGAATAAGATATAAGATACAATGATGGAAACCACCATACTCAAAATATCAAATATTCCCCAGAAAACCTGTTTTTGTTGTTTATTTAAAATTTCCACCAGATCAATCACATAATCTGTGAGTTTTTTATTCATAGAAATTTACTCCTCCTTAAAAGAGCTGGATAATTATACTCAATGAAAATCAAAGAGCAAACTAGGAAACTAGCCGCAGGCTGCTCAAAACACTGTTTTGAGGCTGTAGATAAGACTGACGAAGTCAGTCACATACATACGGCAAGGCGAGGTTGACGCGGTTTGAAGAGATTTTCGAAGAGCATTATATTGTTATTATAACACTTTTTATCTAGTTTACGATTTGCTACAATCTTTTACTTGCTTTTTCGTAACAGTTTCATAAAAATAAACTGTCGGACAAATCCGGGACAAAGGGCAACCACCATCTGAATGGCAACACTCTTGGCATACTCCATGTAAGAAATTTGTCCTCGCTTCAGCATCCGTTGACGAGCTTGACGATAGAGTTTGAGGTAACGCAGTCCCCCACGACGCTCAAACATCCCTGCTCCGACACGAACCTTACACAAGATTTGATCCAGATTTCCAGTCTTGGCTCCTGCAGCAATCATATTGAGCCAGAGGAGGTCATCCTCCATATAGAGGCCATCCTCATAGTTACCTGCCTTGAGAACCATGTCCTTCTTGAACATGACAGTCATATGGTTAAAAGCACTTCTCATCCTTTGATAAGCCACAATCTCTGCATGCTGGGTTGGAACACGACGGTAAGAAACAATCTCATCAGGATTGTCAATAAACTCTGCAATATGTCCACCTAATAGGTCGAGGTTGTCCTTCTCCATTAGCTGAACCTGTTTCTCAAAACGGTCTGGAACAGCTATATCATCTGTATCCATACGAGCGATGATATCGTACTGACACTGCAAAACACCCTGTCGAAGAGCCAGACCCAAACCTTGATTCTGCTCAAGAGGATAGCGTTTCACTGGAATATCAGACTCAGCTTCAAGCTGGTCTAATACCTGATAGAGCTCAGGTGTCAAAGGCCCATCCTCAACCAGAACCAACTCGCTCGGTTTCAGGGTCTGATTTTGAACACTCTCAATAGCATCCTTTAAAAATATCGGATTTTCCTTAATATAGACCGACATCAATACGCTGATTTTTTGCTTTTCAGACACAGTTTTTCTCCAATGTATAGATTTCCTTCCACTATTTTATCATAATTTTCAAGACTTTCCCATTTTTATCTTGAAAGCCAGAAACCTTACTTGACATTATAGGGAAAAAGCCTTAAAATAAGCTGTTATTAAAATCAGCTAGGAGAGGTATTATATGAAAAAGCAATCACTCTTTTTTGTTCCAGGTATTATCCTGATTGGTGTTTCCTTGCGGACTCCTTTTACTGTTTTACCTATTATTTTGGGAGATATTTCGCAAGGGTTGGGAGTAGAAGTTAGTTCGCTTGGTGTCTTGACCAGCCTTCCTCTCCTCATGTTTACCCTCTTCTCACTCTTTTCTACCCGACTGGCTCAAAAAATTGGCTTGGAGCATCTCTTTACCTATAGCCTTTTCTTCTTGACCATCGGTTCTCTGATTCGACTAATCAATCTGCCCCTACTCTATCTAGGAACCTTGATGGTTGGGGCAAGTATCGCAGTCATCAATGTTCTGCTTCCTAGTCTCATCCAAGGCAATCAACCAAAGAAAATTGGTTTTCTGACCACCTTATATGTAACTTCTATGGGGATTGCGACGGCTCTGGCTTCCTATCTAGCCGTGCCCATTACACAAGCCAGTTCTTGGAAAGGACTTATCATCCTCCTCACCCTGCTCTGTCTAGCAACTTTTTTGGTCTGGCTGCCAAATCACCGCTATAATCACAGACTGGCTCCACAAACCAAACAAAAAAGCAAAACAAAGGTCATGCGTAACAAACAGGTCTGGGCAGTTATCGTCTTTGCAGGTTTTCAATCCTTGCTCTTTTACACTGCTATGACTTGGTTACCTACTATGGCCATCCATGCAGGCCTATCCAGTCACGAAGCTGGCTTACTGACCTCTATCTTCTCTCTGATTAGCATTCCTTTTTCAATGACTATCCCAAGCCTGACAACCAGCTTGTCTACTCGCAACCGTCAGCTCATGCTCACTCTGGTTTCACTAGCTGGTGTGGTCGGTATTTCCATGCTCTTTTTCCCAGTCGGTAATTTCTTTTACTGGCTCGCCATCCATCTCCTCATCGGAACCGCAACTAGCGCCCTCTTCCCTTATCTCATGGTCAATTTTTCACTCAAGACAAGTGCTCCTGAAAATACAGCCCAATTGTCAGGCCTATCTCAAACAGGAGGCTATATCCTAGCAGCTTTTGGTCCGACCCTCTTTGGTTACAGTTTTGACCTTTTCCACTCTTGGGTACCAGCGGTAGCTGCTCTCTTACTCGTCGATATCATCATGACTGTGGCCCTCTTTACAGTAGACAGAGCTGATAAAATCCTTTAATTTTTCTAAAATACTTCTCAGATATAAACAATAAGTGTTGAAACAATTATATCGGTGATAGTGATGAACTGGAGAATCTCTCTCTTTGTAAAATAACTACCCGAGAATAATCAGGAGGTTGCCATGGCAATAGACGGAGTAAAGATTATAGACAGCGATGATGCTTACGATATCTATAACACCATAGTGGGAAGATATAAAAACGGCGAAAATATTGCTAAGATAATCGAAGATATTTTAAATGATGAAAATAATTTTTGTATAGATGATTTTTATACTGAGATTTATTGGGCAGCCTTTGCCTACTCCTTGTGGAAGATTGGACATTTACCAGAAGACATAAAAAATAAAACTCTCAAAATCATCGAAAAAGGAGCGGATAAGTTCTGGCTTGAAATTGACAGCAAAGCATTGAAACAAAGACAGAAAGCACTTGATAAACTAGCTATTCAGCTACAAAGTGTCAATCCGAAACCTCTTAAAATTCCAAAGATAAAAACAAAGAGAGAGCCGTACTTTAAGGTAGGAGATGTGCTTGTGGTTCAATTTGAAAATGAATACGGAGTCGGTTTTGTTTCAGATCTGGACCAAAGTCCGAGAAAAATAGAATATCACCTAGCCTTTACAAGGTTACTACAAAAGAATAAGCCCACTATGACGGATTTTTTGAATAGCGAGATTGCTTGCAAGATGAATAATAGACAGTATGCTATTGATACTGACTGTTGGTTTAATCACAAGGATTTGGGGCTTTTACTAGATAAATTCGAGAAGATTGGTAAGGTCATATTAGAAGATTATGCTCTGTGGACTTTAGCACCTGCCTGCACCTTGGGTGATATCTATGAAGAAATCACAGCGACTAAGGGAGCCCGAGGTCTTCGTTTTATGGAGACGTATAAATTGATAAAAGATATGGAATAAATGAGTAAGATAAGGGTTTAGATGGGAAAGGAATCTGTTTCAAAGTATATCCTAGATTATACATCATGATTCTAGCTTATCTTTAAAATATAAATTTCTGTGAAATAGCTGATGTTAGTTCCTCTAAACTTCTAGTTTTTCCTAGAAGTTTTTTTATATATAAAAATTTTACACATTTCTCTTGACAGGGCTTTCATTTAGATGTACAATATATGTGTAGAAAAATTATATATAAAAATCTTACACATTAGAAAAGGAGGTTCCCCATGTACTTTCCAACATCCTCTGCCTTGATTGAATTTCTCATCTTGGCCGTACTGGAGCAGGATGATTCTTATGGTTATGAGATTAGCCAAACCATTAAGCTGATCGCTAATATCAAAGAATCTACACTCTATCCCATTCTCAAAAAATTGGAGGGCAATAGCTTTCTGACAACCTATTCTAGAGAGTTCCAAGGTCGCATGCGCAAATACTACTCCTTGACAAATGGTGGTATAGAACAGCTCGTGACCCTAAAAGATGAATGGGCACTTTATACAGACACCATCAATGGCATCATAGAAGGGAGTATCCGCCATGACAAGAACTGAATACCTGACTCAGCTAGAACTCTATCTCAAGAAACTACCTGAAGCTGATCGCATCGAAGCCATGGACTATTTCAGAGAACTCTTTGACGATGCTGGAGTCGAGGGAGAAGAAGAACTCATCGCTAGCTTGGGAACTCCTAAGGAAGCAGCCCACGAAGTTCTATCAAATCTTCTAGATAAAAAAATCAATGAAGCGCCTGCTCAAAAGAATAACCGACAAATTTTGCATATCGCCTTGTTAGCTTTGCTTGCAGCCCCTATTGGTATTCCTCTGGGAATCGCCATCCTCGTGTCCCTGTTCGCAATCCTTGTTGCTGCTTTGACTGTCATTCTGGCTTTCTTTGCAGTTTCCATACTTGGTATCATCGGCGGATTCCTATTTTTAGTTGAAAGTTTTACTGTCCTAGCCCAAGCTAAATCAGCCTTTATCTTGATTTTCGGTTCTGGTTTACTAGCTATCGGTGCTTCTTCGCTGGTTTTATTAGGTATTTCCTATGTAGCTCGCTTCTTCGGTCTACTCATTGTTCGCCTGGTGCAATTTGTTCTTAAAAAAGGAAAGAGAGGTGACCAGCATGCGTAAATGGACAAAAGGATTTCTCATTTTTGGTGTTGTGACTACCGTTATCGGCTTTGTCCTGCTCTTTGTAGGCATCCAATCTGACGGAATTAAGAGCCTACTTGCCATGTCCAAAGAACCTGTCTATGATAGCCGTACGGAAGAGCTAACCTTTGGCAAGGAAGTCGAAAACCTAGAAATTACTCTCCACCAACACGCGCTGACCATCACAGACTCTTTCGATGATCAAATCCACATTTCTTACCATCCATCTATTTCTGCTAACCATGATCTTATCACAAATCAGAACAATAAAACGCTGAGCCTAACGGATAAAAAACTGTCTGAAACTCAGTTTCTATCTTCTGGAATTGGTGGGATTCTCCATATCGCAAGTAGCTACTCTAGTCGTTTTGAAGAAGTTATTCTCCGACTACCAAAAGGGAGAAATCTAAAAGGAATCAACATCTCAGCCAATCGCAGACAAACCAGTATCACTAATGCTAGCCTTGAAAATGCGACCCTCAATACAAACAGCTATATCCTCCGAATTGAAGGAAGTCGTATCAAAAACAGTAAACTCACAACCCCTAATATCGTCAATATCTTTGATACAGATCTTACAGATAGTCAGCTAGAGTCAACAGAGAAGCACTTCCACGCTGAAAATATCCAAGTCCATGGTAAGGTTGAACTGACTGCCAAAAAGTATCTCAGAATCATCCTAGACCAGAAAGAGAACCAACGAATTAACTGGGACATCTCAAGCAACTATGGTTCTATCCACCAATTCACAAGAGAAAAGCCTGAATCAAGAGGCACGGAATTAAGCAACCCTTACAAAACTGAAAAAACCGATGTCAAGGATCAACTCATTGCTAGAGCTGATAATGATATTGAGCTAATATCCATACCAAACAGACGTTGACAAAAGCGCTTACATTTGCTACTATGGAAGCATATTTATCTAACTAAAAAGGAGGTTCTACCATGAAACAAGAATGGTTTGAAAGTAATGATTTTGTAAAAACAACAAGCAAGAACAAACCTGAAGAGCAAGCTCAAGAGGTTGCAGACAAGGCTGAAGAAACGATAGCCGATGTCGATACACCAATTGAAAAAAATACTCAAGTAGAGGAGGAAGTCTCTCAAGCTGAAGTCGAACTGGAGAGTCAGCAAGAAGAGAAAATTGAAACGCCTGAAGACGGTGAAACGAGAACAGAAATAGAAGAAAAGAAAGCATTAGATTCTACTGAAGAAGAGCAAGATCTTTCTAAAGAAACAGAAAAAGTCACTATAGCTGAAGAGAGCCAAGAAGCACTTCCTAAGCAAAAAACAATCTTGAAAGAGCCACTTCTTATCAGTCAATCCTTAGAAAGTCCCTATATCCCCGACCAAGCTCCAAAATCTACGGATAAATGGAAAGAGCAAGTGCTTGATTTTTGGTCTTGGCTAGTGGAGGCTCTCAAATCTCCTACAAGCAAGCTTGAAACAAGTGGCACACACAGCTACACGGCCTTTCTATTACTCATTCTGTTTTCTGCATCTTCCTTTTTCTTTAGTATCTACCACATCAAACATGCTTACTATGGACATATAGCAACTATGCATAATCACTTCCCTGAACAATTTGCTTCATTGAATCTCTTTTCGATTATCTCTATCCTAGTAGCAACAACACTCTTCTTCTTTTCATTCCTCTTGGGTAGTTTCGTCGTGAGACGATTTATCTACCAAGAAAAGGACTGGACGCTAGAAAAGGTTCTCCAACAATATAGTCAACTCTTAGCCATTCCAATCTTCCTCACTGCTATTGCTAGTTTCTTTGCCTTCTTTGATAGCCTACGATTTACAGCTCTCTTGTGTGTGATTAGCATTGGAATCATTCTGCTCGCTAGTCTCCATATCATTACAAGGCCAAGTCAAGCAAGTGAAACCGACTCCTTCTATCAGTTATTCTTATCTGTCCTTGTGAACGGAGTTATTATCCTCCTCTTCTTTGTAGCTGAAGTGGCGCTGATTGGAGATTACCTTCGTATCTTGGCCTTTCTTTAAACTTCATACTCTTCGAAAATCTCTTCAAACCACGTCAGCTTCGCCTTACCGTAGATATATGTTCCTGACTTTGTCAGTCTTATCTACAACCTCAAAACAGTGTTTTGAGCAGCCTGCGGCTAGCTTCCTAGTTTGCTCTTTGATTTTCATTGAGTAGCAATCCTGTCTTCCATGGCAGGATTTTTTATATATCAAAAAGCAAGTCGATTGACCTGCTTCTGCTTTACTTTTCTTGTGCTAATGTTTTAAAATCTTTGTCTAAGATGGGTTGCACTTCTAATTGATTGGCGTCTAGTTGGTGGTAAGATGCTGATGGTAATGACTCTAGGAATTTTGCATAGTCCAAGCGGGCAATGGCTTCATAGTCTTCTGGTTTAGAGCCGTCTCCTGTGATTTGAACCAAGTCAATCTCCCACTGGACTTCCTTATCCACCAATTGCTCAATATAGGCAGCAGGAACAAATGGTTCTCTCGGTAAAACAGTCTTGACTCCTTGAGCCAGATGATAAACACCGTGCACTTGGCCTTCTCCATCCTGATAGAAGGAAACTCTTGCAAAGTAGGCGTCTGTCTCTTGAACCGCACGCACACGCGCTTCAAACTGAGCCAAGCCATCTTCCCCTAAAAAGCTTTTCAAGTCCTCATGACTAAAGAAAACAGGATTAAAAATTCCTTGGCAAATCGTAAAGCGGGCTGCAGTGTCTGCTAGATGGGCTTGAATACCTGCTTGGAAATAAGCTTCAAAATCAAAACCATTTAGTCCTTCAATCTCAGTTCCTGTATAAGCAAGTAGGGCTTCTAAAAATGCTTTGATAATCTGCCAGTCTGTCTTCGTTAGTAGGTCAGGAAGATCGACACGGTAAGCCTTTTGACCATCATCATAACTGACTTTAAAAAGAAATTGTGATTGCCCCACTATCGCACACTCGATATACTCTAGACGATTAAGAGGCTGACGGAGATAGACGGCATCATAACTATGCGACTCCAAACCATCTACCAAAGCCAAGATAGACTTGGCAGTCAAAATCTCCTGTTCTCCTAAAATGCTCTGTTTATTTGGAATAAAAAATGTTTTCACCATAACTGAACTCCTTTGAAATCGTTTACATATAGTATACCTTATTTTTCTGAAAGATACAAAAACAAACTTTATACTCTTCGAAAATCAAATTCAAACCGCGTCAGCTTCGCCTTGCCGTACTCAAGTACAGCCTGCGGCTAGCTTCCTAGTTTGCTCTTTGATTTTCATTGAGTATTAGATTTTTGAGTAAAAAGCATAGAAAAACAGCCCCTGAGGACTGTTTGATTTTATACAGTAACTGCTTGATCCAAGCTTTCACCGATAGCGGTTAGGCGCTCGACAACTTCAGCTTGTGTCAATTCATTTTCTGAAACATAGCGGTTACGTGGGTGAACACGGCACTCGTGTGAGCAGCCACGAAGGTACTTATCTTCATTTTCTTCTGATGTCAAGATACGACGATTACAGAATGGATTTCCACAGTTGACATAACGTTCACATGGTGTTCCATCAAACCAATCTTTCCCTACGATGGTTGGGTTGACATGGTTTACATCTACGGCGATACGCTCGTCAAAGACGTACATTTTCCCATCCCAAAGCTCTCCTTGGACTTCTGGGTCTTTACCGTAAGTTGCGATTCCTCCGTGCAATTGGCCAACATCTTTGTAGCCTTCACGGACCATCCAGCCTGAGAATTTCTCACAGCGAACGCCACCTGTACAGTAAACCACGACACGCTTGTCCATGAATTTTTCCTTGTTATCACGAACCCATTGTGGCAACTCACGGAAGTTGCGGATATCTGGGCGGATAGCCCCACGGAAGTGTCCTAGGTCGTACTCATAATCGTTACGTGTGTCAAGGACAACTGTATCTTCGTCAAGAAGGGCTTCTTTGAACTCTTTTGGAGACAAGTAAGCACCTGTTGTTTCAAGTGGGTTGATGTCGTTGTCAAAGTCGTTGTCTTCCAAACCAAGGTGGACAATCTCTTTCTTGTAGCGAACAAACATCTTCTTGAAGGCTTGTTCACTTTCTTCGTCAATCTTGAACCAGAGGTCTTCCATACCTGGGAGGCTGTGAACGTAGTCCATGTATTTTTGAGTTGTTTCGTAATCACCTGAAACTGTTCCGTTAATTCCTTCGTCAGCGACTAGGATACGACCTTTAAGGCCGATTGATTTACAGAAAGCCAAGTGGTCTGCAGCAAATTGCTCTGCATTTTCAATTGGAGTGTAAAGGTAGTAAAGTAAGACACGAATATCTTTTGCCATAAGATTTGTTCTCTTTTCTATTCTTAAATTTTCAGAATTTTTCATCTAACTATACTAGTATACCTGCTTGAGAAAGCGAATGCAATTTATTTGACTGGAAATTGTAGAAAAGTGCTTATCCCTGCACTTCATCAGTAACCATAGCGAATAGCAGATAATTCTCTCAATTTTTTTATTTGCTCGGCTTGATTTTCTGACAAAATCAACTTATTATCAATCAACACACGTGAGATATCAACATTCATTTGACTCAATATAAAAGGAGTAGAAGTCCCATCGTCCTTCAATCTTCTTTGATAAATAACTAATTGATTTTTCAAGGGAGTCAGCTGAGGCGTATCCTTTATGTCTTCTAGTAGATGATATAGGATAGTCATCGCTTCACAACGTCTTTCGCTTCCTCCAGCGAACCATTTTAATGATGTCGTACTCATTTACCTCCTGAAACTCGCTTATAAATTGAAAAACTATAATTCCTAACTCTCATGCTATTATTTTACCCAAACACCCTGTGTAAAAAAGTCAGCAAAAATGGTAATGTTGCGAAAATATTATTGATCACATGCACCACATAGGAAGGATAAATGCTCTTTGTATAGCGGGTCAAACTAGCAAAGATGATGCCAGATGTTGCAAAGACGAAGATATCTAACAAACTAGGCAGGCTTGAAAAATGAGGAAGAGCAAATAAAATTGACGGAAGAAGCAAATCAAGGCCAAATCTCGAATGCTTAAAAAAGGCGTGTTGCAGTAATCCCCTATAAATCAACTCTTCCATCAGTGGAGTCAGAAAGAACAAAGTTATATAGATACCTAGCTCAGCAAAGTTGGTCCCACTATAACCGATCAATACAGCCCAACCTTCAGCAGTTGACTGAACATGTTTAACTGTCTGAACGTTAAAAGAGATCTGGAGCACTACCACTAATACTGTCAAAATCGAATACCAAAGCCATTTTTTTCTTGGAATACGAAAGAGATAGCCATGCCCTGTCTTAACCAGAATCCAAATCATGACTCCGATAAATAGCAAACTCAAGATATTTTGAATCCAGAAGAAATTGCCTATCTGGGAAGAAAATTGCCAATAATTTTGAACAATAAGCGTCAGCTGAGAAAGACCAAATACGAAAAATAAGTAAGAGAAAACTGCGCTTATTCTGAAGACAAGCTGATACTTCTTCATATGAACTCTCCTTTGTAAACTCGAGACATCTCTAATATAAGCTATATTTTCCTAAATCTTTACTCCAAATCCTAAATGGTACTTGAGATTTCCTGAATGGTTAAATAGTGATAAGAAAAACATATATATCTATGCTCACGTTTCAAAAAATCACTGCCTCCCCCAGATAAGCCTGAGGAAAACAGTGATTCAATTTTTAGGAATTAGGAATGAATACACGAAATCAATTGATCTTATGATTTTTTGTTTTTCAAGAATTCATCGTATTGTTTTTGCATTTCGTTCAATACTTTATCGTAAGCACCTTCAGATTTCAATTTTTCCATCAATTCTGGAATAGCTTTATCTGGGTCTACAGTACCAGTGTTAATAGCTGTATCGAATTGTTGCATTGTGTTAGAGATTGCTGAGATTTCAGATTTCACATTGTCAGTGTTAAAGATGAATCCAAGTGCTGGAGATTCTTTAGCTTCTGCCAATTGTTTCTTAGAATCTTCGATTTGTTGGTCTGTAACGTTTTCGTTGATGTAAAGGATCCAGTTGTTACCAGTGTTCCATCCACCCATGTGAGTGTTTCCTTTGTAGCCATCAAGGACTTTAACACGATTTTCTTTACCTTCAATTTTTTCCCAGTTCTTGCCTTCTGGACCGTAAACAAGACCGTTCAAGAGTTCTGGGTTAGTGTTCAAGAGGTTCAACACTTCCATTGATTTTTCTTTGTTCTTAGAGTTGTTTGAGATGACAAAGTTAGCAACTTGTGTTGTTTGGTTTTTCTTGATGAAGTTAGTGATTGGTTTGATTTGGATGTCTTTGTTTGCAACACGTGAAAGCAAGCTGTTACCATAGTCAGCTGGTCCTACTGTTTCTTCACGAACGAACCAAGTATCTTGTTGAAGGTCAAATGAAGTATCGCTTGTTGCTACGTCTTTTGGAATGTATCCAGCTTCATAGAATTTGTGAAGAGTCTTCAAGTGTTCTTTGAAGCGAGGTACTTCGTAACGGTTTACGATCTTAGTAGTGTCCCCTTCAAGGTCGATAACGAATGGAAGTCCATTTGGAACTGGGTAGTCAAAGTTATCAGATGGGATGAAGTTCTTAGTAACCGCAAATGGCACTACATCTGGAGCTTTTTCTTTGATTTGTTTCAAGACTGGTTCAAGTGTTTCATATGAAGTGACACCTGAAATATCGATACCGTATTTAGCAAGAAGAGTTCCGTTGAAAGCGAAGTTTTGAGATGATGCAACGTTGGCTGCAACTGGAACTGCGTAAATTTTACCGTTAATGCTGTTACCTTTGATGTAAGCTGGGTCAAGTGCTTTATAAAGCTCTGCTCCTTCTTTCTTATACAAGTCAGTCAAGTCAGCATAGGCACCTTTTTGAGCATTTACAACATAGTTAGATGCAAAGGCGATATCGTAGTTTTCACCAGATGATGTGATAACTGACATTTTCTTATCATAGTCACCCCATCCAAGATATTGGATATCCAATTTAGCACCAACTTTTTCACCGATGATTTTGTTAGCATTTTCTAGCAATTCATCTAAGTTATCTGGTTTGTCACCAATTTGGTACATTTTGATAACAGTTTTTTCACCTGAAGCTGAGTCAGCAGCTTTTTTGCTGTTACCTGAAAGGTTTCCACAAGCAGCGAGACCAGCAGCCAAAGCGACTACACTAGCAGATGCAAAAGCATATTTTTTCCAGTTTTTCATGATAAAAACTCCTTTTTTTATTTTTAAACTTATAAACAATGTAATGATCTTATACTCAATGAAAATCAAAGAGCAAACTAGGAAACTAGCCGCAGGCTGTACTTGAGTACGGCAAGGCGACGTTGACGCGGTTTGAATTTGATTTTCGAAGAGTATTAACTTCACACAAGGGAAGTTGGGAACTGAGAAATGTTCTTCTCAACAAGCACTATTCTTTCACGCCACCGATAGTCAAACCTTTTACAAAGTAGCGTTGGAAGAATGGATACAAAATCGCGATTGGAAGGGTTGCGACCACAACCATGGCCATACGACCTGTTTCTTTCGGTAGAGCAACTCCCAGTTGACCAGATAGGCCGACTGCTTTGGCGATGTAGTCCATATTTTGTTGGATTTGCATGAGCAAATATTGCAATGGATACAAGTTGTCACTCTTGATGTAAAGAAGGGCGTTGAACCAGTCGTTCCAGAAACCAAGAGCTGTCAAAAGCGTGATGGTTGCGATACCTGGAAGTGACAATGGCAAACAGATTTGGAAGAAGATTCGGGCTTCACTGGCACCATCGATACGAGCGGATTCAAGAATGGCTTCTGGGATAGTCTTCTTAAAGAAGGAACGCATCAAGATGATGTTAAATGGAGAGAGAAGCATGGGAACAATCAAAGCCCAAACTGTATCACCAAGTTGAAGCAAACGAGTGACCACGATATAGCCTGGTACCAAACCAGCGTTGAACAACATACTAAGAAGGGCAAAAATCGTAAAGAATCTGCGATACTTAAAGGTTGTCCGTGAAATAGCGTAGGCATAGGTTGTTGTGATAAAAACGTTTGTGATAGTCCCCACCACTGTTACAAAAACTGAGATGAAGAGGGCTTGGAGGATTTTATCCTTAAATTGTGCCAAGAACTCAAAACCGTCTAATCCAAATTGGGATGGGAAGAAGCTATATCCATTTTGGAGGATACTCTTTTCATCTGTCACAGAGATAACAATAACAAATATGAAGGGTAGGATACAAGAGAGGGCAATCAAACCAGAAATGGTACTAAAGAAGATATCTGCTTTCTTACTGAAGGAGTGAATGCCGACATTATCAATTTTTTCTTTTTTAATTTTCTTTTCTGCCATATTCTCCTCCTTTCTAGAACAAAGCTGAGTTTGGATCAACTCGTCTTGCCAGTAAGTTTGATAGGATAACCAGAATCAAGCCGACAACTGATTGGTAGAGACCTGCCGCTGAAGCCATCCCGATATCCGCTGTCTGAGTCAAACCGTTATAAACATATACGTCCAAGACGTTGGTTACGTTATAAAGCTGACCAGCATTGTGGGGGATCTGGTAGAAGAGACCAAAGTCTGCACGGAAGATATTTCCTACTGCAAGGATGGTCAATACGGTTACCAATGGTGTCAACTGCGGAATAGTTACATTGCGAATTCGTTGCCATTTGCTGGCCCCATCCACTGTCGCTGCTTCGTAGTAGGTTGGATCAATTCCCATGATTGTCGCATAGTACATGACACTGCTATATCCAAAGCCTTTCCAAATACCTAGGAAAAGTAGGAGATATGGCCAGATACCCAAATCAGCGTAGAAATTGATTTCCTTCATTCCGATAGATTCTAGGAAATGGTTGAACACCCCTTTATCAATGTTTAGGAAGGCATCTGTAAAGAAACTGATGATAACCCAAGACAGGAAGTAAGGGAACAACATGGAAGTTTGGAAGATCTTAACCATTCTCTTAGAACGGAGTTCACTGAGGATGATGGCAATTCCTACAGATACAATCAAACCGATAAAGATAAAGCCGAGATTGTAGAGGACAGTATTTCGTGTGATAATAAAGGCGTCTTTTGAACTAAATAAGAATCTGAAATTATCGAGTCCGACCCATTTACTATTCACGATACTATCTATAAATCCATTACTGGTCATGTGGTAGTCTTTAAAGGCAACCACGTTTCCAAATACTGGAATGTAGAAGAATAGAATCAACCAGAGTGCCCCTGGCAAAACCATTAAGAGAAAGATCCAGTTGTCTCTCAAGGTTTTTGAAAACTTATTCATAATTTCCTCCCTTTTTTATTTTGATATCCATCTAAAAATTCCTTTTTAGACTTTTGATAACGATTACATTATTAGTATACTCCTATTTGAAGGTTAGGTTAAACTACTAATTATAGAAAAAACTCCACAAATTATTTTATGTGGAGTACTTTTGAAGAAAGGGATGTTTCACGAGAAACACTCTGCCCAAGGAAAGGTGTTCTTGTTTTTAGGTCGTATAAATCGTTGAAGCTGTCGCAATAGTATGCCACTGGTTGGCTGTTGTGGCTGCGAAGTCATTGTCTGCGTAGAAGTCAGTAAATGGTAAGATTTCCTCTTCTAGCTCATCGATGCGGTCAATCTGACCTGCCAGATAAGCCTCGATACGACTTTCTGCTCGTTTGATGCGTTGCAAGAGTCCGCCCATACGGATATCGACCGTATCCAAGCCAAAAACCTTGTTTTCTTTCAGCCATTGGTGGCTAAAGAGGGCATGAAAGTCTTCAATTTGGCTTCTGAGTTCTGGTAATTCTTGTCTGGCGATTTCTTGCAGGCTTTCTTTATCATCCGCTTGATAGGCTTGACGAATGCGTCGTCCAACATCAACCTTACTACTTAAAATAGCATTCAACTGAGCTTGAGTTTCAAAGAGATAAGCGTAGATGCCTGCTTTGTCTTTAATTTCTGACAGAATCTCAGCAGCTTGGGCAAAGTGGGGTTTGTCCTGTTCAGGTGTCATGTGTCGATCAAGAATCGGACAGAGAATATCCTGATAAAAGACATAGCGGTTGGGATTGATACCACTGAGATTGCCTGGTAGATCTGGTAAAAGGTTGGCAAGGTCGATCTGCATAAAGTCCTCAACCAATAGACCTGTGTTGGTCTTGAAGTGTGCAGACAGTCGGTCTAGGTCATTGCGATAGCTGAGTTCTGCCCAGATTTGCAAGCTTGGTAGAATAGAAAACTGAGCGGTCTCACCACCATTGTCCCCCCAACCCGTCACAATGACTTCTTTAATCTCATTGGCACGACAGGCTTTATTGGCTTCAAGAGCGATGAGACGGCTGAAATGGTTATTGGGTGTGAAACCAATCCACTTCCAAGCACCACCTGCAAAGGCAAGGTCATGACTAATCTTATGATGGTTGCGGAAATTGCGGTTGTATTTTTCCTCGCTATCCTGATAATAGTCCCAGTAAACCAAGGTCACACGTTCTTTGAGACGGTCTAAGTAGACACGCGTTTCCTCTGGAATTTCCACGTCACGGTCGTACTGGCCATCTGCTGACATAAGTTTAAAGAACATATCGCTCCACATCTGGCAGTGGAAACCATATTTGTCAGCAATATCCAGCACGCGCTCCAAGTGTTGGCACATGAGGAGACTACGATCCACAACACCGTTCAATATCAAGTAACGTCCCAAACCAACCAAGTGGGCTTCGTCCATCCCGATATTGACCTTGCGAGTTTGTAGTTTAGATAGAGTAGCAAACATGCCATCAATCAAGTCATAAACCTTTTCTTCGCCGATAAGGAGGATATCCTCCACATCACGGAGCTCCTGAACTTCTTTGACACCCCATTTAACAAAGGCTGACAAGTGGGCCAAGGTCTGGATGCAAGGCACAAAGGTCATGTCAAACTGTTGGGCATAGGCTTCGATTTCCTGCAATTCCTCAGCTGAGTAGGCTCCACGGAAATAGCCAAAGTAAGGCTGCCCCTCAATCTGGTAGGTGTCTTCCATGTAAAGCTCAAAGGTTGAGTAGCCCATGAGAGCCAAAACCTCAATCATCTGCTTGGCAGAAGCGACATTCAGCACTGCATTTCGCGAACAGTCTGCCATATAAGCCAAATCTTCATAAGCCGCCTGCTCCTTAATCTCTACTTTATCACCTTCTACTAGAGCTGTTGCCAACAAGGACAAGGCACGATAGAGTTGGTGGGATTTGCGATAGGTTAGTTGATAGTGGCCACCCTCACCCTTGATAGAGATAGAGGCTTGGTCAGACTGAGCGACAGCTACTTCCACATCTGGTAGAGAAATGTGACCTTTTAAAACCTTAATAGCTTGTGCTTGTTTGTCACTAATTCCTGTAAAAATTACCATTGATTTTCCTCCTGTAGCCAGTTGACAAGGGCACCGTAGAGATTGGCATCTGCATGATAGGTGCAAGCTTGGATAACTGGTGCGACCGTGTATTCTTCGTAGGTCTCGACAAAGTCATCAACAGCCTTCTTGACACCTTGGATGAAATCTGGATTTTGACTGATAGAGCCTCCCAGACTGATGACATCTGGGTCGATGAGATATTGGATATTGAGCAAGCCTTGCGCCAGATTGCGGTTCATGCGCTCAATGGCTTCTTGACAAAGGGCATTTCCTGCTTCGGCCTCTTGGTAAATCTTGCGACCGTCCCAGTCAGTCTGATCAGATTTTTCAATCACGTAGCGCACCATATTTCCAGTTGACGCTAGTTGCGACCAGTTGTTGAGCTTTTCAGCAGGGGCAAGGGTTGTCATGTAGCCAAATTCTCCACCCAGACCGTGACGACCTCGATGAAGTCTACCATTGATAATCATGGCTCCGCCAATCCCTGTCCCAATCACGACACAGGCTGCATTTTCAAGTTCTGGATGGGCTAGTAGTTCACTGAGTCCAACGCAGTTGGCATCATTTTCTAGATGGACAGGAATCTGATAAGAGCTAAGCGCCTCATACCAAGAAAATCCGTGGATGTAGGGCACGGCACTGAAGCCATCAATCACACCTGTTTCTTGATTGACTGCACCTGGAACACTCATAGCAATCCCGCTATAATCCTGTTCTGACAAGCGTTTGTCTAACCAAGCTAGTAAATCCTCCAAACTTTCAGGCGTTGGAATGCTTGTCTTATTCAGTATTTTCCCATCAGGAGTCAGACTGGCAAACTTAATCCCAGTCCCTCCGATATCAATCGTTGCAATGGTCATTGTTTTTACCATAAAAGGGGCGAATCAGCAGTTAGTTCTTACTTTTTCGCCCCTCCTTTCTTTTTATGTTTACTTGTTGAAATTAAATTTCTTCTTTTTGGATGAATTCTGTACGAATCTCTTGTGGTGAAATGAGGCCTCTATGAACTGGGTATGGTCGTTCAAGTAGGTCAAGGAAGAGATGTTGACTTTCCGGTACACGCACATTTTCGCTACACATATTGTAGTAACGAAGCACATAGCCTTCTTCATTTTCAGCTACCTTAAAGGCTGTTGGACAGATTTGCGGTATGCTGAGAACAGAATGGCTCAAGAGGCTACCAGTCGCAGCCACGCTTCCTTCCTGTCTAGCAAGCTGAAGGCTGGTAAATGGTGTCTGCAAGGCCTTAGCACGACGGAAAGCTGAGAAGCGTTCTTGGGCTTGGTGGCATTCAAGCGCAAACTCAACTTCAAACTCACGCAAACACTGAGCTTCTGGTGTTGGGAAGTAACCCCAGTCACCTAGCTCACCTGATGCACGCAAAATAGTCACTGCAATGGTGTCGTCTCCTAGGATTTCGTATTCATTCAATCCCTTGTTGGATACAGTCACACCTTTTTCATCGTCATACAGACTAACAAAGGCTTGTTGGTGTTGAGGATTTTCAGGATTTTCCCATGAAGCAGCTGGGTTGTTTGGTCGTGTCACCACCTCATAGATGCTTTCAGAATCATTGCTTGGACGCGTGTTATGAGTCTTGACCAAGAGACGGATACGGTGGTCTTTGGCAGTGTTGGTAAAGCGAGTCTTGCAACGGATTTGTGGATTATCAACGAAGATAGTCATCTCAGTTTCAAGAGGAATGCTTGTCAATTCTTCTGAACGTCCAGCTTCACGCTTCATAAACTCGATGATGCCTTTTTGCTCTTCTTCTAGCTTTTCATCTGCACTGACAGGCACGGTCAATTCATGTTTGAGCAAAATTTTAGCGTAGCGAGCTGTGTTTTCCAAGACCTCGTAGCCCTTAAGCTCTGCATAGATTGGCTCTGTTCCTTTTGGTTGGAAATAGATATACTCGTTTCCGATGTCACCACGGTCTTCGAAGCGGATAAAATCTTCGTAGGCTTCGTGAGTTGTCTTGTCATAAACTGTGATATTGTCATCCACACTCACCGT
Source organism: Streptococcus mitis (assembly GCF_013305725.1). Lineage (NCBI taxonomy): Bacteria > Bacillati > Bacillota > Bacilli > Lactobacillales > Streptococcaceae > Streptococcus > Streptococcus mitis. The sequence goes on from NZ_CP047883.1 coordinate 2,005,487, forward strand.
TACAAATGGCGTATCAATCACTCCGTTTTGGTAAATGCCTTCACGGTGTTCTTGCTCTCCTTCCAACAATTGGAAGGTTGTCCAAGAAAGAGGCGCTAGGTGAACTGGAATGGTCACGCGCACTTGTCGAGCGATACGAGCTTGGCGGAACTTGTCTTTTGGTAAATCGTACTCAAAATTAGCCCCAAGGTCTTCGATTTTAGCCTCTACAGGACGACCATCCAAATCCTCCACACGGTAACTTGGCAAGGTAAGATCAGCCATCTTCTTATAACCTTCTGTTGGGTGCAATTCCTTAAAATCACAAGTCGCAACATCAATCACTGTGCTGACAGTATCAACCTTATCATGCAAGCCTGTGTTAATGACAGTAAAGAGATAGTCACTTTGAGCCTTAGCTGTAGCGATTTTGCCCTTCCACTCGTTAAGAAGATTGCTCTTAACAAAGTTTCCTACTTGGTTGACCTTGGCAAAACGAGTTTCCATCTCTCGGTGAACTTCGTCCACGCTACAGCCACAGATGCTATCATGTGGCGCATTCTGCAAAAGTGTTTTCCAAGCATAGGTCAACTGGTCCTTGTGGTTATGACCCCCAGTGATAATCATCAAGGGTTCTACAACTTGCTCTAGGAGGTTGCTATTTTCTTGGAAGGATTGTTTGAGATAAATACGAGATGAAGAAGTGTTGGCAAGTGTGTACCAGCCGTCTGTTTCCTGACTGGTCAACTCACCTGTAACCGTTGATAATTGCTCTGGTAGGGCACTTTCCACGGCTTGAACATATTCATCAAAAGAACTATGAACAAAGGTTACATCTGGGAAAAGTTCATTTGCCACACGAATGGCTTCGCTCAGATTTTTCTGTACAGGCTGGTGATCACATCCGTTCATCATCAACCATTGGTTGGTCGAAGCATAATCACGCACATCTGACAATTTTTGTTTCCAGAAGGTCAAGGCCTCGTCTTTATCAACTGGAATTTCATTCCCATTACTATACCAGTTAGCAAAGAGGATACTGAGGACACGACTTCCGTCCGCACCCTGCCAGTACATTTCTGAAAACTGGGATGTAAACTGCTCGTCTTCGAGGACTTGGTTGTCAAATCCAATCGGCTTCACACCACGACCAAAGGCTGCCACGTGAATGCCTGATTTTTGAAGGATTTGAGGAGCTTGCCCCATATTTCCAAAAGTATCTGGGAAGTAACCAATCTGAGTAGATTTGCCCCATTTTGCACATTCTGCTTGACCAATCAATGTATTGCGGACATTGGCTTCACTTGAAATCAAGTAATCATCCTGCAAGATGTAAAAAGGACCAATTTTAAGTTTGCCTTCGTCGATGTATCGTTGGACTTTGTCGCTATTTTCAGGGCGAATCTCCAAGTAGTCATCAAGGACAATGGTTTGACCATCCAAGTGGAAGCTCTTGAACTCAGGGTCATTTTCAAAGAGATCAAAGAGATTGTCAAATAATTCCACCAACTGCATACGGTGGCTTTCAAAAGGCAAGTACCACTCACGGTCCCAGTGACTATGTGAGATAATATGTACAACAACATTTTCCATGAAGTAAAACCTCATTCTAAATTTAAATTTTTATTGTTAACGTTTTAAATGTAAATTTGTGATTCTTTCCAAGAATCAGTTACGCTAAAGCGTGTTCCTTAGCGGATATCCAAGTAATCCAAGACCAATTCACAGAACATCATGTTGGCCCAAGAGAACCATTCACGAGAATAGAGAGTTGGGTCATCCACGTGGAAGCTTTCGTGCATAACACCTGTACCACCATCGCAAGCAACCAGCTGATCCAGCAAGAATTTCTTCTCTGCCTTATCTCTTGTTGTCAAGCCTTGGATAGAAAGGGCGATTGGCCAGATATAGCGATAGAAGGTATGAGAACTTCCGAGACCGCTAGCGTATTCTCCTTGGTAGAAGTATGGATTTTCAGGGCTCAGAATGGTACGACGAGTTGCTTGATAAACTTCATCATCGACCGAACAGTAACCCAGATAAGGTGCAGCCAGCAGACTTGGTACGTTTGGATCATCCATGATGCTAGCATTTCCCAAACCGTCTACTTCAAAGGCATAAATCTTTTCGCCCTTGCTGTTGCTTGTGTAGGCGTAGTTTTCAATTCCTTCTTGGATTTCATCCTGAAGACGCTTAGCGTCTGTGATAACACTCTCGCTATCAGCTAGGTCTAGTTCTGCAAAGATTTCTTGAACATAACCCAAGACTACTACAGCAAACATATTTGACGGTATCAAGTAGCTATACTGGCAACAGTCATCACTCGGACGAAAAGCTGACCAAGTCATACCAGTCACTGCAAAATCAGGTCCAAATCCATCATTTACCAAGGTGTCTTCCTTGCGGTCCGTATCTCGGACAAAACGATAAGGAGAGTTCTTGTGGTCTTGTTCCACTGTCCAGAGGTGAAGAATTTCCTTGGTCGCTGCGACAAAAGTCTCATCAAACTGACTAGTCTCGCCAGTCTCTTTCCAGAGGAGATAAGCCAACTGCAAAGGATAGCAAAGCGAGTCCACCTCGTACTTACGTTCCCAAATCCAGCCATTAAGGTCTGTGTGGTCAGTCTCATGGTGACCCTTCCAGTTCTCCTCAATATTGAAGGAATTGGCATAAGGATCCTTGAGTACCAAGGTCATCTGACGTTTGACCAAACCTGCAATGGTCTGACGCAGGAGGGCATCTCTTTTAGCCACATGCAGGTAGGGTCTGAGTTGAGCTGTCGAATCCCGAAGCCACATAGCAGGAATATCTCCAGTCAAGACAAAAGTTGAACCGTCTTCTAAGATTTCAACCGTATTGTCCAAGGTATCTGTGTAGCAACGTTCAAAGACATCCACCCACTCTGGATGGTCCTTAGCCCGCTCCGCTACTTCATCTAGCCATTCTCTAACAATTTCTTTTGAATAAATCATCGTGCAGTATCCTCTTTCAAACAAGTTTCATTTTCAGTATATAGCTTTTGAGACAGAAAATACATACACAAATGATAGTCATTTTTCTACAAAATAGTTATCTTTGAAACTCCTTTTCTAAAGGCTATCTTTTTCTGATATAATGTAGAAAAACAGCTAAAGGAAAGACTATGAAACCACTACTTGAAACCATCGATACCCGCTTTGGAACTGCCAGCAAGCATGCCTTTTCTCGGGGAAATACCCTGCCATACACAGGCGTTCCTTTTGGGATGAATTACTTTGTGCCCCAGACCAGTGACCAGGAGGGATCTTGGTTTTTTGATCCGCATCTGCCTATATTTCAAGGGATTCGATTAACCCACCAGCCCAGTCCTTGGATTGGAGACTACTCTTGGCTCCTTCTGACACCTGTCACAGGTCAGCTAGGTGGAGACAGCCTCTTTCATCGTCAGTCTTCCTATGATATGGATAATGCCTCTTTCCAACCCCATTATCTAAAAATTTTCTCCCTGCGCTATCAGATTAAAACCCAGCTCACACCGACTTGCTACGGTGCTTCTATTCGTTTGGAACAAAAGCAAGGCAAAGCCCTCTCCCTCTATCTTCACGCAGCAGATGAACTGACCGTGGAGCAAGTAGATAAGCGAACTCTTGCCCTGCGACAAGAAGGAAAAACTGAGACCAACAAAAATCCACTGATACTCTTCACTACCCTGCAAATGAATACGGATATCCTTGCTATCAACCAAGAAGGCGAAGACTGGCGAATCGACTTAGCAAGTAGTCAAACTGAAATTCAGTTAGCCACTTCTTTCATCTCTCCTTCTCAAGCACTGCTTAATCTACCTAAAGAAGATTTTGATAACTGTAAATCAAGTGCCCAAGCGGATTGGGAAAATCTCCTCCATCGTTTTGACGTTATAGAGACAGGAGAGGCTAACCGAACCTTCTTTGATCACTGCCTTTACAGACTCTTCCTATTTCCTCAAACTTTTTATGAGGTTGATGAATCAGGGCAAGCCATCCACATGGATCTGGCTACTGGCACTGTCAAGTCTGGTGTCCTCTTCAGCAACAATGGTTTCTGGGATACCTTCCGTACCACCTTCCCTCTCTTTGCCCTTATCATACCGGAACACTACCACCGCTTCTTAGAAGGATTTCTCAATAGCTATCGCGATACTGGATTCCTTCCAAAATGGCTGGCCCCAGATGAACGGGGTATGATGCCAGGTACACTTTTAGACGGTATTATCGCAGATAGCTCCTGCAAGGACATGGCCCCCGACCTAGAAGAAGAACTCCTCCAAGCTATGCTCGAAACAGCCAGCAAGGTCGACCCTCTAAGCATCAATGGTCGCCACGGACTAGCCCAATACCAAGAACTTGGCTATCTCTCTACCGACCACCACGAAAGTGTTAGCCATACTCTAGACTATGCCTATAGTGACTTTTGTATCGCTAGCTGTGCTGAAAAACTGGGGAAAATAGAAATCGCTGAAACCTACAAGGCCGCATCACAAAATTACCGACATCTATTTGATACTGAAACAGGCTATATGCGTGCGCGTGATGGTCAAGGAAACTTCCGCCCTGACTTCTCTCCTTATAGTTGGGGGCGAGACTATGCCGAATGCTCTGCCATTCAAGCGACTTTAGGCGTCCTCCACGACATCCCAGGCTTGATCCAACTTATGGGTGGAAAAGAAGCCTTCAGCAACTATCTTTTGAAAACCTGTCAAGATGCTCCCCTCTTTGAGACAACAGGCTATGGTTACGAAATTCACGAAATGAGCGAGATGGCTACAACTCCGTTTGGACAAGTCGCTATTTCCAACCAGCCGAGCTTCCACATTCCTTATCTCTTCCGCTACAGCGACTATCCTGACTACACTGCCCTTCTCATCAAGACGCTCCGTCAGAAAGCTTTTCAGCCAAGTTGGGAAGCCTATCCTGGCGATGAAGATAATGGTAGCCTCTCGGCATGGTACATCTGGTCAGCTCTTGGATTTTATCCGACCTGTCCAGGAAAACCTAGCTATGATCTCGGAATTCCTCTCTTTGACCACCTCCGAATCTATCTGGCTAAAGAAGATAAATGGCTAGATATCCATACTAAACAAAACCATAGCCATTTCAACTTTGTAGAAGAATGCCTACTAGACAAAACACTCGTATCAACTATTCAACACCAAGACCTCCTAAAAGCTGAACAGCTAACCTTTACCCTCAGCTGGTTGCCAAGTCATCGCTAAATAATAAAAAATCTGCAATCCCCAAGGTTATCCACAATCTGTGAATAACTATCCCAAACTGTGCTTAACTCTTGAGTTGCAGCAATTAAAACTACTTTATAATCCTCAAAAGTTACTAAATTGGTCATACAAATAAGAATTATCACTAAAATAATCAGAAGTTATCCACACTTATCCACAACCTGTTAGTAACTTTTGTGAATAGTCTTATTTAAGCTAAGGCTTATCTCTCACGAACACTAAAAAGAGCCTGACTCCAGGCTCTTTAGTCTATTATTTCTTCTCAGCACGTAGAGCTGACAAGATTTGTGTACGGATATCATCCACACCATTTGGCGTATTTGGTAAAAAGATAGTTTGATTTCCTTTAGAGGCAAAGGTATTCAAAGTATCCAAATACTGGTTGGTCAAGAGTATGGACATGATTTGTTCTTCTGTCATGCCAACATTGGCTTCCTTGAGTTCTGTGATAGACTCTGCCAATCCATCCACAATCGCCTTACGTTGTTGGGCAATCCCCACACCATGAAGGCGGTCTTTTTCTGCTTCGGCTTCAGCTGCAGTGACGATTTTAATCTTGTCAGCTTCCGCCAATTCTTGCGCTGCAACCCGCTTACGTTGCGCCGCATTGATTTCATTCATGGATTGCTTAACTTCTGCATCTGGTTCGACTTTGGTAATCAAGGTTTTCACGATAATATAACCGTAAGTTGTCATTTCTTCCGCTACTTGGTGTTGAACCTCAAGGGCAATCTCATCTTTTTTCTCAAATAATTCATCCAAGGTTAATTTTGGAACAGAAGAGCGAAGGGCGTCTTCGATATAAGATTTAATCTGAGATTCTGGACGCATGAGTTTATAGTAGGCATCTGTCACGCTCTGTTCATTGACACGGTACTGAGTCGCTACATTCATCATAACAAACACATTGTCCTTGGTCTTAGTCTCAACCACAATATCGCTTTGCAACAAGCGCAACTGAATCCGAGCTGCAATCGAGTCAATCCCAAAAGGCAAGCGAATATGAATACCGCTATTGGCAACCTTTTGGTATTTCCCAAAGCGTTCAATAATCGCCACCGACTGCTGACGAACCACATAAACTGTACTCAGTGTGACTATCAGTAATAGGAGCACACAAATCACCACAAAAATCATCAAAAATGTTGTTATCATCGCGACGACCTCCATCATTATTTTTTTCCTGTATTATAGCACATTTAAAGAAGGTTGTGCAGTTTTTACTGCGATTTTTCCTGAAATGTCAATAATTAGAGGTGAATTGTCACATTATCGTCTAATCTCTTGCTAAAACAACTCTTTATAAAAGGCAATCGTTTCTTCTAAGGTTGGCATAAATGGGTTTCCTGGTGCGCAGGCATCAATCAAGGCATTCTTAGAAAGGTATTCAAAGTCGAAATCTTTTTCTTCAATACCAAGTTCAGTCAATTTCTTAGGAATACCTACTGTCTCAGAAAGCTTCTCAATCTCAGCAATCGCATAATCGGCACACTCTTCATCTGATTTATCCTCTACATGGAGTCCCAAGGCTTTAGCAACATTGCGGAAAGCTTCTGGTACACGTTTAGCATTTTCACGTTCTATAACTGGTAGCAACATAGCACAGCAAACACCGTGTGGCAAGTTATATACTGCACCGAGTTGATGAGCCATTGAGTGAACATAACCAAGACCAGCATTGTTAAAGCTCATACCACCAAGGAAAATAGCATTGACCATACCTTCACGCGCTTCAATATCGTGTCCATTTGCTACAGCGCGAGGAAGATATTCCTTGATAAGCTCAATTGCTCCGATAGATAATTTCTTGGTCACATCATAAGCACCAGGTGTTACCAAAGCTTCAACAGCGTGAGTCAGAGCATCCATACCAGTAGCTGCAGTCAAGCCTTTAGGTTTGGAAAGCATGAGTTCCGGGTCATTAACAGAGATAAGAGCAAGGCTATTCTTGTCAACCATTACCATCTTAACCTTGCGTTCTTCATCAGTAATCACATAGTTAATGGTAATTTCTGCTGATGTACCTGCAGTAGTATTGATAGCTACAACAGGAAGACCTTTTTTAGCAGATTTATGAAGTCCTTCATAATCCTGTGGTTTTCCACCATTTGTAGCCATGATAGAGATACAACTAGCTGCATCCTGTGGAGAGCCCCCACCAAGACTGATGATAAAATCACATCCATGTTCTTGCAAAGCAGCTACCCCATCTGTGACATTCTTACAAGTAGGGTTTGGCTCTACATCGCTAAAGATGACATATTCGATTCCTTCTGCATCTAGTGGTTTTAAAACCTTAGGTAAAATGTCACTTCCTTCGATAAACTTATCTGTCACCAAAAGTGCCTTTTTATAGCCAAGTTCCTTGATATAAGGACCTACTTCATTTACAACACCTTTACCAATAAGGTTGACTGCCGGAACATAAAATGTAGCCATATAATTTTCCTCCTGCGCCTTTGCGCTATCTATTTAACATCATTATATTACTTTTTGTATTCGTTTTCAATTATTTGTGAATTGTTTAACAAATAATTTTAAAAGGAGTGAAATTTGATTATTATTTATAAGATCCTTTCCCAATATGATACTCTGCTCCTTGAAACAAAATTGCATCTACCAAAGATAACAGCTATAGGCTATCCGCCGACACATGAAATGGGCTACACATCAGCCCCTATTTCAAAAAACCGACTAGCTCTCATGAACTAGTCGATTTCTCATCAATGCGCTAACATTTCTTGGGCGATTTCTTGGCCAGATAGGTTATCTGGGTAGTAGGTTGGCCAGTTATCCATTTCTTCAAAGAGGGCTTCTTGGCTTGTGCCTCCAAAGAAGATATGGAAATGTTCTGCCTTAACTGGGGCGATATTGTGGTCACTAAACTGAACATACTTGAACTGTCCAGCGTCTGCATCTGTGGCTTCAAATAGGAAGCGCACGCCACGATTTCCTTTCTTATAAGTCAAGATTTTCTTACCAACATACTTGTAGGTGAATTTCTTACTTTGTCCACCTTGAACAAATTCCATAGTGTTATCAGTGATATTAATCTTAGTCACATCTGTCTGATAGCCTTTTGTATAGTAGGCCTTGTACTCAGCCTGAGTCATCTTACCTGTCAACTTAGCCTTGTAATCAAACACTTGATCAAAAGTACCATCTTCAAGGAAAGGATAAACTGATTGCCAGTTACCTGCATAGTCACTCAAGGTGCGGTCCTTGACAGCTGCATCCTCGAAGTAACCATTTTGGACTGTCTTGGTATCCTCTGCCTTTTCAGGCTCGATTGCTGGGCCTTCTTGGTCCGTTGTTTGTTTTAGAGCCTTGAGGTTTTTCTCCATCACGGAGATGTAATTTTCTCCAGCCTTGGTGTCCTCTTCTGTCAGACTTTCTAAAGGATTGAGGACATCTGTTTTAACACCTGCTTCTTTTGAAAGTGTATTAGCAAGGGCCTGTGAGGCATTTTCTTCAAAGTAGATATAGGCAATTTTATTTTTCTTGACATACTCTGTCAATTCTGCCAAGCGAGCTGCTGATGGCTCTGCATCTGGAGAAAGGCCTGAGATTGCGACTTGTTTGAGTCCATAGTCCAAGGCGAGATAGTTAAAGGCTGCGTGCTGCGTTACAAAGCTCTTTTGTTTGGCTTGAGACAAGCCTTCTGCATAAGCCTTATCCAAGGCTTGTAATTTTTCGATATAGGCAGCAGCATTCTTCTCAAAGGTCTCTTTTTTATCAGGATAATCTGCTGATAAACTGTCACGGATGTGCTCTACTAGTTTAATGGCACGAACTGGTGATAACCAAACATGGGGATCGAACTCATGGTGATGGCCTTCTTCTCCATGGTCATGGTCTCCCTCTTCTTCCTCACCACCTGGCAAGAGCAACATATCGCCTGTCGCCTTGATGGTTTTGACCTTTTTCTTATCCAAAGTATCTAGCAATTTAGGAACCCAAGTTTCCATGTTTTCATTTTCATAAACGAAGGTGTCTGCATCTTGAATCTTGGCAACTGCCTTGGCAGATGGTTCATATTCATGGGGTTCTGTACCAGCACCGATTAGGAGTTCTACATTAGCAGTATCTCCTGCAACTTGCTTGGTAAATTCATAGACAGGGTAAAAGGTTGTCACAATATTTAGTTTGCCATCTGCCTGCTTTTGATTGGAACAAGCCACTAAAAACAAGGCACATAGACTGGCGAGTAATAAGCTAATTTTTTTCATGTTCATCTCCTATTTGATAAAACGTCTTACTAAACTAATGAGTAAAAAGACAGTTACAAAAATAATTGTAATGCTTGCACTTGCAGGTGTTTCTGCATAGTAGGAAATGTAAAGTCCTGCTACCATTCCCAAAAATCCAATAGCACTGGCAAGCAGCATAACCGATTTAAAGTTTTTCCCCAGACGCAGGGCTATACTAGCTGGCAAGACCATAATGGTCGATACCAGAAGAGCTCCCGCAGCTGGAATCATAAGGGCAATGGCCACCCCCGTCACCATGTTAAAAAGAATGGACATGGTACGAACTGGCAAGCCATCCACAAAGGCCGTATCCTCATCAAAGGTCAGTATATACATAGGACGAAGGAAGAGGAAGGTCAAAATCAAGACAACCGCCGCAATGACAAAGAGGGAAATGACCTGCTCTTCGCTAATAGTCACGATTGAACCAAAAAGATACTGATCCAAACTCATAGAACTAGAGCTTTTACCCTTGCTCATGACAATCAGAGAAACAGCCAGACCTGTTGACATGAGGATAGCTGTCCCGATTTCCATAAAGCTCTTGTAAACCGTACGGAGATACTCCAGAAAGACCGCCGCAATCAAAACAATGGCAATAGTGGAAATAGTCGGAGAAATCCCCAGAACCAAACCAAAAGCTACACCCGAAAGCGAGACGTGGCTGAGGGTATCACTCATCAAACTCTGACGACGCAAGATAAGGAAGGTTCCCAATACCGGCGAGAAAAGACTCATGGCAATAACGGCCAGAAATGCACGTTGCATAAAGTCATAAGATAACAAACTAAGCATGGCCCACCTCCTGGTCATTCTCATGAACATTGAAACAACGCCATGGCGAATCTTGGTTACGGACTAGATGGATATTGCGATCCGCATAATCCTTAACTTCTTCAGGGTCATGGGTAATCATCAAAACAGCCTTGCCATGATGATGGGCGCTGTGGTGCATGAGTTCGTAAAATTCATTTTTACTTCCTGCATCCATCCCCGTTGTCGGCTCATCTAGAATAAACACATCTGGATCCGAAGCAAACATACGCGCAATCACCGCTCGCTGCTTTTGTCCTCCAGATAGAGACCCCAAGCGTTTGTCTCGATGTTCCCACATACCAACTGAGTCCAAACTAGCCTTGATATGCTCCTCATCATGAGCATTCAAACGACGGAACCAACCCTTTCGTGGATAGCGACCCGACTTGACAAATTCATAAACCGTACTTGGAAAACCAGCATTAAAACTGGCAATCTGCTGGGGAAGATAGGCTATTCTCAATTTCTTACCCTGCGTATTTGTCTTTGAAATGGTCACCTTTCCAATGCGTGGCTGAAGGATTCCAAGACTGGCCTTAATCAGTGTCGTCTTAGCTGCCCCATTCTCCCCTGTCAAGGTAACAAATTCCCCACTATCAACACTATAATTGATATGTTCAAGAACGGGCTCCTTATCATAATAGAAGGATAAATCCTCTACCGTAATGTATCTCATTATTTGATTTCTCCTACTAAAGCAGTCAAAAACCGCTGAATAACTTTTTGTTCATTTGGAGTAAACTGAGTTGCCACTTGTTCATAGGTTAAAAGTGTATGCTCATGGTGATGATGGTGCTCCTCAGCGATTGGACGAGCCAAATCAGTCAACTGATAAAAAATCACACGCGCATCCTTAGGATCTTTAGATGTTTCCAACATCCCTTCCTTGACCAAAGACTTAATGGCCTTGGTAACTGCCGCCTGACTGACATTGAGGCGACGGGCCAACTCTGAATTTGTTAAAGATTCCTCTGACAAGAGCATGAGAATGTGCTCCTGAGTATTGGTCAGGGCCACCTCGCTAGTACAATGACCTATTAGGATTTCATGCTGATTTTCCGCCTGCAAAATCACCTCATTTAAAAAGGCATCGATATCCTTCGCTAGCTGTCTCATATCTGACTCCTTTCCTTTTAGACTTCTCTTTTTTAAGAGAAAATACTATTCTTTAAAAAAAATTATTTACTGGTTAATTATATCACAACCAAAAAAAGAGTCAAGGGAAAGAGCTATAAAAACGTTTCCCTAGACTCCTTTAGATTTGAAATTTAACTTATTTTTGCTGTGATTTTCGACTTACAAAGATACCTGCTAACCCTGTGACCATTCCCATTAAAAGCAAGAAAATAGATTGTTCACTACCTGTATTTGGAAGAACTTTTTCTGAAACGACTTCCTTCTTGCTAAATTGACCTGCCACCTCATAAGAAAGTTTTACAGTAGTATTTGCATCAACTGTAGCTGCATCTGTTTGAGACGTTTCCCTGATGGTAGATTAGTGTCATAGTAGACCTTCACACCTGAAACTTGCAAGAAGCCACCACTTGGTTCTAGCAATGGTTGTCCGTTCTCATCCAAGACCTTCTTGCTATCCTTATCGACCTGCAAGATAGATCCGAGTGACTTTTCAAACATATCCAATACTTGTTGCCCAGTCACTTGGATTTGTGAAATGGTATTTCCAAATGGAAGAACAGCAATAACATTACCTTTTGTGATTGGTTTGCCTTTTACAATAGTTTCACGCAGTCCACCACCATTTGTCACAGCGATGTCAGCCGGATGGCTAAATCCTGTTTGACCATACTGATAGAGGGAATCTGCTACGACGTTTCCGAGGTTAGTTTCACGGACTCGAACATTTTCCCGGTCACCGTTGAGTTCTACAGGGCTGTTTGAAACGAGGATTTTTAGACAAGGCTTCTGCCAGAGTTGAACCACGCCATTCGACTGGGGTTGTCGTATCTACACCTAAGTGAGCGAGGACGACATAGTGTTTGTAGTCCTTACCTTCGGTACTTGCCTTAGCTTGCACTTCTTCAATAACCTTATTCACCTCTGTAATTGGATCTGTAAAGGTTACTCCTTTGACATTTTTAGGGTGAATTTTAGTAGCTGTTTCCGGTGTTGTCACACCAATCACAACAAACTCATCACCTTTTACAGTCTTATCTTTATCAACAATTGTAGAAGCTTCAAAGAGACGGGCACCATTGACGTAGGTATTTGAGCTAAGTAATGGGAATTTCAAAATTTCTTTGTATTTCTTAGCTTCGTCTAAACCAAAGTCAAACTCATGGTTTCCTACTGCCATGGCATCATACTGTATCTGATTGAGAATTTCGGCGCGTGCTTCACCCTTTGTAGAGTTAGAAATCGGTAAACCTTGGAAGGCATCTCCAGCATCTACGACGAGAGTAGTTTGATTTGATTTCGCGCGTTCCTGCTCGATGACTGTCGCTAGCTTAGCGTCTCCAATTACTCCCTTTTCCTCTACAATACGACCATGGACATCATTAGTGTGCAAGATAACGGTGTCTTTTTCTTCGCTTTTAGGAGATTCAACAGGAGCTTCCTTTGCTTCCGCTGATTCAACAGTTGTGAGAGTTGCCGCCTATGTTGTTGGAACTGCAGGAGTTGCTACAGCAGGTGACTTCTCTATAGAACTAGCCGTTTCATCAGCATAAGCATGCCCAGCCAATACGACTGAGGCCAATAGGCCTGTCGACAAGACAGGTAACAAGAAACGTTTATTCATTTTTAAATCTCTTTCTTTTTCTCATTCACACTATATTATACGCTATTTACAATATTTTTGAAACTTTCAACATATTTTTTACTAAAATATTCGCCATTTAACAAAAAGCCTGAACTAAAAAATTCAAGCTTTTAATCAATTTATTGAAATTCCTTAACATCCCCATCATAAGTCGCCCAGTCTTTGCTGAAAAAGCGTTCATTCAGATGGTAAGTCGGAGCTGGCGTGGGATTGGATAGGAAAGGATCAACTGCCTTATCAAAAGCAAGCCAACCCAACCAACCTAGGTGAATGGTATCCTTAACAAAATAAGGATCCCCTCCATTTTTTGAAAAGTCAGCAATATTAGTGAAACCTTGACTTTCTAATTGGTAACGAATTTTCTCCACTGCATGCTGGTACATATCTTCTCTGAGCCCTGTGTAGTCCATCCATTTCTTATTGACAGGTTGGATGACAAAGAGGACATTAACTTTCGATTTTGCAAATTGATTGAGAACCAACTGTAAATCATTATATTCAGATGATTTTAGGAAGCTGTAATTCTTTTGATATCCTTCCCATTTTTTCAAATCCTTCTTAACCTCTCTCGTATAGAAATGATTTTCCATTCCCATATCATTATTGGTCGTATTTGCTTCTGCATCCTTTCGAGCTATTTTTTCTAACTCTTGGTAAGAAAATTGATCTGGAAGATCTTTTAAATAATTTTCCACATGTTCCTTATATTTGAGTTTTCCTCTAATGGAGAACTGACCAAATAGAGAAGCCTGTCTCTCATTGAATCGGGCAAAAATATTAATAGCAACCTGATCAACCTCTGATAATTCTTCACCCTTTGACAGTTTTTGAACAATGCCTTTTAATGCAACATTAGGATTCTGCTTTAACAATCGAATAGCCGCATGCTTTGTAGCAGTGTCACCCGATTGATTTTCCAGAAAAGCTGTCAATTGGTCACTGTTAAAAAATCTCTGAAACGCTGCGGGTTCATAATCAGTCTCCGTAAACCACTGAGGCGAAATCACAAATACCGCCTGCTTATTCTCAATTTCTGGCAAAATTTGTTGCATACCAAAGTACTGATTGAGAGAAGCCGCCCCCGCCTGCCCCAAAAAATATGGACGATAAGAACGATTATACTTTTCAGCTAATACAGCAGGATGCATACTATCAAAACGAATCCACTCACTTGAACCAAAAAAGGGGATAAAACGCATATTAGGATCTGAAAGGGCCCTAATCTTTTGACTTCTTTCTTTAAAACTTTCCGTGCTAATTGCAGCCGCAGAATGTTTTTCTTCTAACAAATTATGACTTTGATTACCAGGATACAAATAAATCAATAATAAGACAAGAAAACTAGCAAGAAACAGAGGCCCGAAGATTAGCCACAAGCGTTTAAGCATTTTGTAGCTCCGTAATACCTTCTACGATTTTATTAGCCGTATTCCAGTCATCACGACCGAACTCCGTCACTGGAACACGAATGTCAAAACGATTTTCAATCTCAACAATCAATTCAACCGTTCCCATACTATCCAAGACACCTGCATCAAAAAGATCTTCATCCATCATGTCAGAAACATCTTCCATAAACAACTCATCAATAATTTCAATAACTTCTGATTTGATATCCATATTTTATTTCCTTTTATTTTTTAAACCATAAATCATTCAAAAATCCAGAAAAGATTAAGAATGACAGCATGACGACATGGAAGGTGACAACCATGCCAAGCAACTGAATCCAGCGATTCTCAGGTAGAGCAGGCTTCCCTGCTTTTTTCCGTTCCTTATTGAGTGCTTTTTTCTTACGAACCCAAGCGTCATTGATGACCAGTCCAATCCCATGAAAGAGTCCATAGACGATGTAGTACCAGGTCACACCGTGCCAAAATCCCATAATCAGCATATTTACAATATAGGCCACGCTTGAGGTTACATTACGATTTTTAAAAACCTTCTTTCTGGTCAATACCATCACCATTCGCATAAAGACAAAGTCACGGAACCAGAAAGAAAGACTCATGTGCCAACGATTCCAAAATTCCTTTAAATCCCTTGATAAAAAAGGCTTATTAAAGTTGATAGGGCTACGAATTCCCATTAAGTTTGAGATGGCCAAGGCAAACATAGAGTAACCTGCAAAGTCAAAAAAGAGCTCCAGACCAAAGGTATACATAACCGCTAAAGCATAGGGGTTAAAGAAGCCACCTGACTGCAAAGCTAGATTCTTCAGAGGAGGTAGTAAAGTTTCTCCTAAAATATGAGCCAGGATAAACTTATACAAAAATCCCCACATAATATAGCGAACAGATTCATCCAACATATCCATCAACTCATCCCGCTCAGGAATGGTCTGATAATTTTCATTAAAACGCTTAAAGCGATCGATTGGACCACTTGAAAAAGTCGGCATAAAGAGAAGAAAACGGAGGAATTCCCAGAGGGTAAAATCCTTAATCACTCCATCTCTCAGCTCGATGATAATCCCAACCGAACGAAAGGTCAGGTAAGAAATACCCAAAAACCCAAGCAAAGACTGCATTCCATTGATAGCCGGCTGCACCTTGACAAAGATAATTGGCAGTAGGGACAGAAAACTAACTAGGTAGAAGACCCACTTGCCATCCTTACTTTTTCGATAGTGCTTGTAGAAAAGCAAGAGCAATATTTCCCAGCAAAGGTAAATACCCAAGGCAACTAGTTGATTGGTCTTTCCACCCACCAACATGGTGACAATAAAGAAGAGACTTACCAGCACTTCATACCAGGCAAAGCGTTTCTTGAAAAAGAGGCCTATAAAGATGGGCAAGGTTGCAGCAATAACATAAACAAAATACTGAGGATTGCCGTATGGCTCTATATGAGGAAGCTGTTGAAAGAACTCCATCATCTTTGATTCACCTCGTTAATCAATCCTTTGATATCAATTTTTCCATTTGGAGTCAGCGGCAAACTGTCTCGATAAAGGAATTTGGACGGCATCATATAAGACATCATAATATCTGTCAAGTCTTCCTTGATAGCCTTGGTAATATCGATATCACGTTCAAACTGCTCACGGACACCATCTTTTAAGATGACATAAGCCAATAGATTTTGTACCTTGTGGTCCTTGTTATAGCGCGGTACTGCAACAGCAGACTCGATAAAGCGAGACTTATTGAGGTTTTGAGAGACATCTTCTAACTCAATGCGGTAACCGTTGAACTTAATCTGGAAGTCCATGCGTCCGCCGTAGAGAAGTAAGCCTTCATCTGTCATAGTTCCCACATCTCCTGTATGGTAGGCTGGTAGACCTTCAAACTCAAAGAAGGCTTCTGCCGTTTTTTCAGGATTATTCATATAACCTTTTGAAACGGCTGGTCCAGAAACAATGATTTCTCCCTGTTCTCCATTTGGCAATTTATTGCCTTCCTCGTCAATGATAAAGGTTGGAGAATCAGCCTTGGTATAGCCGATTGGTAGGCGTTTGAGAGTCGCTAGCATCTCGTCTGTCACAGCAACTGCTGACAGGGCTACTGTCGCTTCTGTTGGGCCGTAGGCATTGATAATACGGGCATGTGGGAAACGTTCGCGTAGTTTTTGAGCCGTTTTAACCGTCAATTCTTCGCCATCAAAGTAGAAATGCGTAATTCCAGGCATTTTTTCGCTATTGAAATCTTCTGACAACATGGCCATATCCGCAAAAGAAGGCGTTGAAGTCCAGATAGCGATCGACAATGAAAAGATGGTCGCAAAGAGTTGCTTAAAGTCCTGAGTGATGACAGATGGTAAAGCAAAAAGAGTTCCTCCCAGTGCCAAGGTCGGAGCCCAATACATGACAGACAAGTCAAAAGAATAAGGTGGCTGAGCCAACATTTGCGGACGACTTGGCGTCGCAAATTCCTTGTCCGTAATCATCCAGTTGGTAAAACTGAGGAGATTATCATGTGAAATCTGCACTCCCTTTGGCTTACCAGTCGTACCAGAAGTAAAGATAATGTAGTAGTTATCATCGCCCTTGACTGGATGCGTGATCTCATAGCTAGTCCCTTGAGCAAAGGCTTCATGAACCTGAGCTAGATTCAACATTGGTGTAGAAATCTGCTCCAATGGAAAGTCTGAGATGGCAATAATCAAACTTGGCTCCGCTACTTCTAAAATAGCTGAAACTCGCTCCAAGGCCGAATGACTATCAATTGGAATGTAGGCATGACCTGACTTAGTCAGCGCTACAAAAGTTGCCAACATTTCATACTCTTGGCCACCAAAAACAACCACAGGAGACTTCTCTGGTAAATCCAGTTGATCGATGGCTGCAGCCAAACTATCCGAATCAGACTTCAAATCTCCATAAGTGTGCTCCTGCCCCAAAACATTATAAACAGGATAGCTAGGCTGTGTCTGAGCAAAATGCTCAATGGTTTCAATCATATCTACTATTGGTTTATTTGACACAATAGGAATTCTCCTTCAAGTTAAAATTCATTATAGATAAAGCCTCCTTGACCCTGGCCAAGATAGCTAAAGAAGTAAAGCAGCCCTAGAAAGATAAGAAAATACAAGGCTGTCCGACCAAGAAAAAGGTATAATTCTTTTCTCTGTTTCATCAAGAAAAACCATTCATTTCCGTAATTTTTGTAAAATAAGATAAACTTTTACTATAGTATTTTTCTACCATTGTACCACTTTCTAGGGTAATTTTTCAATTGTTTGCCGTAGATTTTCATTATATTTAAGCTAATTTTAAAAATTATGCGGTTTTTCTATGTATATTTTTAAAAAAGAGCCTGAGATTCTCATCTCAAGCCCTATCAACATAATTGTTTTCTAAATTAGAAAAGTGAGAATACAAGAACAGCCAAGGCTGCACCGATAACAGGTCCCACAACAGGAATCCAGGCATAAGACCAGTCTCCGTCTCCCTTGTTTGAAATTGGAAGGATACTGTGCATGATACGAGGTCCAAGGTCACGGGCTGGGTTCAAGGCATAGCCTGTTGTCCCACCTAGTGATAGACCGATACCGACAATCAAAGTCCCCACTGCGAAGGTTCCGATTCCTGCTTGAAGGTCATAAAGTCCCAAAGCAAAGATTGTCAATACCAATACAAAGGTGCCAAGGATTTCGCTGATCAAGTTTGATACAGTATCTTTGATAGCTGGTCCTGTGCTGAAAGTAGCCAAAATATTTCCTGCATTTTCTTCTGCCTCATAATGCGGCTTGAATTGCAACCAAACCAAAATCTGACCGAGCATAGCCCCTGCGAACTGAGCTAAGATATAAGGCAAAACGGAAGCCCAAGGTAAGTCACCTTTTAAAGCCACACCAATTGTCACAGCTGGGTTTAAATGAGCTGGACTGAGTTTTCCAGATACAAAGACTGCAACCGCAACTGCAATTCCCCACCCCATAGTAATCACAATCCAACCTGAGCTGTTGCTCTTGGTTTTTGGAAGAACCACACCTGCAACAACACCATTTCCTAGAAGAATCAGGATTAAAGTCCCTAGAAATTCTCCAAATAATTCATTCATCATCTTTCTGTCTCCATTAAAAAGAAGGGGCGGGCGGCAAGGAATGCTGCCCTCCACCTCTTTTATTTTTTCTTAATTTTTTAATTCTGCTAAATCGTTGTTAGCGAGAGCCGCTTCGACATCCGCACGGTAGCCTGCTTTTTCTTCTTCTGACCAATCATAGAATCGTCCCATTTCATTCAAAACTGGCTCAACGATGCTATCCAAGCTATCACGCATAAAGAGCATGTGGTTGGTACGACGAAGAAGGAAGTCAACTGGGCTAAGAGCCAACTCATTGCGCATTGCATAGTGAAGGGACAAAGTGTCTGCCAAGCTGAGTCCTGGTGCTTGTTCCAAACTATGAGCAAGAGCAAAGACCTTCGGTGCATTTGAACCGTAAAGATTTGCTAGGTAATGAGCTTCCTTGCTATCCAAACCACGTGACACTCCAAGTTGCGCAAAGGCTTCGATTTCTGAGTCCACATTTGCTGGGTTCAATTCCCCACCTGAAACAGGGTAAGTCTTAGAATTGATGAGTTTAAAGCTACGGTCAAATTCTGCTTTGAGGATGTCAACCACGCGCTCCATAGCTCCTTCAGCCATCTTACGATAGTCTGTGATTTTACCACCAGCAAGGGTCAAGAGACCATTATCATCTCGGTCCAAGCTAGAACCACGAGAAACTGCAGATGGGTCCAAATGTTTCTCAGAGGTACTGCTTTCAAGCTTGCTAACAGCAGCCTCAACATCTTCACGCGTTTTTTCTTTAGAGATATAAGATTCAACAGTCGCAATCAAGTTGTTAAAGCTTTCATCACTGATGGTTCCGTTATTTCCTCCATTGTAGTCAGAAGCGCTATTGCCTGCGATCAATGGACGAAGACCTGCCCAGCTACTTTCGATATCATCAATGGTGATGTGAGCTTCTGGGAAGCGGTTGTTGACAATGCCAAGTAGGTAATCTACATCTTCCTGAGTCACTTTTGGATGTTCCAAATCACCTGTGTAGTCTGTATCCGTTGTACCAAAGTAAGTCTTGTTTTCACGTGGGAGAACAAAGACCATACGGCCGTCACCCAAACCTGTGTCAAAGTAAACTGGCTGTGAAACCTTGATCTTGCTTGAATCCACGACTAGGTGAACTCCCTTAGTTGGACGCATTTGTGAGAATTGGGTTCCCTTATTAGACAAATTGCGCACCTTGTCGCTCCAAGGACCTGTTGTGTTAATCACCAGACGGGCCTTGATTTCAAAGACTTGGTCTGTCAACAAATCACGAGCTACCACACCTGTAATCTTGCCACTTTCGTCAAAGAGGAAGCCTTCTGCCTTCACGTGGTTAGCAATGAGGGCACCGTCTTGGTTGGCACGTTTGATATTTTCAATCACGAGACGCGCATCGTTGTTACGGAAGTCAAGGTAAACCCCACCTCCTACCAAACCTTCTTTCTTCAAGTTTGGCTGGCGTTCCAAAACTTCTTCCTTGCTCAAAACCTTGTTAGCAGCTGGTGTGTTGTTAACTCCTGCCAAGAGGTCGTAAAGATCCATAGCTACTTTCAGACGGAAGAGGCTAAAGGTCGCTCCATCTTCATCGTAAACTGGCAAGAGCATTGGGTCTGGTTTCGGAATGTGTGGAGCGATTTGTTGAACTACAGCACGTTCTGAAACTGTATCTGATACCACTTCTACATCAAATTGCTTAAGGTAACGAAGACCGCCGTGAACCAATTTTGTTGAACGGCTGGATGTTCCTTCTGCAAAGTCTTGCATTTCAATCAAACCAGTATCTAGACCACTAGCTGCCGCCTGCAAGGCTACACCAGCACCAGTGATTCCTCCACCGATAATCAAGAGGTCCAAGGTACGTTCCTGCATTTTTTGAATTGATAATTCACGTGTTTTCTTTGAAAATTCCATATTTACACACTTTCTAACTGAGTCGCTTTATTCTTCCAGTATTAGTCGTCTACTTCCGCAAAGACTTGGGTTGCTTTCACAGCCTTCTTCCAGCCCTTGTAGAGTTGTTCCTTGCGCGATTCGTTCATAGATGGTTCAAAGAGTTCTCCTGTCTCGTTCAAGAGTTTCAACTCATCCAAGTCCTTCCAATAGCCCACTGACAAACCTGCTAGGAAGGCTGCCCCTAGAGCTGTTGTTTCCAAGTTTTTGGCGCGTGCGATATCGATTCCCAAAATATCAGCTTGGAACTGCATGAGGAAGTTATTCATGGCTGCACCACCATCTACCTTCAAGACTTGGATAGCTGTCTGCGCATCCACTTGCATGGTATCGATGATATCACGGACTTGATAAGCGATAGATTGCAAGGTTGCCTTGATAAAGTCTTCTTTACTTGTTCCACGAGTCAAACCAAAGACAGAACCACGAGCGTTTTGGTTCCAGTATGGAGCACCTAGACCTGTAAAGGCTGGAACGACATAAACTTCATCGTTGTTGTGAGAATCACGAGCGTATTTTTCAGATTCTGGTGAATTTTCAACCATGCGAAGACCGTCACGAAGCCACTGAATAGCACTTCCTGCGATGAAGATTGAACCTTCCAAGGCATAGTAAACCTTGCCGTTAATTCCGTAACCAATCGTTGTCAAGAGGTTGTTTTCAGACAACTGCATCTCTTCCCCAGTATTCATGATGATGAAAGAGCCTGTTCCGTAGGTGTTTTTAACCATCCCAGGTTCAAAGGCCAACTGTCCAAAGAGGGCTGCTTGTTGGTCCCCAGCCATACCCGAGATTGGTACTTGTCCACCGTAGAAATGGAATGGAGCTGTCTGACCGTAAATTTCAGAGTTAGAACGAACTTCTGGCAGCATAGCCTTAGGAATATTGAGGATTTCCAAAATCTCATCATCCCATTTGAGTTCTTTAATGTTATAAAGCATGGTACGAGCTGCGTTGGAATAGTCGGTCACGTGAGCTGCGCCGTCAGTCAATTTCCAAACCAGCCAAGTATCAATGGTACCAAAGAGCAATTCCCCTTTTTCTGCTCGCTCTTGAGCGCCCTCTACATGGTCCAAAATCCAACGAACCTTGGTAGCAGAGAAGTAAGCATCGATGATCAAACCAGTCTTTTCATGGAATTTTTCCACATAACCTTGGCTTTTTAGTTGCTCAGCCAAAGGTGCTGTCTGACGTGATTGCCAAACGATAGCGTTGTAGATAGGGAGCCCTGTTTTCTTATCCCAGACAACCGTTGTTTCACGTTGGTTGGTAATCCCGATTGCCTCAATCTGACTTGGTTTCACACCACTTTCGATGAAAGCACCCGCAATAACTGACTGAACAGAGTTCCAAATTTCATTGGCATTGTGCTCAACCCAACCTGCCTGAGGGAAAATCTGAGTGAACTCTTTTTGACTCGAGCTAACTTTTTCTCCTTTTTTGTTGAAAATAATGGCACGAGAGCTTGTAGTTCCCTGGTCAATGGCCATGATGTATTTTTCTTGTGACATGTGCTGTCCTCCTGATAATGATCTTGAGGATGTCTCCTCTTTACAGTAACTAGTATACAAAATAAAGCGCTTTCTTGTTTATCAACTTTTTTTAATTTTTAAAAAAATGTGAGGAGATTGTGTAAATTTCACAAAAAAGACCTGGAACAACCAAGCCTTTTAAGTGAATAATAACTGACGAATCCCTGCCAAATCTTCCAAATCCAAGTCGTTTTTTAAATAATAAACTGGGGTCTGTTCCTTTTTATGAATCGGGTTATTGGTAACCAGCAAATCATAATGCCGAGTTCGGTCATAGGCTTCAATGGTGATAAAACGATTGTATTCCAAATACCGTTTTAAAATGGCTGCCATCCTTGAAAAGACAAGAAAACCAGATGTCAAATCCAGACCAATCCGCATATGTTGACCACCATTTTCAGCCATATATTCGATTAACTGCAGCCATTCCCAGAGAATTTTCTTATCTAAATCTGTCCCCTGCTGAAAGGCCGGTAGAGCATGAAAAATCTCCTCTGCCGTTCCCCTAAAATCATGTTCCATCAGCAAATAAGGATGACGATTCTCTAACTGGTACTTGTAGCGATCCTGTAAAATATAGCCCTTATAGAGATAGACTTGAGCACAAAGCTGACTGAGTTCATAGGTAACGTGATCCTCTGTATAATCACCCAGCAACTCCTCCTTCTTCATTTCTTGAATCAATTGCGTCAGTAAATCTGCCAACTGCCCTCCAAAACCAAGGATATATTCCATAGTATGAAGAGGAAGGATACGATGAGACAAGAGGAAAGAGAAGAATATCATCATCTCACCATCCTCAGTTCCTAGTGGAATATGTTGCCCAGCAAAAAAAGACGAGGCCTTTCTCAACAAACGAAGGTAGAAAATATTGTCAAAATACCCTCGCATTTTCTCTTCTATGACTTGAAACTGACAGGCATTGACCCGAAGACGCTGTTGACTGATATGATCCCAGAGAACCAAATCCAATTTCTGCCCCGAAGACAAACTTGCACCGCAGATTTCTTCTAGTGT
Source organism: Streptococcus mitis (assembly GCF_013305725.1). Classification (NCBI taxonomy): domain Bacteria; kingdom Bacillati; phylum Bacillota; class Bacilli; order Lactobacillales; family Streptococcaceae; genus Streptococcus; species Streptococcus mitis. Next base: position 2,028,553 of record NZ_CP047883.1, read on the forward strand.
AGCAATCTCCTGTTTTCTCTCTGGTTTCTGCATATGGCCTTCCCATTCCTGACTCGACCAGACCTTGCGGAAAAGACAGAAATAGAAATAGCGAATCTGATGCTCTGGACCTCGCCAACGTCCATTTTGAATAGATAAATCAAATTCTGACAAAATCTGATTTAAGCTAGCTAAGTGACGACCCAGCGTAGCCTCGCTAATCATCAATTCTTGAGCCAGCTGATGGGCTAAAAACTGTTGGTGGTAGAGAAGATAGACCAAAATCTGATATTTAACAGCATTCTCCAAAAACAAGCTCCGAATATCTCTTCCCTTGGTAGTTGCACCGATCGATAGACGCAGATTTTCATCTTCTAAATGAATAGTCAGCTCTATGCCACTATCCAAAGCCTTGTCATTGAGCAGGGTGACATATTTGGTTAGGGTTGCTTTTGAAAATCCTGTTTCCTCCATTACAGCCTTGACAGTCGTCTGAGACTCTTGTGATAGAAAGGAAAGGATTGAAAATTGACCAGATTCGGCCTTTTCCATCAAATCTCCTAAATACATTTGTTACCCCTTTCATTTTCTACCTTAAGCATAGCATAAATCTTACAAATGCTGAAATAATCTGTTTCTCTTTTTATTTTCATGCTGATTTCCTAGTCCATTATCCTAAAAATCAACAAACACACGGCTCCCCCTTTGGGCATTTTTATGCTAAAATAGTAGCTATGGATAAAATTATTAAAACTATATCAGAAAGCGGAGCCTTTCGTGCTTTTGTCCTTGATAGCACAGAAACCGTCCGCACTGCTCAAGAAAAACACCAAACCCAAGCTAGCTCAACTGTAGCGCTTGGTCGAACCCTTATCGCTAGCCAGATTCTCGCAGCCAATGAAAAAGGAAATACTAAACTAACAGTTAAAGTTCTTGGAACGAGCTCTCTAGGGGCCATTATCACGGTCGCAGATACCAAGGGGAACGTCAAAGGCTATGTTCAAAATCCTGGTGTTGACATCAAAAAAACTGCAACTGGTGAAGTGCTAGTCGGACCTTTTGTTGGCAATGGCCAATTCCTCGTTATCACAGACTACGGTACTGGAAATCCTTACAACTCTATGACTCCCCTTATCTCTGGAGAAATTGGTGAAGACCTTGCCTTTTACCTGACTGAAAGCCAACAAACACCTTCAGCAGTCGGCCTCAATGTCCTTTTGGACGAGGAAGACAAGGTCAAGGTTGCAGGCGGTTTCCTAGTCCAAGTCTTGCCGGGAGCCAAGGAAGAAGAGATTGCCCGTTTTGAGAAACGCATCCAAGAAATGCCAGCTATCTCGACCCTTCTCGAAAGTGAAGACCATATCGAAGCCCTCCTCAAGGCTATCTACGGGGACGAGGCCTACAAGCGTCTTTCTGAAGAAGAAATCCGTTTCCAATGTGACTGTAGCCATGAACGCTTTATGAACGCTCTTGCCAGCCTTCCAAGCTCAGACCTACAGGAAATGAAAGAGGAAGACCACGGAGCAGAAATCACTTGTCAATTCTGCCAAACTACTTACAACTTTGATGAAAACGACCTGGAGGAACTCATTCGTGACAAATCTTAATACACCTTTTATGATTGGCAATGTTGAGATTCCCAATCGTACCGTTTTAGCACCCATGGCTGGTGTGACTAACTCAGCCTTTCGTACCATAGCAAAAGAGCTCGGAGCTGGACTCGTTGTCATGGAAATGGTTTCTGACAAGGGAATCCAATACAACAACGAAAAAACCCTGCACATGCTTCATATTGATGAAGGAGAAAACCCAGTTTCTATCCAACTTTTTGGAAGTGATGAAGACAGCCTAGCACGCGCAGCAGAATTCATCCAAGAAAACACTAAGACCGATATCGTGGATATCAACATGGGCTGTCCAGTTAACAAAATCGTGAAGAACGAAGCTGGTGCTATGTGGCTCAAGGATCCAGACAAGATTTACTCGATCATCAACAAGGTCCAATCTGTCCTTGATATCCCACTTACTGTCAAAATGCGTACCGGCTGGGCGGATCCATCTCTGGCAGTAGAAAATGCCCTCGCTGCTGAAGCTGCGGGTGTTTCTGCCCTTGCTATGCATGGCCGTACCCGCGAACAAATGTATACAGGTCATGCAGACCTTGAGACCCTTCACAAGGTCGCTCAAGCTTTGACCAAGATTCCATTCATCGCCAACGGTGATATCCGTACTGTCCAAGAAGCCAAACAGCGTATCGAAGAAGTTGGTGCTGACGCAGTCATGATTGGCCGCGCTGCCATGGGAAATCCTTACCTCTTCAACCAAATCAATCATTACTTTGAAACAGGAGAAATCCTACCTGATTTGACCTTTGAAGATAAGATGAAAATCGCCTATGAACACTTGAAACGTTTGATTAACCTCAAAGGGGAAAACGTAGCCGTTCGTGAATTCCGCGGCCTCGCTCCTCACTACCTCCGGGGGACATCTGGCGCAGCCAAACTCCGTGGAGCTATTTCACAAGCTAGCACTCTGGCAGAGATTGAAGCCCTCTTGCAGTTGGATAAGGCTTAAAAGTTTAAAACCCGTAACTCTCTTAAAGGTTACGGGTTTTTGATTGTAAAAATTCAAATACTGAGGATTATTATTGACTCAAAGCAACACTGGAAACCTTACCATCCGCTCCTGTTGTAATTTGGATGATTTTTCCTCCACCAATTTTGGCATTATACTTACCATCATCAAGAGTATAAGAATAGCCTTTGATAGAGTAATTTTCTTTCTTTCCATCAGAAGATTCTACTGTAAATTGACCACCTGATGAAACTGTGATGGTTTCGCCATTTGCTCCCTTCCAATTGCCCGCTGCAGCTGAGAAATCACCATCTACCATGGTTAAAACACCCTTGTAGCGTTTATTTTGCTCTGCTTGTTTGTCTTGAAGTTTGCGGTCAGTTGTAGGATCATAGCTTGATTGGTTAGATTGGGCTTGAGGAGCTTGTTGAGTTGAAGGAGTCTGAGCAGGAGTTTGTTGACTAGCCACTTCTTGACCTTGTCTTTGCTCTGGTGCAGGTGCCGCTTGTGATGGCGTTGCAGTTGCTGAAGATTGATCAGTAGACGCCTTAGCCTTTTCAGATGAAGCTGAACTTGAGGACTTCTGAGTCTTGCTTTCTTTGTTAGAAGAAGTTGCTTTAGAACTTGATGACTGGCTTGTCTTAGCAGAACTGCTTGCTTGAGTTGTTTCCTTTTTATTTCCACAAGCTCCTAATAGCAAGGTAGAAGCCAATACAGTTGCTGCCATCAATTTGATATAGGTTTTCTTTTTCATTTTTCTACTCCTTTGTAACGTTTTAGAAATATAAAGAAATCTTTTTGTAATATAATTGTAACATTCAAATTTGAATATGTCAACAATTTATCTAAACTATTTTAAAAATCTTAAATAATTTAGATACATTTACTCCTCCTACTCTTCTATTCGTAATAAAACAGAAAAACAGGAGATTTTCTTATTAAAAATTTGAATTCGTTTTTTGTGTAATCGCTTGCAACTTTAACTGCAAATAAATATAATAACATTGAAATAGAATATAGGAGGTGCACTCTTATGCTAAATAAGTATTATAAGTATCTTCCTTGGTTGATTTTGGGAGCAATTGGCTCTTATCAATCAGCCGCTTACTATGCGCGAACTGCATTTGATGTGTTTTATCTGACTACAATCTTTTTGATTGTTTATATCGCTTTGTTATTTTTACATGAGAACTATCTCAAGTATCGATACAAAGACTTCTTTACTCACCTGTTGAGTAATTCTAAGAAAGATAGCCATCCCTAAAAACAGTCGCAACAGCAAAACCATTTCATGATGGTACATAAAGAGGTCGGGAACTTTGTCCCGGCCTCGTTTTTTATTTCAGTCGATAGGTTTTTCTTGGTTTCTTTTTAGGTACTCGTTTGAGCCCGACCTCTTCTACGTACTCGCCATATTTTACGAGAAAGTTATTGCTGACGATTGGACGACCGGGGTTGATGAGATTGACCAGTTCAGTCCCTTCGTAGACAGTGAACTCCTCCTCTAGCAGATAGAGGAAGGTTGGGTTCCAGTCGAGACGGCCTTGGATTCGTTTGATGGATTCTTGGATAATGGCATAATGGTCAAAAGCGAAGGCTTGCTCCTCCAACTCTACTCCCTCTAAGAAGCACTTGCCCGTCTGAAAATCGACATCTACAAAAACCACATCCTTGGCATCGTCTCCTGCTTGAACAAGTTCTAATGCACGACTAGGCAAATAAACCAAGTGGGCAATGGTCACTGTCCAGCCCCGTGGGTCACGGCCGGGGGTCGATACGGTCATCAATTGCTCGATTTTTTCCAAAGGAAGATCGAGATTAACTTCTTCTCTCACCTCACGCTGACAGGCATGCGCAGCATCTTCGCCCTTGTCCATAAATCCTCCAACTAAGGCCAAACAATTTTGATATGGATGAGCCTTGCGACGAATTAATAAGAGCTTGATCTTTCCTTCGACAAAGCAGTAGGCTACCATATCCACCGTCACACTTGGTTTTTCGTATTGAGGAAGTTCCTGCTTGTAGTACCAATCCAAAAACTCCTCCTGACTGGCATGAATTTCAAAATATTCTTTTTCCGTCATCCCTGCTGGAATCATCGTGTCCGTCATTTTATGCCTCCTTACGAACTGCCTTGGTCCATTGGTACCAACCTACTAGACTATTGAGTGTGTAAACCCAGTACATCCCTTGAATATGGATATTTTCACCCCACCAGAGGTAGATACTAAAGAGATTGGTTGCAATCCAGAAAATCCATTGCTCACGATAGAGACGTGTCATCAAGAGCTGGCCGACACCATTGGTCGCATCGGTAACACTATCACGGAAAGGGCGAGCACTATGGATACTTTGGTAAGCTAAGCCCATACTAATCCAGATGATAGCAGTTAAGGCTAAGTACTTGAGCCAGTCAAAAACAGATAATTTCTTAGCTTCAAAGTGGGATTCTTCTGCTTTTTCTTGGTCATTGATACGATTTGATAACCAAGCATAGAGACCAATCGGCTGCATGACAAAGAAGTAAACGGTCGTCAAAACTTCGCCATAAAAAGTCGCATTCATAGCCAAAATCAAATAGATAGCAGAGTTAATGGCCCCAAAGAGATAATTGCTTGCACGCCCTTCTGCTACCAAGATAACACAGACAATCCCAGTCCAAGATGCAAACAAGCTCATCCAGTCATGACTTTCTGTATTTTGCGTGAATTCCAAGATCAAGGGAACACTTGACAGGACAATAAGATACAACCACTGGAAGAGGCTACGGCCGACAAAGAGATCTTTCCAGAGCAGGTTCATGATTCCTGCAAAACCGATCTTGCGGGCTTCCGCATGGACATTTTTAAAGTTTTCGATAAATTGTGTGATTTTTTTAGTTAGTTTTTTCATATTTTTCTCCTAATCTGCTTGGTAAATGGCATCAATAGCCACTTTTGCTGCCTCATAATTTCCTAGATAATCTTCTGCTAGATAAACTAGTGGAATGTTTGCTAAGTAGTCCTCCCTAATCTGGTCCAAATGCTGGGAAAAACTATGACGAATATGGTCTTCTGCCATGGTCATATCTCTAAACCCATCATTGACATAGGAGCCGACAGGTTGCACAAAGAGAATCAAGTCCCATTTTTCCTTAGCCAAGATAGAGACAAAGAGATTGTCAAAGGTTTCTCCTGATAAGTCCCCTTGGTCCTCGGTCTCCATGTAATAATCATAGTAGCCCTTGGTTACTAAGGAGTTGGTGTCTGCTATCACCAATCCCCTATTGGCATTACTGTCGATTAACTTAGAGGTTTGATCATACTGCCCCAAAAGGAGATAATAATAATCCTTTGGAGTCAATTCATCGTCGCGGACATTGTTTTTAATCTGGTACTCACGTGCGTATTCCAGGCTGACTGGCGCATCGTAATACCTTGCCAAATCCTTGGCCAGAGTGGTCTTCCCATTGCTGGCACTTCCCATAATCAGCACCTTCTTTGTAAACTGACGACGGAAGGGTTGAGCGATATATTTCCAATATTTGCTTGGATTTTCTCGAATCATAGTCGCTGAGATACCAAACTTTCTTTCTTTCAAGACAGTCTCAAAGCCATGATTTGATAATTCTTGCTGGTAGTCTGCTTCTCCCACAAAGAAAATTAGTTCTTGCTGGGTTTCATCATAGGAAATCTCCGCAAACATCTGATTCAACCACTCCTGCCAGCCCATAGGGTAACGGGGAAGATTAGTCTCATCCAACTTGCAAACGGAGGTCAACTCGTCATCACGAAAGGCCTCTCGGATATAGCGGAATCTTTTTTGAAGCGTTAAGCCTACCTGTTCCCCTCTGTCGCCCTCATAACCTGAAACGACAACCCAGACCTGGTCACACTGCCGTTTGGCTCGCTGGATTAGATCGATATGTCCTTGATGAAGCGGAGCAAAGGTTCCAAATACCACTGCTGTTTTCTTTTTCATAAACGCATTACCTTTTTATGATTTTTGATATTTTTATTATCTATGTTTTTATTATAAACTATATTTTTGTTTTGTCAATAGTTTTTTATTGTTTTTTATAAAAAAGTAGCGAAAAAGAGAACCAAGATTGCTCTTGATTCTCCATTTTTATGCAATATCAAATTTTAACTGGCCTGCTTTAACACCAATCTTAAGTGTGCTGCCTGCCTCTAATTCTCCCTTGAGAAGAAGTTCTGCCAACTTGTCTTCCACTTCTGTTTGCAGGGTTCTGCGAAGTGGACGAGCTCCCATCTCTGGGTCATATCCTTGATTGGCCAACAATTTCAGTGCGGAAGCTTGTAATTTCAAGTCAATACCTTTTTCAGCCAAACTTGCCACTAAAGGTTTAACCATAATTTTCACCACTTCCTGCATATGGTCGCTAGACAGGCTATGGAAGACCACCTTTTCATCAATACGGTTGATAAACTCCGGCCTATAAGCTTTTTTCAGCTCTTCAAACATGCGTTTTTCCATATTTTCCTGGTCAAAACGAATGTCCTTAGCTCCAAATCCGACAGTCTTGTCATCACGAAGGGCTGTCGCACCAAGGTTTGACGTCATGATAATAATGGTATTTGAAAAGTCAACCTTGCGCCCCTTGCTATCTGTTAAGACCCCATCATCCAAGACCTGCAAGAGAACATTAAAGATGTCTGGGTGGGCCTTCTCTACCTCGTCAAAGAGGAGAACAGAGTATGGTTTGTTGCGAACTTTCTCGGTCAACTCCCCACCTTCTTCATAACCCACATAACCCGGAGGAGCTCCGTTGAGACGGCTGGCTGCGAATTTCTCCATATACTCACTCATATCAAAGCGGATAAGAGCTGATTCGTCGTCAAAAAGAACTTCTGCCAGAGCCTTGGCCAATTCGGTCTTACCGACACCTGTAGGCCCTAGGAACATAAAGGAACCAATCGGACGCTTGTGACTGCGAATCCCTGACTGGTTGCGGCGAATGGCACGGCTAATGCTTGAAACTGCTTGATCTTGACCGATGACACGTTTGTGCAATTCAGCTTCCAGATTCAGATATTTTTTAGCATCAGTCTGGGTCAGTTTTTGGACTGGAATACCTGACAAGCGACTCAAGGTAGTCAAAATATCAGACTCTGTCACCAAGTCTTTATAGACAGGCACTTCCTCTTCTTTTGCGATTAGCTGGGCTGCCTGTTTCCACTTGCCATCCATCAAGGCCTTGTCAGCTGGACTTAAGCCAGAATCATCTGCTGTTACATGCTTAGCCTTATTTTGCACTGTTGCTGCTGCTTCATCTAAGAGGTCAATAGCAGAATCTGGCAAGTGACGGCTAGTCAAGTAACGATGGGCCATCTTGACAGCTGTTTCAACCGCTTCATCTGTGATTTGCACACGGTGATGTTTCTCATAAGTCACCTTCAAACCTTGCAAAATGACCATACTGTCGGCCACACTTGGCTCTTCGATCGTCACTTTGGCGAATCGACGAGAAAGGGCCGCATCTTTTTCGATGTGTTTTTGGTATTCTTCCTGAGTGGTCGCACCAACCGTTCTCAAAGTTCCACGCGCCAAGGCTGGTTTCAAGATATTGGCCGCATCCAGAGTCGAATCAATTCCACTCCCAGAACCCATGATGGTATGAAGTTCATCGATAAAGAGGATGACTTGCCCATCTTCCTCAATATCCTTGATGATATTGTTCATGCGTTCTTCAAAGTCACCACGGAAACGTGTCCCTGCAACGACATTCATCAAATCCAGCTCTAACACGCGCATCTTAGCCATTTCCACAGGTACATCCCCACTAGCAATTCGCTGGGCAAGACCAAGCGCCAGAGCAGTTTTCCCGACACCAGCATCTCCAACCAAGACAGGATTATTCTTTGTCTTCCGACTCAATATTTGAATCATACGCGAGATTTCCTTGTCCCGACCGATGACTGGTTCTAACTTGCCAGAACGCGCTTGCTCTGTCAAATCATGCGTATAGTCCTCGAGACCACCGCTCGGAGTCTGCGGCATGCCCATCATATTGGCCATAGAATTTTGCTTGTCAGCTACTGTACGATGACGTTGACGTAAAGCCTTGAGGTCTTCACGAGTCCAACCTGCACGTTCTTCTAAATTTCGACGAAGGGCAGCAATCTTGACCTGATCTTTCTTGTCTTCATAAGAAAAACCAGCCCTCTCCAAGATACGAGTCGCCAAGGCATTGCCATCATGCAAAATCGCATAAAGGAGGTGCTCTGTCCCTAGCACCTTAGCATGGACCACTGACGCTACATACTCTGCTTCGTCAAAAAGAACCTGCAAACGATGGGAAAACGGCAATTCCGTAAAAGTTTCATCCTGGCTATAGTCTGTTTCAGTCAGTTCCAAAGCCACCTCTTCTAAACGGTCCATCTCATATGGATAATCATTTAAAGTCGCCCCTGCCACACTATAACTGTGATTGGACATGGCAATCAACAAATGCCAAGACTCTAGATAACGAGCTCCAAAATGGCCAGCAACCATGTAGGCACTTTCGATACATTCATTCAACGCTTTTGAATAGTTCATCTTACTTCCCTTTTCTATCTACCTCTTGTATGACCTGTCGTAGCATGTTTGCTCGAAGGACTGGTGCTTCTTCTCCTAGAACGCGATCCAAAGCTACTGCTACCAGCAAATTCATCTCCTGCTTGCTCATCAATTCCTGCTCAACCAAAAGCTGTAGAATATCCTCATAAATTTCTTGACTGATCCGCTCACCAATTGAGTAAAGCAGCTCCTTGAGCATTTCATGATGACTAGAAAACTCAATCCGTCCTATACGAATATAGCCTCCGCCACCACGCTTACTTTCAACCAAGTAGCCCCTACTTTCCGTAAAGCGTGTCTTGATCACATAGTTAATCTGACTGGGAACAACCTGAAAAGTATCTGCCAACTGACTCCGTTGCAACTCCACAATTCCAGATTGATCTAAAATCGCCTTGATGTAGGCCTCAATATGATCCGATGTATTTTTAAATCTCATTACAAACCCACCTCTCTCTTTAAACCTTGACTATCTTTGACTATTATACCGAAATTTTCTCATTTTTAAAAGAAAAAGGGCGCTGGTAAAGGATAATCTTCACCAACTCCCTATTTTTCTACTTATCTAAGCCTAATTCTGCCAAGATTTGACGTTTGTAGGCAATTTTTTGAACTTCCTTGTCCTCATCTTCAGACCAATCTAGTTTAATTTCTGAAACAATCTGCCCAGGGCGATTTTTCAAGATATAGATACGGTCGCTGAGATTGAGGGCCTCCTCAATACTATGCGTAATAATCAGGGTCGTCAATTGCAACTGCTTGTGAATCTCCAGATACCAAGCATGGAGTTCCATCTTGGTTATCTCATCCAAGGCGCTAAAGGCCTCATCTAAGAGAAAGAGCTTGTGCCCGAAAAGGTAAGTCCGGAGTAAGGCTACACGCTGGCGCATCCCACCACTGAGTTCATGAGGGTATTTATCTCTTACAGCTGTCAACTGGAAGGTCGCAAGAATTTCATCTGCGCGAGCAATAGCTTCTGCCTTATCCACCTTTTGAATCAAGAGGGGCAGAATGATATTACCAAGCACCGTCTTGTGCTCCAAGAGCAGATCCTTTTGTAACATATAACTCACGCGCCCCTTGGGATTTTCTTCACCATCAAGGACAATTCTCCCTGACTGAACTTCTAAAATCCCCGCAATTAAGTTGAAAAGCGTAGTCTTACCAACACCACTTGGGCCTAGGATAGAAACCACTTCACCTGAAGTCACTTTCAGATTGATATCCTCTAAAATCCTATCTTGTCCGTAGGCATAACTGACGTGTTCTAGTCTTATTTCTGTCATTATTTCACAAATTCGTTGGTGAAGCCTTTGTCTGTCAAGTCTTCTTTAAGGATACCATTTTCTTTATCCCATTTGTAGAAGGCATTCCAGCGAGCTGCATCAAATTGCCCCCATTTTTCCTTGTCGCTTGCGTATTCTTTTGACAAGTATTTTTGAGATTCGATGACAAAGTCACGTTTTTCCTTGAGTTCAGGTGCATTTTTGATGAGGATATCAGCTGCTTCCTCTGGATGCTCCATAGCATATTGGTATCCTTTTTTGATAGCTTGGATGACTTTACGTGCTTCTTCTTTGTTGTCTTTGAGGTAGTCGTTGTTAGCAATGATGACTGGTGAGTAATAGTCAAATTCTTTAACGTAGTCTTTCAAGTACATAAAGTTAGCATCTACACCTTGAGATTTGGCAAGGATACCATCCCATCCGTAGTAGATCCATGCAGTATCAAATACTCCATTGGCAATCGGTGTAATTGAGTTTGAGTCGTTATTTGGTACTTTTTCAACCTTCTCAAAGTCCCCACCTTGTGATTCTACCAAGGTTTTCAACATAGCAAGTTCAGTTGGGTCATTCCAAGTTCCGTATTTCTTACCAACCAAGTCTTTTGGACTAGCTACATTGTCAGATTTACGAGAGATGATTCCTGATGTATTGTGTTCTACGATAGCTGCAACGGCAGTAATTCCTGCCCCTTTTTCCAATTTTTTAGCCATATAGTCTTGGAAATAGACTGCAAATGGTGCCTTACCGTTAATAACCAAGTCAGAAGAACTTTCTTCTGGTGGCAATTTCAAATCAACATCCACCCCAGCTTCCTTGAAGTAGCCTTTTTCCTTAGCCACATAAAGCCCTGTGTGGTTGGTATTTGGTGTCCAGTCTAGGATAAAGTCAATCTTCTTAAGTTCTGCTTCTTTGTTGTCCTTGGAAGCAGTTCCTTGACCACAGGCCACAAGCACAACAGCTACAAGAGCTGTTAAAACAGTTAAAAACACTTTCCATGTTTTTTTCATTTTGATTTCCTCTTTTCTTTTTCCGAAACATTCTAATTCTACGAACGTTTCCATTTAATAACATATTTCTCGCTGACATCGACCAATTTCATACCAAGAAGGCTGATAATCGATACCAGAATAATAATAGCGAACATGGTATCATACTGAAACAATTTCTTGGACTGAATCATGTAGACACCTAGTCCTTCAAAGCCTCCCAACCACTCAGATACTACTGTTGTGATAAAAGCGTAGGAGACACTGACCCTCAGACCTGCATAAAAGTAAGGCAAACTGACTGGGATTTTAAAATGCCAAAGAATTTGCCAAGGTTTGGCTCGCATCAGACTAAACAAGGTCAGCATATCCTTGTCACAGTGCCTAAAACCGTCCAAGATGCTGACGATGATAGGAAAGGTTGTCGTCAAGATAATCAAGACAATCTTGGGCAAAATCCCATAACCGAGCCACAAGACCAAGATAGGAGCTATGGCAATAGTCGGAATGGTCTGAACGACCACCATCATAGGGTAAATCAGGTCATTGAGCCAAGTCAAACTATCCATGAGCACAGCCATGAGACAGGCAATCAAGACTCCCAAAATTAGACCTAGCAAAGCCACTCTCAAGGTCGCCCAGCTATGGTGCCAGAGAAATTCTCTATCACGCACAAAAGACTGGAGGATTTCAAGAGGTGTCGGCAGGATAAACTTGGGGAGAAGTTTAAGAAAACCTGCTAACTGCCAGATTGACAAGACTCCTAGAAAGCCCAATAGACTAATGTGTCGTCTCAGTATACTTTTCAAGTTTCTCATCAATACTTAAAATCTCTCCTACATTTATTTTGACATTAGAAAAGACATTATCTGCCTCCTGCCCTGCCACTTCCAGCGCTTCTTTTAGAATGCGCATGAGTTCATCAAACTCCCCTTCCAAGACCGTTTCAAATGGTGTCACCACCATAGTCACCTCTTGAGCTTGCAGATAAGCAATGACTTGATCGATAACAGCAATCCGATCAATCCCCTGTGATAGGGGTAAAATTTGCAAGGCGATGCTTGCTTTCATAAGAACCTCCTCTTCTCGTTTTCCTTTGATAAAAAGAAAAACCTTTGCCATATATGGAAAAGGTCAAGATTAGACTAAGTATCGTTCCCTACGCTGGCATTACCCAGATCAGGTGCGGTCGAAGCTTAACGCTTCCTCTCAGACTGTACACAGACTCCCATATATTATATGGACATATGATAGCGCAAAACCAAAAAAATGTCAAGGAAACTGCTTACAGAAAAACATGAAAAAGAGTTTGAAAACAAGTGCTTCAAACTCTACATAACTTTTTATTTAGCCTCGTACCAGGTTGCACCTTCATTTTCATCTGCGATGAGGGGAACACTGAGTTGAATGGCTTCTTCCATGGTTTGTTTGACCAATTTTTTCATCTCTGCCAATTCAGATTTAGGAACTTCAAGGACGATTTCATCGTGCACTTGTAACAGCATCTTGGTCTGATAACCACCTGCAACCAAGGCTTTATCCAGCTGAATCATAGCAATCTTGAGAATATCTGCCGCCGATCCCTGAATAGGAGAGTTGATAGCAGTCCGCTCTGCAAAACCACGAATATTGAAGTTGCGCGAATTGATATCTGGCAACTCACGACGACGTTTAAAGAGGGTCTCCACATAGCCCTTATCACGCGCCTCACGCACCACTTCATCCATGTAGTTTTTAATACCTGGGAATCGTTCAAAGTAGGTATCAATATAGGCTTTGGCCTCCTTACGGCTAATGCCCAAATTATTAGACAAGCCAAAGTCTGAAATCCCGTAAACCACTCCAAAGTTGACAGCCTTGGCATTGCGACGGTCGTTTGCAGTCACATCCTCAGGACGCTCAATGCCAAAGACCCGCATGGCTGTCGAAGTATGGATGTCCGCTCCCTCTTGGAAGGCCTTAATCAAGTGCTCGTCTTTAGAGATATGTGCCAAAACACGCAATTCAATCTGTGAATAGTCCGAGCTGAGAAGGACACTATCCTCCCACTCAGGCACAAAAGCCTTACGAATGAGACGGCCCTGCTCCAAACGCACAGGAATATTTTGCAAGTTTGGATCCACACTAGACAGACGTCCAGTCTGGGTCAAATCCTGCACATAGCGAGTATGAATCTTGCCATCAGCCAAAATCCAGTCCTGCAATCCAATTACATAAGTCGATTGAATCTTAGCAATTTGACGGTAATCCAGGATTTTCTTAACAATCGGAGCAATAGGAGCCAGGCGCTCCAAGACATCCACCGCTGTCGAATAACCTGTCTTAGTTTTCTTAGTGTATTCTAGAGGAAGTCCCAATTTTTCAAAGAGAAGCACGCCCAACTGCTTAGGCGAGTTGATATTAAACTCCTCACCAGCCAGTTCGTAAATCTCCTGAGTCAGTTTTTCAATGACAAGCTCATTTTCAGCCTGCATCTCAAGTAAGGTCTCTTTCTTGACCGTAATCCCAGCAATTTCCATCTTGGCAAGGACAAAAGCTAGAGGTTGTTCCATATCATAAAGAAGCTCTAATTGCCCATTTTCACTGAGTTTTTCAAGCAAAATAGGCGCAGTCTCAAACAAAACAGCAAGCTTACGAGCCAAGTGCTCCAAGAATTTCTCACGTTCAGGAATGGCCTTCTTGACACCCTTACCGTAGAAAGTTTCATCATCAACCAAGTAAGTCTGACCGTAAAGACTCGCGATGGTCGCAATTTCATTGTCCTCCACAGTCGAAAGGAGGTATTTAGCCAAGCGACTGTCAAAAGCAGGCGCCTGCAAATCCACACCAAAACGATGCAAGAGAACTTTGGCTTTCTTGAAGTCATAAACTCTCAGAGGTGTTTTTTCTAAAAAATTCTTGAAAATCGGGTCTTGCAAAAGCTCAAGCTTGTCTGTAGCATAGAGCTTATCGCCACAAGACCAGGCAAATCCAACCAAATCATCCGTATGGTAATTCTCTCCAAAAAGCTCAAAATGGAAGATAGACTCTTCACTCAGCATATCTTGAGTGACTTGGTCAACAATAGTAAAATCCAAACTCTCAGCCACATCAGCTGACGACACATTTAAAGCCTGCTTGAACTGTTTGAATCCCATCTCATCGTAGAATTTCCCAAGATTTTCAACATCTGGACCACTATAGACCAAATCCTCTAAACCAATCTCAATCGGTGCCTTGGTATCAATGGTCGCCAGTGTTTTAGACAAAAAGGCCTGTTCCTTATCATTGATGAGATTTTCCTTCATCTTAGAAGCCTTCATCCCATCGATGTTTTCATAAATCCCCTCAAGCGAACCATGCTCCAGCAAGAGCTTGATACCTGTCTTTTCACCGATTTTGGTCACCCCAGGGATATTATCCGACTTATCACCCATGAGCGCCTTGAGATCGATAAACTGAGTCGGTGTAATGCCCATCTTTTCCATAAGATATTCTGGCGTAAAGGCCTCAAACTCAGCCACACCTTTCTTGGAAATCTCAACCACCGTATGCTCATCCGTCAGTTGAATCAAATCCTTGTCCCCACTGACAATGGTAATATCAAAACCATCCTGCTCTGCTAGCTTATCCAGCGTCCCAATAATGTCATCCGCCTCATACTGAGCCAACTCATAGTGACGAATCCCCATATGATCCAGCAACTCACGAATGAAGGGAAATTGCTCACGAAACTCATCAGGAGTCTTAGCACGACCACCCTTATAGTCCGCATACATCTCTGTACGGAAGGTCGTCTTTCCCGCATCAAAAGCCACCAAAATATGACTAGGTTCAACCCGCTCCAACAAATGGCTCAACATCAACTGAAAGCCATAAATCGCATTGGTATGCAAGCCAGCCGCATTCTTAAAACGGTCCAACTGCTGATAGAGCGCAAAAAACGCTCGAAAAGCAACAGAAGACCCATCAATCAATAATAATTTTTTCTTATCCATACACCCATTATAAAGGAAAGCACCAAAAAATACCATTGGGAAGAGTTCCCTGATAGAAACTAAGATAATATTAAAAAGAGAAGGAAGGTATTCCCTCTCTTTCAAGCTACGAAAATAAATTAGTTCTTACGTTTCACAAATGGAAGGGCACCGAGGAACAATCCAAGGAATCCTAATGATGCAACTGCAACATTATCTTTACCACCAGTATTTGGAAGTTCTTTTTTATCTTCTGCTTTTGCTGCTGGTGCTTGATAAGTATTATCCTTGTTAGTACCTGCTGTTGTAAGAGTATATTCTGGAACTTCAGTAATCGCTGGGGCGCCTACTTCTGCATACGCTGGAACTTCGTTAATTGCTGGGGCGCCTGTCTCTGCATACGCTGGGACTTCAGTAATTGCTGGGGCGCCTGTCTCTGCATACGCTGGGACTTCAGTAATTGCTGGGGCGCCTGTCTCTGCATACGCTGGGACTTCAGTAATTGCTGGTCCGCCTGTTTCTGCATACGCTGGAACTCCGCTAATCGCTGGGGCACCTGTCTCTGCATACGCTGGAACATTATTCACTGTAGCGTCTTCACCATTTGTAGATAAAGGCCCTGTATATTCTGGAACTTCGTTAACAGCTGCTAAGACAAAATTAGCACCACCTTTATATTCTGGAACTTCATTAACAGCTGCTTCTAAACTATTAACTCCACTGTTGAATTCTGAAGCTACCTCAGCTACAGGAGGCAATAATGCTTCTCCATTTTCATTCACAGGTGTATTGGTTGCAAGAGTTCCAGTGAATTCTTGAGCTACCGCAGCTACAGGAGGCAATAATGCTTCTCCATTTTCATTCACAGGTGTATTGGTTGCAAGAGTTCCAGTGAATTCAGGGGCTACCTCAGCTACAGGAGCATCAGCCGCATTAACTCCTCCACTATATTCAGGAGCATCAGCTACAGTAGGAGGTGTTGCATCATTTACCCCACCATTGAAATCAGAGCCATTATCCCCAGCAGGAGAGTCACTAGGATTCACACCACCGTTGAATTCAGGAGCGTTAGGAGCACTTGGAACTTGGTCAGGTTGTTTAGCATCATCAGAAGGTGCATCACTAGGACTTACACCACCACTAAAGTCTTTCGATTCTTCACCCTTAGGAACCTCTTTTAAGTTTTCGATGTAACCTAAAGTTGCGTTGTAATTCTCAGTTAGTTTGGCAATTGCATCGTCATCCTCTTGAACTGCTTCGTTCACTTCGTCGAAATTGGCCTTAGCTTCATCAGCTGCTGCTTTAGCAGAAGCAACTGAAACTTCTAGTTTAGTTACAGCATCTTGCAATCCATCTTGGATAGTTTGATCCGCATTGTATTTCTTAGCAGTTTCAAGAGCAGTTTTAGCTTTTTCTAAAGTTTCTTTTTGTTTCTCTAATGTAGCATTTTTCTCTTCTACTACCTTAGCTTTTTCAGCAGCGTCAGCCTTATCTTCCTCAGCTTCTTTAGTTAATTTTTCAATTTTTTCAGCTAAATCATCAGCAATGTCTGTAAGTTTTTTGACAATTGGTTTAGAAGCTTCTTTTTTAGCTGCTTCTTCAATTTTTTTAGTTTCGTCAGCAGTTAATTCTTTAGTTTTATAAGCTTCAGGAGCTTTATCTTTTGTGTTGGCATCGTTGAGGAATTCATCTATAGCTTGAGTAGCTGTAAGAACTCCATCTTCAATCGCTTTTAATAAAGCTTCTTTACCGATTTCAGCTTTTGCTTCTTCGATAGCTTTCGCTTTATCTTCTGGCTTGATGCTAGCATCCTTGTTGACTTTATCTTCAGCTTTTTTTTCAAGTTGCTCTAAAGCACCTTTCAAAGCTTCTAAGTTAGCTGCTTCTTCTTTTTTAGCGTCTTCTTCTTTTTTAACTTCTTCTTCAACTTTAGATTTTGCTTTAGCTGCTTCTTCTTTAGCCTTAGCTAATTCAGCTTCTGCATCAGCTTTAGCTTTGTCTGCTTCTGCTTTTGCAGTCTCAGCAGCAGTTACATCAACAGCTTCTTTTTTAGCTTTAGCTGTAGCTTCTTCTACTTTTTTAGCTTCTTCAGCAGCTTTCTTCTCTAATTCAGCAACTTTAGCATCAGCCTCTGCTTTAGCTTTAGCAGCTTTTTCAGCTTCGGTTGGTTCAGCTTCTTCCTCTGGAGTTTCTTCAGCTGGTTTAGCTGGTTCTGCAGCTTCTTTTGCTTCTGCTTTTTTTACTTCTTCAAGAAGATTATCACGTTTTTCAGTTAAATCTTGAATTTCAGCTGTAGCATCTTGAACTTTTTCATCAGCTTCGTCAAATTCAGATTTGGCAGTATCGCGTTCTTTTTCAATCGCATTTACAGCTTTTTCTAACGGTGCTGTGATATCTTCAGCAAAGCCATTATCTTTAGCAGATTTAAGAGCTTCTTTTGCTTCTTTTAAAGTATCTTCCTGTTTTTTGAGTGTTTCAGCTTTCTTTTCAGCATCGGCTTTTAATTTCTCAGCATCATCCGTTAAGTTTTCAATTGTTTCAGTTAAATCATCAGCTTTATCTTGCAATTTTTCTGATTCAGGACGAGCAGCATCCGCTGCTTCACCTTCTTCAATTCCCGCTTGCACCTCTTCAGGAAGCTTGTCCTTAGATACAGGAGTTTCTGTTTTAATTGTTGGATTAGTATCTTGTGCTTTTTCAGCATCATCTGCTAACTCAGCAAGAATATCAGAAGCATTTAATTCACCAGACTCAACAGCCTTTAATAATTCTTCTTTTGCTTTTTTGTCAAGCAATTCGTTATCAGGAATTTGTTTCAAAGCTTCAGTTAAAGCTTCTTTAGCTTCGGCTTCTTCTTTTGCCGCAGCTTCTTCTTTTGCGGCTTCTTCTTTTGCTTTAGAGTCAGCTTTAGCAGCTTCTTCTTTTGCTTTAGCTAATTCATCGTCAGCTGTTTTCTTAGCTTCTTCAGCTTTAGTTTTTGCAGCATCAGCCTCAGCAGATTCTTTTTTCTCTGTTTCAAGTTTAGTAGCTGCATCAGTTGCTGTAGTAGTTGTTCTATCTACTTTAGATTGAGCTTCATCAACTTTAGCGTTAGCTTCTTTTTCAGCTTCCTTGGCTTTTTCAACCTCAGTTTTTGGTGTTTCAGCCGCAGGTGTAGGCTTAGTTTCTCCAGTAGGTTGAGCAGCTGTAGGTTTGTCATCAGCTTTCACAACTGACGGTTGAGATGCAACAAATGTAGCACCTAAAACAGCCACACTAGCCAAACTGGTTAAAATCATTTTCTTTTTGTTCATCTTGTGTACCTCTTTTTGAGAATCATATTTATGTACATTATAAACCTTTTTTTGAGTGAAATCAAGAGATATGTTATATTGTATATACTTTATTATTAATATGTTGTATTTCAAGGCTATAAAAAACTTCAAGAAAGTAACGCATGTTTTACTAGCTTTCTTTTTTCTTTCTTTTCATCACTTTCATTTTCTATAGTAAATTATAGTTTCGAATCCAATTCAGATATCTTAACTCTTCATAAAAACTCTAGTTTAAACAAAAAAAACAGGAGATTTCTCTCCTGTTCAGATTCAATTACTTAAAATTAAACCCATTCACCGTTATGATTTACAGTATAACCGTCCACTATAGTATTAACAGCTAGCTCACCTGAAGAGTAAGAATAATACCACTTACCAGAGACTTGATACCAGCCCGTTTTCATTGCCCCTGAGTCATCTAGATAATACCAAAATCCTTTCTCCTGTAACCAGCCTGTCTGCATTTCGCCTGACGATTTCAAATAATACCAGTTAGAACCATCTTTTAGCCATCCCGTTGATTTAGAACCATTGGATTTAAAATGATACCAACTACCATTCACTTTCTTCCAATTTATAGCCAAACTACTATCCGTATTGTTGTTAGAGATATTTCCTGGTTGGTGAACATCCGAGTGCGAAACTTCTTCCAACTGAACATAGCGACGACTTCCGTTATAAGCAGTATAACTCAACCATTTGTATCCATCTTTTTCGAGAATCTGATCATAATGAACGTTCTCTCCAGAGTAATAATAATCAATTGTAGTTGAGCTAGCTAGGGGCTGAGTCTTGATAGCAGATTTAGCCTTAAAAAAATGTGTTCCTCCTGTGGAAGAGATACGAGAATCATTTAGAACGTGAGAATCAAGAGGATTTGTATTCACAGCCTCCAATTGTACATAACGACGGCTTCCATTATAAGCCGTATAACTCAACCACTTGTATCCGTCTTTTTCAAGAACTTGATCATAATGAACATTATCTCCAGCATAATAGTAATCAATCGTAGTAGCGCTAACTAGAGGCTGATTTTTGATAGCAGCCTTAGCCTTGAAAGAATGTGTTCCTCCTGTGGAAACTGAAGTTTGACTATTCCCTGCACTGCCTCCAGCTAAATCTTTAAAATGAATAAAGCCAGTCATGGTATTGGCTTTCACGACACGCTTATTGTAAGATTCCCTTATTCCATAGTTGTATTCTTCAATCTCAATCTCATCTCCTATTACATTTGACACCCAAGCAACATGACCATAAGTTCCTGCAGTAGACCAAGCAATAGAGCCAATAGCTGGTGTATTGTCTACACGATATCCTTCACGACGAGCACGATAGCCCCATTCATTCGCATTTCCATAAGCTGCCGGAATCTCAAAACCATTGACATTACTCAAACGAAAGGCTGCAAAGGAAGTACACTGACGAGAATACATCCGCCACTTATCAATCTCCTGGCTCCCATTTTTATAATAAGCAGGATAATCATCCCCACGTGCAATTGATCTATTTCCTCCGGAATAGGCATATACACTATCACCCGCTGCTAGCATCAATCCTACTACTAAAAAAGGAACAACCTTTTTAACTGATTTTCTAAAAGAAAACCTTGTCTCTGTTACTTTGAATGGTAAAACTTTCATTCTTCCTCCTTGAAAATAATATAAGTCGAAGATTGCCTTCACTTAAACTATTCGGAGAAAAAAGAAAAAGTGAGAAAATTTCTCACTTTAGTCAAGATAATGAATCAAATTCTTTTCTGTAAGGATATCTGAATAAGTAAAGGATTCAACGAAAACATTAGCTTGTTTATCTCCTTCAACATTTCCAAATTCAACGATAAATAGGGATGGATAAACCTCAATTAACTTACCCAATCTATTTTTTTGGCGTTTACGACCATTCTCCAAAGTCATTTCTACGACTTGTCCCTCATGTGCCTTGATTTCTTCTTTGATTTTTTTCATCTTGGCTACATCTGTAAATGCATCTGACATCTTATGCCTCCCTTTTTGAGATACTTGAAAATTTATTGTATTCTTTTTGGAAAATTAATTCCACCGTTCCACGAGCTCCACTACGGTTTTTCTCGATAATAACTTCTACCTTATTATTTGGTATACCTTCCTCTTCTTCACCACCACGCTCATAGTAATCTTCGCGATAAAGAAAGGCTACGATATCAGCGTCCTGCTCAATAGACCCAGATTCACGAATATCAGACAAGACTGGTCTCTTATCCTGACGCTGTTCCACTCCACGAGATAACTGACTCAGAGCAATGACTGGAACTTTTAATTCCTTGGCTAGGATTTTCAACTGACGAGAAATTTCAGAAACTTCTTGTTGGCGGTTCTCACGACCAGTCCCTGTGATAAGCTGTAGGTAGTCGATCAAAATCAAGCCTAGATTGCCTGTTTCTTGAGCCAGTTTACGTGAGCGAGAGCGAATTTCCGTGATCCGAATCCCTGGCGTATCATCGATATAGATACTGGCGTTAGCTAGATTACCCTGAGCAATGGTATACTTTTGCCACTCTTCATCAGTCAGTTGACCCGTACGGATAGAATGCGACTCCACCAACCCTTCTGCCGCAAGCATACGATCCACTAGACTTTCCGCACCCATTTCGAGCGAAAAGATAGCAACCGTTTTGTCCAACTTAGTCCCAATATTCTGAGCAATATTCAAGGCAAAAGCTGTCTTACCAACCGCCGGACGAGCTGCTAGAATAATCAACTCCTCCTCATGAAGTCCAGTCGTCATATGATCCAAATCACGATAGCCTGTCGCAATACCAGTAATATCGGTCGTTTGTTGCGAGCGAGCTTCCAAATTTCCAAAGTTGACGTTCAACACATCTCGAATATTCTTAAATCCACTTCGATTTGCATTTTCACTGACATCAATCAGCCCTTTTTCTGCCTGAGCAATGATTTCATCAGCTGGTTGCGAAGCCTCGTAAGCTTGATTGACAGACTCTGTCAACTTGGAGATTAATCGACGTAGCATGGCCTTCTCTGCAACAATCTTAGCATAATACTCCGCATTAGCAGAAGTTGGCACAGAATTGACAATCTCAACCAGGTAAGACAAGCCACCAATATTCTGTAAATCCCCTTGATTATCAAGAATAGTACGAACCGTTGTTGCATCTATAGCATCGCCACGATCTGATAAGTCAACCATGGCTTGGAAAATCAAACGATGGGCATACTTAAAAAAGTCCCGAGACTCAATGTATTCTCGCACAAAAACAAGCTTACTCTCGTCAATAAAGATAGCCCCTAAAACAGATTGCTCAGCCAAGATATCTTGAGGTTGTACTCGTAACTCTTCTACTTCTGCCATCAGACTTCCCTTCCTTTTACAATCTTGTCAAGAAAGTGTAAATTTACCCTTCTTTCACACGAAGATTGATCACACTTGTGATATCTTGATAGATTTTCACTGGTACATCAATCAAACCAACTGCTCGAATCGGAGCTTGTACTTGAATATGACGTTTATCAATCTTAATTCCAAATTGCTTTTGCAATTCTTCTGCAATTTTCTTATTGGTAATGGAACCAAAGGTACGACCATCTGGACCAACTTTTTCAACAAATTCTACAACAGTTTCTTCTGCTTCAAGTTGGGCTTTAATTGCTTTCGCTTCTGCAATCATCTCAGCATGAGCTTTTTCTTCAGATTTTTGTTTACCACGAAGCTCACCTACCGCTTGAGCAGTTGCTTCTTTGGCTAGATTCTTTTTGATAAGAAAGTTTTGCGCATACCCTGTTGGTACTTCCTTAATTTCGCCTTTTTTTCCTTTTCCTTTAACATCTGCTAAAAAGATTACTTTCATTCTTCTTTCTCCTTTTCCTTTATTTCATTTAATACAATTTCTGTCAGTTTTTCACCTGCTTCTGACAAGGTTAAATCTTTAATTTGAGCTGCTGCCAAATTGAAATGGCCTCCACCGCCTAACTCTTCCATAATCCGTTGTACATTCAGCTTACTACGACTCCGAGCTGAGATGGATATAAAGCCTTGTGTATTTTTCGCAAGAACAAAACTCGCTTCAATACCTGACATAGCTAATAGGGCATCTGCTGCCTTACTAATAACAACTGTATCATAGCATTTCGAGTCCGTAGCCTCTGCTATCAATACATCTGAACCTAATTTACGCCCCTGTAAAATCAGTTCATTGACCTCACGATATTCTTCAAAATCTGTCGCAGCGATTTCTTGGATAGCAATACTATCACTTCCTCTCGTTCTGAGATAGCTAGCAACATCAAATGTCCGACTAGTCACTCGTGAGGTGAAATTTTTAGTATCCAACATCATACCAGCCATCAAAACACTGGCCTGCATACGACTCAAACGATTTTTCTTAGAATTCTGGAACTGAATCAATTCCGTTACCAACTCACTGGCACTACTTGCACCACTTTCGATATAAGTAATAACCGCATTATCTGGAAAATCCTGATCCCTTCTGTGGTGGTCGATGACGATGGTTTGAGTAAACAAATCATAAAATTCTTTTGATAAAGTTAAAGCTGTCTTTGAATGGTCAACAAGAATCAACAAAGAACGATTGGTCACCATCCCCATTGCGTCCTTAACAGACAACAACTTTGTAACTCCTTCTTTTTCTAAGAATGAAACAGCTCGTTCAATATCCGGCGACATTTGTTCTTCGTCATAAATAGCATAGCTATTTTGAGTCACATTGCTGGCAAACAACTGCATACCTACAGCAGAACCCAAAGCATCCATATCTAGATTTTTGTGACCAACTACAAAAACCTGATCCACACTACGAATCTTATCTGAAATAGCCGTCATCATAGCACGCGTACGAGTCCGTGTACGTTTGATTGAGGCAGCAGATCCACCACCAAAATAAACTGGATTTTTCGTTTCATCGTTTTCCTTGACAACCACTTGGTCGCCACCACGTACTTCAGCCAAGTTCAAGTTGAGCAAAGCAACTTTCCCTATCTCATCATGATTTCCATCACCATAAGAAAATCCCATACTTAAGGTCAAAGGCAACTGTCTCTGTTTCGACTCTTCTCTGAAAGCATCGATAACAGAAAATTTATCATTCATCAATCCCTCAAGCACCGTGTAGTCCGTAAATAAATAAAAACGGTCCATACTCACTCGACGAGAGAACATGGCATGCTTCCCAGCAAATTCTGAAACAAAATTTGCTACAAAACTATTGATATGACTGATATCAGACTCCGATGTTTCATCTTCTAAGTCATCGTAGTTGTCAACAGAAACGACACCAATCACAGGCCGACTCGTTACTAACTCGACAGTCGCTTCGTATTCTCCAGACACATCAAAAAAGTAAAGAACTCCAGATGCCTTGTCCATATGAACCGAATAGCGGGTCTCACCCAAGGTGGCATAAGAACCTGGATTCCCCACAGAAGCCTTGATAATAGTCTGAATTAAGGCTATATCAACCTCTCCCTCTTCATTAGTCAAAATCAATTCAGCGTAAGGATTGAACCATTCAACTTCACCTGACGATAAGTCTAGTTTAATAACTCCGACAGGCATCTGTTCTAACAAGGTTGTCAAACTATCTTCAGCTTGGTGGTTTACATACTGGATTTGTTCTACTTCACTCTTTGAGTAGTAGTCTCTCTGATGGATGAATAGTAAAATATATGAACCCAAAATAAGTAGCAAAAGAAATAGCGTTACCAGTGTATTCGTTACAAAAACAAGTTGCACAGATAGCACTCCGAACGCCACTATTCCTAATATTAAGGGGAAAATAGGACTTACATAAAATTTTTTCATTCCAAACCTCTTGGCACCCATTATACCATAATAACCACCAAAAAGCGACTTTTTAAAAGTATAATCAGTAATTCTATCAATTATAAGAAAAAGGAGGTTTACAATTCAGTAAACCTTCCTTTACACATATTGAAATTAAGATTCTTTAACTTCTAACAAGCCAATCTCGCCATCCTCACGACGATAAATCACATTGGTTGTCTGATCTTCAACATCTACATAGATAAAGAAATCATGTCCCAACAAATCCATCTGTAGAATAGCTTCTTCCAAATCCATTGGTTTTAAATCAATTTGTTTTGAACGAACAACTCTAGATTGGACAACATTTGTATCTTCCACCAAAGCATCTGTAAATAATTGACTAGTTGCTACCTTGTTTTTATTTTTACGCTCGATTTTTGTTTTATTTTTACGAATCTGACGTTCAATTTTATCGGTTACAAGGTCAATTGAACCATACATATCTTGAGACACATCTTCTGCACGAAGAGTAATTGAGCCAAGCGGAATCGTTACCTCCACTTTAGCCGTTTTTTCACGATACACCTTCAAGTTAACTCGAGCATCCAACTCTTGTTCAGCTTGAAAATACTTTTCGATCTTTTCGAGTTTAGAAACTACATAATCACGAATTGCTTCTGTTACTTCTAGGTTTTCACCACGGATACTATATTTAATCATATGAGTACCTTCTTTCTAAACATTTTTGTTTTTCTGATTTCATTATAACGCTTTCATTTTAGTTTTGCAAATTTTTTCCTCATCTTACAAGGGAAAATGTTTTTACATCTTCAGTACCAGCCTCTTCCAACAGTTTCTTCACACGATTTATAGTTGTTCCAGTAGTGTAAATGTCATCTATAAGTAGGATTTTTTTAGGAATAGTGACTCCCCTTTTAATAAAGAAAGGAAGTTCTGTCCCCAAGCGTTCTGAACGATTTTTAGAAGAACTGGCCCGCTCTTCTCTCTTCTCTAGTAAGTCTTGAAAAGAGAACCCTGCTGCTTCAACTAAACCTTCAACCTGGTTAAATCCCCTCTCAAGTAATCTTTCAGGACTTAGGGGAATTACGACAAATTGATACTCTTTGTACTTTTTCAACTCCTCACTTAAAAATGAAGCAAAAACTTTTCTTAAAAGGAAGTCTCCATCAAACTTATACCGACTGAAAAAATCCTTCATAGCTTGATTGTAAGTAAAAATCCCTCTATGACTGACCTCAATTCCTTCTTGACACCAAAATTGACAATCTTGACACTTTGTTGACAACCCTGTTTTCATACAGTTTGGACAGTACTCTTCTCCAATTTTCTCAAAAGTAGAATCACAATCTAAACAAAGACAGGAGACACCATTCCTCAGAAGTAAGAGACTACTAAAAGTTAAAACAGCCTTCATAGTCTGCCCACATAACAAACACTTCATAAGCCAGCCTCCTTGTTCATCTGCTGAATTTCCATAATTGCCTTCTTGATTGAAGCATTTAACCCATCATGGAAGAAAAGCAAATCTCCTGTCGGTTTATCCATGCTTCGCCCAACTCGTCCACCAATCTGAATCAAGCTAGACTTGGTAAACAGGCGATGATTGGCCTCTACTACGAAAACATCCACACAAGGGAAGGTAACTCCACGCTCCAATATTGTCGTACTGATAAGTATTGTCAGTTCTCCATCTCGAAAAGCTTGTACCTGCTCTAATCTATCTTCTGTTACAGAAGATACAAAGCCAATTTTCTCATTTGGAAATTGCTCCTGTAAAATTTCTTTTATCTGCTCCCCTTTCTTAATTTCTGAAGCAAAAATAAGTAACGGATAAGCTGTCTTTCTCTGCTTCTCAATATAGGACTTTAACTTTGGTGACAACCGATTTTTCTCTAAAAAGTGATTAAAATCCGATAACCAGACAGGTTTAGGAATAATCAACGGATTTCCATGAAATCGTCTTGGCAAGCTCAATCGTTTTAGTTCTCCTATGCGAACCTTCCTATCTAACTCATCGGTCGAAGTCGCTGTTAAAAAAATTCTCAAGCCATTCTCCTTTACACTATTCTTGACAGCGTAGTAAAGCGTTGGATTGTCAACATAAGGAAAAGCATCTACTTCATCCACTATCAGCAAATCAAAAGCTTGATAAAACTTCAATAACTGATGGGTCGTCGCAACAACTAATGGTGTTCGAAAATACGGATCTGATTCTCCATGTAGGAGGGCTATCTCGCAAGAAAAATCCTGTTGCAGGCGCTTGTATAGCTCCAAACAAACATCTATGCGAGGACTGGCCAAACATACTGCACCACCTTCATCAATCACTTTGGCCACTACTTGATAAATCATTTCTGTCTTTCCAGCTCCTGTAACCGCATGAACTAACGTTGGTTCTTGCTTGTCTACCGCTTGAATCAGTCCCTCTGACACCTTCTCTTGAAAAGGGGTTAATTGACCACGCCATTTAAGAACATCTTGCTTCGGAAAATCCTCCTGTGGGAAATAGTATAAAGATTGATCACTCCTAACTCGCTTCATAATTAAGCACTCCCGACAATAGTAAGCACCTATGGGTAAATACCATTCTTCTAGAATAGCACTATTACAACGTTGGCAGAACAATTTCCCCTTCTCCTTTCTCATAGCTGGAAGTTTCTCCGCCAACTGACGTTCCTCTTCTGTTAATTCATTCTCAGTAAACAAACGACCGAGATAATTTGGATTTACTTTCATACTTCTTTATTCGTAAAAACCTAGCGCTTTAGATAATTTTTTAGTACAATTAAATCATGGAATTTAGAACAATTAAAGAGGACGGTCAAGTCCAAGAAGAAATTAAAAAATCACGCTTTATCTGTCATGCCAAGCGTGTTTATAGCGAAGAAGAGGCTCGGGACTTTATTACTGCCATCAAAAAAGAACACTACAAAGCTACGCATAACTGCTCAGCCTTTATCATTGGGGAACGTAGTGAAATTAAACGGACAAGTGATGATGGTGAACCCAGTGGTACTGCTGGCGTTCCCATGCTTGGGGTACTAGAAAATCACAATCTTACTAATGTCTGTGTAGTAGTGACACGCTACTTTGGAGGCATTAAGCTAGGCGCTGGAGGATTGATTCGTGCTTACGCCGGCAGTGTTGCCTTAGCTGTCAAGAAAATTGGCATCATTGAAATAAAGGAACAAGCTGGCATTGCTATTCAAATGTCTTATGCTCAGTACCAAGAGTACAGTAACTTCCTTAAGGAACATGATCTCATGGAACTTGAGACAAACTTTACAGATCAAGTCGATACGATGATTTATGTTGATAAAGAAGAAAAAGATAATATTAAAGCTTCACTTGTGGAATTTTTTAATGGAAAAGTTACTTTAACTGATCAAGGTTTACGTGAAGTTGAAGTTCCTGTAAACTTAGTGTAAATAAAGGAGAAAAAAATGGCATTTGGAAAATTCATTCAGGGACTGGCTGGTAACTTTAGCGAGCAAAACAAAGAAACTCTTATCAAAGAATATGGACAATATCTACTAGAAAATGAAGAAATTCAAAGTGGATATAAACTGATTCGTGACTCAATTATATTTACAAATATCCGTATTATCTTTACAGATAAACAAGGCGCTACTGGTCGTAAGATGTCCATTAAATCAATTTTTTTGATGAATATTGTTAACGTTGAAATGGAAACTGCAGGAGCAGGTATAGATGATAGTGAAATTACTATTACTTATTTAGAAAATATCTTTCTAAAAGCACATAATGAACATTTTAGTTCTCATAAATTTGAATTTCCTAAGAAAACGGATATCGTTCCACTTTATACATATTTACTAGAATTAGCCTACTACAATCGCTTAAAAATTAACGGCTTAGACCTATGATATAAAAAAATCCTATCGCTTCGATAGGATTTCTATATTTTACAAATGGTATAGATAGCGTTATACTAGAAATATCTTATACAAAGAGGTATCCATATGTCTATTTATAACAACATTACTGAATTAATCGGACAAACACCGATTGTTAAACTCAACAACATTGTTCCAGAAGGTGCTGCGGACGTTTACGTAAAGCTTGAAGCATTCAACCCTGGTTCGTCTGTAAAAGACCGTATTGCTCTTAGCATGATTGAAAAAGCTGAACAAGAGGGGATTCTGAAACCTGGTTCTACTATTGTTGAAGCAACAAGTGGAAACACTGGTATTGGACTTTCATGGGTAGGTGCTGCTAAAGGATATAAAGTTGTCATCGTTATGCCTGAAACTATGAGTGTAGAACGACGTAAGATTATCCAAGCTTATGGCGCTGAACTCGTCCTAACTCCTGGTAGCGAAGGAATGAAAGGTGCTATTGCTGAGGCTCAAGAAATCGCTGCTGAACGTGATGGTTTCCTACCACTACAATTTGACAATCCAGCTAATCCAGAAGTACATGAAAGAACAACAGGAGCTGAGATACTGGCTGCTTTCGGTAAAGATGGATTAGATGCCTTTGTTGCTGGAGTTGGTACTGGTGGAACAATTTCTGGTGTTTCTCATGCACTCAAAACAGCAAATTCAAGTATTCAAGTTTTTGCAGTAGAAGCAGACGAATCTGCTATTCTGTCTGGTGAAAAACCTGGCCCTCACAAAATTCAAGGTATCTCAGCTGGATTTATTCCTGATACACTGGATACAAAGGCTTATGATGGTATCGTTCGTGTAACGTCAGACGATGCACTAGCACTCGGCCGTGAAATTGGTGGAAAAGAAGGATTCCTTGTAGGGATTTCTTCAGCTGCAGCTATCTACGGAGCCATCGAGGTTGCCAAGAAATTAGGTACAGGTAAAAAAGTTCTTGCTCTAGCACCAGATAACGGTGAACGTTATCTCTCTACAGCACTCTATGAATTTGAAGTGTAGTCTCCTAAATACAATTGGCCCTTATTATAGGGCTTTTTATTTTTACCTTGAAAATAGGAAACTCTCCCTATAGGGATCGACTGCATAGAAAAAAGGAAGCAAATTTACTTCCTTTCTATAATTAGTTATTCAAGGCTGCTGCCATTGTAGCTGCAACTTCAGCTTCGAAGTCATTTGCAGCTTTTTCGATACCTTCACCAACTTCAAAGCGAGCGAACTCAACTACTGAAGCGTTAACTGATTCAAGATATACTTCAACTGTCTTGCTGTCATCCATGATGTATACTTGTGCAAGAAGTGTGTAAGCTTGGTCAACTTTAGTGTTGTCAAGCATGAAGCGATCCATTTTACCTGGGATGATTTTGTCCCAGATTTTTTCTGGTTTACCTTCTGCAGCCAACTCAGCTTTGATGTCAGCTTCAGCTTGAGCAATCACTTCATCAGTCAATTGAGATTTTGATCCATACTTCAAGTGTGGAAGAGCTGGTTTATTAACCATTGCACGGCTTTCGTTGTCTTGGTCGATAACGTGGTTCAATTGTGCCAACTCATCTTTAACGAATTGATCATCCAATTCTTTATAAGAAAGAACTGTTGGTTTCATCGCTGCGATGTGCATTGACAATTGTTTAGCAAGTGCTTCATCTCCACCTTCAATAACAGAGATAACACCGATACGTCCACCATTGTGTTGGTATGCTCCAAAGTGTTGTGCATCTGTTTTTTCAAGTAAAGCAAAGCGACGGAATGAGATTTTTTCTCCGATAGTTGCTGTTGCAGATACGTATGCAGCTTCAAGAGTTTCACCTGAAGGCATTGTCAAAGCAAGTGCTTCTTCATTATTAGAAGGTTTTCCTTCAGCAATAACTTTAGCTGTAGTATTTACCAATTCAACGAATTGAGCGTTTTTCGCAACGAAGTCAGTTTCAGCGTTTACTTCAATAACTGCTGCAACATTACCGTTAACGTAAACACCAGTCAAACCTTCTGCAGCAACACGGTCAGCCTTCTTAGCTGCCTTAGCCATACCTTTTTCACGAAGCAATTCAATCGCTTTTTCGATGTCACCGTCTGTTTCTACAAGCGCTTTTTTAGCGTCCATAACTCCGGCACCAGATTTTTCACGCAACTCTTTTACAAGTTTAGCTGTAATTTCTGCCATTTTGATTCTCCTATATTTTTTAAAAATAGGAGAGCCGGGCTAAGCCCCGCCCTCCTAGGTAATTACTATTTGTATAAATTAAGCGTTGTCGCCTTCTACAACTTCAACGATTTCTTCGATTGAATCTGCTTGAGCTTCTGAAGCTGCAAATTCTGCTTCAACTGCTACTGCATCTTCACCTTGACGTCCTTCGATGATAGCGTCAGCCAATTTAGCTGTGATCAATTTAACAGCGCGGATAGCGTCATCGTTAGCTGGGATGATTACATCGATATCATCTGGATCAGTATTTGTGTCAACCATCGCTACAACTGGGATTCCCAATTTCTTAGCTTCTTTAACAGCGATTTGCTCTTTATGTGGGTCAACTACGTACATAACATCTGGGATACGAGGCATATCTTCGATACCACCCAAGAATTTTTCAAGACGTGCACGTTGTTTATTAAGAAGTGCAACTTCTTTCTTAGGAAGAACTTCAAAAGTTCCATCTTCTTCCATACGTTTGATTTCTTTCAAACGAGCGATACGTTTTTGGATTGTTCCCCAGTTTGTAAGAGTTCCACCCAACCAACGGTGGTTGATGAAGTATTGACCTGAACGTACTGCTTCTTCAGCAACTGCATCAGCTGCTTGTTTCTTAGTACCAACGAACAATACAACTGCATCGTTAGCTGCTGCATCACGCATGAAATCGTAAGCTTGGTCAGCGTATTTTACAGTTTGTTGCAAGTCGATAACGTGGATTCCGTTACGCTCAGTGAAGATGTACTTAGCCATCTTAGGGTTCCAGCGACGAGTTTGGTGACCAAAGTGTACACCAGCCTCAAGAAGTTGTTTCATTGAAATTACTGCCATGAGTATTTCTCCTTTTTGTTTTTTTCCTCTTCTTGACTTCAACTCGCAAAACGACCCAAGGGCAACTGTTTCACAATTCATCAAGAATGAGTATTATCGTTCACACGACAAATTTCATTTTACCATACTTTTTCAATATTTTCAAGTGATTTTAGTAGATTTTTAAAGTAAGGTAACTATATAAATTATAAAAGAGACTCAAATCGAGCCTCTTCATTTTATTCATTAGTTTGGATAGATATATGTTACAAAACCTTCTGAAGTTGTAGTAGGATTGAACCATCCACGTTTATTTCCGATTGTACGGTTTCCACCATAGTTTGATTCAGATACTTGGATACTTGTTGATGATGAAACAGCTGTAACCACGGCTACGTGTCCATATCCACCATCATTCCAACATGCAATCGCACCAACTTGAGGTGTAGATCCTGTACGGAATCCTGCAGCTGCTGCACTTGTAGCCCACTGTGCTCCATTACCCCAGTAGTCTCCAGCCCAAGGTGCCAATGTCTTAGCACCCCATGTACACTCTCCTGTTGGATAACTTGAAGCATTTGTACTATATGTTGGACGATGTGTCACTGGCGCAGGAGTATAGCTTGTTGATTCTGTTGAAGCACTGCTTGAAGATGATTCAGACGAACTAAATACTGCTTGAACTTGTGCTGTGAAAGTTGTATTCCCAGAATCAACAACCGTTTGTTGTTGACTTGCTTGTTTAGCTTTATAAGCTGCTTCTGCTTCTGCTGCTGCTTTGGCTTCTGCTTCTGCCGCCGCTTTTTGATCAAGTAAACTTGCTTTTTCATCCTCAGCGGTAGCTTTCTCAGCAGCAAGGTTTAACTCAGCAACTTTCAACTCTGCTTGTTTAGTTGTCAACGCTTGTGCATCGTCAGCAAGTGTTTGTTGATTAGCGATTACTGTGTTGATAGCTTCATTATTAGCAACTTGCTTTTCAGCAATTGACTTTTTATCAGCCTTTTGTTGTTCTAACATTTTATTGTTAGCTGATACAATCTCACTCATAGCTGCAACACGTGAAATAGCTTCAGTAATTGATTTTGAGTTTACAATTGTGTTAATGTAGCTAGTCGCCGCCCCATTTGTTTGAGCACTACGAGCTTGCTTTTCCAACGAATCATTACGAGCAACAATATTCTTAGAAAGCTCAGTAATCTCTCCTTCAAGCTTTTTAGATTCTGCCTGTAATCTTTCATTTTCTGTTTGCAGATTAGACTGTTCTGTTTGAATTGTTGAAACTTGTGTTTGGATTTGATCTACTTGTTTTTGAGCTTCTTGTTGTTGTGCTGTTAAGTTACTAATTTTATTATCTTGAGCAGCAATTTTTTCATCAGTAGTCTCTGCATGCGCAGTTGTTAAAACAGCTGCTTGAGAAACCATCACTGTACTTAGTAAAAGTGACGCTAAGATTTTTTTCTTCATATTATGTAGATACTCCTTCTATTTAAGACAATACTAGTATACCAAAAAAAGACATAATAAATATTACGCCTTTATTACATTTGTATTTCTTTCTCATAGATAATATTTTTCAAAAATAAACTGGAAAATGACTATCCAGACAAAATTCAAAATCATTGATGGAACTAAACTATAGACTATAAACAAAGACATACTATCCACAGTTAAACCTACCATTAATGCAAGTATATATGCCCCCATCTCAAATAGAAAAGTTATGACAATAATTGCCAACATTCTCGTCCAACGATTCAATAAAATAACGCTATTAAATTTATGGAGAAATACTCCCAACAAGACGAACAACAGAGTCGCAATCCCTATCAAGTGGAAAAAGTAAATGTCATAAACTAAACCCACCACAAAACAATAGGCTAAATAGAGATACTCTGATACTTCAATCGTCTCAAATAAGAGAAACAAAAATAGAAAATGACTAGCTAACTGTACATGGGGAAATAATGAGCCCAAAAGCTGGCTAATATGGGCATCAATTAGAACAAAGAAAGGAAGCAATAAAAATACTCCAACCCGCTTCAACTGTCTCATTATGAATTCCCCACTAATTCTATCACACTCACATTATGAGTATCTGCACTCAATTTAACAGTTACTTCTCGTGTCAAGTAGTCCGTACTATGCGTTGTAGCAACCACTTCACCAACAGGAATATCAACAACGTTAAAATTTCCCAATCCACCAGTGGTCACCTTATCTCCTGCACTAATATCGCTACTACTATTTAATTGACTAATTTTGAGAACTTCATTTTCCTTGTCATAGCCAACAATAATTCCATAAATTGTAGTAGAACCATGTTGAATTTTAACAGAAATCTTATCAGCATTTTCCGTATTTGTCAGAAGGTTGACCATAGTAGAGTTCTCCTCTACTTTTGAAACACTCCCAATCAAACCACCATTTGCAATGGCTAACATGTTTTCAGAAGCCCCTTTTGATTTGCCTGCATCTAGGGTTAACTCCTGCTTCCAAGATACCGGAGAACGCATAATAACATCTGCTGCTAAAGTCTTTGTAGCTTGCAACTTGGACTTCATATCAAGCAATTGACGCAGTTGTTCATTCTCCGTCTTTAAACTTTCCACCTCATTCGATTTAACTTCTAATTGGTAAATCTGTTTCTTCAAACTTTCATTTTCATTATAAGTTCGTGTCAAATGAGCCAAATCTGATTTGACAGAATCAAACCACTGAAAAGGTTTTTGTACAACCCTATCAACCAATGAGATTCCATCTCCTAATTTTGTCACAATTGTACTTGAATAAGTCGTCGCTAAGAGAGCTGACACAAGCAGAACAGTGACAAAAACAATAATGACATATTTTGATTTTTTAAAACGATTCATATCCCTACCTTTATATCAAAAACTGTTACAGTAACTTTTTATCAATTCCTAAAAGCTACTAAGATTTTAAGAAAAATAAGCAACAACCAAGTACGATAATGACAAGAATAGTCAGCGTATCCTTTCGAGTCCATTCCAATTGTCGGTATTGACTTCTGCCTTTTCCACCCTGATAACCACGCGCTTCCATAGCGATAGCCAAGGAATCCGCACGTTTCAAACTTGTCGCAAAAAGAGGAATCAAAATAGGAATCATCGCCTTCACCTTTTGAACAATGCTTCCTTCACCAAAATCCACTCCACGCGCTTTCTGTGCATTCATAATCCGCGTCGTATCATCCATTAATGTCGGAACAAAACGCAAACTCATAGATAGCATTAAGCCAATTTCATGAACTGGAACTTTCACACGCTTTAAAGGTGCTAATAAAGCTTCGACAGCTGATGCCAAACTTAAGGGCATGGTCGTTAAGGTTAACAAAGTTGAAAAGAAAATAATCAATACGAAGCGACAAAAAATAATCCCAGCTTGTTGCAAAGCATAATCCGTGATTCTAACAAACGAAAACTCAAATAAAACATTCCCATTAGAAATGAAAAATAGTTGAAAAATAGTTGTAAAGGCAATCAAGAAAAACATAGACTTCAAGCCCTGAATAAAAAATGAAAGAGATACTCCTGACAAGGCAATAAAGATCCCTGTCGCTATAAAAAGAATTAGATTCGTCAAGGGATTATTAGCCCAAAAAACGATTAAAATCAGTAACATCATAGCAAGCAATTTGCTACGTGGATCCAATCGGTGAACAATCGAATTCCCTGGGATATAACGCCCCAAAATCATACTATCCATTTAGCGACTCCTTGAACTCCTCTATCTTAATCGGTAATCGTTTAAATGACACGCCTCTATCAACCAATCGTTTACAAAAGGCCGTAATTTTAGGTACTCCCAACTGTACTTTTTCCATGAAGACAACATCTTGAAAGACATCACTCGGTTTCCCCCTTTTAACTAAACGTCCCTTTTCCATCACATAGACTTGATTCGCATATTCGGCAACATCATCCATCAAATGTGTTACCAAGACGATGGTCATCCCTGATTGGTGAAGCTTTTTGAACAAATTCATCAGCTCTTTTCTTCCCAGGGGATCCAGGCCTGCTGTGGGTTCATCTAAGACTAATATAGCTGGCTCCATTGCAAGTATGCCTGCAATGGCGACACGTCTCATTTGTCCACCTGACAGCTCAAACGGGCTACGATTAAAAAGTGATTCATCAATTCCAACCAGAGCCAGTTTTTCACGCGCAATCTGCTCCGCATCTTCTTCAGAAACTCCAAAATTTTGCGGTCCAAAAGCAACGTCTTTCAAAACCGTTTCTTCAAAAATCTGATTTTCAGCAAACTGAAATACCAAGCCAACCTGTTTTCTAATTTGACGAATATCTTTATTTTTAGAAGTAGAGGTGATTAAGGTATCAAAAACTCGCACACTCCCTTGACTTGGCACCAATAAACCATTTAATAGTTGTAAAATAGTTGATTTACCACTACCTGTGTGGCCAATTAAAGCCGTATAAGAACCGTCTTCAATCGTCAAAGAAACATCCGACAAAGCTGTTGAAGCTAAGGGAGTCCCTTCTTGGTACGTAAAACTCACATTTTCTAGAGCAATTCCCATAGCTTATCCTCTAGCTCACTTTCTGTCAAATAATTTTCAGGTAAATCATAGCCATTCTGGCTCAAAGAATATTTTAATTGATTGGAAAAAGGATCGTCTAATCCAATTTGATCTAAATCATTTCGAGAGAAAAGTTCTCTTGGGCTACTGGTTGATTCAATTTCCCCTTTTTTCATGACCAATACACGATCACTCATGGCGACTTCTTCCAAATCATGTGTAATGGAAATGACCGTCATATCATAGTCTTTTCGAATTCCTTTTACTGTCTCAATCAGTTCTCTACGCCCCTCAGGATCCAACATACTCGTTGCCTCATCTAGAATTAGAATCGCTGGTCTTAGGGCTACAACACCTGCAATAGCAACACGTTGCTTTTGACCACCTGATAGACGCGCTGGCTCTCTCTTTTTAAAGTCCAACATGCCAACCAAATCCAGAGCTTCTTCCACTCTCTTTTTCATTTCTTGACGAGAAAGTCCCTGATTTTCCAAACCAAAGGCAACATCATCTTCAACAGTCGCTCCAACAAATTGATTGTCTGGATTTTGAAAAACCATACCGATTTGACGACGTATATTCCAAACATTTTCCTCAGTCAAACGTTGCCCATCAATTACAATCTCTCCAGATTCTGCTTCCAGTAAACCATCAATTAATCGAACCGTCGTTGATTTACCACTACCATTATGCCCTACAATCGAAAGCCATTCTCCACGTTTCACGTGAAACGTAATACCCTTCACATCGTAGTATTCCTGACTTTCCTTATAGCGAAAAGAAAGATTTTTTACATCAATTATTGATTTCATTTCGAACCAAATGTCCCTTTAAATACATAGGCACTACCCTTGAAATAATCATAGCCAGAGTAGATAGTGAAAAACAAGGCTACATAAAGTAGAACTTGGCCAATCAAAGTCCAGTGTAATAGCAAGAAAATAATGGCAAACATCTGACTGAAAGTTTTAATTTTTCCAGGCATTGCTGCTGCTAAAACTGTTCCACCAGTTTCAACCAATAAAAGTCTTAAACCTGTCACAGCCAACTCACGACAGATAATCACTGCAACAATCCAAGCCGGAGCCATTCCTAACTCAATCAACATAATAAAAGCCGACATAACTAGTAACTTATCCGCCATGGGATCTGCAAATTTACCAAAATTACTGACCACATTCCATTTACGAGCTAAATATCCATCTAAATAATCGGTAATACTGGCAATAGCAAAGATAATAGCTGCTACTATATGACTCTCTATCGAATTTCCTACCGTTAAAATAAAGATAAAAATAGGTATAAAGAGAATTCGACCTATTGTTAAGAGATTTGGAATTTGTTCTTTTTTCATTCGTTTTTCCTTAATTTTTAGTAAAGGTTACAGTGATTTTTCCAGTCTGAGCTGTTAATTTTGATAAGTCAACGGTCTGATTATCTACTGTTAAAGCTACACCTTTGACAACACCTAAAGTAATGGTCACAGAATTTTTAGTTGAAACTGTTGTTTCCGCACTTTTATTATCTGGTGATAAGGTCACTCCACCCTCAAGCTCACTTTCTGAAACACTAACCCAACTTCTAGCATCTGAGACTGATAATTGTAATTTTGCAGTTTCCTTACTCGTTTTATAAGCAACTTCTACTTGATTTCCTTCACCTGATACCGTTATAGCTGGTTCCATATTCGAAGAGCTACTTGATGAACTACTACTTGAGGATGAAGTTACAGAACTAGTTGAGCTTGTTGCTTGGACTACACTATAACTAGACGCAGATGAACGCTCAGGTTGAGTCTGGAGATAATTCCAAACATAATAGGTCACAAAAATGACAATCGATAATGCAAAGAGTATAAAATAAAATAAAGGTAAAAATGATGCCTTATTTTTCTTACTTGAACGTCTCCTACCTGTCAACTCCTCTTCATCAACATCTACTTCTTCATAAGTAATCATGCTCCCAGAATCATAAGCATCCAAGACAATTCGCTCATCTAGCTCAACTGCCCACGCATACTTTCTCAAAAAAGAACGAGTATAAAATGGACTAGGAAGTTGATCAAAATCATCAGCTTCCATCGCTTCCAACATATCCAACTGAATTTCTGTTTTTTTGTGTAATTCTTCTAAAGTTAACCCTTGGTTGGTTCTAGCTAAACGTAAAACCTCACCAATTGTTTTTTTCCTCATACTTGTCATTCCTTCTTTCTAGTGTCGATTATGATAGGTTACTATGATGGAAATATTGTAAAATCAACTATGTCACCATCATCTATTAAATGGTGTCCAGCATCAAGGACATCCTCTAAAGTAATTTCCTGTAAAATTTTCGGCAAATCAAAGATTGTCTCACCTTGTCCAAAAGCATCATATTGCGTTGCAATAAATTCAAGAGAGTTCATGCTACTGAAAAATTCTCCAAACATCTCTCTTTTGATAATGTCTAAATGATCCTCTGTAATATCTAAATCCTTTGTGAAATTACGAATAGCCTTTTTAAACTGATGAGATAAAGCAACTGGCTCTTTTGTATCCATTGTCAACATAACAAAATGAAAGCGACTTGTTACTTCAACTTCCAGAGATAAGGACGCATCAATTTTACCTGATTCATATAATTTTTGAAAACGATCCGAAGTCCAACCAAACATCATTGAAAATAATAATTTTAATAAAATATGATGTCGATAGCAATCATCCTCAGCAACATCTTGTTTACCTCTAATACCAATCGCTAGTTTTGGAGAAGACACTTCCATTCTCATACTGTCTGTTTGCTTTACAGCTTGTAAAAGCAACTTTTCTCTTGCCACTTCATGAACATCTGAATCTTTCAGTTCTTTGCTTTCAAAATAGTCCTGTACTCTTTCCACATCAAAATTACCAACTAAAAACAGAGACATATTTACAGGTTTGTAAAATCTTGTAAAATTTTCTTGCAAATTAGTTAGATTAATTTGGGAAATTGACTCCTCACTTCCAACTATATCAGTTGCTAAAGGTGTGCCAGGATACAAATTCGCTAAAGTTGAAAAGAATAAACACGAATCTGGATCATCTTGATACATTTCTCGTTCTTGCTGAATAATATCCTGCTCTCTTAAAATGGAATCTTCAGTAAAATGTGCTGATGTTACCAATTCATCAAGTAAGTCTAAATTTTCTAAAAAATGATCCGTTGCTGAAAAAAGATAACTTGTTTTTGTAAAGCTTGTAAAGGCATTACTATCTGCACCTAGACTCGTAAAAGCCGACATCAAATCGCTAGCATCTTCTCTCTCAAATAATTTATGTTCAAGAAAATGAGCAATTCCTCCAGGATATTCTTTTACATCTCCGTAAACTTCTGTGACAAGCGTATCTACCGAACCAAACTGTACAGTTACACTCCCGTAAACCTCTTTAAATTCCTTTTTAGGCAAAAGAGCAACTGTCAATCCATTTGACAAACGAGTTCGATAAACCATTTCTTTTACAGCTGGATAGTATTTTTCTTCAAAAACAACCTTTGTCATTCTATTCCTTCCATAAAGTAAATCGCCTGTAGTTTCACATTATTAGCTGCTCTACAAATAGCATCTTTGTCAACTTGCTCGAGTTTTGCAATCCAACTTTTAAAGTCTGCTGAAGATTTTCCAAGTAAGGCATTTTGATAAGCACGTTCAATCAATGAACTTTGATTATCTTGAGAAAGTAACAGATACCGACGAATCATTTCCTTTGTTTGCTCTAACTCAAGCTCTGTAAAATATCCTTTTTTTAAATCAATCAGTTGATTATTCATCATTTTACGAGCCTGGTTACGATTTTCTCGATCGATACCAGCATACATCCTCAAGTATCCACTAAACAAATCAAGCTGACTTGAAATAGTGTAAGCCAATCCAGCATTTTCACGGATGTTTGTAAAGAGCTTAGAGTGAGCAAATCCACCAAGTAAACCATTCATTACAATCATGGGTAAATGTTGCTCATCACCATATTCAGAAGGGCAATGATAGCCTAATTCCAAAATGGATTGTCCCAAATTTTTCCGAACCATACCTTCCTGAAGGATATTGGAATAAGGTTGACAATACTGAACCATCACATCTCCTTTTCGACCTTTAAAGTCAAATGATTCTAATACATTTTGAATTTCAACCTCATTAAAATCACCTAGGAAAAAGAAATCTATTCGATCATTGGCCAAAAATTCTTGGAAACAAGAATAAGAACTTTGTGGAGTTTCAGCTAAAATACGATTTCGTAAATCACTATATTCCAATTGAAGACGTTCATCATGAAAAAACAATTTATCCAATTCTTTATGTGCAAAATAAAAAGAATCATCCATATCAGCTGCTAAACTTGCTAACAATTGTTTTTTCTCAATTTCAAATAAGTCCGAATCAAACCCATTATCAACTACTACGGTGGAAAAAAGAGTTTCTTTTAAAAGTTCCAAAACCTGAGAAGTTAACACATTTTTCCTACTTAAAAACTCATCACGAACATAGTTAAATGTCAATTCTACAATGTGACTTTGCCCTCTTCTGAAACAATTGGTTGACATATCTGTACCGTATAGACTGGCCAAATGTTTTCTCAAAGCTTGAGAAGTAGGGTACATCTGATTAGCAGTCTCTAGCATACTCGCACTCAACATGCGACCTGCAATCGTATCGAGGGATAATGGAGCGGTAAAACGCACGGCGATTTTGTTCGTTTTAAACTTTTTTGATTGGATAAAATGTGTTGAAATTCCATGCACTAACTCCATGATTTACCTCCTTATATACAGAATTCTATTATATCACGAAAACCTGAAATTTTCTTGTTCTCTGTAACACTTTTGAAATAAAAATCGCTTACATTACTCCTTGTTTCTCTCACTATTTTTAGGAAAATATGGTATAATACCAAAGATTGAGGTGAATTATGGAATACAAATTATTTGAAGAATTTATTACCCTCCAAGCACTACTCAAAGAACTTGGAATTACACATAGCGGAGGAGCTATTAAATCATTTCTCTCTGAACATTCTGTTTACTTTAATGGGGAATTAGAAAATCGTCGTGGTAAAAAACTTCGTATTGGTGATAAAGTTGACATCCCTGACATGAATATTGACATCTTGTTGACACAACCTACTTCTGAAGAACAAGATGAATACCAAGATGATAAAGTTGAAAAAGAACGAATCGCTAAACTTGTCAAGAAGATGAATAAGGGAGTAAAGAAAGACAACTCTAAACCTACTTCATCACCAAAAAGCAAACAAGCTCCACGATTCCCTGGTAGATAATCATGTGGCTACAACACCTATCTCTCAAAACTTTTCGTAACTACAAAGAGACGAAAATAGACTTTAATCCTAAATTAAATATCTTTTTAGGACGCAATGCACAAGGTAAAACAAATATGTTAGAGGCTATCTATTTTTTAGCCTTAACACGCAGTCATCGAACTCGAACAGATAAAAATCTCATTCATTTTGATAAGGAACAGCTTCATCTTTCAGGTCTTGTTCAGAAAAAAACTGGATCCATTCCTCTCGAAATCGAACTAACACAAAAAGGCCGTGTGACAAAAGTTAATCACTTAAAACAGGCACGCCTTTCAGATTATGTCGGACACATGAATGTTGTCCTATTTGCTCCTGAAGATCTACAACTAATTAAAGGAGCACCTTCAGTTCGACGAAAATTCATTGATATGGAGCTTGGGCAAATTAAGCCAATCTATTTATCAGATTTAACCAATTATAACCATATTCTTAAGCAAAGAAATACCTATCTAAAATCAGCTCAAAAAATAGATGAAACCTTCCTTTCAGTACTAGATGATCAGCTAGTCGATTATGGATGTTGTGTAATGAATCACCGCTTAGATTTTATAAAAAAACTAGAGCATTTTGGCCGTAAGAAACATTTTGAACTCTCTAATCAGATTGAAGAGTTGTCAATAGCCTATCAATCTTCTGTAAAGCCAACTGAAAAAGAAGACTTATCAGAATCTTTCAAAATTGCTTTAGAAAAAAGTAGGTCCAGAGATTTATTTAAAAAGAACACCGGTGTTGGTCCTCATCGAGATGACATTTCTTTTTATATAAATGGGATGGATGCTAGTTTCGGAAGTCAAGGCCAACATCGTAGTCTCGTCCTTTCTATAAAATTAGCAGAAATCGAATTAATGGAAAGTATTACTACAGAATCTCCGATATTATTACTTGACGATGTCATGAGTGAACTCGACAACACTAGACAGTTAAAATTATTAGAAACGATTTCTCATTCAATCCAAACCTTTATTACAACAACAAGCTTAGATCATCTTCAAAATCTACCAGAAAATCTAAGTATTTTCACTATTCAGGATGGTAAAGTTGCTGTAAATAGAAATTGACAACATTGTAAAAGAACTCCTGTTTTCGCAGGAGTTCTTTTCATTTCTTTTACATAGAATAATTTGGTGCCTCATTAGTAATTTGTACATCGTGAGGGTGGCTTTCTTTCAAACCAGCACCAGACATTTCAATAAATTGAGCATTATCGTGTAGTTCTTTAAGGTTAGCTGCACCACAGTAACCCATACCAGAGCGAATACCTCCAATCATTTGGAAGACAATATCAGCTGCCGCACCTTTATAAGCAACACGGCCTTCAATTCCTTCTGGAACAAGTTTGTTTGCTTCATTGACAGAACCTTGGAAGTAACGATCGCTTGAACCTTTCTTCATAGCAGCAATTGATCCCATACCACGGTATGTCTTAAACTTACGTCCTTGGAAGATTTCAGTTTCGCCTGGAGCCTCATCAGTTCCAGCAAACATTGATCCAAGCATAACTGCATTTCCACCTGCAGCAAGGGCTTTTACAATATCTCCAGAATACTTGATTCCACCGTCAGCAATGATCGTTTTACCATATTCACGCGCAACAGCTGCAGCATCGTAGATAGCTGTTACTTGTGGAACACCAACACCAGCAATAACACGAGTAGTACAGATAGAACCTGGGCCAATCCCAACCTTGACAACATCTACGCCTGCTTCATAAAGGGCGCGCGCTCCCTCAGCAGTAGCAATATTTCCAGCAATTAAAGTACGATCTGGGAAATGAGCACGAATCTCAGCAATTTTACGCAAGACACCTGCAGAATGACCATGTGCAGTATCAATAACAATCGCATCCGCTCCTGCCTCAAAAAGAGCCTCTGCACGTTCAAATGTATCTGAAGTAACACCTACTGCACCTGCAACTAGAAGACGACCAAACTCATCTTTAGCAGCATTTGGAAACTCAATAACTTTTTCAATATCTTTGATAGTAATCAAACCAGAAAGACGACCTTCTTCATCTACCAAAGGAAGTTTTTCAATACGGTGTTCTTGAAGAATATTCTCAGCTGTTGCAAGGTCTGTACCCACAGGAGCAGTAACAAGATTTTCACTAGTCATATGATTTGAGATTGGTTGGTTATAGTCTGAAATAAAGCGAAGATCTCGGTTTGTCAAAATACCAACCAATTTACGATTTTCAAGTGTTTCAACAACTGGAACACCACTAATGCGGTAACGACCCATAAGCTCATCTGCTTCAGCAATTGTATGTTCAGGCGTCAAGAAGAACGGATCAATGATAACTCCATTTTCAGAACGTTTTACCTTACGAACCTCGTC
The DNA here is from genome assembly GCF_013305725.1 of Streptococcus mitis. Lineage (NCBI taxonomy): Bacteria > Bacillati > Bacillota > Bacilli > Lactobacillales > Streptococcaceae > Streptococcus > Streptococcus mitis. The sequence goes on from NZ_CP047883.1 coordinate 2,072,139, forward strand.
TGCTTGTTGAGCAATTGACATGTTTTTATGGATAACTCCGAGACCGCCTGCACGAGCAATAGCAATGGCCATTTGACTCTCTGTAACTGTGTCCATGGCAGAGGTAATAATTGGGATATTTAAAGTCAAATTATCTGCCAATTTAGTTGTTAAATCTGCATCGTTAGGCAACACATGACTTTCAGCTGGAATAAGCAATACATCATCAAAGGTAAAACCTTTTTTCAAAAATTTAGTGTCCCAATTAGACATTCGAAGTTTCCTCTTTTCTTTCTTTTTGAGCTTGACTCTTTTTATATTGTATCTATCATACCATTCTATAAAAATTTGTCAAATGTTACAGGGGTAAATAAAAAACTATCTTTTCTTCGAGATAGAAATGATAGTTTCTTGTAAAATAAGCCTAGTTAAAGTAATGAAGTCCCATTGCTCCTTTAACCTCAGATAGGGTCTGACCTGCAACTTCACGCGCTCTTTCACTACCTTTTTGAAGCATATTATAAACTTCTCCCATATCCTTAGCAAATTCGATACGGCGCTCACGAATAGGACCAAGTTCACGTTCTAATATTTCAAGTAGATAACGCTTGGTCTTCACATCACCAAGACCACCTCGTTGATAATGTTCTTTCATGTCAGCAATTTCTTGAGCATCTTCTGGACGACCAAAAACATCTAGATAATGGAAAACCATATTGCCTTCAATTTTACCTGGATCTTCCACTCGAATATGATCTGGATCTGTATACATACTCATTACTTTTTTACGCAAAGTATCCGCATCATCAGCTAAATAAATACCATTATTGAGTGATTTAGACATTTTAGCATTTCCATCTAAACCAGGTAAACGACCCGCTCTCTCATTTTCTGGATAAATACCTTCCGGTTCTACCAATACATCACAGTTATATGCATTGTTAAAAGAACGAACAATTTCACGAGTTTGCTCAATCATTGGTTTCTGATCTGTCCCAACAGGAACATAATTAGCCTTGAAAGCTGTGATGTCAGCTGCTTGAGCTATTGGATAGACCAAGAATCCTGTCGGAATGCTTTCTCCAAATCCTTTCTGAGCAATTTCTGTCTTGACAGTTGGATTACGCTCCAAACGTGCTAATGACACCAAATTCATATAATACATAGACAACTCAGCCAACTCTGGAATCTGGCTTTGAATAAAAATAGTTGACTTACTTGGATCCAATCCAACTGCAAGGTAATCCAAAGCCACATTTCCGATAGACTCTACAATGGTTTGAGGATCTTTGGCATGATCCGTCAAGGCTTGTTGGTCAGCCAAGAACACAAACATATCATACTTACCCTCTTCCTGTAATAATACTCGATTTTTGAGACTTCCAACATAATGTCCAATATGCAATTTTCCTGTTGGACGGTCTCCTGTTAAAATAATGGGTTTAGTCATTTTGTTCTCCTTCGATATAGTCCCTTCAATTATAGCATTTTTTTAATGAAATAACCGCAATTTATCAAAATAAATCAACCTTGCTATTCACGGATTTGTGTAAAGTATGCTGTAAATATAATTTACACAAAATTGACAGATAAAAATTTGAATATTTCTGTATTTTCTAGTAGAATAAATATATTACATATATAGGAGAAAAACATTGCTTACAGTATCTGATGTTTCACTACGTTTTAGTGATCGCAAACTTTTTGATGATGTCAATATCAAATTTACGGAAGGAAATACTTACGGATTAATCGGTGCTAATGGTGCCGGAAAATCAACCTTTTTAAAAATTTTAGCCGGAGATATCGAACCTACTACTGGTCACATCTCTCTTGGTCCAGATGAACGTCTCTCTGTTCTTCGTCAAAATCACTTTGACTATGAAGATGAACGTGCCATTGATGTTGTTATCATGGGAAATGAAAAACTTTATAGCATCATGAAAGAGAAAGATGCCATCTACATGAAGGAAAATTTCTCAGACGAAGATGGAGTGCGTGCTGCCGAACTTGAAGGAGAGTTTGCCGAGCTTGGAGGATGGGAAGCAGAAAGTGAAGCCTCTCAACTCCTTCAAAACCTAAACATTCCAGAAGAATTGCACTATCAAAACATGAGTGAATTGGCCAACGGTGAGAAAGTAAAAGTTCTCCTCGCCAAAGCACTTTTTGGTAAACCAGATGTTCTTCTTTTGGACGAGCCGACCAATGGTTTGGATATCCAATCAATTACATGGCTAGAAGACTTCTTGATTGATTTTGATAACACCGTTATCGTAGTATCCCACGACCGTCACTTCTTAAACAAAGTATGTACTCACATGGCCGACCTTGACTTCGGAAAAATCAAACTCTATGTCGGAAACTATGACTTCTGGAAGGAATCTTCTGAACTCGCTGCTAAATTGCTAGCAGACCGTAATGCCAAAGCAGAAGAAAAAATTAAACAATTGCAAGAGTTCGTTGCTCGTTTCTCTGCTAATGCTTCTAAATCAAGACAAGCAACATCACGTAAGAAAATGCTTGATAAGATTGAGCTAGAAGAGATTGTACCATCTAGTCGTAAATATCCATTTATTAACTTTAAAGCGGAACGTGAAATCGGTAATGATCTCTTGACAGTAGAAAATCTAACTGTAAAGATTGATGGTGAAACTATCTTGGATAATATTAGTTTCATCTTGCGTCCAGGTGATAAGACAGCGCTTATTGGACAAAATGACATCCAAACGACTGCATTAATTCGTGCAATCATGGGGGACATTGACTATGAAGGAACTGTCAAGTGGGGAGTTACTACTAGCCGTTCTTACTTGCCAAAAGATAACTCGGCAGATTTTTCAGGAGGAGAGTCAATACTTGACTGGTTGCGTCAATTCGCAAGTAAAGAAGAAGATGACAATACTTTCCTACGTGGCTTCCTCGGCCGAATGCTCTTCTCTGGAGATGAGGTTAACAAACCTGTCAACGTCTTGTCAGGGGGAGAAAAAGTTCGTGTCATGCTTTCAAAACTCATGCTCTTAAAATCAAATGTCCTTGTACTTGATGATCCAACCAATCACTTGGACTTGGAATCTATCTCAAGCTTGAACGATGGATTGAAAAACTTTAAAGAATCAATCATCTTTGCCAGTCATGACCACGAGTTTATTCAAACTCTAGCTAACCATATCATTGTCTTGTCTAAAAATGGCGTCATTGACCGTATCGATGAAACCTATGATGAATTCCTAGAAAATGCAGAAGTACAAGCAAAAGTTAAAGAACTTTGGAAAGACTAAAAAAATTCAAAACTCAGTTGGGTTAACCAGCTGAGTTTTCTAACATTTTATGAGGTAACATGAAATTATTTTTTAAAACATATTGGACCTATTTTGTTTCTTTCATCATTCCCTTATTGATTATGACAGGAGTATATCTATCTCAAGGTATCTACTGGAACAGCGAGACATCTCCACTATTAGGAGATGGGTTTCATCAATACGTTATTTTTGATGTAACTTTACGAAATATCCTGCATGGAAATGGTAGTCTGTTTTACACCTTTACAAGTGGCCTCGGATTAAATTTCTATGCCCTATCTAGTTATTACTTAGGAAGTTTCCTTTCACCTCTAGTTTACTTTTTTAATCTGTCGAATATGCCAGATGCTGTCTATCTGACAACTCTCTTAAAATTTGGATTGATTGGACTGTCAACTTACTTTAGTTTAAATAAATTATTTCAATCGATTCCTAAGGCTTTAAAACTAGCTTTATCTACTTCCTATGCTCTGATGAGTTTCTCTGTTAGTCAACTAGAGATAAAAACTTGGTTAGATGTTTTTATCTTGATTCCTTTAGTTATAACTGGCTTACATATACTTATAACACAAAAGAAGCGCCTACTATACTTTACAAGTCTGTCAATCTTGTTTATTCAAAACTATTATTTTGGCTATATGACAGTATTGTTTCTTATTTTCTGGTATCTCTGTCAAATTTCGTGGGATTTTAAGACTCGAAAATCATCTTTTCTTGATTTTATTGTTACTTCCTTTTTAGCAGGAATGGCCAGTTTGATTATGACTCTTCCTACTCTATTTGATTTACAGACACATGGGGAAAAATTGACAGAAGTTACAAAGTTTCAAACTGAAAGTAGCTGGTATCTTGATCTCTTTGCTAAGCAATTCATCGGTTCCTTTGATACAACAAAGTATGGGGCTATCCCAATGATTTTTGTTGGACTACTTCCCTTTGTTTTAACCATTTTATTTTTTACGATGAAATCTATTAAGTTTCACGTGAAACTTATCTATGCAATTTTCTTTGCATCTCTAATTGCAAGCTTTTATATAGAAATGCTTGATTTATTTTGGCAAGGTATGCATACTCCAAATATGTTTTTACATCGCTATGCTTGGATTTTCTCTACCTTGTTAATTTACACAGCAGCAGAAGTCTTAAATCGTCTGAAAGAAATTAAAGTCTGGAATTTTTTAGCTTCGATTTTTCTTGTTGTAACAGGATTTTTAGCTACTATCTATCTAAAATCGCATTATTCTTTTTTAACAGATTTGAATATTCTACTTACTCTTGAATTTTTAGTTGTCTATTCTCTTTTACTCCTTGCAGTTATCAAAAAGTTTATCTCTGTAAATCTATTTGCTATTCTAATCTCTTTATTTATAATGGTTGAAATGAGCTTAAATGCTTCATCTCAAATGGACGGAATTGCTAAGGAATGGGGATTTGCTTCTCGAAGTGCTTATAATCGAGATATCCCAGCTATGGAATCTATTTCAACATATATTGGAAATCAATTTACTCGTACTGAAAAACTAGAAACTCAGACAGGAAATGACAGTATGAAATTCAACTACAATGGAATCTCTCAATTTTCTTCTGTTCGAAATCGTTCAGCAAGCTCTACTTTGGATAAGCTTGGGTTTAAATCCTCTGGGACCAATCTCAATCTCCGTTATGCCAATAATAGCATTTTGTCTGATAGTTTATTTGGTATCCAATACAATATCTCAGAAAATCCTATTGATAAGTATGGTTTCCAAGATGTATATCAAAAAGATAATCTTACCCTATATGAAAATCAATTCTCTCTTCCGATTGCCTTTGCTAGTCAATCTGTTTACAATGATGTCAAGTTCAATGAACACACTTTGGATAATCAAGCCTCATTTTTAAATCAACTTGCTAACGTCGATTTTGATTATTTTTCTCCAATCCCTTATGAAAAAACAGAAAATACTGATGATTTGATCAGTGTTACAAGTTCTTCAAATGAGGATGCAGCAATCCAGTATCAAATTGAAGTACCAGAAAACAGCCAAGTTTATCTTTCTTTCACAAACCTTCACTTTTCTAATGACAAACAAAAAAAGGTTGACATACTTGTCAATGGGAAAAAGAAAACTTTTACAACTGATAATGTCTTCTCCTTCTTTAATCTAGGATATACAAAAGAGAAAAAAACTTTCAATATCAATGTTAGTTTCCCTGGAAATTCACAAGTATCATTTGAATCTCCTACCTTCTATCGTTTAGATACCCAAACTTTAACTGAGGCTATTCAAAAAATCAAAGAACAACCTGTAACAGTATCAACTTCTAAAAACAAGGTTTTTGCTACATATGATGTCCAACAAGATACATCTATTTTCTTCACCATTCCTTATGACAAAGGTTGGTCTGCCTACCAAGATGGTAAGAAAATAGAAATTAAACAAGCTCAAACTGGTTTTATGAAAGTTGATATTCCTAAAGGGAAAGGAACTATTACACTTTCCTTTATTCCCAATGGTTTTATTACTGGAGCAATTTGTTCCTTTACTTCTCTCTTACTATTTGGAACCTATAATCACAGACGAAAGTCATCTAAGACATAAAAAATCGACCAATTAATCGGTCGATTTTTTTAATCTTCTTCCATTTTCTTAGGTTGATAGGCTAGCATACCTAAACCAATAAATAGAGCTAGTATCACGGCAAGAAAAACGACTTGATGATGAATATTTCCTGTCATAGAGATTGTTTGTCGTAATCCCGAAACTGAATAACTCATTGGTAACCAGGGATTAATAGCTCTAAAGAAATCATTTGTCAAGGCAAGTGGGTAAGTACCTGCACTTGATGCTAACTGTAATAAAAGCAAAATAAGAGAAAAGAAAGCTCCTATACGGCTATTCCATGTTGTTAAAGCGGTCACCATGGACATGAATACTAAACTTGTTAGGATAATGAGAATAAATGTTCTCATCTCATGATTTGCAGTTAAACCAATAAGATGAACTCCTCCATATACCAAAATCCCTGCTAAAACAGCTATAATACCATTTATTTCAGCTCGAGATTTCAACCAAGCCCAACGACTCTCTGGATGACGTCCTGAAGGTAACTTCGCAAAGATCATATTCGTTGATATTGCTGCAACAAAGAGAGCAACTGATATCATATAAGGAGCCATTGCGATTCCATTTACAGGAACTTGGTCATTGTCTGTTTTTGAAAGATTGAGTGGATTTGACAAAATCTCTGCATTTTGAGATTCCGTAGATGCTGATTTGAGTTGATCACTAGCATTACCTAATCCTTGTCCTAAAGAAGCAACTCCTGTCTGTAAACCTTCCAATCCAGAAGTTAACTTTGTTCCACCTTCTGCTAGTTTCCCAGCTCCATCTGCCAATTTATTAGCTCCACTTTCTAATTGAGAAGCACCTGAAAGTAACTGACTGGATTTGTCTGCTAATTGACCAGATCCTGATTGTAATTTATCAACTCCTGCCATTAATTCTTGACTCTTTTGATTCAATTGGTTAGAGCTATTTGATAATTTTTCAATACCAGACACTAATTCTGGAGTTTTTTCAACTAATTGACCAACTCCTGCTGTCAAGTTAAACGATTTTTGTGTCAAGGTAGTTGAGCCTGAAACTAGTTGATCCAAACTACCTGTCAAGGTGGAATTCTTTTCACTTAGTTTACTTGCGCCTTGAGAAACTTTATCAACACCTGCAGTATATGCATTTACCCCCGATGTAATCGACTGACTAGCAGGAACTAATTTACTCGTCACTGCTCCCTGTATTTCTGTTAATCCACTTGACAATCCTGTCAAAGAAGTAGAAGCAAGCGGTAATACTTGATTAGCTTGATTTTTTAATGTCGAAAGATTTGAAGATTGATTTTGTAAGTTTTCCAAACTTCCCTGTAAACCTTGTACTAAAGCTATTATTGACTGAGCCGATTGAATACTATCAGTCGAATTTTGAGATACAGAAGCGCTTATCTCAGCTTGTTGCTCACTTGTCAATGATTGATAAGCTGCTGTCGATTGAATATTTGCTAATGTAGTCGCTTTATCAGACTGAGCACTTGCTAACATTTGATTAGAAAGAGATACTATACTTGATAAAACAGAATCTAAGTGTTTTGTATCTCCAACATCAATATTTTGAATAGCTTGATTTAACTGATTCAAACCAGAAGATAATTGAGCAATTTGATCTTTTTGCTCAGACGAAGCATCTAACTTGCTAGAAAGCTGTTGAATTCCTTCACTTAATTGCTCCACACCCATTCGAAGTGTAGCTGATTGATTGGATAACTGATTAGCACCTGTTGCAAGACTTCCCACTCCGTTTGTATAGGCACTAACACCAGATGAAAATTGATTAAGACCAGCATTGAGCTGAGAAACACTGCTAGTATAGGACTCTACACCAGTATATAGTTGATTGATTCCTCCTACTAATTCAGGACTTTTAGAAGATAATTGACCTAACCCACTATCTAATTGACTCACTGCACCAGTATATGTAACTAAACCACTATTAAAATTCCCTAAGCCAAGATGAAGTTGTCCAACACCAGAGACATAAGAGGATAATCCTTTAGTAAACTGCTCCGTTCCATTTGAAAATGTTAAACTTGAATCTGCTAAAGAGTGTAGGTTAGTAGTTAATGTTTGACTTCCTGCCACTAACTGATTCGCTCCATCAGTTAATTTTTCACTACCAGAAGCTGCCTGACTCATACCATCCTTTAAATCAATCATTTTGTTAAATAAGGCTTTAGTATAGGTCTCAGTTACATTTGTAGAAACATTCTGCTTCAATTGTGTCATCGCAGAATCGCTCATCTTGCTGGCAATAAAGCTATGACCACTTGAAGTCTGATAATCAATTTGTATTTGCTCTGGATGATCCGTTAAAATAGAAGCTGCTTTTTCAGATAAATCACTGGGTAAAGTCACTACCATATAGTAATCGCCATCTTCCAATCCCTTCTTTCCTTCATCTTCATCCACGAAATGAAAATCCAAGGTTTTATTTTCTTTTAAATTGGACACCATGTCTTTTCCTATTGCCATAGTATTACCATTATAGGAAGCCTCTTTATCATTATTGACAACTGCCACAGGTAAGTCAGGCAATTGCCCATATGGATCCCACATTGATGACAAAAATATGATATTGTACAGAGCTGGAATAAGAGAAATCCCTATCATGACAATAATAAAGGTTGGTCTTTTTAAAATTGCTTTCCATTCTTTAAACATAGTTTCTCCTTTTTTAAACATATTGTCTAAAATTTTGATATAATAGATTATACATTAAAAAATCTAAATTACAAGATAAAAAATCCATTTTTAGACATATAGTCTAATTTGTTTACAAGGAGGAAATATGCAAGAAAGTAACAAACGCTTAAAAACAAAGCGAACTGTTGAAAATGCTATGGTACAACTACTGATGGAACAACCATTTGATCAAATTTCTACTGTCAAGTTAGCAGAAAAAGCCGGAATTAGTCGTTCCAGCTTCTATACGCACTATAAGGATAAGTATGATATGATTGAGCACTATCAAAGCAAGCTATTCCATACATTTGAATATATTTTTCAAAAACATGCTCATCACAAAAAAGATGCTATTTTAGAAGTATTTGAATATCTAGAGTCAGAACCACTTCTGGCTGCTCTGCTTTCTGAAAATGGGACTAAAGAAATCCAAAATTTCTTAAGAAATAAACTTCATATCATGCTCAGCACAGATTTACAAAAGCGATTTATGCAACTAAATCTCAATACCACTGAATTAGAATATAGTAGCATCTATCTAACTCATGCACTTTTTGGTGTCTGTCAAACTTGGATTGCACATGGAAAAAAAGAAAGTCCTCAAGAAATAACAGATTTCCTTATGAAGATGCTTGGTGATACAAATTGATACAAAAAAGGGAACAACACTATGTTCCCTTTTATCTATACTCCGCCAGTAGGACTCGAACCTACGACATCATGATTAACAGTCATGCGCTACTACCAACTGAGCTATGGCGGATAAAATAGTCCGTACGGGATTCGAACCCGTGTTACCGCCGTGAAAAGGCGGTGTCTTAACCCCTTGACCAACGGACCTTCTATCTGTAGCAGATATAACCATTATATCAATTTCTTACTAATTGTCAATCACTTTTGAGATTTTTTCTCTAGAATATCTTTTAATTTTCTAATTTTTAATCTTGAAATAGGACAACGATGGTCTTCATAGAAAACAATTTCTAAATTCTTTCTATCAATTTCTCTGATATTGCCTATATTTACCAAAAATGACTTGTGAGGAGAATAAAATCTCTGAGTATGTTTGTCCTTTTCCTGAATATCTGTCATGGTACCATAAAATTCTTTGGCAAAATTCTTACCAATAATGCGCAATTTATGAGAAACTCCTGTCGTTTCAATATACAGAATGTCATGATAAGGAATTTTTAAATCATTTCCCTTATAATTGTAGTCAAAATAATCTACCACATCTTCATTTTCAAGTAACATACTCTTCGTGTAGAAGATATTTTGCTCAATTCTCTTCTTAAATAACTCATCATTAATATCCTTATCGACAAAATCTAGGGCTGATACCTGGTATTTATAGGTTAGAGTTGCAAACTCTGATCGACTGGTGATAAAGACGATAATAGCGTAAGGATTGTAATGACGAATGAGCTGAGCCACTTCAAATCCCTTTTTCTCAATTCCATGAATATCGATATCTAGGAAATAAAGCTGGTTTACTTCATCGTTTTCAATATATTCCTTGAACTCACGAACTTTTCCCGTTGTCTTGTATGATATTGGAATATTCGATTCTTTCGAAATTTCATCCAATATTCTCTCTAGTCTCACTTGATGTTCAATAACATCTTCTAAAATTAAAACTTTCATTCAAATTCCCTCTTAAATCTAATGATTTGTCTAAATATACTGCCTTCCATCTCTGTTTCTAAAATAATGTTATTGTACTTATCTAGTAGTTCTTTCACATTATTTAATCCGACCCCACGATTTCTTCCCTTAGTAGAGAATCCTAAAGCAAATAGATCTCCTGAAGGAGTCATCGTCATTTTACATGAATTCTGAATCACAATAACTGTTTCAGTTTCCATCTTAATAACTGCTACTTCCATATGTTTTTTATAACTATCAGCCGATCCTTCGACAGCATTGTTCAATAAAACACTCATAATACGAACCAAATCCAGAAGGTCTATTGGTAGTCTAGTAATTATATCTTTTACTTCCAGTGTAAACTCTACACCATTATTTCGAGCATAGACAATTGACTGAGCAACCAAACTTCGTAAAGCTGAATCTTCTATGTTGTTTAAATCAAAGTAAGTGTACTTATCTGAACGCAGTTTGTGATTGGCTTTGACCAAAACTTCATTGTAAACTCTGTCAATTTCCTGTAAATTACCACTGTCAATTGCCATCTGCATACTAACAAGCATACCAGCATAATCATGTCGAAAGCCACGGATTTCATTATATAGACCGACAATTTCATCTGTGTAGTTTTGTAAATGTTTCTGTTCAAATTTCTTCTGCTTCAAAGCAATCTCTTTCTCCATTTGATCTTTATGTGAATTCATTGCAAAAAAGGTCAAAAGGAGAGAAATAAAGACAATAGATGATAAAATACTTCCAAAACTATTCAAATGTTTAATCGTACTTACTATATCTGAAACGAAAGATGCAACATGTAGCAGTAGTAAAGCAATAAATACTTTTTTCAAGAAAGGATAAAGGTAGTCCTTGTCAAAATAGGTTAGTTCTAAGTGGAAATAATGAATGATTTTTGAGACAACAAAATAGGTCAACACCGTTACAACGGAAAAGAATGGGTAATAATATTGTAAAACAAAATTGTCTCCTGTTATAGAGGAGAAAGTTACGGACAGAAAATTATGAGCGCTCTCATATAAAAGAGATAGTAGTAAACTTAGAAATAGTCCTCTATCCCTCTCATACTGTTTAATCCATCGAAAATAGGAATATAATCCCAAAGGAAATAAAAATGTTACAATTCCTAACCCATCTAAAGATAGAAAATAGAAGGTAAGTTCAAGTACTGCTTCCACTAGTAATGTATAAGCACCAAAAACGTATAGTTCCTTTGCTTTTATTTGACCTTTACAAATTAAACGGTAACTGTGACTAATAATTAAAAAATGAACAATAACTGTCCCAAATCCAAGTAAATTCATTACTCTTTCTCCTTATTTCATTACTTTTTTCGTCGGAAAAGAAAATCAAGGAGGATGTCTGAAACCCTACTTTCCCCACCTTTAATCTTTTGCAAGTCTTTTTCCTTCAAGGCTACAAACTGTTCCAATTTAACTGTGTTTTTCATAATAAAATCTCCTAAAATGTTTTTTTCTTGTAAGCTAACTTACAAAAACTATTATACAAAATGGAATTTTGTTTTAGATAAAATTCTCTCAACTGTCATTTTTTTATCCCCAAGTGTACTTTTTTAAGAAAAAAGCCGGGAAAATTCCCAGCTTTGCTACTATATTGATCCCAGCAGGATTCGAACCTGCGACCGTTCGCTTAGAAGGCGAATGCTCTATCCAGCTGAGCTATGAGACCTAATGCAACTATTCTACCAAAAATTCAATTAAAAGTCAATTTTCTATTTATGATAGGGAGAGCCCTGCTGTATTGTAAAAGCCCGATAGATTTGTTCAACAAGGACTAGTCTCATTAACTGATGGGGCAAGGTTAAACGGCCAAAACTAACAGAGAGATTGGCTCTCTTTTTTACATCCTGTGCTAATCCCAGACTCCCTCCAATAATAAATGTAAGAGTAGAAAATCCTTTTATAGAAGCTTCTTCTAATTGTTTACTAAATTCTTCTGATGAGAAAGTTTTCCCTTCGATAGCCAACACAATAACGAAATCACGGTCACCAACTTTTGATAAAATTCTCTGACCTTCTATTTCTAAAATCTTTTGATTTTCTGACTCACTGGCCTTATCTGGTGTTTTTTCATCTGCCAGCTCAATCATTTCAAGCTTAGCAAATCGAGAAATTCGTTTTGAATACTCTGAGATACCATCTTTTAAATACTTTTCTTTCAGTTTCCCAACTGTTACAACTTTAATTTTCATGACTCTATTCTAACATATTCTCTATTTTTTCACATCTTATTCACAAAACAAAAGCTTAAATTTAGCCGAGAAAACCACAGATTTTTGAAAGTTATCCACAATCTGTGAAAAACTTTTGTTTTTAAGTTATAATTAAGCTAGTCAGTTTATACTTTCAGTAATTTCAAACAAATGGAGGCAAATATGAAACATCTAAAAACATTTTACAAAAAATGGTTTCAATTATTAGTCGTTATCGTCATTAGCTTTTTTAGTGGGGCTTTGGGTAGCTTTTCAATAAACCAACTAACTCAAAAAAGTGGTGTAAGCAACTCTAACAACAATAGCACCATTACACAGACTGCCTATAAGAACGAAAATTCAACAACACAGGCTGTTAACAAAGTAAAAGATGCTGTTGTTTCTGTTATTACTTATTCGGCAAACAGACAAAATAGCGTATTTGGCAATGATGATACTGACACAGATTCTCAACAAATCTCTAGTGAAGGATCTGGGGTTATTTATAAAAAGAATGATAAAGAAGCTTATATTGTCACCAATAATCACGTTATAAATGGCGCCAGCAAAGTAGATATTCGTTTGTCAGATGGAACTAAAGTACCCGGAGAAATTGTCGGAGCGGACACTTTCTCTGATATTGCTGTCGTCAAAATCTCTTCAGAAAAAGTGACAACAGTAGCTGAGTTTGGTGATTCTAGCAAGTTAACCGTAGGAGAAACTGCTATTGCCATCGGTAGCCCATTAGGTTCTGAATATGCTAATACTGTCACTCAAGGTATCGTATCTAGTCTCAATCGAAATGTATCTTTAAAATCTGAAGATGGACAAGCTATTTCTACAAAAGCCATCCAGACGGATACTGCTATTAACCCAGGTAACTCTGGTGGCCCACTGATCAATATTCAAGGACAGGTTATAGGAATTACCTCAAGTAAAATTGCCACAAATGGAGGAACATCTGTAGAAGGTCTTGGTTTTGCAATCCCTGCAAATGATGCTATCAATATTATTGAACAGTTAGAAAAGAACGGAAAAGTGACTCGTCCAGCTTTGGGAATTCAAATGGTCAATCTCTCAAATATTAATACAAGTGATATTAGAAGACTGAATATTCCAAGCAATGTTACATCTGGTGTAGTTGTTCGTTCTGTGCAGGGTAATATGCCTGCCAATGGTCACCTTGAAAAATACGATGTTATTACAAAAGTAGATGACAAAGACATTGCTTCATCAACAGACTTACAAAGTGCTCTTTACAATCATTCTATCGGAGACACCATTAAGATAACTTACTATCGTAACGGTAAAGAAGAAACTACATCTATTAAACTTGACAAGAGTTCAGGTGATTTAGAATCTTAATTGACATCTATGTAAAGAAAGCTTTACATAAGAGAAAAGATGTGTTAGTGTAGAATCATGGAAAAATTTGAAATGATTTCTATCACAGATATACAAAAAAATCCCTATCAACCTCGAAAAGAATTTGATGGAGAAAAACTACATGAACTAGCACAGTCTATCAAAGAAAATGGGGTCATTCAACCGATTATTGTTCGTCAATCTCCTGTTATTGGTTATGAAATCCTTGCAGGAGAGAGACGCTATCGGGCTTCACTTTTAGCTGGTCTAAGGTCTATCCCAGCTGTTGTTAAACAACTCTCAGACCAAGAGATGATGATCCAGTCTATCATTGAAAATTTACAGAGGGAAAATTTAAATCCAATAGAAGAAGCACGCGCCTATGAATCTCTTGTAGAGAAAGGATTTACCCATGCTGAAATTGCAGATAAAATGGGCAAGTCTCGTCCTTATATCAGCAACTCTATTCGCTTGCTGTCCTTGCCAGAACAGATCCTCTCAGAAGTAGAAAAAGGCAAACTATCACAAGCACATGCGCGTTCGCTAGTTGGATTAAATAAGGAACAACAAGACCATTTCTTTCAACGAATCATCGAGGAAGACATTTCTGTAAGGAAATTAGAATCTCTTCTGACAGAGAAAAAACAAAAGAAACAGCAAAAAAATAATCATTTCATACAAAATGAAGAAGAACAGTTAAAAAAACTACTCGGATTAGATGTAAAAATCAAAATGTCTAAAAAAGATAGTGGCAAAATCATTATTGCTTTCTCAAACCAAGAAGAATACAGTAGAATTATTAACAGCCTGAAATAAGGCTGTTCTTTTATTTTCTTATCTCACAAGGTTATCCACTATTTTTTCCAATAAAAAGCTTAATAAATCAACAGTTTCTGATTTTTTCCCCAACCTGTGGAAAAAACTTGATAACATTGTGGATTATTTTTCACAGCTTGTGGAAAATTCTTACTATCTATGGTAAAATAAGTCTAGCATTAAACTTTTAAATAGTAAAGGAGGAGAAAGGA